>JAJCXN010000026.1 GCA_029263415.1 Acidobacteriota bacterium
TCGAAAGATCTGCGCCGTGGTAGCACGGGGCGATCTCTATTGGATGGAGCTCGACAAGCGGCGACCATGCGTTGTTGTTTCAGCGGAAGAGGTCCTCGGCGTTGAAGTTTGGCAAACACATGTCGTTCCCTTGACATCAAATGTCGATAGAGCCGGCATGGCAGGCAACGTGCTTCTGCACTCCGCGGCGACAGGTCTGCCGAAGGACTCCGTTGCCGTGCCACTCGGTCTCGAGCTGGTTGATCGCTCCTGGCTAAGCGAGAGAATAGGTCAACTGCCCCAAGTTCTTCTAGACGACGTCGATCACGGCCTCCGTCTGGTCTTGGGTCTCTGAACCGCGTCTCGGAAGCGCCGGCGCGCCAAAATCTGATGTGGAGGGGGTCCGGACGCCTTGTAGGGAGTGCCGCTTCCCGTGATCCGTTCGCCTCTCACGGAGGCTATGAAGGCGGAACCAGAGAAGTCCCAATCTTCAGGCACGGTCGCGTGCATGTAAACACTTGCTCCGGTGGCATCAGGGCCGGCGAGCTCACTGAGTCGGAACTCGTACTCCAAACGAACGATCCCGTCTCCACGGTCGGGTGGTCCTGCTAGCAGCTCGAGAACACACCCGTTGAGCAGGAGCAGGAGCCGCGTTGCGATTCGTTCATTGATTTCTGATGACCGGTGCTGGGCGCCTACGGGGCGGGCCGCCCGGCGGGCTCTGCAGACCTAGTCTGAAGAGCACCGCCTCCGAGCGCTGGGGCTGGGAGGTCACCGCGCCAACATCAGATCGCGCGCCTTGCCGATCAAATCCGCTAACTCCACGACGCGTCGATCGCCAGGGAACTCTGGGATCAGTTGCTGTGCTTCGAGGAAGAGCGAACTCAAGTCGCCCTCGACGTGGGGTGAGACTCGCAAAAGTTCGGCAAAGCGTGCGGTCAAGGTCGCGAGTCGGAGTGAGGGAGTAGTGCTGGCGAACGTGTCAGTGACTGTGTCGACCTGTACCGTCTCCTGGATCTCGACTAGCTCCTGGCTGTCGCTCGGTCGGTAGACCAGGGCGATGGTCGCGAGATCGGCACGGCGTCGTGCCGAAGGATAGAGATCAAGTTCGTAGAGCGCCGTAACCGCGTGGTCTGCACCGATTTCGCCGCCGTCGGTGTTTTTGTTGCGGAATGCAGCGTCCGGGATATCGCGATTTTCGTAACCCACCAGACGGTACTGGCGCACTACTGCAGGATCGAAGGTGACTTGCACCCGTGCATCCTTGCCAACAGTTTGCAGCGTGCCGGTGAGGTTCTCGACGAACAAGCGACGCGCTTCTTCCAACCGGTCGACATAGGCGTAGCGTCCGTCGCCACGGTCGGCCAATCGTTCGAGTAGCTCGTCGTTGTAGTTGCCCATGCCAACACCGACTGCGGTCAGTTCGATGCCGCGAGCGGCCCAGTGGGCAACGTTGCGGAGTAGGGCTTCAGCGTCGGTGAGGCCAACGTTGGCGACACCGTCTGAAAGTAGAAGGACGCGATGGTTCCTGGGGATGCGCTTCCAGTCGTCGTTCGCCAAGAGGTTCTCTGACGCCAGTCGGTAGGCGTGTTCCATGCCCTCTTGCAGGTTGGTTGACCCTTGCGGAAACAGCCGGTCGATGGTGGAGAGGATCGCTGCCTTCTCGGAGCTGTGCTCGAGCAGGACCTGACCTCGTGAGCCGTAGGTAACGATGGCGACGGTGTCCCTGGGCGTGAGTTCATCCACCAGCAGCCGCAGCGACTGCTTGACGATCTCGATTCGATTCTCTTGTGCCATTGAGCCTGAAGTGTCGACTAAGAAGGTCAACGCTGTGGGCTTGCGCTGCTGAGCTGTGATCGACTTTGCTTTGACACCAACCCGTAGCCAGGCGCGACGAGTGTCTCCACTGATGTCTCGGCTGACGTCACCGTTGCGGTCCGGCCGTTGGGCAGTTGAGTTGCTGTCAACACTGGGCACGGGGTAGGGCGAGAGAGCGCCCTCAGCCGTGATTGCGAAGTCGCCGCGACGTGGACCTTCGTCCTTGAAGTCGAGCGCGTTCAGAAACTCTTCGACCCGCACCGACTCTGGCGGCGGTAGCGCCCCCCGATTGAGGTAGCTGCGAGCGATGGTGTAGGAGCCTGTGTCGACGTCGAGACCGAAGGTGGATTCGGCGTCCTCCTTGGGATCGACGAACGGCGAGATGCCGAAGTCACGGAAGTTCATTGCGTCGAACTCGGCCAGGGGACGGCGGGGCTGTCCGACGGCATGCCTTGGGTTGACATCGCTGGCGGCGGCATCGGCAACGAAGATCTTTTCGTGGTCGCCGGAGGCGGCTTCTTTGAGCGATTTGCGCAGGTTCGCCCGACTGGAAATGGGCTCTCCTGGCGCTGGAGGCCGCTTGAATCGAAGCGCGGGCGCGTTCTTCGTCTCGCTCGGCTTGACGCTGACCGGGCGGGGAGCTGCCGGAGGTGGCGCTGGAGCCGCTGATGCCGCGGCTCCACTTGGCTCCCGAAAGACTGCTTGTTGACCGCTTTCGCTACCTCCGACATTGACACGATCTACCGGCACCCCGGGCGTCTGGTTGAGTACCGCCCAGGAGTCACGTTTGGTTGGGATCTTGTCGAGTTCGGCCTGCGTGATCTGAGCTCCTTGCGTGAGCTTTTTCTCGTCCAGGAGTGGGGCTTCGGAGGTGACACTGAGGGACTCCTTCGCAGGAGCGTCGTGAGGAGCCGGTGGTTCCCGTTCGGGAGAAGGCGTTGTCCCTCTCCTGCCGGGCTCGCTTGCGGCCCCTTTGCTTTTCACCGCGGAGAGGTATCCGAGTGCACGGAGGTTGCGGACCTCTTCGGCCTTGAGGCCGCTGGGATCTGCGGGCAGTTGACTGGTTGGAGCGATTCCTGCGCTCTCTTCCACGAGGGCGCTCTTGTCACCAGCGGTTTTTGCCGTCCTGGGCGAATCTGGCTTTGTCTCGGTGGCGGGACGGAGGCCGCGTGGAAGCCGTTGTTGCCGCTGGCGCATTTCTTCGGCGCCCTCCGAGGGCGTTTCAGAATCGCCAGGCACTTCAGCGAACTGGTCGAAGTCGTAGAAGTTCGGAGACGCGCCAGTGGCGCGCATGTCGGTGATCGAAACACCGTCGACGAAGAAGTCGCTCTGGTCGCCCCCAGCCGGGGTGAGCATCTCGTCATCGGTCGGCGCGCCCTCCTCGCGGGCGGTCTCCGCCTGTAGAACCGAAGTGCCTCGATCACTTGTCTCAAGGTCAGAATTCATGAGTTTGACGTTCTGGACCTGTGCCGTTGCATCTGCCAGAACCCCACTCGACGGCTCTTGCGCTACCGGCCCGTCCGGCAAGCCCATCCGCGACAAGAACCAGCCGGCGCCGACGACCGTCAAGATCGCTGCTGCCGCTCGCAAAGATGGTGACTGCCACCAGTTCGGCCGCGCTCGTTCGAAGGGAGCGATTGCTGGTTCTTGATCCCAGACCTCTTCATCAACTGCGTTGGCAAGATCGTCCTGGAGTCTGTCCAGCAGATCGGCAGGTGGCGAGAACGCTTGAACTGCATGCAGCTCGCGTTCGACCGCGTCATTGCGTTGCTTATCGTGATCCTGAGGGGTACTGGTGCTATTCATGATGCTGTGCCTCCGACGCAGGAGATGGACTTAAGCGAATTCGGTTCGATATCGAGGGCCTTGCCGAGCGTTGAAAGGGCGTTGCGGATCCGTTTTCGGATGGCGACCGCGCTGACTTGCTCTAGGTTGGCGATCTCGGAGGTGGATAGTTCGCCCCAGAACTTGGCGGTGACTGCGAGCCGTTGTCGGTCGGGCAGGGCGACCACCGCGCTGCGAAGGCGATCCTCCGACTCGTGTCGACTGATTCGGTGAAGGGCGCCTTCGGCCACTTCCTGTTGCGACTCGAGCTCAGCGGTGTCCACCGAATAGACGAGGTGTGGGCGACGGATGTGATTGAGGAATGTGGTGTAGGCGATGCGGTACATCCAACTCGAGAACGATGACTCGGCCCGAAAGCTCCGTAACGAGGTCCAAGCGCGCTTGAATGCGTCTTGGGTCAGGTCGGCGGCAAGGTCGTCGTTGCCGGTGAGCTTGACCAGTGTGCGATAGACCTGGGTGTAGTTACGTTCGATCAGGCGGTTGCCCGCCGCGCGATCGCCGTCGAGAAGAGCTAGGACCAGATCGCGGTCCGACGGCTCAGTAGATGGATTTGCGTCCGGCGTCATGGTTGGAAACTCCAACAGCGCCGTTGCGTCCGATGTTTCGCCTTCACTGCCCACCTCCTAAGTTGCGGACTAGCTCCAAGGCGCTGGTGCACTCCTTGACTGCTAAGTCCGTTTCCCAGTTAGACACTCAACCGTGCGAAGCCGAAACCCTGCTCCAGAAGATTTTTGAAACTAGTTCGCTGGTGCGCTACGCAACCACGTGAAGCCAGCCGTTTCGTCGAGCAAGAGCGGGGTGACTGCGACCACGCTGCCGTCGGTGAGTACGGCGATGGGGAAGTATTCGCCGCCGGTATCGCGTACGGACACCATCTCTTCACCGTTCATGCGCTGGGCAAACAGGTCGAGCTTGAGTGGTTCGCTCAGCTGGGCGCTAGGTGGGCCTGCCGCCGGCATCGCGATGCGCGCCACCCTCGCGACCAAAGCGTCTCCACTGTTCTCGAACCAGCTCGCGGCCAGCACGCTGGGCGTACCGCTGCTGACGGCCAAGAAGGGGAAGAAGACGCGTTCTTGAGCTTCGGTGATCGTCCAGCGCTCCCAAGTGGCACCCAGGTCCTTGGAGCGGGCCAGAAACGCAGTGGTTCCCTCACCCCAGAAGTGGAACAAAGCACCATTGGTGTCGAAAGCGAGCGGCTCGACCCAGCGTTGGTAGACACTGAACTCCTCTGGCTTGGTCGGCCAGCGCGGCGCTCCCGGTAGTGGGCGCTGTTGCCAGCTGGCGCCGCCGTCGCTGCTGGTGACGATCAGATCGACGCCCTCGTCGTAGCGATTAGCGGAGGCCGACATCGGCGAGATGCGCACCGCCAGTTCCCCATTGGGACCTGTCGCCAGGTGGCTCGAACCGCCAGCGGGGTGAATTCGCGGCTGCTCCTGCCAAGTGACGCCACGGTCTTCGCTACGTGCATATGACACACCCGCGCCGTCGTTCCAGACGGCGTGTGCGGTTGCATCTGGAGTGATCGCCACCCACGGCCGATCGTCAAACTCGGTTTCGGAGAGCAAGGTCCATTGCCAGCTCTCGCCGATGTCGTGACTCACGCCCATGGCGATGTGAGTACCTTTGAAGGTGGTCCGGCTAAATCCCATGGTGGCGAAGTAGAGCGTCCCGTTGGGACCAACTGCCAGATCGACATCGGAATTGCCGATGGCTCCATCTTCAGCCGTGCCCAGGTTGACTGGGTCCCAACTAGCTCCCTCATCGGTGCTCTTGTAAAGCTGGGGAACCTGCAAGGGGTGGCTTTGATCTGCTGTTTGCGAGCCGTAGCCGGAAACGAACAGGGTGCCGCTGGGGTGCTCAACGAGAGCCGGTTCGCGCACGACGCCGACCGTGTGGTGTGTTGGTGGTGCGAGCAGGAGCTGAGTGGATCCCGCCTCTGAAACGGGCGTGATCTCTGGTTCATCAGCGGCGCAAGCAATGTTCAGGACTGACATCGCGGCTACCAGGGTGAAGGAGGCCATGCATCTGCGGTGTGGAATCTTCATCCCACCAAAATAGCAGAGCCTCGCTTCAAACCAAGCATACAGACCTCGGAGACGAGGAACTGGTAGCTTCAACCGGTACTCCAAACGAAATTCTGCAAAGAGGCCGCCGACGATGAAACCGCCCTTCCGACGTTTGTCGATGATGATGCTCCTGCAATACGCCGTCTGGGGTGTGTGGCTGCCGATCTTGACGCGCTATCTACAAGCACCGCTCGAATCGGGAGGCCTCGGTTTCACACCGTCTCAGGTCGGTTGGATAGCCGGGCTGGGTGGCTCGATTGGCGCGCTGACCGCTCCATGGATCGCGGGCCAGTTCGCTGATCGCTATTTTCCGACGCAGAAGTTCCTCGCCTGTTTGCTCTTGATCGGTGGAGTCGCCAAGATCATCACCGCTTACCAGACGAGTTTCGGCGCCTGGCTGGTGTTGTCCGCTGTGTACAGCGTTGCCTACATGCCGACCCTCGCGTTGTCCAATTCGATGGCCTTTGCGCACCTCGATGACGCCAACCGTCAGTTTCCCTTCGTTCGGGTCTGGGGGACCATCGGCTGGATCTTGGCGAGCTGGCTGTTCCCGCTGTTTTGGCTGTTGACCGACATCCGCTTGCAGGCAATGCCGCCGTTCTACACTGGGACCGAGGTCGCAGGTGTCACAGGGCGGCTGGGCGACGCCTTGATCGTCTCCGGCGTGCTGTCGATCCTCTATGCGCTCTATTGCTTGACTTTGCCGCACACGCCGCCAAAGCGCGACGCGGTGCAAGCGCTCGCTTTCAAGAAGGCTTTCGGTTTGCTGCGTCGCCGCTCCTTCTTGGTGCTGGTTCTCGCTAGCCTGCCGATCGCGATCATTCATCAGATCTACTTTATTCAGACCGGACCGTTCTTCGGTGATGTGCTCGGGCTTCAGGACAGCCAGATCGGCCCTGCAATGACCATTGGCCAGTTCGCTGAGATCGCGGTGATGATGCTGACCGGATGGATGCTCTCCAAGCTCGGCTTCCGCTGGGTGATCACGCTGGGCGCGTTGGCCTACTGTGTTCGCTACGCGATCTTCGCTAGCGCTGCGGAGCTACCCACAGGGTTTGTGGTCAGTAGCCAGTTGTTGCACGGACTCTGCTATGCCTGCTTCTTTGCAGCAGCCTTCATCTACGTCGACCGCATCGCCGATGCAGACATCAGGAACTCTGCGCAGACGGTCTTCGGCATCATTATTCTTGGGCTCGGTCCTGTGCTGTCGAGCACCTTCCTCAGTTGGTTGTCGGGTGTGCTCCCGGAATCCCAATACGCGATTGACTACTCGGGGCTGTGGTGGGTGTGCTCGCTGGTGGGTCTCGGGACCGCGGTGTTCGTTGCTCTCTTCTTCCGTGATGAGACGATGGAGCAGGCGTGAACTCGGAATCGCAGCGCCGCTGTGGAACTTGCCTGTGCGGTGAAAACCGATTCGAGGTTGCCGGGCACATCAAGGGGATCGGCCAATGTCACTGCTCGAAGTGTCGGAAGGTGTCGGGCACGGGTGGCAACGCAGTCTTCTTGGTGCCAGTGCCACGGTTCAGATGGTTGAGCGAGGACGTCAAGAGGAAGCAGTTTCAGCTGCAGTCAGGGTGGCGTACGTGTCGCTGCACGGAGTGCGGCAGTCCGCTGCCCGAGAGTCACGATGGCAAGCGGTTCTGGGTTCAGGCGGGTTTGATGGATGAACCGTTGAACACGAAGATCAAGACTCACATCTTCTGTGGATCTCGGGCGGATTGGGATCAAGAGGCCAACGACGCTCGGCACTTTGACGAGATGATGCTCTCGTGATCTTTGCGTCACTGCTAGTGAGGAGTCCCGGGTTATGGCGCGGGAGAACTCTGTGATCTGGGCCGCCGTCGCTGGTCTGGTCGTTGTGGTGCTGATTCTGCTGGAAGGTAGGCGCCAGACCAAGAAGTACGGCCCGCCGTCCGGATCTGTATCAGGAATCGGCTCCGCGATGCTGGAGCTTCAGAAGGTGCTAGAGCCAGACAAGAAGACAGAGATCTTGCTCGCCGTTGAGGAGGAATCTGAGACCGCAGAGGCGGGCGAGCCGCCTACACCGCAACCTTAGGTACTAGTGGCCGCCGCTCTCCTTGAGCAGGTCGGGTCGCTTGGCTTGAAAGCGCTTGAAACGGGGTACCGAGACCCCTCGGATGTAGGGTTGGTTCGGATTCTTGTGCTCGTAGTCTTGGTGATATTCCTCGCCGCGCCAGAACTTCTCGAACTCGGTGATTTCGGCCGCGATGGGATCCTGGTACTGACCGGACGTCTCAAGTGCTGCCTTTGCTTGCTCTGCGACGGTCTTCTCTTCGGCCGAGCTGTAGAAGATGATGGAACGGTACTGGGGCCCGCGATCGGGACCCTGGCCGTTCACTTGAGTCGGGTTCTGGGAGGCAAAGAACACATCGACCAGCTGGGCGAACGAAACCACGCTTGCGTCATAGTAGACCTGGACGGCTTCTGAGTGCGAGGTGGCACCGCGAGCAACGTCGTTGTAAGTCGGATTCTGCTCGGTGCCGCCCGCGTATCCCGAGACTGCCTCATAGACACCTTTGACACTCTCGTAGATCGACTCAACGCACCAGAAGCAGCCAGAGGCGAAGGTGGCGACACTTGCGTTCTTGGGAATGTCCTTTTCAGCGGGAACTGAGTTGCCGGCCGAAGCAGGGACGCAGCTGACCGCCAAGCCCACCAGAAGGATCGCGGTGAGGAACTGGCGCGGTACCGAGCGCGAGGAAGTGGAACTGGTCATGGATGGCGAGCCTCTTGAAGAGAGTATGGGATCTGGAGAAGGGTGGGCGCGGCGTGTTCTCGCAGCGACTGCGACGACTGTCTCGGTGTGTACGATGGGGCGTCGGGGTTGGCCTTACGGAAGCTGAACCCAGGCCACAACGTGTGACTTCCCCTTCGGTCTGATGGTAGCAACCCAGGTCCAGCAAGCTCCCTGAGCGGTGCGAACGGCGGTCGGCAGTAGATGTGTTTGGCCCTGTCTGCTCGCTACAATGTGTTGTCGCGGGCTGCTTGCTCGATACTGTGGCGTCTACGGAAGTTGCCGCTAGGCTCCCTCAACGAACCAAACTAACGGATTCCTGGGTCCTCGAATAGATCGCGACCCAAACGCTCAAGCAATCAAAGCTCCTGAAAGGTGTTGACTCCAATGACTGCAATCTCCACTCCAAGTGGGATCGTTCGATCCCTTCGCCCGGTACAGCTCGCCCTTGCGATCAGCGCATGCCTCTCGGTGGCGTCAGTTGGGGTGGCCCAACGCGATATGTCGTCAGTTGAAATGAAGGCAGAGCATGTCGCTGGCAAGGTTCACATGATCACCGGTGCGGGCGGCAACATTGGGGTCTCAGCTGGCGACGACGGCATCTTGTTCATCGACGATCAGTTTGCACCGCTTGCCGACAAGATTCGCGCAGCCATCAAGGGTATCCACGCTGGCGATCTCGAATACCTCATCAACACCCACTTTCACGGTGATCACACCGGATCGAATGCGATCTTTGGTGAGGACGCGACCATCGTTGCACACGAGAATGTTCGGGTTCGGTTGTCCAGCCCCGACAACCGCGGGGGCGCGGCGCCAGCCAGTGCCTTGCCAGTCATTACCTTCGACGACGGGCTCTCGATCTTCTTCAATGGCGAACGCGTGCGTGTCACCCATTTGCCCACCGGGCACACCGACGGTGATAGCTACATCTACTTCGAAGACTCGAAAGTGGCGCACCTAGGCGACCATTTCTTCGTCGGTCGTTTCCCGTATGTTGATGTTGGTAACGGAGGCAACGCAGAGGGCTTGAGGAGCAATATCGAAATGCTGTTGAAGAGCCTGCCGGCGGGAACCAAGATCATTCCGGGGCACGGGCCGCTAGCCGATCTGGGTGACCTCAAGGAGTACTTCTCTATGCTCAACGACACCATCGGCATGGTCAAGCAAGCGAAGAGCGCCGGCAAATCCCTGGCTGATGTGCAAAAGCAGGGGTTTGGCGAGAAGTACAAAGAGTGGGGCTCAGGCTTCATCAACTCGGATGCGTGGACGGAGATCATCTTCTCGAGCCTCAACTAAGACTGAATGCATCGCTGAATACCACAGAACACATCACCCTCAAGGAGACCAGTTTTGAACTTGCTACATGCGAGAAATCGGGCACAGAGCAGGAGCCGACGACTTAGTTGGCTGTTTGCGTCCACAGTTCTACTAGCAGTGCCGCTGGCAGCAGTCGCGGCCGAGTCGAATGAGTCGAATGACAACTGGCCCCAATGGCGGGGCGCGAATGGGCAGGGTGTTGCCGAAGGGTCACCGCCGGTGACTTGGAGCGAAGACACGAACATCAAGTGGAAGGTCGACCTGCCTGGATTGGGGACCTCGACGCCCATCACCTGGGGCGACAAGATCTTTGTCACCACCGCGATAGACACCGGAGTACTTGGCCCAAACAAGGTTGAGCCGCCAAAGGAAGGGGGCCGGGGGCGCAAAGTGTTTCCGCCCAACGTTTTCGAGTGGCGCTTGATCGCGCTCAACCGTGCGGATGGTTCGGTGGCGTGGAGCGCATTAGCGAGCAAAGCTCAACCGCACGAGGGCACGCATCCAGATGGGACCCATGCGTCGAACTCCCCAGTCACCGACGGCAAGATGGTGTACGCATTCTTTGGTTCGCAGGGGATCCACGCCTACGACCTAGATGGCAACCGCAAGTGGCACAAGGACCTAGGCGATATGACCACTCGCAATGGTTTCGGCGAAGGTGCTTCGCCAGCACTGCACGGTGACACGTTGGTTGTGAACTGGGATCACGAGGGCGACTCGTTTGTGGTCGCTCTTGACAAGAACACGGGTGACGAACTCTGGCGCCGGGACCGGGAGGCAGAGAGGACGTCGTGGTCGACTCCGGTGATTGCCGAAGTAGGCGATGGCGTTCAGGTGATCGTCAGTGCAACCAACCGCGTGACCAGCTACGACCTTGCCACCGGGAAGACGATCTGGGAGACCGGAGGCATGACGATGAACGTCATTCCAACGCCCATGTTGGCCGACGGTGTGGTCTACGTGACCTCTGGCTTCCGCGGTAACGCGACCATGGCCATTGGTCTGGAAGGCGCTGCCGGTGATCTAACCGGCAGCGAGAACATCCGCTGGAGCTACAACCAGGACACCCCATACGTGCCCACTCCGGTGCTCTACGACGGGCTGATCTACATGCTCAAGAGCAACAAGGGGCTGCTGTCGGTGTTGGACGCGAAGACCGGCGAACTGGTCTACGGGATCGAACGACTTGGCAACGTACCCAATGTGTACGCGTCAGCTTTCGCGGCCAACGGTCATGTCTATTTCCTAGGCCGCGACGGTGGCGGCACGGTGATCAAGGCCGGTCGCGAGTTTAAGGTGGTTGCCGAGAACCAACTGGACGACCGTTTCGATGCGTCGCCTGCGGCTGTCGGAGATGAACTCTACGTGCGGGGCCGAAAGTCGCTGTATTGCCTGAAGGCAGCTCAGTAGCGAATCCGCCCGGCGAGGGAAAAGGGTAGAAGGACGCGACTGCCAACTTGGGAGCGCGCATAGAACCCATAGAAAAGGCCGGCTCATTCGAGCCGGCCTTTGTTTGCGAATCGGTCTGTCGCTCGTTCTTACTGCTGCGACTGCTTGGTGACCATCCACTTGCCGTCACGCTTGGCGGCCTCGAAGCTGAGATCGAGGAGGCCGAAGGCACCCTCAATGCTGATGCCGGATGCGGTGGCAGTGTCGCCGTCGACAGTGATGGTGAGGCCTTCAACGTCAGCGGTGACGCCATCAAGAAAGCCTCCGTCTGCGGCGCCTTGCATGAAGGCTTCCATTGAAGCGCGATCACCTTGGTCCCAGGTGAAGTCTTCGGTGTAAGCGGCCATCATCCCAGGAACATCGCCCGCCTTGAGGCTGTCGAGAAGACCCATCAAGAGTGCTTCGACTTGCTCTTCCGGCGGTGGGCCGGCAGGAGCCGAAGAGCCGCCGCCGGTGCTGGCGCAGCCGCCCAGGAGGCTTACTGCTAAGAGAATGGCGAGGGCCAAGGTGGTGGATTTGTTGAATCGTAGTTTCATTGAGAACTCCTTGAGGAGGTTATAGCGCAGGGCCCAAAAGGGAGACGGAACTCAAGATTGGGTCCGCGCGGTGAGTGCACAGTCAAAAAGAGGGAACGCATAACTCCAGAGAGTACGCATTCCGCAAAGGAGAAGTTGCCGTGGAGAGATCCTACAGGAGAAGAGAACCGCGCGGTGCTGCCAGTACTGGCTCCACTGAGCCAATACTGTGTTGCCCGGCCCGTCACTGTGCATGGCCAGGATCCTGCGGCGCCTTGAGCACCCACGCGAGGCTTGCGCCCAAGGTAGTGAGTGCGAACAGGATCACGAAGGGCATGACGTAGGTGCCGAACTCATCGAATGCCCATCCGGCGAAGGGCGGCATGGCGGCGTTGATCACGCCGGTGAACGCCATGCGGGTCCCAGCAGTGACGGAGAATGCGCGACGGCCGAAGAATGCACCGAAGGTTGCTGAGACGCTGACGTAGGCGGATCCGAATCCAAGCCCCAAGAGTGCTGCGCTGACCAGCGAAATAGTGGGCGAGGGCGACCACAAGAAACCAACCGTACCGATGGCCTCGGCCACCAGCGCCAGCGACAGCGCTCGCTGGGGTGGCATCCAATCACCAGCGATCGCGGTCAACCGTCCAACGATTGACATCAGGATCATCCAGCCCATGATTTGCGCAGCAGTTGTCCCAGAGAAGCCAAGGTCGCGCAAATGAAGAGTACCGTGGGCGACGGCTACACCCCATGGAGTTGCGAATGCGGCGCCGCAGAAGATCAGTACAGCGAAGTGTTTGGTGCGCAGGGCCTTACCCGGATCCCAGTCGGGGTCGATGCCGGTCTTAGCGGATCCAGGCGGCGCTGGCTCGAAACGACAGTCCGGCTCAAGTCCAATGCTCTCGGGAGTATTGCGGACGAACAGGAAGGACAGGAATGCTACGAACAAGGAGCAGCCTGCGATCACCAGCCACACCTGACGCCAACCTGCATCCTCGGCCATCGCCGCATCAAACTTCGGCACGACCTTGCCGACGATACCGCCTGCCGTCATCAAGACAGCGATCGCGGTCGCTCGGTAGCGAACAAACCAATTGCTTGCGAGGGTTTGAGAGGGCAGCAGCACGCCCAAGCCGATGCCAAGGCCACCCAGGATCGAGAAGCCCAGAATCGCGCCGGTCAAACTCTCTGCGCGGCTCATGACCAGGAAGCCTGAGCTTGCAACCAGGCCTCCGAGGACCATGAGTGAGCGCACTCCGAAGCGTTGGATCAGAACCCCAGACAGAGGTGCAGCAGACGAGTAGAGGAAGGTAAAGATCCCGAAGACCAAACCCGCGCGGGCGCGGTTGAGGCCGAGATCGTCCATTGCGAACGGCAGCAGTTGTCCCCAACTGTAGTAGCCCGGCGCAATCCCGAAGCCATAGATCAACCAACCGAAGATGAGGATCAACCAGCCGTAGTGGAAGCGCTTGGTTTGCATGCGGTGACGTTTCCTTGGCCAGATGCGGCGAGGATGAGCGGGTTCTGGAACCCGGAGCTCTTGAACCCTCTCGGGCCATGGTGACCGTCGAGTCACGAGGCCTTGAATTTGAGGGATAGGAAGAAGAGAGCATAGCCAATGGTGAGGGCTTCCAAGCCTGATGCTGGCTCCAGAGCCCTTGATATCGTGTCCGCCGATCCGTATGTACATCACACGTCGCCCAAACGGCGACTGGCAACTGACAAGAGAGCACCATGAGCGACCGCATCGAACAATTGCAGGCGGCAATGGCAGACAGGGACATCGACCTGTTCGTGATCAACCCAGGTTCCACCCTTCTGTATCTGACCGAGCACCAATTCTCAGGCCACGAGCGTCTGTTCTTGCTGCTAGTGCCCAAGGAGGGTGCGCCCACTGCGGTGGTGCCTGCTCTCGAAGTCGATAACTGGAGTCACGCTGTCCCGACCGTCACGCAGTTTCATCTCTGGGATGACGCCGATGGCCCCGAAGACGCGGCCAGCAAAGCGTTTGATCCCTTCAGAAGTGCCAAGAAGATCGCGGTTGAGTCGCTGGGCTGTCGCTTCATGGAGTACCAACACGTAACGCGGGAGATGCCGCAGGCTGAGATCGTCACCGGTGACACGGTGGTCAGTGCACTTCGGTTGTACAAGTCCGCCGCTGAAGCGGCCAAGCTGCGCAAAGCGGCGCGGATCGCCGAGTCGGCCCTCGAAGCGTTGCTCAAGACGGTCAAAGTTGGCTCGCGGGAAGCCGAGATCGCGGGTCGATTGGCGAGCGAGCTCTTAGGACGCGGCGGCGAGGGGATCTCATTTCCGATCATCGCTCTCAGTGGCCCCAAGAGCGCTCTACCGCACGGCATCCCCGATGATCGTGAGTTACAAAAGGGCGAGCTGCTGTTGCTCGACTTCGGGACCAGCTACTGCGGCTACCACAGCGATATGACCCGTACCTTTGCCGTTGGCGGGGAACCGAGCGATGCCGTACGCGAGATGTATGAGGCGGTGCGCGACGCCAACGAGCGAGGCAAGGCTGCGGCCAAGCCTGGAGCCACGAGCCACGAGATTCACACGCAGTGTCAGGTCGAACTCGAGTCTGAGCGCTGGAGCGACTTTGCCACTCATCGCACCGGCCATGGGCTTGGGCTTGAAGTCCACGAACCCCCTTCGATCATGCGGGGAGATCAGACCGTGCTGAAGCCGGGAATGGTGTTCACCGTTGAACCGGGGCTCTACAAGGATGGCTTCGGCGGTGTCCGTATTGAGGACGACCTGTGGATCACCGACGACGGGCACGAGAGCCTGACAGTGTTCCCGCGCGATCTTCAGATCATTGGTGTCTAGCGATGGCTGAGGTCTATGACACGGAGAACATCTTCGCGAAGATCCTGCGCGGGGAACTGCCCTGCGACAAGGTGTATGAGGATGAGCATGTACTGGCGTTTAAGGATCTTTACCCGAAGGCGCCGGTGCACGTGTTGATTCTGCCGAAGCGACCTTACGTTTCGGTGACCGATTTCTCGCAGAGCGCTTCGGATGCAGAGATTGCAGCGTGGATCAGGGCCGCTGGCAACGTGGCGCGGGAGCTTGGGGTGGCTGAAGGTGGGTATCGGGTGCTTTGTAACGTTGGCAGGGATGGGCATCAGGAGGTGGCGCATCTACATATGCATTTGGTAGGCGGGCGTGATCTTGGGGGCATGATTCGGCGCGAGGAGCGGCAACCCTGAGCCTTGTGGACGGTCACCGATTTCGAAGGCACTTTCGCTCCCTTCGCTCATTTGGCGCCAATCGGCGGATCGGGACTGCTCTGTGAGGGACGTCTGCGGCCGTTCCATGAGCGGCACAAGACCCTTTAGGGTTATGGGGTGCATTTGAAGAGAACTTGGACTACCGACGACTAGGGGTCTGCAGCTCGGGGCCAGCCCGAGGAAGCTAGAGTCCCACGGCCCAGCAATCATCATGATGAACAGCAAAGCAAGCGACGGCAACGGCGAAAGAGACTTTGGCGAACTGGTCAGCGGCGGGGTCAACGAAGATCTCATTCCCGCGGTCTACGGTGAACTCCGGCGCATCGCAAGGCAGCAGCGAAGTCGGGGCATGAAATCGCCGACTCTGAACACCACCGCCCTGGTCCACGAAGCCTACGTGTCGCTTGCCAAAGCGACATCTCCACAGTTCAAGGATGCCCAACATTTCTTCGCGGTCGCGGCAATCGCGATGCGCCGTTTGTTGATTCACGAAGCTAGGCGGTATGCCACATCGAAACGTGGTGATGGTGAGCGACCTCTAAGCCTGGAGGACCGCGACATCGCCGTGCAGGAGCAGTCCGCGTTTCTGCTGGATCTTGATCAAGCGCTGTCGCGCCTTGGTGAGTTCAACCCGCGCTTGCAGCAGGTGATCGAATGCCGGTTCTTCGGAGGACTTACCGAAGAGGAGACTGCGACCGCTCTTGGGGTGACATCCCGTACCGTCCGTCGAGATTGGATCAAGGCCCGCGGCTGGCTTCATATGGAACTAGGGGCACCTGCAGCAGGAGAGCAAACAGCAGGCGAGCTGACGGCCGGCGAGCAAAGTTCCGAACCTTGAAGCCGACTCTGTCCACGTTTGCTCTCGATGCACGGACTCTTCTGAGTTCAGTAGCGAGACCCTCGTAGTGAGACTCCGTAGCAAGACTGAAGAAGCGTTCGCCTGATTGGCACATCAAGGGCGGCAAGTGCGAGGCCGACGGTGCCTAGGCGGCGACTCCTAGGTCGTGGGTGGGCAATAGGATCCCTTCAAGCACAGGGCACTCAAGTAAGCGATCTTCGATCGCAGCAGGTGTGTCGTGCTTGAGGCCGGGCTAGAGCGAGCTCGCCTGCGGCGCGATGAGTTTGCCGAAACGCGCACTCACTTCCGTTAGGCCGAGCTTCTCGGCGTTCCTGACGATTTGTTCGATGCCAGAGTCCTGACCACGGACGTTCTCAACGCCAGCATGCCCGTAGCCAGTCGCTGAGCGGTCGAGCCATTCTAGTCCTGTCTGTCGCTCGCCTAATGCGACAGAAGCAAGGCCGATCAACGCGCCAGGAAGCACCAACCAGTCGTGATCAGCACCGAGCGTGGAGACATAACCCTCGTAGGCTTCCTTGGCAGTCTCTGCCGCTTCCTGATGCCTACCCTGTTTGAGAAGGACCCAGGCCAGGTCCTCGAGAGCACTCGCCAGGCGCCAGTGATTGGGGAAGGACTCGCGGGTGACGTCAACCAGTTCTTGGTGTCGATCGAGCTCTAGGTCGAACTGGCCCGCTGCTGAGTGCGCACGACCGAGGTTACGAAGCGTGGTCAAAGTCCTTGGGTGCCCGGGACCTAGCAGCTGTCTGAGAATGTCCGTCGAACGCTCGTAGGATTCAATTGCTGCATCGGGGTCACCGTTCTCCTGGCGCGCACAAGCAAGGCTGTTCAAGGTTGCGGCGAGATCGAGCGATCCGGGGCTCTCCTTTTCTTGGACTTGCAAGAGCTCTTCGTTGATGCGGATTGCGGGTCCGAAGTCAGCAAACTTTCGGTAGGCCATTGTGAGTTCGGCGTCGTGCACCCAGTTTTGATCCAGTTGTTCCTTGACCCGTTCGAGGGTCTCAAGGTGCGCTCGATTCGGAGTTTGCGAGGCCATGATCGAGCTAAACGATCGAATGATCGTTGCTCTGGCAACTTCCTCGGGAGGGGGGCTGTCCAAAGCCTCGAACGCGGCTTGAGCCTGGAGAGATTGAGCCGCTGCTTCGGTGTAGTTGAATTGGTCGCTTTCTAGCTCAGCAAGCCGCGAAAGGTCGATCGCGACTCCGAGTCGCCCGTCCTCGCCCTGACTCTGGTCAAGCTCGAGAGCCTCGGCGAGCAAATCTTCTGCTTGATCATAGCGGCCAAGGCGAACGTTGCTCCTGGCGAGCGCTCGAAACATCTCTGCGAGCAGTTGAGGTCGTTCTTGCCCGAATCGTTCTCGAAGTCTAGTTGCGCCGCGATCGAGAACCTCCACGGCGGTGACCCCATCGGTTAGGTCTGCGCGCTGTCTTGGGCTTGCGGCTTCGAAGAGCTCGGTCATCAACTGGCTGGTTTCGCGGGCTAGGTCACGTTCACCTTCGAGTTCGATCGATTGCCGTTGGGTGCTGCGGGCGAACGCGAGGCTCAGCACAACCGTTGCGAGGATGGACAGCACGCCGAGTGCAGAGACCATGGTCAGCGCAGGGTTGCGCGCCGTCCACTTGCGAAACTTGTAGCCAGCGCTGTCCGGCTGGGCTGAGACCGGTTCTCCGTTGAGCCAGGCCTCAAGATCCTGGCCGAGTTCGTCCGCGGTTTGGTATCGATGCTCCGGTTGCTTGTGTAGAGCCATCTGAACAATGGCATCCAAGTCACCCTGGAGAAGTCCAGCGAGTTTCCCGGGAGGCAGGACCTGTCCGCCGTCGATTGGTTGCTGTTGGCTTCCAGTTTGAGACGTGTATCGCCTGAGCGCAGCGCTAGGGGCGGGCGCGCGCGACTCTGTAATGACCTCGTAGAGATTGTCGCTGGAGGTCTCTAAGCGATGAGGATGAAGGCCGCTCAGCAATTCGTACAAGAGCAAGCCGAGCTGGTAGATATCGGAGGTAGTTCCGACCGGCTGTCGGGTCATCTGTTCCGGACTGGCGCTCAGTGGCGTGAACGCAGGGATCTGTGTGACAAGTTCGTCTTGCTTGGCCTGCGGGCCGATCGGCTTGGCGATTCCGAAGTCAACCAACATCACACGCCCCTCGTCATTCACCAGGACGTTGCTCGGTTTCAGATCGCGGTGGATGATGAGATTTCGATGTGCTGCGTGCACAGCGTCGCAAACATCGAGAAAGAGCCGGACGCGACTCGATGTATCGAGCTGGGTTTGGTCGCAGTAGTCGGTGATCGACTCAGCGCCCTCCACCAGATCGAGCACAAAGTAGGGCAGCCCTTCTGCGGTTGAACCTCCATCGAGCAGCTTGGCGATGTGAGGGTGGTCCAGGCTGGCCAGGATTTCTCTCTCTCGCGCAAAACGATCCGCGAGCACAGAACCTGCCATTTCCTTACGAAGGATCTTGACCGCTACTTGATGCTCGAAATCGCCTTCGACGCGGCGAGCGCGGAAGACGCTGCCCATCCCGCCCTCGCCTAGAAGCTCGGTGACTTGGTAGGAACCGAGGCGCTCTCCGGGCAGCAATGCCGAGATGTCGTCCAACACTCTATGGACTAGGTCGATTGCGCAGTCGTCGAGCGAACCCTCAAGAGGGGAGTCCGCTTCCATGGCCGCCAGCCACGCTCTTACGCGCTTGCTTCGGTTGGGAGCTAGTCCGTCGAGGAAGTCTTGTCGAGCCGAGCCCCCGAGTGCCAACGCCTGATCGACGAGCTGGTCGATCAGACGCCAACGCTTGGTGTCCGCGCTAGCAACTGTAGGCAACTCGGCTACGGAGACCATGCACCCGTGTCGCCTGATTCGAAACCGTCCGAGAAGATCGCGCCAGCGTTCTCCACAACCACTAGTTGGGGCGAGGCGATGAAGCCTCTGTTGCTGGGCCCACTTTCATCGAATTCGTCAACATCGTTGACAGGATCAATCAACCATCCAAAGGTGTAGGTGCCTGCGGGAACCCCGGCTGGGAAGTTGATGCTGATGTCGACCGTCTGGCTGGCGTTGGCGGCGATGCTGGGGATGGTGCCAATCCCCAAGGGGTGGTCAAACACGGAGATGATGTCGTTGTCGGACGCATACAGTTCTACATCGAAGGCGCCAGCGGGCGCTCCACCAACGTTCTCGATCGTGACACTCGCGTCCAACTGCTGCCCGGCGGTGACAGTGGTCGGCGAGAAAGTGTCCGCAGCACCAGCTGTGACTAAGTCGGTGCCGAGCTGTTGCAACAGCTCCCAACCGATCGGTGCCATGAAGGTCCTCACGTCGGCTGCATTCGCAAAGATGCCGCCCGTGTCTTTGGTGAACACTGTCATGGCAATCGAAGTCGATCCCATCTGAATGATCGCGCTGTCGCTGACCGGTCGGCTGTCACCACCTTTAACGCCGCCTTTGGCTCTGACTGAGACCGTCTGTTGTACAGCAGCCGGGAAGTCGTTATCCAAGGGAGTGGGTTCGGTCATCGATTGAAGAGCCTGCTGAGTGTGCGATTGATCCAACAACTCACCATTGGCAAGAGCTTGAAGAAGGAGACCGAAGGCCTTTGGTGAGGCGCTGTTGAGGCCCATATTGTAGTAACGATCGTAGCCCTCTGTGACGTCGGAATTTGGGTAGTCTGCCGCCGCGCAATCGTCTTCCGGTGTAGCCGGGCAATCATCTCCCAGTTCACAAGCAAGGTCGCAGTAGGTGTCCGCCCCTGCCCTGAAGAGCGGTTCGAAGGCCCACGGAGCGATTAGAAAGTAGGAGGTCTCTTCAGGCCACGCTTGGACTTGTCCTTGCCACAGGATGGTGCGGTCGACATCGTGAATGCTAGTGACTGGGAACATGCCTTGTCCGACGCCAGGCAATCCGCCGAGCCAGTCGTTGACAGATTCCTCACCGATGGAAACGCCGATCGTCGGGTGATCAACCAATAGGCTGGTCGCCGCGTTGTCACTCACCGACATCATTTTCTGGTCGTACTCAGTGACAGAGAATGAGTCACCGAAGTCGTCGCTATTGAGTCCTGGAGCGGCCCGGTTCTCCACGAACCAGAGATCACGGCGGTCGGCACCGAGGGTGAAGGGAGCGGTGGTGAGGGGATCGAGGCCTCCTAGTCCGTTGTCGAAGTCTTGGATTTCCTTCCACAATTTGACATGGATTGGCACCTTGGCGGTACTGGCGAGATAGAACGGCTGATTTGCGTTCCAAGAAACCGTCTGTCCGGTGCTCAGGTTCTTTGCCCAAATGCCCATTGCGGGCCCGAGCGCTTCGAAGGTGTCGACATAGCTCTGCGCAGCCTCCAGGGGCTCGACATTCGTGTCAGCAGGCAAAGCGGTCGTTTCGTAGAGAGACTTGAAATTGTTGCCCCACACGCCGTAGAACCTAGGCGGGTCAAAATCAGTGCGAGGCTCGAGGTCGATCAAGAAGGTGTCGCTATCGGAGTAGACGGCGTCACTTGATAACACGGTTGCCTCAGTTAGAACGTTCTCGAAGAATTGCTCGCCGCCGTTCTGCATTTCGAAGATCGCAGCGTACCGCGTGCTGCCGAGATCCGAGTTTGTGTAGCGCTCGAAGTCGATCAGGCGACCGGCGCTTGGGTTTAGGAGATCTTGGAACTCGCCAAAGCTGAGGTCGTAGTAAAGAACAGTCCGCGGTTGGTTTGGGTCAGAGACCCAGGCACCGGCGTATCGCATGCCGACGCCTGGCACTTCATATGCCTCGAAGTCGATGAGAGCGTGTCCGTCCTCCAGGTATTGTTTGAGAAGGCCCTGAAAGGCCGTGTCTGAATTGGTTGTGTGGAGAAGGTTGTTGTAGTCGTCTCCGTTCTCGTAGAACAGTCCTGAATACAGTTTGGTGCCACCGTAGTAGTCAACTTCAACGTCCAGGAATCGGCCGTCGAGCGGCCCGACCGTGCTAAGGAACGTGCTCCACGCGCTGGGCGATTCCTGAATCAAAGTGTGCACGGTTCCTGACACTGAAGCCCAGATGCCGGAGTAGCGTTGCTCACCGCCCAACCAAACGGTCTCGATGTCGACCAGTTTACGGCCGAGCCCTGAGTGGACGGCGTGCTCGCTGTCGAACTGGCTCCGACTCAGGTCGGTTTCGATGTAGGTGCCGAGGATCGGGATGCCGCGGTCGGTCACGGGGTTGGCTGGGTCGATGGCTGGGGCGCGCTTGTTGTCGGTTTCGGTGGGCCCAGCGATCGATGGGCTCGACAGAAGCATCAATGCCGTGGTGATTAGGAGGATCGAGGCGAAGAGCGTTCTCGGGCTGCCAACGGTTTCGTAGTGAGTGCTCTTCCACAGAGGGCGGGGTCCGATATGGGAATCGATGAAGCGGGTTTTGACGGGCGGTTGCATCTACGGGTCTCCAGTTGCGATCCACCTGGTGGGGATCTGTTGTCTGAGATGTAGATGGCGATTCGGTTCGAGAACCGGACATTGCTGATGTTGGTAACGCAGGTGTCACCAGTAGCCATTGGCGTGATTCGCGCGTGCGGCGAGTGCGGCGGCGGTGTGGATCGACGTTGCGGATGTGAGTGGCGAAACTGCGTCCGTGCCGCCAAGGTGTGGCGAGAACGAGCGGTCCTGATCGCCGTGGTTCGAGTGGCGCCTTGCTCCTTTCGGCGGTTCGGGATCCCGCTTCTAAACACCGGCTGCAGCCTTCCCATGAGTGGGTAGGCGCCGCGCGGGCGTCGTCTGGGCCGCACGACCAACGCCATCAGGTGTGAGACCCCGTGCACCGAGCCCAGGCCGATGGTTCCTGGCACCGCTCGGCGGCTCGGCGCTATGCATCGTCGGGCGATGCTCGTTTGGGGCCAGGCGAGTGATGGTCGTTGGTCGCAGGGGCGGGGGCGTCGGCCCCTGGCTGGTTCGCCCTGAGACGAATGAGGGGCGCTGGGATGGCCTGCTTGTCAACGACCGATGGAGAAGAAGTGGTGGACTCTCTCCTGCTGGGATCGGCCGCTACGGAATCGTTACTGCGTTGGTGACATTTGCCAAGACCGTGGCGGTGCCGATCCTATTGACGCTTCCATCCTGGGTGAAGAGTCGGACTGTGTAGGTGCCGACGGGCACCGCGAACAGTATGGCGGTTCCCTGACTTAGAGTTTGCGCTCGGAGGTGCGGGGAGCGTGCCGAGGTGTAGGTATGGCCCTCAGCGGTTAGGAGAGTGACCGAGACGGCTGCTCGTGAGTCAGCCAGGGACGGCGCTTCGATGCGCAAGTTCCCGCTGGAGGGGAGTTGGATGTGGGGCACAACACTGGAGTCGGCGTCGGCGGATTCGGGAACACGAAGAGTTCTGCGGATGGTGGCGGTAGACGATCCCGAGAACAGGAAGGTCCAGAGACCGGGTTCAACGTCGTTGATCGCCAGACGACCTCCTTCTCGTGTGCTGAACTGCGTGCTCAGAATCGTCCGGTCGCCAGGGCCCAGGATGGACATAGAACCGTCGTGCACCGGAGCCCCTAGCGCATCGGTGATGACGACCTCAAGACGGGCTGCAGCACGAAGCCGAAGCTCTAGTTCGGGTGGGTCGTTAGCGGCGTCGATGACGATGTTGGCCGATGCGGCACCGTAGCCCTCAAGCTGAGCCTGAATGGTGACCTCGCCGCCTCCGAGACCGGTGAAACTGCCTTGGCCGTTGTCGTCGGTCAACGGTCTGATCGAGGAGCGAGAGCCAAAGTACTGGCCGCGTGCCGACAGTGACAGCCGTGCACCAACGAGGGCAATAGCCGGTCTCATCATCGACCACCCGAACAGCGACGGTCCGCTCGGTGAGCTCAATGGTGAATTCGCGATCCGCGTTGAGTTGGACGGTGTCCTCGAAACCTGGCGGGGTGCCGTTGCCTGCTACCAGCGTGTATTGGCCTGGTGAAAGATCTAGTATCTCGAAGCGGCCGTCTTGATTGGTGGTGGCCGAGCCTCCGCTGCTGGGATCGCTGCCGCGCAGGGCTATTCTGATTTGACTCGCCGGCAGTTGGTTGCCGCTCGAGCCGGTCCGCAACACTTGCCCGCTGGCGGTGAAACCTTGGTTGAACTCGATATTCACTAGCACTTCGCCACCGCCTTCAGGTATCTCGATGGTTTGACTCTTGTTGCGGCGCGAGGAACGCAGGTTTGCTGAAATTTGCCAAGTCCCTGGGGTCGCGTTGTCTAGGCGAAAGTTCCCCTCGAAGTCCGCCTTGCCGAGGATGGGTGATCCACTTCGATCGTTAGCCATCGCGAACAGTTCGACCTGAGCAAGTTCGTCGAAGGAAAGCCCACTTACCGTGCCGACGATGCTTGCTCCCTCGGCAAACCGAAGTTGGACGCCTGAGTAGTCCGCCTGCAGGACGATCGGTGTATCGAGGGATGCCGGTGGAAGCCCTTCTTTGGTTGCGACCACTTGGTATGTGCCAGGGTTTTGGCCGTCGAGCGAGAACGCGCCATCCGCCGCAGAAACAACACCATCTCGGGAAGATCTCACCATGAAGCTACCGCCGCTGGAGAGGTGCACGTTGACTCGTGCTCCGGCAAGGGGTTCACCATCGGTTCCGAAGACTTGGCCTGAAACAACAAACCCCGTTTCGAGGGCAACGTCGAGCTGGTTCTTGCCAGGCCTGATTTCCAAGTCGCGAACGGCTGCTTGAAAACCTTTGGCCTGGATTGCAAAAGTCCTCGGACCGACTTTGAGGCCTTCGAGGGTGTAGCGACCTTCACCGTCGCTTGCGCTGCCGGGCACGCTCCGTCGGATGCGAGGGTCGGTCGGCTGTCTTTCGCCGACTCTTGCCCGGGCCAGAGGTTCGCCGTCCGGCCCCGTCACCCTGCCTTCGAGGGTCGCCCCCTTCTCTAGGCGGATGGTCTGGCCTGGTGGGGTCTTGGTTGGGTCAATCTCTAGTGGACCGTGGTCCGCAGTGATGTAGCCGGAGGCGGTCACGGCAAGACTCCACGTGCCTTGCTTGAGGTTCTCCAAGACGAACTTGCCATCGCTGTCGGTTGACTCGGAGCGCATCGCGGATCGGAAGGATGCCTGCGTCATCGGCGCGCCGGTGTCGGTGGGTTCGCGCTGTGCACGGATCCGGGCGCGCTCCAAAGGTTTACCTTCTTCGTTGATCACCCGGCCGGTCAGATCGACCGCTCGCTCGAGGACCATCTCTACCGGCTCGTCGGTGGGCGCCAAGACGTTGCTCTGGCCTGCCTCTGCGAAGCCGTCCTTCTTCGCTTGCAGCTGGTGGCCTACGCCCTCTTGCAGGCTGTCGAATTCGAACCGCCCGCCAGAGTCAGTCGCGACAACCGTGCCTTCGTTTCTACCGCTCCTGATCGAGAAGGTCCCGTCGTTGGCCTCCAGCGTCACTTCGACGCCCTCAACCGTCCGCCCGGCGCTGTCTCTGATGACTCCTTGCAGGATGGCACCGGGCGAAAGAACCACCACTCCAAGCTCAAAGTGGGGTGGCGGGCCGTCGTCGGCAGCGGGATCTGCTGGGGCTTCGGGCGCGGAGATCTCGACGGTGCGGATCTGAGCTGGGGCAAACGTGGGAGCACTGACGCTAACGTCGTAGTGACCGGCGGAGAAGTCGACGAACTCGAAGTGGCCTTCGATGTCTGTCGCTGCGGTCAGGGTTTCTTGGGAACGGCTCATTTGAGATTGAATGAGTTGACCGAGCTGCTGGCCCCCCTTGTTGGCTCGACTGAGAGCGACCGTGGCGCCGGGAATCCCAAGATTGCCCTCATCGACGATCTGCCCACTGACGAGCAGGCCTCGCACAAGGCGAATCTCGATGGCGCTTGAGTCATCGGATTCCAGTGGATCGGTTGCTACGCTGGCTGTTGCGAAACCGCTCGCTCGTACATCGATCCGCGCTCCCACCCCAGGGATGATGGGGGTGAGTGCGAATGCGCCATCGCGTTGGCTGAGTGCCGCCGGCTCGGCAGCGCTTAGAGTGCTGGTGCCGAAGGCGCCTCGTCCATTGAGCGCTACCGCATTCAGCGCGACTCCCGCTATCGGCCTACCTCGATGGTCGACCACCTTGCCGGTGATGCGGGCGAAGCGTTTAAGGTTCAGGGTGCCGCCCTTGTCGTTGCCGAAGTCCGTGTCGCTGGTTGACGATTGTCCGCCGAAGTAGCCCGGTGCAGAGGCAGCAAGGTAGTGCGATTGTCGGGCTTGGCCCCGGTGGTAGGTATCGATCAGGATCGCCGGGGTCTCGAGAGTGTAAGACCCGGCTTTGATCTCATCTGAAGCACTCTTGGTTTGGGTGGGGTGGCTGCGCCACTCCCACACCCATGCTTTCGGGATCCCTTTGTTGGTATCAGCGTCGAGAACCAAGCCCCGGACCTGAGTGGGCGGCAACAAGGTCAGCGGCTTCTGAGTGGCCCCCAACGAGAGCTCCATCTCGAGCGATGCCTGGCTCTCATGCAAGACCTTGATCGTATGACTTCCGGTCTTAGGTACTGGTATGGATGCCTGGCCCTCGCGGTCGGCTGTGGCGACGGCGATACCGTTAACGAAGACCACGGCCTTGCCAGCCGGCTTGGCCTCGGGACCGGGTAGGCGAAGGTCAACACTCACTTGACTTGCCTTCTCGAGCACCGCCGTTGCGGACTCAGCGCGCTTGTCGACTTCTACTCTGGCCGGTAGGAAGCCTGAGGCGCGAACCACGATGTGGGCGTTCGCTCGGATTGCCTCGACGACAGCGATTCCGTCTGGATTCGTTTGGTCGGTGGATTCAGCACCGCGCACTCGGACCGAGCGGTTGGCCTTGTTGAACAGGTCGAGGTAGCCCGGTGGGTAAATCTGTACCGTCGCCCCAGCAATCGGTTGGTCGGTTTCATCGCTAACCGCAACCTCGATCTGTCGACTCGGCCCCAGTTCGATCGGAGCAAACCGTGTGTCCTCGAAGAACGCCGTGTAAGGCAGGATGCGAGCGTTGCCGAATCCGACCTTGATGAAGTGAACGTTCCAGAATCCGGGACCCGGGGCACGTAAGGAGAACTCGCCCGTAGCGCTGCTCCGGCCCTCCGCGACCGTGCCGAGTCGCTCCCCGGTGAGAAAAAAGCGGGCCTCGTCGTACGGCGATTCAGTGGGTCGCAAGAGGACAACCGCTCCAGCAATCGGCCTGCCGTCCGCCTCCACCAAGCGGCCACTGATGTGCAACGCATCACCCGTCCCTTGTACACCCTGCGCCTGTACACCCTGCGCCTGTACACCCTGCGTCCACACTGTTCCCGGTGCCGTGAAACTGAGCAGGAGGACGAGGCCAACAGCCGTTGTCCCGAAGAACCGAAAACCCTGATTGAGTGGCGTGCGATACGTACAAGTCATGAGGGCCCCTTTGTCATGCTGAACACTTCTCGATTTGTAAGGTATCAGCACTCAGCACTCCACTGTCCCCCATAGCCCCCAAGTACCATCGATCAAACTCCGCCAAACAACCCTCGCCCTCCTGATACATCACCGGCCGATACCCCCTCGACCTCGCCCCCAACTGGGTCTGCTCACAGATCGCCCAATCCTGCTGGTTCGTAACATGCCAAAACTCAACTTCTGAACTGTCGTCAAAGTCGCTTTGTTTGGCTTCGTCCCGGTGGAACAACCAGTCACAAACGATGGTGGTGGTCTCAGGACCGGTCGGCCAGAGCACATGGCTGATGACGTAGTCCCGGTGCAGGCTCAAGAGGAAGTTCGGATAGACGTTGTAAAACAGAACATCGCGCTCGTCTGCCTCTTCGACTCCCGGCAAGCTCGGCCGGTCCGTCAGACCGGTCATATTCATCGTGTTGTAGCCCTCGTTGAGAGTCATTGGCCCACCGACGAAGCAATCCCCTTGTTTTTGATCACCTCCTGAAAGGTAGTTGCTGATCTCGTTCAGTTGGGGGTGCACCAAGGCGCAGTGGTAGCACTCGCCGTAGTTCTGACACAGGACCTTCCAATTGGCTTTGACCTCGTAGCGTTTGCGGGAAGTCGAGACCAAGTCTTCACAACCGTATGCAGAGATGTCGGGGAAGTCGAGCATCTGCTCTGCTACCGATCCGGGCTCCGCGTCGCTTTCGAGTGGGGTAGCCAGTCGATAGAAGATGAAGCCGTTCCATTCTTCGGTTGGTATCGGCAAGAGGCCAAGCTTGGCGGGATCGAAGCCCTCGACACCGCGCATCCGAGGTGCGCCTATCAAGGTGCCGTCGAGGCCGTAGGTCCAGGCGTGGTACGGGCATTGGAAGTTCTTGGCGCCGTGACCACACTCGGCTTCAACCAAGCGAGTGCCGCGGTGGCGACAGACATTGTAAAAGCCCTGGACTCCCGCTTCAGATCTAGAGAAGAGCAAGGGCTCGTGCCCTAAGTAGCGGGTGAAGTAGTCACCCACTTCCTCGAGTTCGCTTGAGTGGCCAGCGCAGAGCCAGGCTCCAGTGAACAGGCTTTTCTGTTCCTGTTGGAACACGTCTTGGTTGTGAAAGTAGCGACCGGAGAGCGGTCGCCCGGGGCCTGCTGGCGGAGTTTGCTTCAAGGTTGGATCAGCCATGGGACCTCTTGGGGCGCTTACCGGTTGGCGGCGTTTCGGGAAACTTGATTTCGAGATAGTGTCGGCGTCCCCAAGCATATGCAAGACGGTTCTAGCGGTTCGCAGGACCGTGAGATTCAACCCGCTGCGCTCCTTCACCCCATTCAGCCATTTATGCCGGACCACTCCAAGATCACGCTCGACCCCCAGGCACCTGAAGGGACCCGATCCGTTCAACGGACGATGGGGCTGCTCAACGCTTTTCGCTACGGAGAGAGTTGGTTACCGCTCAAGGAGATCGCCGCCCGAGTTGGGCTGCCCAAGCCAACAGCGCATCGCATTCTCAATGCGCTCGCGTCGACGCGCTTGATCGAGGGCAGTGCGGATGGCAGATATCGACTGGGCAGCGCAGCGACCGAACTGGGGTTCAGGGCCAGCATAGCGCGGCTCGAGTCGCCACCTCGCCCGACGCCATTTACCGCCTCGACTGTTGCTCGATCGAACTCGTTCGACTATCGCGCGTGGAACGGAGCGGTGGGAGCGACCTCCTACGATGCGACCTTTGAGCGCGAGTACTTTGCGGTCAGAGGGGGAGCCGGAGTGCTCGATGTGTCGCCGCTGTTCTTGTACGAGTTTGTTGGGCCGGAGGCCGAGCAAGCTGTACAGAGAATCCTCACGCGAGATGTCAGACGCTGCGCGGTCAACCAGGTCATGTACTCGGCATGGTGCGATGACGACGGTTATCTGCTTCAAGACGGCAACCTGATCCGACTAGCCCCAGATCGGTTCCGGCTGTCCACCGCGGAGCCATCGCTACGCTGGTTTTCCGACTGTTCCTTTGGCCTCGACGTTGTGGTGCATGACATCGGTGACCATGTGGCCAAGCTCGCAGTGCAGGGGCCACTTTCTCGTTCGCTCTTGCAACGCGTCTTAGACCCAGGCTCAGCGAGCGCTGATGCAGTCGCGGAGCTTGGCTACTTTCGCGGGTGTGCCGCCGAATTTGAAGGACGACCGCTCTATGTGACACGCACCGGCTTTACCGGTGATCTCGGCTACGAGTTGTGGATGGAACTCGACTGCGTCGAAAGCGGAGTCGAAAGCGGAGTCGAAAGTGGATGCGGAAGCGGAGAGGCCAATCATGCTCCCGCCGCTAGTCTGTGGGAGGCTTTGCTCAATAGCGATCTTGGACCAGCCGTGATGCCCATGGGCCTAGAGGCACTCGACGCGGTGCGCATTGAGGCGGGCCTGATCTTGATTGATATCGACTATTTTTCGTCTAGCCACGCGCTGCTCGAAAAGCGGCATTCGACTCCGGATCAAGCAGGCTTAGGGTGGGCCGCAAAGATGGTGGCAGGCAACGACTTCGTTGGTCGCGCAAAGATGAGTCAAGAGCGCAAGCGAGGGGTAACGTCCCAGTTCGTTGGATTGGAGATCGATTGGCCGGAGCTCGAACGGGCCTACGCGCCGCACGGTCTTAGACCGCAAACCGTGGGCCGACCGCCCAGCCGGGAGCCGATGCCGATTCGAGCGGCCGGCCACGACGCTTCCGGCCCTCAGATTGGGCAGGTGACATCGAGCTTCTTTTCACCGCGTCTCAAAAAGCAGCTTTGTTTGGCCACGGTGCCCAGCGAGCACGCCAAGATCGGTTCAACCGTGCAGGTGGGGATGCGAGTCGAGATGCAACGTTCATTGCTCAGCGCGACGGTGGTGAAACTGCCGTTCTACGAGCCGCCTCAGAAGAAGGCAAAGTTCAGGCTCGGTTCAGGAGGAGAAGCGTGAGTCGCTACGATGCGGTAGTGATCGGTGCCGGACACAACGGCCTGATCAATGCGGCCTATCTTTCGCGCGGCGGCCTGCGCGTAGCAGTGGTCGAGCGCAACGATCGAGTGGGTGGGGCGACGCGCTCAGAAGAGGTCTTTCCGGGTTTCCACTTCAGCGTGTTCTCCTACCTGGTGAGCTTGCTGCGTCCAGAAGTGATCCATGACCTCGAGCTGGTACGCCACGGTCTAGACCTTGTGCCGTTGGAGAGCACGCTCAATCCGCTTGGTGGAGGCGATGAGCTGTATCGCGAAGCAGACCCCATGCGCACGTTTTGGAATGTTGCGCGCCATTCTCGTCGCGATGCCGAAGCATTGCTTGAGTACAAGACTGAGATGACGGCGCTGGGGCGCCTCGCTCATCGTCTTCAAGATCTGGTTGCTGCGGATGTAACGAGCACTGCGCTCGATGGAGCCGACGAGGCTGCATCTGCAGATGTGGCGGCGACCCTGGCGGACATTGCGCGTTACTACGCTGGCACTCCAGAACACCAACTTTCACTGCTGTATGAGATGTTCACGTCGAGCGCAGACCATTTCTTGCGGCGCTGGTTCGAGACCGATGCGTTACGCGCCGCGCTCGCGACCAGCAGCATCATCGGATCGTGGACCTCGCCTCGGACTCCCGGGTCAGCCTACGTCCTTCTGCATCACTACATTGGCGAAGTTGATGGGGTCTATCGGGGCTGGGGATTTCAACGGGGCGGCACCGGTGAAGTGGCCGAGATTTTGGCGCGCGCGGCTCGAGCCCACGGCGCCGAGATTCTGCTTGAAGCCTCGGTTGAGAAGGTCGCGGTCAAGCGCTCTGAATCGGGTAGCACGGTGACTGGCGTGGTGCTGTCTGATGGTCGCGAGATTGAAGCCCCGGTGGTGGTGTCGTCGCTTGCGCCGCAGCTCACGTTCTCCCGCTTCTTGAGCGAAGGGGATGCTCCGGCTGAGGTCTTTACGGCTGCTAGCCAATGGAACAGTCGAGGTTCGAGTGGCAAGGTCAACTTGGCTTTGGATGAGTTGCCGAGCTTTGCGTGTCGCCCCGAGCCCGGCGCCCATTTGGCGGGCGGCTTCAGCATTGCTCCGAGTGTCGACTACGTTGAGAGTGCCTACGATGAGGCCAAGTTTGGCAGCTACTCTCGGACCCCGTTTGTGGACGGGATCATTCCTTCTGTGATCGATCCCCAGATGGCCCCAACGGGCAAGCACGTCCTGTCTTGCTTCGTTCAGTACGCCGACTACGAGCTCAAGAACGGTGACTGGGACCAAAGTCGTGAGGCCTTCGGCGATGCGGTGATGAAGGTGCTGATAGAGCACATTCCCAACCTCGAGCACTGTGTGGTTGGTAAGCAGGTGCTAACTCCTTTGGACATCGAACGTATTGCGGGAATCCCGGGCGGCAACATCTTTCACGGAGAACTGCGCTTGTCCCAGATCTTCGCCAACCGACCTGCGCCATGGGCGTCGGACTACGCTACACCGATCGCCGGCTACTACGTCTGTGGATCTAGTTGTCACCCGGGAGGCGGAATCTCAGGTGGCCCCGGGCGTCTGGCAGCGTTGAGGATCCTGGGCGAAAAGGCCGGTTCGTTTGTAGGAGCGGTTTCGTAGTGAAGCAACCTGACGTCATCGTCCTAGGGGCTGGCCACAACGGGCTGGTAGCGGCCGGCCTGCTTGCCAAAGCCGGCGTCTCGGTCACGATCTACGAGCGCCGGGCTGAACTCGGCGGATTGGCCGGAACGATTGACTCGGGAAGCGAGAAGGCGTCATTCGCAGCGACCGACTTTGGACTATTCAGAAGTGATCTAGCTGAAACGCTCGAACTCGCAAGGCACGGCTGGGATGTCGAAGCCAGGCGCGCCGCGGCTTCAGAACTCATCGGTTGGCGTTCCAACAGTGGTCCCAAGATGGGACGTCAACACGAGCTGCGCCTGTTTTGCGATGTGGCTCGGCTCATCGACGCGGTGGCTCAGCACTCACGCCACGATGCCGCCCAGATGCCGCGCTTTCTGGAAACGGTCGACCGGCTCAGTAGTCGGTTCGAAGAACTTCTGCGGACGCCACCCTCTTTTTCGGGCGCGGCCAGCATCGCTCGGGAGCCGGAGTTGATGCGGTTTGTCTCGGCGTCGCTGGAGGATCTGCTTGGGTGGTGGTTCGAGTCGCACGCACTCAAAGCCGCGTTGGCGGGGCTCGCTCTTCAGAACACCGGCCTTGGTCCCCGGCATGAAGGCACGGGCTGGCTGTTGCTCTATCAGTTGAGCGGGACTCGCGAAGGCTTATTGCGGCCGGCTCTTTTGGAGAAGAGCGGTGAGAGCGGCCAGTTCATTGGCGCGTTGGCCGCAGCCGCGCGGTCAGCCGGTGCGGTCATCCACAATCGCCTCGGGGCTAAGGCGATCAAGACTCGATCTTCCCGGCAACGGGGCGTGGTCTTGGACGACGGTAGTGTGGTCGAGTCGCCATGGGTGATCTCAACCCTCGATGCTCCTGCTACCTTGCTCGGTTTGGTCGGCGCGCCCCACCTGCCGGTGCGTTCAGTTCGGATCTTGCGTCGGCTTCGGATGGAGGGAAGCACGGTGCGGTTGCTCGGTGTTGGGGGCGGCGACCAGGAGACTGGGCGTTCGGTGATCGCTAGTGACCTTGACGAGATGCAGCGCGCCCAGGACTGGGCCAAACGCGGCAAGGCCTCGGTCAACCCTTGGCTCATCTCAGCCAATGGATCAGCAAACGCTCACTATTTGCCTCACTCGGTCTGTGATGACCGAGGTGCGGTCGTGGAGTTCCAGAAAACGGTTAGGCGAACCCTAGAGCGCGCTTGGGGCACCTCGACTGACGACAGCTCAGGAGAACAGTGGCTCTCCCCACAGGACTGGCGCGCCCACGTAGGTGCGACCGACGGTGCTGAGACCGGCGGTTGGATGACTCTTGACCAAAGCCTGGTTCTACGGCCTCTGTCGGGCTACAGCGGCACTGCCACACCGATCAAAGGCCTCCTGCTGGGTGGTGCCGCGGCTCATCCAGGCGGCGGCGTGACCGGGTTGCCAGGGGCCGCAGCGGCCACCGCGGCTCTGGGTCGGATCGAACGCCAAGAATAGTCCGACTTCATAGTTGTTGACCTACCTAGACGACTCGGCTAGTTTCGGGTCTCGTCAGCCGCTTGATGCCCGTTTGAGGTCCTATGTCAGATTCCAGCACGCCACTTCACCTGTTTGTCCGCGAGAGCGGCGATCACACTCATCCACCACTCGTGATTCTGCATGGGTTCCTCGGCTCGTCCCGCAACTGGGGCAGCGTGGCGCGAAAGCTTGCTGAGAAGTACTGGGTACTGGCGACAGACCTGCGTAACCACGGCCGCTCGCCTCAGAGCGACTCCATGACGTTCGCTGACTGTGTAGACGACGTGAAGCTGTTGTTTGATGAACTCAAACTTGAGAAGGCGATCCTGATTGGCCATAGCCTCGGTGGCAAAGTGGCCATGCGTTTTGCTTGTGAGCATCCGGAACGGGTGGAAGAGTTGTTTGTGCTGGATATCGCACCGCGTGAGTACCAACCCGACATGGGATACATCGATGCGCTAAATCAGCTCGACCTAGGGATCATGGATCGTCGTTCTGACGTCGATGAGGCCTTGTCAGACATCGTCGCAGACGATGCGACGCGTGCCTTCTTGCTGACCAACCTGCGTCGCAACGAAAACCATGAGTTTTATTGGCTGCCAAACCTGAGCGTTCTCAAGCGCGAACGTAAGACGATTGGCGGTGTGCCTTTGACCAAAGACCATACGTTCGATGGACCGACCAAGTGGGTTGTCGGCGGTCAGAGCGACTACGTCAAGAAGAGCGACACCGCGCTGATGAAGAAGCACTTCACCGATCTCGAGCAGCACGTTTTCAAGAAGGCGGGACACAACGTGCATATCGACGGCGGCCAGGACTTCATCGACCTGGTCTTGTAGTCGCCCGTCTCGTTTGGTTGGAGAGGTTGCGGCCTAGGTGGGCGTTGCAGAGGGCTCGCCTGAGCCGGCCTGGAGTAGTGCTTGGTCTGGCTGTGGATCCTGGGAACCTTGATCTTGAGCGGTGTGAAACGGGTCATCGCCAATGTCGACCGAGGGCGGGATCATGTTTAGCCCGATCTTGTTGCCCAGTCGCACGATGAAGATGTGAATCACGGGAATGATCAACAGAGTGAAAGCGGTGGAGAAGATCAGCCCTCCGACCACCGCAGCACCGATTGGTCGCCGGCTCTCAGCGCCTGCGCCGACTGCTAGGGCCAAGGGAAGAGCACCCAAGACCGAGGTTAGGCTAGTCATCAAGATGGGCCTAAACCGCGTGCGACCGGCTGCTAGCACGCTCTGGACCACGCCCGCGCCGCGCGCCATCTCTTGGTTGGCGTAGTCCACAAGAAGGATCGAGTTCTTGGTCACCAGGCCGACCAGCAGGATGAGACCGATTGCGCTGTAGATGTTGAGCGTATGCCCGAGCATCGAGAGGGTGGCGAGGGCGCCTAGGCTTGCTAGCGGAACTGCCAGCAAGACCGTCACCGGATGCAAGAAGCTCTCGAACTGTGCTGCTAGCACCAAGTAGATGATCAGCAGCGCCAAGCCGAAGGTGATGTAAATCGCTCCTGCCGACTCGATGAACTCACGCGACAGTCCGCCGAGGCTGGTGCTGTACCCGGCAGGAAGGGTCTCCTCCGCGATGCCGAGTACCTGCGGCAAGGCGTCACCAAGTGTCAAGGTAGGTGCGAGGTTGGCGGTGATTGTGGCCGAACGCACCAGATCAAAATGGCTCAGAGTGGCCGGTGCCACCGAGGTGCGGGAGGTCGCCACGGTGGACATGGGCACCATGGTGCCGCTGGCGGTGCGCAGGTGGATCTCGTCGAGCTGTTCAGGGAAACTCTTGTAGCGTGGTGCGAGCGACATGACGATGTCGTATTGCTTGTTGCGCAGAATGAACTCATCGGCCGGACCTTCGGAGACCAGCAATCGAAGGGAGTCGGCAACCGAAGCAGCGGATAGCCCTAGGTCGGCTGCGTACTCCCGATCGATGTCGACGTCGAGCTGCGGATTCTCAAACAAGAGATCCGTATCAACGTTGATCAGTCCAGGCACCTGCTTGATCTGTTCGAGCGTCGACTGGACCACGCCCTGGAAGTCGTCGAGGTTGGCGGTTGGGCTTTTGATGATCAGTTCAAGGTCCGCGTTTCGGAAACTCTGGCCCAGCGACGACGGGTTGATGGGGAAGACCATGGCCTCAGGAATCGCCATGTACTTTGGGAAGAGACTGGCGACGATCTCCTGCTGGCTACGCTCGCGCTCGTCCCAGTTCTTGAGGCGGGTGAAGATGATGCCGCTCGAGGTGTCCCCGGGACCGCCGAAGCCCATCGCCACTGCTGCGAAGTTGCCATGAAGCTCAGGCAACGCTAGGACGTGCTCCTCGGCCTGGCGCAAAGCGCGATCGGTGTAGGCACCAGTTGATCCTTGAGGCGCCTTCAAGAAGGTCATGAAAGTTCCACGGTCCTCGGTGGGGACCAGAGTCCTGGGCAACGCGCTGCCGAGGAAGGCGACACCGCCAATGGTCAGGATCAAGACTGCGACCATTAGCAGGCGGTGTCCTAGTGACCACACCAGTGCTTTCTTGTAGCCGCTATTGAGTGCAACGAAGAAGCGTTCGATGGTGTTGTAGATAACGCCGTGTTTGGTCGAGACGCGCAGGTAGAGTGCACACGCCATGGGCACCATGGTCAAGGCGACAAAGGTCGAGATGCTGACTGCGGCGGCCATGGTCCAAGCGAACTCGCGAAACAGACGGCCGGTATTCCCGGCGATGGCGGCAAGCGGAACTAGCACTGCGACCACAGCGGCGGTGGTCGCGAGTACCGGGAACGCCACCTCGCGGGCTCCGCGGAACGCTGCGATGCGAGGCGCCTCGCCCAGCTCTTGGCGTCGATAGATGTTCTCGAGCACCACGATCGAGTCATCAACCAGCATGCCGATCGCTAAGATCAGGCTGAGCACGGTCAGCACGTTGATCGAGAATCCCATCAGGAACATCGCCGCCATGGTGCCGATCAGTGAGATGGGAATTGCAATGCTGCAGATCAGGGTAGTGGTGATCGAACGCAGGAAGAGCAGATTCACCAAGATCACCAATGCAAAGACGATCAGCAACGTGGACCCAGCTTGTTTTAGGGATTGGTCAACGAACACCGTGTCATCGGGCCCGATAAAGAGGCTCATGCCCTTGGGTAGGGTTGCCTCGATCTCTGGCAGAGCGTCCCGAACTGCCTTGGCAACCGCGACTGCGTTCGCTGTTGATTGGGTGACGATGCCGAGGCCGATGATGCTGCGACCAAAAGAGCGGGTCTGCGTGTCGTAGTTGGAGGAGCCGAGCTCTACCCAGCCGACGTCTTCGATGCGCACTACCTGATCGCCGTTGCGACGGATGACGAGGCGCTCGAACACGGGAGCCTGGTCGATTTGTGCGTCGACGTTGACCGTGAACTTGCGGCCCTGGCCCTGGATCTGCCCTGCTGGGACCTGAAGGTTGTTGGCGCGTACGGCGGCACGAACATCGGATGCCTCGACTCCACGCGCAGCCATGCGTGCCGGGTCGAGCCAGATACGCATGGCGTAGCGGCGTTCGCCTGCGAGCATCACTTGGGCGATGCCGGGGATCAGCTGCAAAGGCGTCTTGACCAGTCGGTCGGCAATGTCGGTCTTGTCTTCCGGCGAGATGCCTTCGCCGAAGAGGCTGATCCACATGATCGCGCCTGAGCCGGAGGCGGAGCTCTTGGAGACCATTGGTTGGTCCGCTTCAAGCGGAAGCTCGCCAACAGCTCGTTGGACTGCGTTGCTGACGTCTGTGGAGGCTAGGTCGAGATCGCGGCCGGCGACGAACTCAATGTTGATGCGGCTCACGCTCGAGGAGCTCGACGACGAGATCGACCGGATGCCTTCGATGCCCCCGAGGGTTTGCTCCATGGGCTCGGTGATCGTGGCTTCGATGGTCTCAGGCGAGGCGCCGAAGTAGGTGGTGGTGATCGACACGATCGGAACGTCAACGTCGGGATACTCGCGCACCGGTAGGGCCTTGAGCGCTGCCAGGCCTAAGACCACGATCAGGAGGTTGACGACCGTGGCCAAGACTGGCCGCCGGATGCTGATGCCTGGCAGACTCATCGCACCGCCACGCAGTCGTCGACCCCGCGGGTTCCGAGATCGAGGTCGGGATTGTTGGTCGGTATCCAATCTTCAGGCGCCACCGTTGCTCCGGGGCTCAGCTTCTGGTGGCCTGCAGCCACCACGCGATCGCCAGCGGCGAGCCCGTCGAGGATCTGAACCACATCAGGAAAGAAGCGGCCGGCGGTGACCGGTTGTGGCGACACCGCGTTCTCTGCTGAGACCGTCCACACCATGTAGCCTTTGTTGGTGGCCACCATCGCCTCACGCGGAATCACCACTTCCTCAAAGGCTTCGCCGACCGTCAAGCGAACTCGGGCGGACATGCCGGGGATCAGTTCACGCTTTGGATTGCTGACTCGGGCCTGCACTGCCAACGTCCTTGCTTGGCTGTCGATCTGAGGGTCGAGCGCCTGCACGACGCCCTCAAACTCAACACCACAGCGCCCAACCCGGGCTTTGATGCTTTGGCCGACTCGAACCGACGACGCTTGTTCTTCGGGAACGCCGAACACCAGCTCTAGGGGGTCGAGCTGGGTCAGCTGGATGATCGCGTCACCCGAAGATACATACTGGCCGAGTTGGGCTGTTTGGATGCCAACCAGGCCACCGAACGGGGCGAGCACCCGAGTCTTGCCTTGCCGAGTTCGTGCCTCCTCTAGCAGGCCCTCGGCAGTTGCCATCTCAGCTTCTGCATCGTCGAGGGTCTGCTGAGGTACCACCCCGTCGCGCACCAGGGGGCGGGCCCGTTCGAGCGCTGAGTGAGCGTTGCGTTGACGGGCTTCAGCGACTTGCAGCGCTGCCAGGGTGGCCGCGTCGTCGAGCCGTGCGATCTCGTGCCCAACACCGATCCGACGGCCCGCAGGGGCGTTCAGCGAGACGATGATGCCCGAAACATCCGCAGCGACGGTAGTGGTCTCAGGCGAGCGCAGCGAACCTACGGTCGAGATCTCGGATTGCACAGCGCGGAGTTCCGCGGTCGCAACCAGAGTGACCACCGGTGGGCGACTAGGACGTCCCCCTCCTGCTGCGCCGGGACCAGCTTCGCCAGGGCCAGCTGCGCCAAGGTCAGCGTCGCTACAGGCTACGGTGAGGCTCAGGAGGCAGAGCAGTCCAAGGAGACCGAGGAGTGGTGTCTGAACGATCGTTCGATGCATCGGCATGAGATGAGGTGTCCTGTGAGAGCTAAGCAAGCAGTGTCTGCAGGGAGGGCCCAGTTGTCTTGCCGTCAAGACGAGGGCCTGAAGTGGCCTGTTTCTGGAGGAAGTCGCTGTTTTTGGTGTCGAGCGAGACAAGCTAGGAACCACTCGAGCGTGATGAGGTCAGGGGCTGAGTCGCCAGCCAGTAGCCAAGGAGTCCGAGCGGCGCCAGCATAGGCGGCAGCAGCAAGGCGATTTGTTGGGCGGGATGAATCTGTGAGAAGCCGCCGCTGTGAAAAAAGAGCACAACGGCCGCTGCCCCTAGAACGCAGACCACTTCCAGGCGCTCAGACGGATCTGAAGGGAGTTTGAATCTCGCTTTGAACTGCGGATGTGCAGTGGCGCCACAGCGTCGATCAACCAATCGCCTGAGCGCGATCGCCACCACTGGCAGGAAGAGTACTCGGGTGTGACTCCAAACCGCCAGCGTGGTGAGCGGAACCATCGCCAAAGCCGCGGCGAGGAGGTGATTGCGAGAGCGGAGCCGGCCCCACAAGACGACACAAAGCGCGGCTGTTATGACTCCGAAGATCGGTAGCCGCAGCTCACCGAAGCCAAGCACGCGTGAGATGCGGTACAACGAGAGGCTGCGGTCCTGAGCCATCGACGTCATTTCGGTGTTGAGCATGCGTGGTAGCTCGTCGCGTAGGAACCACAGGACCAGGAGACTGCCAAAACCCGCGATCGCAGCCGTGGCCCAACGCCTGGGGTGGATCAACCTACGAGCTCTGGGGCTCAAGAGTAGTAGCGGTAACGATCCCGCCACCAACGGCTTGATCAACAACGACACCCCCAACAGCGCGCCGGCAACCGCAGGGGTACGACCCGCCACCCAGAAGCCAGCGACAATGAGTGCGCCAATCAAGAACGAGATATTGCCGACCAAGAGACCGAGCTTCACTCCCGGAATTGCCATCAATGCGATCGCGAGCCCGGGGAGCCACCAGCCGTGAGGGCGATAGGCGGCGGGACCCCCTCCAGTGGAGTCGCCACTTTCCGAGATGCTTGAGTACCAATAGACCGAGAACCAGAGGAGGAAGACCAGGCATGCAAAGTTGAGCCAACGGACCGCTTGTCTGAGTCGCTCGACACCCAAGATCTCTTGCAACCACACGCCTCCGGCAGCAAACGAGGGCGGGTACATGAAGCCCTCGGCGTCATAGGAGGAGCCGCCAGCAGCCAGTGCGGCGAATCCCGATTCGTAGAACCCCTCATCGATGAGTGCTGAGGTCTCGAACATGACCGACCAGTGGAGTCCGACGCCTGAGACGATCAGGCACAGGACAAGACTTAGGTGCTCGCGGCGCGACATGAGAGGTTCTACTGACGCAGATCTACGGAGCTAGAGGTCGCCAAACATCAGCTGGCGCACCATTGGTAGCGGCAGGTTGCCGTAGCGCAGCAAGGCCTCGTGGAAGCCCTTGAGTGTGGCGTGCTCGCCCATGCGTCGCTGATACTCGTCGCGCATTCCGAGGATGATCCGTTCGCCGATGATCTCGCGGCCGGGTGGCGACGGGCTTTGTGAATCGCGCTGCACCTCAATGTAGGCATTGGTCGGTTCCATGCCAATCTCGGTGATGTAGGCCTCGACTGCTTGATCGAAGGTCATTGAGCCCTTGGCCATGCGCAGTTTTGTGAGAATGCGTTGCACTCGCCACATGCGCATCTGCAGTCTGGCCATGCTGGTCTTGAGAGCCTCGGCGTGGGGCAGGGTGTCGTAGTAACCCTCGTCTTCGAGCAGCTTCTCGAGATAGAAAGACCAAGCCTGGCTGAGGTAGATCGACGAGAACTGACGTTTCACTGTGCCCTCGGCGAACTCGTGAGCAACCGCCCGCTGGACGTTGTGCCCGAGCCACTCGTGATACGAGATGACATGCGTCCAGTAGGGATTGTAGGAGCGCAGCCTACTGGCACGCTCGGCAGCGCTGAGCCATGGTTCGAGGGGGGTGAGGACGTAGTAGCCCGAGATCCGACCGCCCATGGTCGGCCCGTAGGACGCGCCGCCAAACGACAGCACGCGGCGGCTCATCGGCGCGGTGATCTCAACTCCGTAGTCGAAACGCTCAGGGATCTCGACCAGGTCGGCACCCTCGTGCTTTAGCCAATCAGCTGCCAGGCGGACGTAGCGAGCTGCCATCGCCTCGATCTCGCTCCACGGGGGAGTCTCGTCTTTCATCAACTCCCAGACGACCGCGAGATCGCCCGATGGGTGAATCCGTTTGGCGAGTGTCTTCATCGCTTGGCGGGTGGCGTGCTCGTCCTCCTCGGCGATGCGCAGCATCTCGTCGACCGAGAAGCCGGTTAAGAACTCATGCTCGAACTGATAGACCTCGATCTCCTCCGGGGTCCAGGTCGGCGACCGAGTGGACCGAGGTGCCAGGCTAGTACTCAGCCAGTCACGAAAGCTCGCTACGCTATCTGCGGCGCCTTCTGAGGCGCTGTGCAGCTTTTGCTTGAGGACCGCCGAATCGACACAGACAGAGTCGATCAATTCAGTCAGCATCAAGGTCGCATAGCGGCTGGTTGCGATGGCATTGTCGGTCCAGATGCGGGCTGGACGTTTGAGGTTGTTGCGCGCGTTGTCGAGAACGACGGGAAGCGCCTCTAGTTCATCGACTGCCTTTTGCACCGCGCTGTCAGGCTGCGCACAGGGGCGGGTGAACAGTCCGTTGGTGGCGCTAAGGTTGAGGTAGCGCACGGGAACGAGTTCGTGCAGCCGCAGGTCGCGCATCTCGAAGAGGCGTCGCTTGGTCTGAGCCCGCACCAGCTCAATGTCGAGGCGTTCTCCGGGTGAAAGGGCATCGTCGCCCTCCTGCGCCAGAGTGTGGTCGAGCCGCGCGAGCAGCGGTTCCAGGCTCTTGATCGCGGCCCGGTATTCACTCTCAGAATGGGTCTCAGTACGAGCCTCCCGCAACGTCTTGAGCGCTTCAGGTGCATCGACGGTTACCAGGTCTTGGGCGCTCAGGTTGCTGTTAGTCGGCAGCAGGCTGAGAGAGCAGAGCATAGCTGCCACTGCGATAGGGGAACGCCGGCGTCTGGACCGGCAGACGTCGGGGTTCTGAGTGAGTGAAGGCTGGTCGACCATGCTCATGTTGAACCGTCCGAGTGGTAGGTGATGGAGTGCCTGCACCATAGCTCAGTTGCTCTCAGAACCCAGCCGTCGAAGATGGTCGAAGCTAGGTGAGTTCCTTAAGGCGGCGTCTCAGGTCACTGGCGACCGGGCCGGTCTTAAGGAGAGGCGCGAAAGACAGCCGCCGACCAACGATCTCGCGATCGACCATCTTCCACAGGTCCTTGTTCTTGACCTCGTCGCCCGCAGCGGTGGTCCAGCCGCGCGATTTCCACCCGTTGAGCCACTCCGCGCAACCTTTGGCGAAGTAGTCGCCGCAGCGAAAGCCGAGGGCGATGTCGTGGTCAGTGGCCCGCAGCACTTCAAGGCCTGCCCGGAGCTCCGCACGATTGGCGTTGCCCGGCTCGCGGCCATCGATCTGATGCTGCTCGTCGCCCTCTACGACCAGGGCTAGCCAATGTGAAGCACCCTTGGCAGCGCGAACCTTCAGGATCACCTGACGTGTGGCCGCACCGAACGCGGTTTCCCGCTCCTGGGCCAGAGTCTTACCGTCGCTACCGCCGTGATCGAGGATCGCAGCACTGGCGAGTTCGTCGGCGCGCTCGTTGAAGGTGTGGCCTGCATGGCCTTTGAGCCAGCGCCAGTCGACCGATCGTTCGCTATCGAGCCGATGAAGCTCTTTCCAGAGGTCGGCGTTCTTGACTGGTTCGTCGGCCTTTGGGCCTCGCATCCAGTTCTTGCGGATCCAGCCGGCGATCCACTTGGTGATGCCATTGCGCACGTACGTGGAATCTGTGTAGATCACCACCGAAGAACCGGCGGGCTGGCTCTTAAGACCGGCGATCGCCGCACTCAACTCCATGCGGTTGTTTGTCGAATCGTTCTCGCCGCCAGAGAACTCGCGCTCGATGGAACCGTTTGCGTCGAGAATGACCACACCCCAACCGCCCGGGCCCGGATTGGGTGAGGCGCCACCGTCGGTGTAGATGGTGACCGGTTCTTGTGGGCTCACGATACCTGCTCCATGGTGGTGTGAAACTCAATGCTTGGCCAGTCTTCACGAGCTCGGTCCAGGTAGTAACCGCTGGCGGCCATGAACACCGGGCGATCGTTGTGGTCCTCAGCGATCTTGAGCTCATTGCGATCGACGAACTCCTTGAGTTCGCGCTCAGTGGGTGCCGAGACCCAGCGGGCAAGTTTCAGGTTAGTTGTCTCGAAGCGTGCGGCGATGTCGTACTCCTCACGAATGCGTTCTGCCAAGACCTCGAACTGCAGTGCTCCAGCGACGCCGACGATCCACTCGGAGCCGATGCGCGACCTGAACGATTGCGCGGCGCCCTCTTCCGCCAGTTGGCGTAGCGCCTTCGATAAGTGCTTGGAGCGCATGGGGTCTTCTGGACGAACCTTGCGCAAGAGTTCTGGCGCGAAGCTCGGAATGCCGGTGAAATGCAGCTCTTCGCCTTCGGTAAGACCGTCGCCGATCCGTAGGTTGCCGTGGTTAGGGATGCCGAGGATGTCGCCAGGGAAGGCCTCTTCAGCAAGTTCACGCTCGCGCGCCATGAAGATCATCGGGTTGTGCACGCTCATGGTCTTGCCGCTGCGAATGTGCTTCATCTTGATACCGCGATAGAAGCGACCCGACGAAACGCGGAAGAACGCAACACGATCGCGATGCTTGGGATCCATGTTCGCTTGAATCTTGAAGACGAAGCCAGTGACCTTCTCTTCGGTGGGCTCGATGATCCGCTGCTCGGTGGGCTGAGCGCGTGGGTGGGGGGCGTACTGGCCCAAGCCTGCGAGCAAGTCTTGGACGCCGAAGCTGTTGATGGCGCTGCCAAAGAAAACCGGCGTCAGGTTACCGTCGCGGAACGCTTCCAAGTCGAATGGTGGACAGAGTTCACGCACCATCGCTACTTCTTCACGCAGAGTCGCCAAAGCTTGAGCTGGAAGTCGCTCTTCGAGGAGAGGGTCATCAAGACCGGTCATGATCTCGGCCTTCTGTTTGATGTTGCGGTGTTCACGATCGAACATCAAGAGCCGGTCTTGGAGAAGGTCGTAGCAGCCCAAGAAGCGTTGCCCCATGCCGATTGGCCAGGTGGCGGGACTGACATCGAGTTGCAAGGTGGTTTCGATCTCGTCTAAGAGCTCAAATGGGTCGCGGCCTTCGCGGTCCATCTTGTTGACGAAGGTGGTGATCGGCATATCGCGGAGGCGACAGACTTCGAACAGTTTGCGGGTCTGAGCTTCAATGCCCTTGGCGGCGTCGAGCACCATGACCGCCGAATCGACTGCAGTCAGCGTGCGATAGGTGTCTTCGCTGAAGTCCTCATGACCCGGCGTGTCGAGCAGATTGAATTGCTGGCCTTCGTGCTCGAACGTCATCACCGAGGCGCTCACCGAGATTCCGCGATCGCGCTCTACCTTCATCCAGTCTGAATGCGCCCGGCGCATTTCGCCACGTGCCTTAACCTGCCCAGCCAGTTGGATGGCGCCGCCGAATAACAGCAGCTTCTCGGTCAGGGTGGTCTTGCCCGCATCGGGATGGGAGATGATCGCAAACGTCCGGCGCCGCTCAATCTCGCGTTGAAGAGAACTCATGGGAATGGAATACGCCTAAGGGTCAGGAAATGCAAAGGGTGCGCGGGTATAGACCGCGCGGCAGCTAGCGAGCCAGATGAGGCTCTTTTGGCAATGGGAGCAGACGGGAGGGCCGGTTGGCCGAAGCTCAGTCCTTGACTATCTGTCCCCACATGTGGCCGCCGAGCGTGCCGTTGTCCCAAGTCCCCGCATACCAATCCTTGTAGATCAACACGCGCACGCTGAAGGTACCGATACCATCGACCTCCTGATCGGTCATGGTGAGGACGGGGGTGTCGCCAGCCCACTCAACGACCACCGGAATTGGCACCGTGATCTTTGGGCCGTCAGGGCCTTGGCCATAAGACATTGTGTACTTGAAGATCCACGTGTCGCCCTCGCCCTTCTCGAGCTCGGAGACTGCATAGTTGTCGGCCTGAGCGGCGCTTGTGCCGCTTCCTGAACTGACGTTGAACTTGCCCTCGAGCCGGGCTCCCACGAGCTTTTCGGCGAAAGCCTTGTCGCGCTCTTCAGGAGACATCTGAGAAAGCGTTGTCGCTGGCAGGGCTAGCGCGAGAAGCAAGAGCAAAGATGTGAACAGGATGGGTCTTGGACGCTGATTGTTCGACATGCGATTCCTCTGAGTTTGAAGAGTTTGAAGAGTTTGCGGAGTGAAGGTGGAGCGAGGCGAGCAGAGAGCAGAGAGCAAAGAGCCAGGAGCAAAGGGCAGGGAGCAGACTTCGGAGTCCGACAGCGATCGGACTGCACGACCGGAGGAGGAGTTACTGAGACTTGGTTGTCATGCCTTCTGCCAGTGGCCACCCTGGAGCAGAGGGGGGCAGGGGTTGCGCAGCCTATCTAGGAGGGCTTCGGTGCGCGGATGGCTTGCTGACCGGTGGTGTCAAGGCCGATATTGATCGGCTCATGCGGAGTCGCGACAGTAGGCAGGTTGGGCCGCGCAGCGACTGCCCTGTTGCGTCCCGCACGTTTCGCCTCGTACAACGCTTGGTCGGCGATTGCGATGAATTCCTCCGGCTCGAGTGGATTGACACCGAGCTGAGCGATGCCGAGGCTCAAACTGGTCGAGACCTCCTCTGCCTCAGGCCCGGTGATGATCGTGGCCTCAACCGCTTCACGCAAGCGCTCGGCAAACTGGAAGCCTCCATCGACGTCGGTATCGGTCAGAACCACGGCGAACTCGTCGCCGCCGTAGCGCGCGATCAGCTGCTCGCGGCGGACCAAGGGTTGGGCGAGGCGGACCACATGCTTGAGCACGCGATCGCCAAAGAGGTGCCCGTAGTTGTCGTTGAGCGACTTGAACATGTCGACGTCAAACAACACCAGCGACAGTGGCGTCCCGGTTCTGGCGGAGCGCACCAGTTCGCGTTCGAGAAACTCGATGAAGTAGCGGCGATTGTGGATCTGGGTGAGGCCATCGATGATGGTGAGCTGGTAGATCTCTTCGTAGTAGTTCGCCTCGGCGTTGTTGCCGGCGATGAACTTGAACACCGTGCTGCCGATGGTGAGCACGTCGCCGTGGCTCAGTTCGGTCTCGCCGTCGATGATTGCGTCGTTGAGCAGGGTTCCGTTGGTGCTGCCGAGATCCATCAGCAGGTGCTTCCTACCCCGGCGATAGCAGAGCCCATGACGTCGCGAGACGCTTTCCGCTTCCAACACAATGGTATTGGTCAGCGCGCGGCCCAGGCTGATTTCAGGATTGATCGGAAACCGCTTACCGAGATCGTCGCCGTAGATCTGGACAAGGTACCCTTGCTCCTGTGCATCAGGATTGTCCTCCAAGGGACGGGTAATCTGGGTTGTGGCGTCCGTATCCAAGTGACTGATTCCAGGCGAGTTAGCTCGTATTCTTTGTGAATCTAGGTAGCGTATCCTGAAATACACCAAGAAGCGATTTGTGCCTAGCGGTAGGCAATCCACAGATTCTTCCTGAGAATATCCTATGAGCACCCTATTCCGTCCTCGTCGACCGTCGGCAAAGCGCGAACCCGTCTGGTCTACAGAGTCGACGTGGACAATGAGGCATGGAACGAAAGCGGCCGCAGCGATCGATCTGTGGCGAGTTGATTTACGCCAGACAGCGGAAACCTCAGGAACAACAACGAACGAGGGCAGAACGGATCAGGCCGGACTAGATGAGGAGAGCCTCGCCTTGCTGACTAGTTCTGAGCGAAGCAGAGCAGGTCGCCTTCGGATCGAAAGCAAGCGGCGACAGTTCGTTCGAACGCGGTCGCAGTTGCGCAGAGTGCTGGCGCGCTATCTTGAAGCGGAGCCTCTTGAGATTGAGATTGAGGCCGGAGAACACGGCAAGCTTGAGGTCATCGGTGGCCCGGCTTTCAATGTGTCGCATTCAGGCCAGCTCGCGGTCATCGCCATTGCAGCCTCTGGGCTCTGCGAGGAGACCCAGTTGGGAGTTGATATCGAACGGCAGCGTTCGGGCCGCCCGTTGGATCGGATGGCCCAGCGGTTCTTTGCAGATCGAGAGTCCGCCGTCTATAGTGCGCTTGAAGAAGGTGAGCGAGAGACTGACTTCTACCGCCGCTGGGCGCTGAAGGAAGCGTACGTTAAGGCCCTTGGCACTGGGCTCACATACTCCTCGCGTGCGTTTGTGCTTGCGGACGATCCGGTGTCGTGGCAAGCACGATCTCTCTTGGAGTCGTGCGAACGTCATCCGAGCGATAGAGTCCGATGGCTGTTTCGCAACGGCTGGCTAGAGTTCCCTCGAGAGGAGGGTGCGGGCGAGGCTACCGAGCGGTACGCGCTGGCTGTGTGCGCCTCAGGGCCGGGAGCGGGCGCCGAGCTGAGGTTTTTCGAGGCCGGTTGATCCAAGCCTTGGGAGTCCTGCCGCCGCTAGGTCCAACGGTGCACATCAAATTGCGAGCCTCGACGCCTGGCTACGGCAGCACACGAATTCGTCCGTCGACTGTCGGCGCCAACGGAGAGTTGCGCTTGATGTAGTCGATCATCACGTCTGAGATCACCTGACCTTGATCGTAGGCATCGATGGCGCGCTCGGCCAGGATCGCGAATCCATCCCCGCCGTTGCGATTGAACGCGTTGAATAGGATCGAGTATTCGCGATCAACATCGATTTCCTCTTCGCTACCGTCCGCGTTGACCAACTTGATCTCCTCGAGGCGTTGGCCCGGCGCCTGGTTGGGCGTGTAGGCATAGCGCAGGCCAGCCACCTGAAGGAAGCGGCCGGTGCCGTCATTGTCCGGGTCGTCGGCCCGGCTGACGCCATGTTCCAAGGTCTCGATCAGGTCGGAACCTTTGAGTTTGAACGTGCTCGCGGTGTTGCCGAAGGGCATGACCTCTAGGAACTGACCGATGGTGATGGTGCCTTGGGACAGGCTAGAGCGGATTCCGCCGCCGTTCTGCAAAGCGATCTCGACGCCTTGGGGGCGGCCGTGTTCGAGTAGAGCGTTGGCGATCATGGTGCCCAGGTTGCATTCATTGAAGCGGCATGTTTGTTCGCGACCATCAAGGTCAACAGAGCTCTCGCCGATCACTTCGGCTGAGAACTCCTCCACCTCCGCTGCCATCGGAGCAATCAGGTCAACCATCGCTGGACTCTCCGCCACGCTCGAGTCGAGCAAGATCGGTTCGCCGCTCCACTCGGTGAGTTTGCCGTCAACCAACGTTGCCTCGAGCCGGCCTAGGTACTTGCCCCAGGCGTAAGACGTGACCACTGCAACTGGGTCGCCGGTGGGCCCCGTCTCTATCGTCGGGTAGGGACCGGCAGCGGTTTCATCGTCGTTGAGTAGCAGGGTGTTGGTGTGTCCGCCGACAATGATGTCGATGCCTGCGACGGTTCGGGCCACTGCGCGATCACGCTGATAGCCGGAGTGACTGAGTGCGATGATGGTGTCGACGCCGTCCTGCTCGAGAGCGTCGACGGCGATCCTCAGCGCGTCTTCGATGGTGTTGAACACGAGGGTGGGGCCGGGGCTTGACAGTTGCGGGGTTTCCTCGGTGATGAAGCCGACAACGCCGATGCGCTTGCCGTCCCGTTCGAGAATCGTGCTTGAGGCGAGTTGATCCGCGAGAGCTGGTTCGTTGCTGGCGTCGACGTTTGTCCCCAGGAGCGGAAAGTCGATCGCTTCAGCGAACTGACCCAGCGTCTGCGGGCCGTCGTCAAACTCGTGGTTGCCGACTACCATCGCGTCGTACGAGAGCGTGTTCATCACTGTGGCAGCGGCCAAGCCGCGGTACTTGCCGTAGAACAAGGTGCCTTGAAACTGATCGCCGGCGTCGAGCAGCAGCACCGTTTGTCCGGTCGATGAGGCTGCCAGTCGCTCACTCTCGACCGCCGTGGCTCGCCGGGCGGCGCCTCCGTAGCACTCTCCAGCTTGTGCCTGATCGGGCCGACAGCGCCCACCTCGCCCGTTGATCTCTAGGAAGCGGGCGTGAATGTCGTTGGTGTGCAGGACCACCAGATCAACTGTCTCGGGCTCTGAACTGCAGGCAAGAACACCGCACGCGATCGAGATGAGGACTGCTAGGCACAAGGTCCGAGAGGTGGTCTTGTGCGCTGATCTGATGGTTGGCGCGACGGTGGTGCGGTGGTTCATGGCGGTGCTCTTTCGCTGTGGGGTCTACTGGGCTGAATCTGAACGTTGAGTACTGAACGAGAGTTTGGCAGACCATCGACGAGGGTTGCGTCTTCTACTGTGAGGGAGTTCGCATTCACGACCGCAATGGCACCGTGACATGTTCTGGATGCCGCCAGGGATGTTGGCATGGATGCAGTCACAGATGCAGTCACAGATGCAGTCACGGATGCGGGCACGGATGCAGTAGGGTGCGATTCAGCACCGGATTGCGAGATCATTCGTCAGTGAATTGAAGGGCCTTCAGTGGAGCAGATCAGTCGATTGAGCAGGCAGCGATGAGCCGCGCAGTGGTGGCGGAAAAGCCGTCGGTTGCGCGCGACATCGCGAGTGCGTTGGGCGCGTCGCGGCGGGGAGACGGTTTCCTCTATGGCAACGGTTGGGTGGTCACATGGGCTATTGGGCACTTGGTGCGTTTGGCCGAACCTCAGGAGATCAACCCGGCTTGGAAGAAGTGGAAGGCGGAAGCACTGCCCATGTTGCCCGATGAGTGGCCGCTTGAGGTGGTTGATCGCACCGCGCAGCAGTACAAACTGGTGAGCAAGATCTTGAGGTCGCAGAAGGTCACCGAGGTCATCTGCGCCACGGATGCGGGGCGTGAAGGCGAGCTGATCTTTAGATCGATTTACGAGAAGTGCGGCTGCAAGAAGCCGATCAAGCGGCTTTGGGTGTCGTCTTTGACACGAGATGCGATCGTCCGCGGCTTTGATGCTTTGCGACCGGGCGCTGATTTTGAGCCGTTGGCGCATGCCGCTCGATGTCGTAGTCGAGCGGACTGGCTTGTGGGCATGAACCTATCCCGCGCTTGCACTGTGCAGTACAACGAGTTGTACACGGTTGGCCGGGTGCAGACGCCGACGCTTGCCTTGGTGGTCAAGCGCGATATTGAGATCGAGACCTTCGTCCCTGAGGCCTACCTCGAAGTGCAGGCGACGTTTGGTGCGCTGCCGCAGAATGACAAACCGACATCGGAATCAGGGCAACGTGGCAAGCAGCTCAGCGAGTCGACCTACGATGGTCGTTTGGTCAGAGCGGGCAAGTTGGTTGCAGCAGCACCAACTGCGACAGCGTCCAGCGCCCGTGGCTCAGCTACCAGCGCGTCAGCAGCGGATGACCCATCAAAGAAGCCAAGTCAGCGAGTGCCCTATCTTCGCTTCCATGACGAGGAAGGCAAAGAACCGAAGGCTGAGGTTGCGCTGTTGATCGCTGCGGAGCTTGAAGCAATGTCAGCGAACCGAGGTGCTGGTGCTGGCACGGGGACTGTTACTCGGGTCGAGCACAAGCCTCGTAATATGCCGTCGCCGCGTCTGTATGACCTGACCGAGCTCCAGCGTCATGCCAATCGACTGCTGGGCTGGAGTGCGAAGAAGACGCTTGGCATCGCCCAGGATCTCTATGAGAAGCGCAAGGCGATCTCCTATCCGAGAACCGACAGTCGCTACTTGAGTACCGACCTTGTGCCTACGCTGCCGAGCATTGTCGAGGCGGTTGCGCCGCGCTACCCAGGGAGACTCGAAGCCGCCCGAAGGTTAGGCAATTCTCCCGGCGGTCGTTTTGTCGCCGATGGCAAGGTCACCGATCATCACGCCATCGTGCCGACGCCCAGGTCGCAGAGTTCCTTGTCGCAGGACGAAGAAAGACTCTACGATTTGGTGTGCCGCAGGTTCCTCTCGATGTGGCTGCCCGATCATCAGTGGTCTCAGACCGAGGTCATCACTACGGTCGAGCCGGTGAGTGCCGCCCTGCAAGAGATTGGTGATCTCGACTTTTTGTCCAAAGGCAAGACCATCACCCAAGACGGCTGGAAGGTGCTCGATGTCGGTTATGGCGACGACCGAACCAAGGGTGGCAGCCGACGCAAGTCGCGCCCGAAGAAGGGCGATGGCGAATCCAACGCCTTGCCGGCGTTCCTCGAAGAGGGAACGGTAGCCGAGTTGCGCGGCTCAGAAGCTCAAAAGAAAGCGACCAAGCCTCCTAAGCCCTATACCGAAGCAACGCTGCTCACCGCGATGGAGACTGCGGGCAAGTTGATCGATGACGAAGAGTTGTCGGCGGCAATGCGCGAGCGTGGCCTGGGGACACCCGCAACCCGCGCAGACATGATTGAGACGCTGTTGCGCAGAGAGTACCTGGAACGGCTCGGCAAGGCTCTACGATCGACGCCCAAGGGCCGGACTCTGATTGCGTTGGTACCAGCGACGGTTAAGAGTCCGGAGTTGACTGGTCAGTGGGAGGCCCAACTGCGCGCGATTGAGAACGGCACCGGTGACTGGAAGACCTTCGATCGCGAGATCAGAACCACAGTCGAGCAAACAGTCGCCGAAGTGCTGGATGGACGCGCCGGACGCGCCGGACGCGCTGGGCAAGCCGGGCAAGCCGACCCGAACAGCCCAGCCGCCCGCAACGGTCTGGCAAGACGGAACAGCCGAGCTCCTGCTGCCAAACCGGGTGCAGCCTCGAAGCGGTCCATGGGTTCAGCAGCCCCTCCCGAAGATGCGCCGACACCGGACATGCTGTGGGACGGCCCGATGCAAGAACCACAAGAAGCCGCTTCGCAGGATGCGCCAGATCTCCACTGGCTTGATGATCCGTCGATGCAGGGCGCGGCGAATGAGCAGGTGGCCGTTGCAGTTGGCCAACCTCGCGCTGCCGCGCCGGTACCGAAGAAAGCACCCTTGAGATCTTCGAAAAAGAAGTCGGTCAAGCGAGCTAAAGCTGGGAAATGGTCGGGCCGGAGCGCCACCGAGGTTCTCGAGTCGGTGTTCGGTCATAGGGAGTTTCGTCCCTTTCAAGAAGACGTCTGCCGCGGTGTCATCGACGGTCGTGACTCGCTGTTGGTGATGCCCACCGGTGCCGGTAAGTCGCTTTGCTTCCAGCTTCCAGCGATCGCGCGCGGAGGTACGGCGTTGGTGATCTCGCCGTTGATCGCGCTGATGGAAGATCAGGTCCCGAAGCTGCAAGAACTGGGATTGAACGCAGAACGCATCCACTCCGGCCGCCAGCGCGCAGAGCAACAAGAAACGCTGGCGTTGCTCGCGGCTGGCGAGCTCGACTTCTTGTTCATTGCTCCTGAACGACTGGGTGTTCCAGGCTTCATCAACCGCCTCCGCGACGCGCAACTGAGCCTGGTCGCGGTGGATGAAGCGCACTGTATTTCCCAGTGGGGTCATGACTTCAGGCCCGACTACCGACTACTCAAGGACCGTTTGCCGCAGTTGCGAGAGGCCCACAATGCGGCGACTCCGGTGATCGCGCTCACCGCCACTGCGACCACTCGCGTGCAGGACGACATCGTGACTCAGCTCGGCCTAGACGATGCTGCGCGACACATCTATGGGTTCAGGCGCGACAACATCGGTATCGAAGTCGCCGAAATGTTGCCGTCGGCCCGACGCGACACGTTGGCCGACCTACTCGAAAGTGCAGATCGCCGGCCGGCGATTGTCTACGCATCTAAGCGCGCCGATGCTGAAACCCTGGCCGACGACTTGAGCCAATCGATGTCGGCGGCCCCTTACCACGCGGGACTTTCGGTGACTCGACGCGATCGTGTGCAAGAACAGTTTCTGCGCGGAGACTTAGACGTCATCGTCGCCACCATCGCGTTTGGCATGGGCATCGACAAGCCTGACGTGCGCACGGTTGTGCACGCGGCACTGCCGTCAACCCTCGAGGGCTACTACCAGGAAATCGGTCGTGCTGGACGTGATGGCCAGCCGTCCCGTGCGGTGTTGCTCTACTCCTGGGCCGACCGCAAACTGCACGAGTTTTTCTTAGAGCGCGACTATCCAGAAACCCACGTGCTCAAGTCCGTCGTTCGCAAGCTCGCCGAGGATCCAACGCCTGCGGCACTAGTGCGTGATCAACTGCGCTTCGATGACGATCTCTTCAATACCGCCGTCGATCGTTTGATGCTCTACGGCGGGATCGAGATCGTGCGTCGCGATGGCGACGACTGGTTGATCAAGGGCAAGAAGGCCTGGCAGAAGCTATATGAGGCGCAACGTGAACACCGGGTGCAGCAGCTCGACGAGATTCTGCGTTTCGCCCGCGGCCGGGATTGCCGGATGCTGTCCTTGGTCGGGCACTTCGGGGACCAGCGCGATTCTGGCGAAGCTTGTGGGCACTGCGATCAGTGTCAGCCGGGCGGGACGCTGGCGACATCGACCCGCGGTGTCACTAACGACGAAGTTGCTGCGATGGAGTCGATCCTGTCACTGATGGCAAAGATCGGCGACACTGGAACGGGCAGGCTCTTTAAGGAGACCAGCGGCCTGCATGGCTGGCTAGACCGCGATACCTTCGAGGAGCTGCTCGGCGGTCTGACGCGTGTCAGATTGGTGGCGATCAGTGAAGCCTCGTTTGAAAAGAACGGTAAGACGATTCACTTTCAACGGGCTGGCCTCACGACCAACGGTCGCCGGGCTGTTCGCGGCGGCACAGAGGCGCTCAACGACATTGAGCTGGTCGACAAGCCGAAGCGGAAGCGGTCCAGTAAGACCAGAAGAACGTCTGGATCAAAAGCAAAGTCAGGGCGAGGGAACGAGGCGCCACGGCCTGCCTTGGGACCCGCCGAGACTAGGTTGTTCGAGCGGCTTAAGGCGTGGCGCACCGAGGTGAGTCGCCGCAAGAAGAAGCCGGCGTACACGGTGCTGGCCAATCGAAGTCTCGAGGATCTTGCACTGTTGCGTCCCAAGAGCCGATCAGCGCTACAACAGGCCCATGGGGTGGGACCAAAAAAGGTTGAGCAATACGGCGACGATCTGCTTGAGATCCTGGCGCGTGAGTGAACCTAGTGGGGCGGTGCCGGGCAAAAAGATCGTGGTCACGCGCCCGTTCGAGGCCTCGACTCTAGAAACACTCACTAAAACCTCAGGGCTTGATGTAGTGGTCTTGCCGGAAGGCGCCGCTGCTGATCGCTCGAAACTCCTTGCCGCAGTCGGTGACGCACAGGGACTCTTCAGCATGATCAGCGAGTCGATCGACGAGGAACTGTTCGCTGCCGCCCGCCGTCTCGAGATCGTGTCGAACATGGCAGTCGGCTACGACAACATCGACATCGCGGCCGCTAGTCAACGCGGCGTCGTGGTGTGCAATACCCCAGATGTACTGACCGAGACCACCGCTGAGCTGACGATCGCGCTCATGTTTGCGGCATCCCGACGGATCGCGGAGGCGGATCGCTTTGTGAGAGCTGGGCAGTGGAGCGCGTGGGGGCCCCAGATGCTCCTAGGTCTTGATCTTGCCGGCAGCACCCTAGGAATTGTTGGTGCGGGGCGAATCGGCCGGGCGGTTGCTCGTCGCGCCAACGCGTTGGGTATAGGTGTTGTCTACGCCAGCCGTTCAGCCTCTAGGGTGATGGAGGAGGAACTCTCGGCACAGCGGTTGGAGCTCGATCAGCTGATGGCCGAGGCCGACGTGGTCTCCTTGCACGTGCCGTTGACTCCGGACACCCGGCGTTTGATTGACCGCAGACGCCTGGGGTTGATGAAGAATAGTGCCATTCTGCTCAATACGTCGCGTGGACAGGTCGTCGACGAGCGAGCGCTAGCTGCCGCGCTTGCCTCGGGAGACTTGTTTGCGGCAGGTTTAGACGTGTTCGAAGATGAACCCAGTGTTTGCGGTGAACTGCTGGAGTTGGAGAACGTGGTCCTGCTGCCACACATTGGAAGTGCCACCGTTGCGACTCGGAGGCGAATGGCCGCGGCCGCAGTAGAGAACCTGGTCCGCTTCTTCAGTGGCCGTGAACCGTTGAGTGTTGTCAAATCAGGGTAGCCGCTCCTCCTCTTGGTTCCCGGAGGCTTAGCCCGAAGCGTTCGATGTGGCTTCACCGATCGCTATCCGGAGTGCTAAATTGTCCAACCCGCCCCCTGAAGAAAACTCACGTTGAGGATCCTAAACCCCGTGCGACGAACTGCTACCTCCGTTCTTACCCCTGTTCTCCTGACTCTGGTCTTGCTTGTCCTTGGTGGCGCCGCCTCCGGTTGTGTTTCGACGGGCGCTTCTGCAATGGCAACCACTCCCACCGCGACCACCGCTTCAGCCGCTCCCAGATCCGAAGAGTCCGGAGCGTCCGGACTGGAGCAGTTCGCCGAGGGCAAAGAGCGGATGGAGGGCTTTGTCCCGCTACTCTGGGATGACAAGGCGGGTCGGGTGTTTCTAGAGATCGACCGCTTCAATGAAGAGTTGCTCTATGTGGAGTCGATGGCGGCAGGCATTGGCTCGAATGACATCGGCCTCGATCGAGGACAGCTCGGTGAGACGCAAGTGGTGGAGTTCCAGCGAGTCGGCAAGAAGGTGCTGCTCGTTGCGAAGAACAACCGATTCCGCGCCCAGACCGACGACGCTCTGGAACGCCGCTCGGTAGAGGAGGCCTTTGCCCAATCCGTTCTTTGGGGCTTTACCGTTGCCGCTGAAAACGAAGGCGAAGGCGGGAAAGTGATCGTCGACGGCACCGATTTCGTGCTCCGTGACGCTCACAATGTCATTGGTCGCTTGGCGCGCTCGGATCAAGGCAGCTATCGACTCGATGCCTCGCGCAGCGCTCTTTATCCCGATCGCATCAAGTCGTTTCCAAAGAACACTGAGCTTGAAGGCACGCTCACCTTCACCGGTTCGCCGCGAGGTGGGTGGATTCGCTCGGTGACGCCGTCGCCTGGCTCGGTCACGGTGCGCCAGCATCATTCGTTCATTGAACTGCCGCCACTGAAAGGTGAAGGCGCGTACCAGCCACGGCGGTTCGATTCGCGCTCGGGTTTCATCCCGACCTCGTTTCTCGACTACTCGCAACCGATCTCAGAGAACATCATTCAGCGCTATGCCATACGCCATCGGTTGGAGAAGGTCGATCCCCGTGCGGCAATGAGCCCGGCTAAGGAACCGATCGTCTACTACCTCGACTCGGGCACGCCGGAACCGATTCGGAGTGCATTGCTCGAAGGCGCGCGCTGGTGGAATCAGGCATATACAGCCGCAGGATTTCAAGACGGCTTTCGGGTTGAGATGTTGCCGGCTGATGCCGATCCGCTGGATGTGCGCTACAACGTCATTCAGTGGGTACACCGGTCGACCCGCGGTTGGTCGTACGGCAGTTCAATCGTTGATCCACGCACCGGCGAGATCCTCAAGGGGCACGTCAGTCTTGGATCGTTGCGCGTGAGGCAAGACTTCTTGATCGCTGAGGCGCTTCTTGCGCCTTATGGCGAGAATGGAGAAGTGCCCACTGCGATGCAAGAGATGGCGTTGGCCCGGCTTCGTCAACTATCAGCCCATGAGGTAGGCCACACCATCGGCTTGACCCACAACTTTGCGGCCAGTGGAAACGGCCGTGAATCGGTCATGGACTATCCCCATCCGCTTGCGACACTGGATACCAGTGGCAATGTGGTGCTGAGCGATGCCTACGATGTGGGTATCGGCAATTGGGACAAGCGAGCGCTGGTGTGGGGTTACTCAGACTTTTCGCCGGACACGGACGAAGCGGCTGCTCTTGAACGCATCCTGGTTGAGACCCGGGCACAAGGCCTTGATTTCATTAGTGATCGCGACGCGCGTCCTCGCGGCGGAGCGCATCCTTCGGCACATCTTTGGGACAACGGCGAGTCTGCACCGGCGGAGTTGGACCGGCTGCTGGAGATCCGCAAGGTTGCCCTCGGCCGCTTTGGTGAGCGCAACATCCGTCCTGGAACCTCGCTCTCGATGTTGGAGGATGCACTGGTGCCTCTCTACTTGCTCCATCGATACCAGATTGAAGGGGCGGCAAAGGTAGTCGGCGGTCTGGACTACACCTATGCCTACCGCGGTGACGAGCAGACGCCGACCGCGTTGATCGCACCCAGCGAGCAGTTGGCGGCGTTGGATAGCTTGCTTGCCTCGATCAACCCGAGCCATCTGGTTCTGCCTGAAGCCTTGCTTGAGATCATGCCGCCCAAGGCCGAAGGGCTGGCCAAGGGCCGGGAGAATTTTCCCTCCCGTACTGGCTTGACGTTCGATCCCTTGTCGGCGGCCGAAGTGGCCTCTGGCATGGCCGTTTCGATGCTGCTAGAGCCTCAGCGTGCGAGTCGCTTGGTGGTCAATCACGCGCGCGATAGCCAACAGCCGTCGCTGTTGATGGTGCTCGATCGGATGGTCGACACCACCTGGAAACGAGAGGGCGAGGATGGAATGCACGGAGCGGTCGATCGGGTTGTGGATGATGTCGTGCTCGATCATCTTCAACAGTTGGCCGCGAGCGATCGCGCCTCAGCCCAGGCCCGGTCGCAGGCTTTGCTGGTGGTGAGCGAGTTGGGCGAATGGCTAGAGGCGAACAGCAACGTGAGTCGCGAAGAGCGTGCTCACCGCAACGCCGCGGTTCGCTCGATTCGCCAGTTCCTCGAGAATCCGAGCATTGAGCAGCCGACTGGGCAACCCACCGCACCGGATGGCTCGCCGATTGGCTCCGGTGGCTTTGGCGATCTCTCCGGCTTCGCTTCGGACTGGTCACAACCGGCGTGGTTCTCAGCGTTTGGTCCAGAGCCGAGCTGCTCGGCGGCAGGTCTGTAGACGCATGTTTGGCGGACTGCAGTGACCGGCAGCGTCAAGGTGCCGGCGACCTGGGCACGAGGGCGCCTAGGCCGGTTTGCAGTCCTAGTCGCGGTGTTGGCCGCTTTGTCGGTCGGCCTGGTTGCTGCGGTGGCTTCGCACTGGGTCTGGACTGCGGCAGAGGGTAGGCTCTACGACAACCTCGCTCTGGCACCGGCGTATCCGGTGGCCCTGGTCCTTGGGTGTCCTCCGCTGGTTGCAGGGGGCCACGCCAATGCCTACTTTGAAGCCCGGGTACGGGCCGCTGCGAGGTTGTTTCATGCTGGCAAGGTGCAGCACCTGCTGGTGAGTGGGGACAACGGAGACCTGAGCTACAACGAGCCCAAGGCGATGATCGACGCATTGGTCGCTCGTGGGGTTCCTGAAGAGCGGATTGTTGCCGACTACGCGGGCTTCCGGACGCTGGACTCGATCGTGCGAGCAAAGCAAGTGTTTGGTCAGGACCGGCTGATCGTGGTCTCCCAGGAGTTCCACAATCGGCGAGCGCTGTTTCTGGCCGATCGGTCTGGGGTTGACGCCTCGGCCTACAACGCTGCAGATGTTGAGCGGGGTCTGACGGCCCGGTTACGTTGGCGCGAGGCTTTTGCTCGGGTGGTTGCCGTGGCCGATACCTATCTTCTCGGCACCGAACCGAAGTTTCTGGGTGAGCCGATTGAGATTGGCCCGAGTGAAGCTGGGGAACAGAGCGTGGAGACGATGACCACCGCGGCCGATCGGGCGCGCGCGGTTGGAGACGACGCGAGCGGGCTCGGCGGGTTCGCGGGTGGCGGAACAGAGACTTCCAATCGTCGCCGCAGCGAGCAGGGTAGCGATAGTCTTCTGACTAGGACAAGTCCTTAGCCAAGACTGCGCGCGTCGAGCACGCACATGTTTGAGAAGCCTTGCCGCCTCGCAGCGCGCAAGACTCAGGTCAGTTCTTGGTGTTCAGGCCTTCGCATTTCAGGCCTTGGTACTTAGGTTTGCAGCAGACGTAAGGCCCGTCAGTTCATCCCCCGATCATAGTGAGGCGAATCATGCAGCATCCAGTTCGAACTTTGAATTCCATGAAGACCGTCAGATCGACTCGCTCGACCCAATTCGATCTCGCGGTAATCTTGTTGGCGGTACTGACCGCCTGCGCGCCGCAGGTCGATGAGGAGCAGGCAGACTTGGTTCTCACCGGTGGCCGAGTGGTGACCGTCGATGAAGCGGGTACGGAAGCGGAGGCGGTCGCGGTTCGTGGTGCCGAGATTTTGGCGGTCGGAACCATTGAGGAAATCGCTGAGTACATCGGCGATGACACTGAGGTCGTAGAACTCAACGGACGTCTCGCCGTACCAGGTTTCATCGAAGGGCATGGCCACTTCTTGGGGCTTGGTAACGCTTTGTCGGTGCTGGATCTGACCACCGCAGACACCTGGCAAGACATCGTTGACCAGGTGGCAATAGCGGTGACTGAAGCAGAGCCAGGACAGTGGGTTCATGGTCGCGGTTGGCACCAAGAAAAGTGGGCCAACGTTCCTGAAGGAGCTGTCGAGGGCAACCCGATTCACGACGCGCTCTCGGCGGTGAGCCCGGAGAATCCGGTGCGCTTGGGCCATGCGAGTGGTCACGCCTCGTTCGTCAACGCGAAAGCGATGGAAATGTCTGAGATCAACCGGAGCTCGGAGAACCCCTTTGGTGGCGAGATCGTGCGCAAGGCATCGGGCGAGCCCACAGGACTCTTGCGCGAGACAGCGCAGCGGCTGGTCAAGGTTGACAGTCAGCCCGAGGAGTCGGCGGTTGACCCGCGTCGGCGGCTGGTGGAACTGGCCGGGGCTGAGGCCTTGGAGAACGGTGTCACCAGTTTTCACGATGCCGGTGTCTCGTTCGATGACATCGCCTTCTTCCAGCAGCTCGAGCAAGAAGGTGCGCTCCCGATCAGGCTCTATCCGATGGTGCGCTACGCCAGCAACGAAGAAATGGCTGAGAAGCTTCCCAGTCTCCGTTCGGAGGCCGAAGGCAACGACTTCTTGGCGGTACGGTCGATCAAGCGCCAGATTGATGGTGCCTTGGGAGCTCATGGAGCGTGGCTGCTTGAACCCTACGAAGACATGGACAGCAAGGGCTTGAACCTCGAGTCAACCGAAGATGTTTGGCGCACGGCAGAGATCGCTCTTGAGTTTGGCTTCCAGGTGAACACGCACGCGATCGGCGATCGCGCCAATCGGGAGGTTCTCGATATCTACGAGTCGGTCTTCGGCGATCGGCCGAGAGACATGCGTTGGCGCATCGAGCACGCTCAACATTTGCATCCGGACGATGTGCCGCGCTTCGCAGAACTCGGTGTTCTAGCCTCGATGCAGGGTGTGCACTGCATCTCAGATGCGCCCTGGGTGTTTAAGCGCCTGGGCGCAGAGCGTGCTGAGAATGGCGCCTACCTGTGGCGTGCGTTGATCGATGCCGGCGTCAGAATCAACAATGGCACTGACGTTCCGGTGGAGAACATCGATCCGATCCAGAGCTTCTACGCTTCGGTGGGGCGCTTCGCGAACGATGGCTCGGTGTTCTTTGGTGATCAGGCGATGACCCGTATGGAGGCACTTCGCAGCTACACGATCAACAACGCCTACGCGGCCTTCGAAGAGGACCTCAAAGGCTCGATCGAGGTTGGCAAGCTGGCTGACATCGTGGTCCTGTCCGGCGACATTCTCGAGCTGCCAGTCGAGGAGCTGCCCGCGGTCGTGGTCGATGTGACTGTCTTAGGCGGCAAGGTGGCGTTCGCGCGGTAGGCGTCTCCGTCTCCGTCTCCGTCTCCGTCTTCCTCTTCGTCAGGATTGTCATCGAGGGCCGTCGCCAAGGGTCGCGTGAACTCGGAGATAGTCAGGCGGCGAGGGCGATTTAGGCGATTTAGAGGTGCTTTCGGTACCACTCGATCGCGAGGTCGAGGGCATGCTGGCGATGGGCGCGGTAGATATCGTAGTGCTTGGCACCTTCGATCACCACGTACTTTGCAGGTACGTGATTCTTGACGATGGCGTAGACCGCCTTGCCGTGCTCTTGGATGTCGAATAGCTCTTCTGAACCCGCGTCGATGATGAGGGTGGCGGCGCGGGTTTTGTGCGCGACGTCGCGCGGGCTGTAGTTGATCATGCGTGCGAAGTTGGCGGTGCCAGTCAGCCCGGGTAGCGGAGGTTGGTCGGGGATCGGTGGAATTTCCCCGCGAGCCCGCGAGACGGCTCGTGCGTAAGCCGCTTCGCGACCTTCGGGGTAGTTGTTGTAGGAGTCCTGAGCGCCAACCTGAGACACGGTTGCTTTGATCCGGGAGTCGTGTGCGGCGACCCAAACCGCGTGCCCGCCCGAATAGCTGCTGCCCCAAAGACCGATGCGATCGGGATCTACCCCGGGTTCGCCTCGCAACCATCGCACAGCGCTCTGGATGTCCTCAGTCTGATCGAATGGATCAACGATCTCGCGGGCAGCTTTCACGCGCACTGTTGCCTCACCGTTGGCGTCGAGTTCGGGTTGTTTGCCTTGCAGGACCAAACGACTGTCGCTGTCACCCCAACCGCGGTAGTCAATAGTCAAGGCGACGAACCCAGCTTCGGCAAGGAACGGGGCGTAGGCCTGGTTCAGATGGCCGCGAGTGCCGCCCCAGCCATGCGCCAAGACGATTCCAGCGAGCGACGACCGATCGCTCTTGGCCTCAGGGAAGTACAGATCTCCGGAGAGTCGGGTGCCATCGCTCCAGACGTCGACGGTTCGATGGCCTACACCAGCCGGCAGTTCCTGACCGTAGGCGATTGAGCTTGAGAGTAGGAGCAGTAGCAGCAGGCCGGTTACACGGGTTGGACGCATCATCTGTCCTCCAGCGAGTGGTGTAGTGAAGAGCTGATTGGTTCGAAGCGATTGGGTCTATTCCAGGGTATCGAACCCGTGCACCTGGGTAGCGCTAGAAACCTACAGAAGGACTGTCTCGGCGCTCGCTTACAACAACGTTCGGATGTCATTCGGTGTGGCCGTTGCTGCCGGGTGCTTGCCGTTGCTGGCCTCCCTTCTCAAATGTGTCTCTCGTCGGTGACCACCCACGGGCTCAAGCGCGCGACGCATCAGTCGGTGGACCGGCCCTTCCGGAATACAAGGATCGCGGTCACTATCGGGATCACAACGGTGAGCGCGATCGCTGCAAAGAATAGGCTGGTTGGCAGCGGCTCGCGCCCGAGACTGATCTGGACGATTGCGTTGACGACCAATGCGAATGTCGTGGTGATCAGCAGTCGCATGACGCGAAGCAAGCGCACACTCCACGAATACGCCCAAGGCGCGTTGCCTTCGGTGATTTCGAATGGGAAGTTGTGGAGATGCGGGAAGCGTGCAACTAACCAGAGCACACCCGACGTGAAGAGACCGATGAGCTGGAGTATCCATAAGGTGCCGCGGCCGCCCCAGGAGTCTGGGTTACCTGCTGCGTCGAAGTGAACCGGGATCTGCTCCGGCAGCGAAGGCCAGGCGTTGAGTGCCGGAACTACCAGCCATGCCAAGGCGGCGAGCCATAGGATCTCAAGTATCCAATCAGTGGGTTCTGTGGCGACTTTGATTCGGGGGCGTTGGGAGTACATAGGTCACCAGCTCCGTGGGTGGTGTTGGTAGAGACCGTGGGTACGGCCGAGTTCAACCGATCATTCGGCGTGAGGGTCGCCGGCGGCCAGATCCTCGAAGCTTTTGTGATTATGGGCGCGGCGCCACTGGGTGACAAGAAGGAGGCCGATGAAGCCAAGGCCCAAGAGGGTGAAGATCTCGCGGGATCTGGTGCGATGCTGGTGCCACGCTTCAACCTGAAGGACCGGTTGAGCGTCTCGCGCGTTGCCTGAGTTGGGCAAGTTGCCTGAGTTGGGCAAGAGGTGACCCCGAATCGATACCTTGCCTGGGCCCAGTTGGCTTGAGGCTTGGGCAGCAGATACTTCAACAGGCGGCGCTTCAGCAGCCGGTAGTAGGGGACCGCTCAACCTTTGGCCGCTTGCCCCTTGGGAGGGCACACCGATAGCGGGCACACCGAGGGCGAGCACCTCCACAACAGAGGGTTCAGCTGAGGGCAGATCGCCGTCCTCGACAAAGCGGAGCTTGAGTTGGGCTTCGCTCGAGGTGCGCACCCAGAGTTCGCCCGCACGTTCGAAGACACGTGCCGTTCCGAGTTCAACGAACTGTCCCTGAGGGGCCTCGGTCAAGGCGGCGATTGAGTAGGCGTTGGTGCTTCTCAGCGCGTCAGTGAAGAGCAAGGGTAGGCCAAGCCAAAGGGCGAGGAAGGCGGCTGCAAGCCTTAGGTGTCGATGTGAGAACGGGCTGTTTTGGGGTGGGCACTTGAGCGCTCGCCACGCAAGCAGTGGGAGCAACACCAAGGACACGACCGTTAGCACGTCGGTAACCAAGCTTTCAGGCCAGACCAGGTCGAACCGTCGCAGCGTCCAGTCGAATGGAGCCAGCAGCAAGACCCCGTTGGCCCATTTGATCTGTAAGGAATCGAGCAGCAAGTGAACCAAGCTGCCCCAGGCCAGTAATGCGAAACTGCGAGCAGGGAATCGAATGCAGCAGGCTGCTGCAGCTGCGAGCAGCAGGCAAATGAAAAGGGAACCCTGTACCCCAAAATAGAGCCGCATCGCATAGAGCCAAGGGTCGCCGTCAGGGCCGAGCTCGGGGCTCACAAACTGATAGAGCTGTCGGACCGCTCGCTGGAAGATCCAGGGCACATCAGGAAGCGCGGCCCCAAGCACCACCGTTTCCAGCGCCCAAGGGCGAGCCTTACGCCAAACCGGGGGCGTAGCGGCTGTCTGAAGAACCAGATGAATGGCAGTGTTGGGCATGGTGCGGTCGCGGTGAGGCTGCGGACATCGTAGGTCCAGATTGAGCGATGGCCCAGATTGAACGCTGGCCCACACTGTGTGATGGCCCAGAAATGACCGATCCGTCGACTCACCCATCCGTGACCTGTCCGATGTCGTCACCGGATCAGGTCACTTCAAGGCAAAGTTCGACTCGAGGTTTACACCGAAGCTCTGGAAGGCCTACTTGGCCTTGGGACCAGTGATGGGCCGCTATTCCTCAGCCAGTGCAAAGACGTGATTCATACCACGCAGGTACAAGGTGCCATCTGAGATCGCCGGTGTGGTCATGACGATCTCGCCGAGCTCGTTCTCTGCGATTTTCTCGAAGACCGGCCCAGACCTCACCACAATCGTTTTTCCTTCCTCGGTAGTGAAGTAGAGCTTGCCGTCAGCAGCTACAGGAGAGCCACTGAAGCTCTCTGCTTTGCCGACGCGCGCTCGGTAGACCCGCTCGCCGGTGGCAGCGTTGTGTGCGCTCAGACGACCATCGTTGTGGGTCATGTAGAGCAGGTCGCCATACACAGTGGGCGACGGGATGTAGGTGCCGCCTCGGTTCTGGCTCCAAGCGATGTGCTCGCTCTCACTCTCGCCTTGTGGTAACGAGATATCGCCTCGGCCGCCGGGCCGGATTGCGTAGATCGGTCGCACTGGGGGATAGCCGCCGGTGACGTAGGCGATGCCTCCATCGACTACCGGGGTACCCACAGTGACCTCGGAGTTCGGTCCCAAGGTCCAGAGTTCCTTGCCGGTCAACGCGTCGTAGCCGCGAATCGTGGTGCCGTTGGTGACAACTTCATCGCCCTTGTCGCTGGGCAAGATCGTGGGAGTGCCCCAGGTGGGAATTTCGTCACGCTCGGTGTGCCAGGCCAACTTGCCGGTGGCAACCTCGAAGGCCGCGATGTACGAGCCTTCTTGAATGTCTGTTTGCACGATCACCAGACCCTTGTGCAAAATGGGCGAGCTTGAGAATCCCCATTCGTAACTTGCGTCGTAGAACCAGCCACTCACCAGCTTGCCTACTTCCTTCTTCCACAGCAGGTTGCCTGCGTAGTCGTAGGTGAAGATGCCCTCGGAGCCGAAGTGGGCGACCAAGTGCTTGCCGTCGGTCACCGGTGTCGGGTTTGCGTGGCTCGATTTAGTGTGGCGCTTGACCTTGGGTACCCCAACCGAAGCAACTCGCTCCCAAACGATCTTGCCGGTCGTTCGATCCAGCGCATAGACCTTCCAGGTGTGCTCTGAGTCGTCAGTCACTGCGTCCACGTCACCGTAGAGGCCGGTACGAAAGGTGGTGTCGCCAGAACTCGAAATGGCAGTGGTGATGAACACACGGTCGCCCCAGATGATCGGGCTCGATAGGCCGATGCCGGGAATCGGAGTTTTCCATTTGACGTTTTTGCCACTCTCACCGTCCCAAGTTGTGGGTGGATCTTGACCGTCGGCGATTCCCGAGGCGCCAGTGCCGCGAAACGAGGGCCACGGTTTGGCTGGTTGCCGCTCAACGGTTGGCAGCGGTGCCGCCTTGGGTGCCTCCGCCGCCGCCTCGGCGTCAGCAGCTGAGGGCCCTTCGTCGCGAGCGAAATAGTGTTGACCATTCTGGTCGAGGACAAACCCCTCGGAGACGCCGCCGCGGCCGGTGAAGCGCACGCCGATACCGCCGACTTCGATCACACTGAAGTCGGTTTCGGTCTGTGCGCCGAGGGTTACGGCCGGTTGTCCGTCGACTTGCAGTTTGAGAGCATCGCCGGCGACGAAGACCTTGATTCCGAGGCCGAGATCCTCATTCTTGTAGGTGCCAACATGCGGTGCGAGTTGTTCCTGGGACAACTGGATCGAGCTCGTCGGCTCATCCGGAAGCCGGGCACTAATCAGTTCAGCGAGTTCGGTGTTGTTGTTGCTACGAGCTGCGGACTCAGCGGTCTTGAGGTCTGCGACGTCGATGGATTCGACTTTGAGGGCCGCTTTCGCCAAATCGGTGTCACCGGTTGCGCTGGCGAAGCCCAGTGCCTGGCCAGCTCCTCCAGAGCCTTGAGCCAAGAGCTCTAGTACGACCTGCCGATGCTTGGGCGAGGTCGCGACTTTCGACAAGGCGAAGGTGAGTGGCGTCGCTTGGTAGAAGGTGTCAACTACGTCGAGGTCGGGCTTCTTCTCTAGGAACAGTTTGACCAGCTCGAGATTGCCCTTGTCGGCAGCGAAGAACAGCGGAGTGGCACCGTAGCGCGACTTGGCGTTGACGTCGGCGCCCTCCTCAAGGAGTCGCTTGACCGTTGCCACGTCTTCCTGTTGTGTTGCCTTGATCAGCTCTTGGCCGATGTCGTCGGAGGGGGCGCTAGCTCCGACTAGCAGCGCGCCCATCATCAGGACTGCAGTCACGCAGAAGCCGACACTGAGCACGCGGCCTTTGGGTTGTGGGCGTTTCGTTCCGAGCAGAATGCGCTGCATGGTGTGTCTCTTGGTAGTTGGGGTCTGGATGGCCTATGGGGTGAGTTGAACCCTCAAAGGGGGAATCAATTCAGCTTGTCAGTCTCTGACCTCAAGCCGCAACTCTCCGGAGTGTTCGAGATCGCCTCGTTTGGATTGTTCAGCATGGGTCGCAACCAGGACGCCGTTGTGAACCTCCCCAACGATCTGCCAGGTGCGAGTGTTGCGCCCGCGACCGCTACTCACGGTGCCGCTGAAAGGGCCCGCAGCGAGGTTGCCCCGCAGTTCGCCTCGCCACTTGTGGCGGCTGCCGTTGAAACGGAAGGTGAAGGTAGCGTTCCAGGTGTCATCTTCTCCGCTCGGGGTCAAAGTCGCTGCAATGGCGGTCGTATCGTTGCCGCCCAGCGTCCAGGTAAAACTGCCGTCCATGGTCACTTCCGCAACGGCAGTCGCTACGGCGGGTTCGCTGCAGCCCAGCAGCGGAACTAGGCCCAGGAGCACAGTGATTCCGAGTAACGAGAGCGAGGCGAAGATCGTCCGTCGGTTCATTGCTGTGGTACGAGCGCAAGGCAAGGAATGTTCCGCCGGGCGTGCCCTGTTGGTCGGTCGGACCAAGGCAAAGGCGGATGCCGAGATACGATCGCGTGACATACCGATGGCTGACAGTTGCTCGGAGTTCGCGAGAGAACTGCCCGAGACCCGCAGCGAGCCCGTTGCGGACTTGGTAACCAGGAGACTTGGATATGAGATTGCGCCAGTTAGTTCTTGTAGCGGAGACCATTGAGCCGCTTGCAAGCCAGCTCCAAGAGATCTTTGACCTAGGAGATGGCTACAACGACCCCAACATCATCCACTTTGGCCTTTCGAACATCGTGCTGCCCGTTGGCGACACCTTCCTCGAGATCGTTGCCCCTGTTAAGGCGGGAACGACCGCTGGCCGCTACATGGAGCGTCGTGGTGCTGGTGGCTACATGGTGATCGTGCAGGTTCCGCACACCGCTGCGGCTCGCCAACGCTTTGACGACCTGGGCATGCGAGTGGTGTGGAAAGCAGATCACGACGCGATCGATGGCACCCATCTACATCCGAAGGACACTGGCGGTGCGATTCTCTCCTTGGACGAGGCGCGACCCAAAGAATCGTGGCAGTGGGCTGGTCCAGATTGGGAGGGTCACAGCGACCGCACAGCGCGGGTCAAGCAACTGCTTGGTGCGACGCTGCAGAGCCCGACGCCGAGAGCGCTGGCCGAACGCTGGGCCGCGATCTGTGCTCGACCGTTGCTTGCCGGAGATGACGGTTCGACGTGGCGGATCGAGTGGGAGGGTGAGGGCTCAGGTTTCCTCGAGTTTGTCGAGGCTCAAGACGACCGCGGCGAAGGCCTGTCCGGGTTCTGGTTCGCGCCCAATGACGGTGAAGCCGTGTTGGCGGCGGCCAAGGCTCAGGGGCTCGAGGTCGAGGATCGAAGCTTTGAGCTGGGCGGTATTCGGTTTCACGTTTGAACATCGAGTGCCCAGCTAGGGGCTGCGAACAGCCTTCGCAAGTGCGGGAAAGCCAATGAACCTCGAGATTGGGCTCACGCCATGGCGGGAGCCTCCGGCCACCGGTCCCGACGCAAGTTTTGCCGACCAGGCCGTGCGAGCCGAAGAGTTGGGGTTCGACTCGCTGTTTGTTCCAGAGAGTCACTTCTTTGCGGGGGCCTTACCAGCGCCGCTGGTGCTATTGAGCTATGCGGCCGCTCGGACCGGGCGGTTGAAGCTGGGCACGACCTCGTTGCTGTTGCCGGTTCGCAACCCGGTTCTCCTAGCAGAAGAGATCGCCATGCTCGATCGATTGTCTGCTGGGCGGCTGATCCTGGGAGTAGGGCGCGGGTTCCGGCGTGCCTTGTTCGATGTGCTCGAGATCGACGAAACTAAGAAGCGCACCCTACTGGAGCAGTCGCTAGAGCGCATGAAGGCGGCTTGGGCCGGCGAACCGCTTTTGTCCGGTGAGTGGTCCGACACGAGCCAAGGTCCGCGCATGTTTCCGGTGCCGGAACAAGACCCACATCCGCCGCTGTGGATGGCTGCCTTCGGACCCAAGGCGCTTCAGCAGGCCGCGCGACTAGAGATGCCCTATCTTGCCTCGCCTTTGGAGTGCACGGCGCAACTCGCCGAGAACTACTCAGCGCTCGAACGTGCCGCTGATGATCTGGGACTACCAAGCCCGCGGACCCGGCCCTTGATGCGCACCGTATTCATCAACGATGACGAGGGGGTCTGCAAACGGGTGCGCGAGGGGCTGGCCGTGGAGCATGATGCTTGGAAGAAGACGGCTGCTCCTGCACTCCGCCGGTCGCTGGAAGCGCCGCTCGCAGAACGGGTGCTGGTCGGTAGCCGGGAATGGGTCGAGCGTGCGATCGCGACCCTTGCTCAACAACTTAAGGTGACCCACATCATCGCTCGTTGCCTGGTTCCGGAGGCGACCGCTGGTGAGGTTGAAGCTTCGGTTGAATGTCTGGCAGCTCTGCTGCCGAAGGCGCCGCCTTGATCCACGTTTGCTGTGGACCCAAGCGAGTCGGGATCTGCAACGGACTGGCTGCTACAGTCCGCGCTTCAACAAAAAGCGAGATCGGCCTACTGTTGGCCTTAGGGATGCTCGGCAAAGATTCATTGTTCTTTTGGGAGACGTTTCCATGAAGCTCGGAATGCTGTTCGGATACTCAGGCAAGAACGTTGTGGTGCCAATGGACTTGATCCGGCAAGCTGAGTCGATTGGCTTCGACTCGGTGTGGACAGCAGAGGCCTACGGCTCAGACGCCGTGACGCCAGCGGCTTGGATCTTGGCGCAGACCGAAAAGATCAAAGTTGGCACCGCCATCATGCAAGCGCCGGGACGTTCACCCGCTTGCGCGGCGATGACTGCGATGACGCTCAACCAACTGTCGGGCGGTCGTTTTCTGTTTGGAGTTGGTCCGTCTGGGCCGCAGGTGGTGGAGGGATGGCACGGAGAGAGCTATGCCCGGCCGCTATCGCGCATGCGCGAGTATGTAGAGATATGTCGCAAGATTTTTGCTCGGGACGCGAAGGTGACGCACGAGGGGTTTCACTACAACCTGCCGTACCAAGGGCCTGGCGCAACCGGATTGGGCAAGCCGCTCAAGAGCATTCTGCGCGAGGACAAGTCGATGCCGCTCTACACCGCCGCGATCACCCCAGGCGGTGTTCGGTTGGCCGGCGAGTTGGCCGACGGCTTCTTTCCTGTGTGGATGAACCCCGAGCGTTTCGACATCTTTGAGCAGTCTCTCGAAGAGGGCTTCAAGATTGCGGGCAATGGCAAGTCGCTGGATGACTTCACGGTCGCTCCATTTGTGCAGATGGTGATGGGCGACGACCTAGAACAGTGTCGTAATGCAGTGAAGCCGGGGCTGGCTCTGTATATTGGCGGAATGGGGGCTAAGTCGAAGAACTTCTACAACGACTATGCATGCAAGCTGGGCTACGAGGAAGATGCCGCCAAGATCCAGGACCTGTTCTTGTCGGGTCGACAGGGCGAGGCCACCATGGCGGTGCCAGATGCGCTCGTCGATGACGTGCATCTGGTGGGCCCGAAAGAACGGATCGTTGAGCGCTTGGCAGCATGGAAAGACGCGGGCACAAAGAATCACGTTGGCGCGATGTTGATCGGCTCGGCGCAGGTCGAGGCGTTGGAGGTCGTGGCCGAGTCCATGTTGTAGGGCGGCCTTGCCGAGCTAGATCGAGTGAGGCTTCAGAGGGCCATTTCCTGCCAGAGGGTTAGGTACTGCTGGCCGATCCGTTCGATCGAAAAGTGCTCGGTGACGTGGCGGCGAGCGGCTGCGCCCATGGCCCGGCAAGCGTCTCGATCGTTGGCTAGGCGGTTGAGCGCGTTTGCTAGACCGGTCGCGTCTTCTGGATCGACCAGGATTCCACTCTCTCCGTCGATGAACGCCTCCGGAATGCCGGCGACCCGGGTGGCAATGATCGGCAGGCCGGCGGCCATCGCTTCGAGGATCGCTACCGGAAACCCTTCGTAGGTGGACGGGAGAACAAAGACGTCGGCGTCTTGATAGTGGGCCGCGACCTGCTCGCGTGTGCGGCGGCCTAGAAACGTTACCTGCTCGAGATTCTGACTGCGAGCCTGCGCTAGAAGAGCATGCTCCTGCTCGCCGTCTCCAACCACGCTGAGCTCCACGTTCTTTGCTGCCGGTAGGCCGAGGGTCTGGAGTAGTACGCATACAGCTTTGCGGGTCCGCAGCCGACCGACGTACAAGGCCTGTAGAGGAGCCTCGGCCTGAGTTCCGTGAGTCCCGTTTGGGGCCTCGCCCTGTGCCTCGTTCTGTGGCTCGGTCCGTATCTCGGTCTTAACGATGGGCTCCGGGCCCAGCCGAATGCCGTTGGCGATGACCGTGATGGTGTGGCGCGCCACACGATAATCGGCCTCAAGCTCTTCGGCGGTGAAGTGAGAGCATGCGACCACTCGATCCGCCAGTTGGGCGGTCAGTTTGCCTGCGCGCTCCAGCAGGGGAGCGCGGATGGTTCGAAAGATGCGTTCCGAACGGGTCGGGCTGGAGACAGGAACGCCGTCCGCCATCACCGTTCTTACTTCCGCTGCCTCCCGGCGGTAAGAGACTTGAAAGGTGGCCGCTAGCTGCGGAGTGCTCAGACCAAGCCGGCGACGGATAGCGATCATGACTGCGATCACCACGCCATCCGATTCGTTGACATGGATCACATCAGCCGCGCCCCGGCCGAGCTTCGCGCGCCAAGCCGCGAGCAGGGGAAACAAGACTTTGAGGCCGCCGGTGGCGAGCACTCGAGCATTCCCTACTGGTGCAGTTCGGGTCAGAACCTTGATGTCTGCGCTATCAGCGAGGCCCTCGAGCAGTTCCTGCGCCAGCGAACCAACACCTGAGATGTCAGCTGGGGGATAGGTGTTGCTGACGATTTGGATCTTCACGTGGTGGCTGCTGCGATCTTTGGGCAAGCGGTATCAGTGAGTGCGAGCTACGCCGGAGCGCCAGCATCGACGTAGGCCTGACGATAGCGGGCAGCGACGTGAGTCCAGGTGAGCTCGGCCAAAACTTTGGCTCGTGCATTGGCTCCTAGGGTTTTGCGCTCTTGGGCAGATTCGAGCAGACGCTCGAACGCTGCGGTTAGTGCGGCCGCGTCCTTTTCGGGCGCGAGCAATCCGGTCTCGCCGTCGAGCACGACCTCGGGAATGCCGCCAATGCGTGAACCAACAATCGCGGTTGCAGACGCCATCGCTTCCATGACCACGTTGGGTAGACCGTCAACGTTGCCCACGGGATCCGTGACCGAAGGCATGGTGAAAATGTCCGCAGCTGTGTAGTAGGCGTTGAGTTCGTCGTGCTGGACTCCGCCGGGGAAACGCACGCGGTCACCAATGCCGAGCTGTGCAGCTTGAGCTTTGAGGTCCTCAAGGCAGTCGCCTTCGCCTGCAAGCACCGCTGTCCAGCGCTCGCTACGTACGTTGGATAGGGCATTGAGGAGAACGTCGAAACCCTTCTTGAGCACCATCCTGCCGACCGCCAGGATCATCAGCTGGCCGTCAGCGACTTCGAGGCGCTCGCGAAGTTTTGCTGCTTCGGGCGACTGGCCGTCGAAGCGATCTGGGTCCACGCCGTAGGGGATGAAGCGCGCGTTCGCAGTCTCACGGATCTTGAGAGTGCGGTTCACGAGGTCCTGGCTTGAGCCGGTGAGAGCCCCAGTCCGGCCGAGAGCGAAACGCACTGGTAGGCGCAACCACTGCCGTTCCGCCATGTAGACATCGGTGCCGTGCAGGCTCATCACCAGTGGCCCTTTGGTTGCGGTAGCAGCAGCCACGCCGTTGGGCACCAGCCAGTGCGCGTTGACTACATCTGGACGCGCGCTCTTGAGGTGGCGCTTGAGGGCCCTCCGGGCGGCCAACGCATAGCCGGGCGCCAACCGATAGGCCTGCCGCTTGAGATTCACATCCGCCTCCATGGTGCGGGAGTAGCCCAGAAGATGATCCTCGTCGCGCTTGGCGTAGCGGAACGACTCGACAGTGAGACCGTCGCTGGTTGCGATCTTGTCGAGATCTGCATCCCACGGCAGGATCACATGCACGGTGTCACCCGCGGCGACCAACGCCTGGGCGATGCTCTGGATAAACGTGCCAGCCGTATCTCCCGGGTACCGGGGATAGGTCTGCGTGAGCATGACAATCTTCATTGATGCATCGATTTCGTTCGGTTGAGGTCTTTGACCCAAAGCGCAAGTATGGGAATGCGAGCCCCTGATGTGCTCGCTAGAAACGCCACTCAGGTCGGGCCCGCTAGCCCGAGCAAGCAGGCGAGTCGTGGCGAGAGACTGATTGAACTTCGACTCGAATACCGAGGTGTTCAATGCGGGGGAGATTACCAGTCTCACGTGTCGCTTGGTCGGTTCTACGAGCCTTCTGCTCGGGCTACTCGCAGCCTTGTCGAGATCGACTCAATCGCCCGAGTGGGAGACGTAGAAATGGTTCGCCAGGAGATCCGTACTACTTCTCGTGACCAAGTGTGAAAAGGGCCGGCTGGCGCGATCCTGTGGTGCTCGTTCAGGACAATTGTGAGGAGGGGCCGCTTAGCTCGCTGGGAGTGGCTGGCTCAAGCGAAGTGTTCCTGCAGATAGCGGTTGATGGCATCCGATTCGTATAGCCAGGTCGCTGCTTCGTCCGATTCGTTCTCGATCCGTAGACAGGGGACCTGCTTCTTGCCGCCGCCTTGGACCAGTTCATTGAAGGCTTTTCGGCTTCGGTGGATGTTGCGGTGCTCCACTGAGAGGCCTAGGCGGCGGAGGTTGGCGCGGACTTTGAGGCAGAATGGGCAGGTGGTGAAGTGGTAGAGGGTTAGGCCTGGGATGGTGTCTTTGGGTAAGGGCTTGGGGCCGAAGAGGGACTTGAATAGGCTCATGGTGGTTGTACGGCTGGTCCTGGTGGGGTGGTTCGGTCGATGGGAGGCTTGGCGTGGGTTGCAAGGGTAGCGGAGTTGGGCGGCGGTAGTTGATCGCAGCTGGTGGCAGACGAAGGCAGGCGAGGGTGAGGTGAGGTGTGCGGTATGCGGCCGTCGCACTGGGCAATCGCGGTTCGAGAAGCGCCTTCGCTCCTTCCGGCGGATCGGGATCCCCCTCGTAGGCACCGGCTTCGACCTTTAGTTGAGCGGACAAGCGTGGTCTCGCCTGCGCACTCAGTCGCCCGCAACGTGGTTGGCTTCTCGATCCGCGGTCTTGAAGGGCTCCCTCGCGAGCTGCCGACTCCGGGGGACGCCCTCACCGCCTTCGTCGCCAGTGAAGCTGGGACAAGCGGCGTTTGCGATCGTGGCATCCTGGAACGTGGTGGCAAGGGGGGAGTGGGGTTCGCCGGAGGTGGAGGATGGAGGCCTGGGCTGCGTGAACGGCGCCATAAGGTGTGAGACCCCGTCCACGCAGCCCGGACCAAGTGTTTCGGCCGCTCGGCTCGTTGCCTGCGCCAAACTCGTGGAGTGTTGATGTTTGGCGGGTGTTCAGAGGTCTGGCGCGTCGCGTTCGATGTTGTGTGTCGATCGCAACGTAGCTCCCATTCTGGGGATGCGAGGTACCTTGCTTGGCGAGCGATCGGCTCAAGGCCGTGAAAACTTCCTGGGTTGCGACCTCGAGGCGCGAAGCGTCGAGCGGGATCGGGAGCCTCCCACTTTCCACTCTCGACGACTCCCTGTTCCTCTTTGCCACAACGTTCCAAGATGTTTCGATCGCAAACGCCGTCCGACTCAGCCTCACTAGCGACGAAGGCGGTGAGGGCGTCCCCGACGGGGGCAGCTCGCGAGGGAGCCCTTCAACAAAACTTTTCGAGAAGCACACCACGTTGCGGGCGACTGAGTGGCAGGCAAGACCCCGCTTACCCGCTCGGCACAAGGTCGCAGCCGGTGCCCCCAAAGGGGATCCCCGATCCGCCGAAAGGAGCGAAGACGCTGCCCCAACCGCGCCACCCCAACCATGCCGCACCAGTCCGAGCAATCCGTTCCCGACTCCGCTCAACCTGAGCCATCGCCACCGGCAACCACCACACCGCCGCCTAAGCGTCTGACCGCCACACCTTCGCACTGGCCCCAGTCGTCATGTCGCTGATGGCATAGAGCTCCACTCGCCACGGCCGCAATTCCAGCACACCAAAGTCGTCAGTTATGCCATCCGCCCAGATAATCGCCGGGTCGTAACCATAAGGAGCCGGCCGCGACTTGACTTCATTCCAGATGCGCTCGCGCTCGGCGTCGTCGTCCTGCCAAGACACCTTTGCATCGACGTAGACCTGTTCGTGCTGCTGGTCCCAGTAGGACAGCGAGATGAATGGGTTCTCTGCGAGGTGCTTGGCTTTGTGGGACCGCCGCCCGGTGAGGATCCAGCCGAAAGGTTCGTCGGTGGTGGGTTTCTCCCAGACCGGATGCAGAACGCGAGAACGGGGTCGGTTCTTTCGATCGATGGTGGCTGCGCTGCACCAGACGATGCGCTCCACGCGTTGGTGAAATGTGTCGGCGAGTTCCGCGAATGGTGTGCTGTTCATAAATCTCTCCGTTGCAAGGGAAGGGAAAAGGCTAACCGTCGAGTCCAGGCCTAAGCAGCAGTCGGTTGCCGCTAGCTTGGCGTGACTTGGGAGGAGTGTTGACGATCTCCTCAAGATGGCCGGCCGCGAACGAGGCGGCGATGCGTTCGGCGGAAGGTTGCCCGTAGACCGTGGTGCGCTGTTTTGGAAACCTGCCTACGGAGCGGATCAAGGTCTCCATTTGGTCTGGCGGGAGTTCTTCGCCCCAGGCGGCTCCGGCGGCTCGGGTGATCGACTCGTTCATCAGCGTTCCACCGAGGTCGTTCACGCCTGCCGATAGGCACGCTGCAACACCCTTCGGTCCCAGTTTGACCCACGATGCTTGAATGTTCCTAAAGTGCGGGAACAAGACCAAGCGGGCGACCGCGTGCATCAACACCGATTCGCGGAAGGTTGGGCCGCCGCGAGCCATGCCCTTGAGATAGATCGGAGCTTCAAGGGCAACAAACGGCAGTGGTACGAACTCGGTGAAGCCACGCGTCTTTGCTTGTAAACGACGAAGGCGGAGCAAGTGGCGAGCCCAATGAACGGGTCGTTCGATATGGCCGTACATGATGGTCGCGGTGGTGCGAAAGCCTACGCTATGTGCGGTTTCCATGACTTCGAGCCACTGGTCGGTACGGATCTTGTCGGCGCACAGCACCTCGCGCACTTCGTCGTCCAGGATCTCCGCGGCGGTGCCAGGTAGGGTGCCTAGGCCTGCGTGCTTGAGCTTCTGCAGAAACTCTTCGAGGGACAGGCCGAGGGTTGCGGCGCCCTGCCAGACTTCGAGCGGTGAGAACGCATGAATGTGCATTTGCGGCACTGCCGCCTTCACGGTCTGGCAGATCTCGAGGTAGTTGTTGCCGGTGTAGTCCGGGTGGATTCCGCCTTGCATGCAGACTTCGGTGGCGCCCCGCTGCCATCCCTCGCGGGTCCGACGTGCGATCTCGGGTAGCGCCAGGTCGTACGGTTTGCCGCGCAAGTTCTCGGACATCTTGCCCTTGGAGAAGGCGCAGAACTGGCACTTGAAGTAGCACAGGTTGGTGTAGTTGATGTTGCGGTTGACGGCGTAGGTCACGGTGTCGCCGTTGACCGCTTGGCGCAGTTGGTCGGCGGCCGAGCAGACTGCGGTGAAGGCGTCGCCACGGACGGCGAAGAGTTGCTCGATCTGAGCCTCGGTCAGTTCCTCGCCTGCAGTCGCGCGCTCAAGGACCTTGGCAAGTTTCGAACCGGCGAGATGCAGCGTCGACGACTCAAGAGCGACCCAGTTCGGACACTCCCTTGAATCGAGAGCTTGGTCGCTTTGTTCGGGCGCATCGTGGTCGTAGCTCGTGGGGATCCCGGTGACCGACTCCAACTGAAGTGCACCTGAGGGCTGCGTCTTGAGGCCCAAACGCGCAAGATCGTGTGCTGGCGGCTCGAGCACGGCTCCGGTGGTCCAGTCGTCGGTGCGCGGGTATCCGTGGCTGTCGATGCGCTGGAGTACAGGCGTACGCATCGCGGGATCAAGCCAACGCTCACCATCGAGAGCGTAGTCCGGATAGATGGTCAACCGCTCGAGCAGGTGTTTGCCAGCGTTCGACGTTTCTTGGCCTAGGGTCTCGAGATGTGGCCACGGTGCTTCTGGGTTGACGAAGTCGGGGGTCACCGGTGACACGCCACCCCAATCGTTGATGCCCGCAGCAATCAGTGCCTCAAGGGAGGCCAGATCGCTAAGGTTGGGCGGCACCTGGACACTCATCTCCGGTCCGAAAACGATGCGCGTGATCGCGATGGTCCACAACAGATCATTGAGGTCCGGCTCTTCGGCTCCAGCCATGCGTGTTTCAGGCTTCGCGCGGAAGTTCTGGACGATGATCTCTTGGATGTGGCCAAACTCATCGTTGAGTCGTCTCAGGGCGAGCATGGCCTCGATCCGTTCGCGACGCGTTTCCCCGATGCCGATCAGGATTCCGGAGGTGAAGGGCACCTGATGAACACCGGCCAGACGGATGGTTTCGAGACGGACCGCTGGATGCTTGTCAGGGCAGCCGTAGTGCACTTGACCCTTCTCGAGAAGCCGCTCGGAGGTGGTCTCTAACATGATCCCCATCGACGCACTCACCGGTCGGAGTGCTTCGAAGTCGGCTGCCGCCAAGATTCCGGGATTGAGGTGCGGGAGTAAGCCAGTCTCTTTGAAGACCAGTTCGGCTGCCTCTTTGAGGTAGGAGAGCGTGCTCTTGTGTCCAAGACGGGCGAGGTCGTCGCGAGCAGCCTGCCAACGCTCTTCGGGCTTGTCTCCTAAAGTGAAGAGGGCCTCTTTGCAACCTTGAGTCTCTGCGCGCTGTGCGGATGCGACCACCTGCTCTGGAGTCAGGTAGGCGGCCTCTCCTGGCTTCGGAGCCTGCGCGAAGACGCAATAGGAACAGATGTCGCGACACAAGTGAGTCAGTGGCAAGAACACCTTGCGCGAATAGGACACGAGCTGGCCAAAGCCCTCATCGCGGATAGACGCCGCCGCGTTTTGTAGCGACGCGAGGTCGTCGCAACTGGCAAGTGCCAGCGCCTCTGATTCGGTGGGCCGAGCAGTTAGGAACTGCGACGCGATGTCCGGTTGGCGTGGTGCGGGCAAAGGAACAATGTCCTCCTGAGAGTGGCCTAGCGTTGGGCGGCTTGGCGGAGTGGTTCCGCCCATGGGGTGTCTAGTAGGAATGGTAACGCAGTGCCGATCTCGCAGGCTGTGTGGAAGTGATGTAGCAAAGTTGGCTCGCCGTCCGCGAGTGCTTTTGCGAGTTTCTCCGGATCTTCCGGGTGGTCGAGGTCGTAGCGCAAGGGCACGGCGTTGATTGCGATGACCTCGACTCCAAGTGAGTTCGCCTGGTTGCGGTGAGCGTCGTGGCTTCCTTTGCCGTAGCAAAACGGCAGGGCGCTGCAGGGTGATTGCAACAGGAAGTTAGTGCCATCACCCCGGTCATCGGTCTCGATGGCGATGCCACGGAAGTCGCGGGAGGCGACCCGATCGAGCACGGCATCGAGATCGAATGCTGGCAGCATCAAAAGATCGATCGGCAGGGTCAGCAGCGCTTCTGCACCGTGATCGATTGCGGCTGTGCGTCCTGCTTCGAGCGCAGCGTTGAGCGTTGCATGCCCTTCTCGCGGGCCGCCGGCAACGGCGCTCGGCTCATGCACGACCAGCGCACCCAGCTGCCGCGCTCGATCTGCAACCTCGCGATGGGCGGTCACCACATGAACACGCTCGATGCAGGAAGCGCCGAGTTTGCTCAGTGTGTCGTTGACGAACCGCGACGCAAGCTGCCGGCGCGCCTCAGCATCCAGGACTGATGCCAGCCGAGTCTTAGCGTGATCGAGGCCCTTGACTGGGACGACTGCGTGGGTTCTCAACACTTTCTGTCAGCGAGGGTGCCGGTTCCGCGCCCGCTCGGGCGCTACCACCGCACTGGCGAAGCGTGCGCCGGTGCGCGAAAGATGGCGTTTGCCATCAGCACGTTGAGCCCGTCGAGATAGGCGCGAATAGTGGGGTCTGCTACGAACGCCACGACCTGCCCGCGACCGGCCCGGCTCTGCATCACTGCCGGCTTGAACGCCAACAGCGTCCGGTTCTCCGCCCAGAGATAGCCGCTCGCGAGCAGCTCGTCGGCTGCTGCAAAGCGCACAACGTTGTTGCCCTGAGTGAGGTCCAGAGGTTCATAGACGTTGCTGCCGCTGTAGAGAATGTTGAGCGTGGACGCTAAGCCCGCGGACATCCAGTGTTCGAAGTCGGGCTCTGCTCGCAGCAGGACTCCTGCCACGCTGTCGAGCCGATCGTCTTCCGGAACAACGGAGGCGAGGTATTCGGCCTCGGTTTCGATGACCGAGCCTGGCCGCTCGATGTCGTCGGGTTTCTGAGTGCTGACCGCGAGGAGGTCTAGGCCTTTCTCTCCGAGGTCGTTGGTAGCACCAGCGAAAGTAACGAGGGTGCCGCCCGCACGAACCCAGTTTTGGATGTTCTCCTGACCGCGATCACCCAGGACACGACCATAACCACCGCGCGAGTCGGGCAGGATCAGTACGTTGTAGCGGCTGAGGTCTGAGCGTGCCAAAGTTTGGGTTCGAATGATGGAAACCGGATACCCAAACTGGCGCTCGAGGATGTAGCGGGTGGCTCCGGCTGAGAGGCCGTTGGTGGGGGAGTCCCACGCGATTGCGATGCGCGGAGCTCGCAGCTTGACGGTTTGGTTGCTGCCCCAGTTGATCCCAGACTCGACCCAGCTGGAGTCGACTGCAAGCACCTCAGCGCCGCTGCTCTGAGCGAGTGCCACCATCCGCTCGTGGAGATCTTCGGGATTGTCTCGAGTCTTCAGGACTAGGGTGCCAGCCGGGAACTCGCGACCATCGCCCTCGTTCGATCCCGGTGCGCGTTGAAAGAAGGAGCGATCAGGACTCAAGATGTCTAGGCCTTGCTGTAGAGCGCCGGAGAGCAGGCGGATCGCTCCACGACTGCCCCACGGCACTAGGTACGCAACTTTGGCGCGTGGTAGGTCGGAGGCGGCGGCGTAGACAAAGTTCTGATCGAAATCGCTGGCCTCTACCGCGACTGCCTGCGCGTCAATCAGTTTGGAGCAAGGGCGTGCTTCGACTCCGAATTGGAGCGGCAAGGACCATGCCGTGACGTCGTAGATCTGGTCGCGCAAATTGCGCGCCCGGCGGGATTCTTGCTCGGCCAGGAACTCGTCATCCATCGAAACCTGGTCGTCCAGCATGTTGCGCAAAAAGCGCTTTGCTGGCTGGGCCATGTCGATGAGATAGCTGCCTGCAGGGAGTGAGCCTGAACCGCAGCCTTGCGCCGCGGCTGTGGTCCTGACCAGGTCAACACCCTGGACTGCAAGCAGCCCCGCGAGGCGATCGGTCAGGGTCGGGTCGCCAGCAGAGGACAAGGCGATCTGACGTGGGCCGTCACTCTTGCCTTCGGCAATCGCCGACTTTCGATACTCATAGAAGTCAGTGAGTAGGCGTTGGCGATCGCGCGCTGAGGTTTCAGCAGTCGCGACCGAAGCGACGAAGTGATGCCTGACTGTTTCGCGAAAGTGAAGCACATTGCCGTCGCCGCGAAGATAGGACAGACCGCGCGCTGAAGCCTGCTCATAGGTCATGGCGATGGCGCCATAGTAGGCCGGCCAGCTCGCGCCATAGCCCGGATAGAAAGCGTCGAAGATCTCGCGGGTGAAGTAATCAAAGCCGAATTCGTCGAACCACTTGGCGTTGTTCTTGCCGAAGAACTCAAGGTTGGTGCGTTGGTGCTTCGCAAGGTGTGGGTTGTAGGGCACGGCCTCGGGGGCGAAGTAGTAGCTGGAATCGCCGCCCATTTCATGCAGGTCGACGAACACCAAGGGGTACCACTCGAGTAGCGCTTCGACCCGGCCGCGGGTTTCTGGCTGCGTCAGCGCGAACCAATCGCGGTTGAGATCGAACAGGTAGTGATTGGTGCGACCCCCAGGCCACGGTTCGTCGTGCTCGGCGGAAATGCGGTCGGAGTCAGCGATCAAGCCTTCAGTCGAGCGATAGTGGTTGACGAAGCGGTCGCGACCGTCGGGGTTCTGCAATGGATCGATCAGCACGATGACGTTGTCGAGGATCCCTGTGATCATGGAGCTGCCGCGTGCGGCGAGGAGGTGATAGGCGGTGAGCATGGCCGCGTCAGGAGAAGAGATCTCGTTGCCATGAACGCCGTAGCCAAGCCAAATGACGGCAGGGAGGTCGGCGATCAAGCGATCAGCCGTTGCTTGGTCGGTAGCGCGCGGATCAGCTAGAGCTTGGTAACCAGCTTGGATCTCGGGCAGGCGTGCGATGTTCTTGGCAGAGCCCACTGCCGCGTAGAAGATGTCCCTACCCTCCCAAGTTGCGCCCATCTTGGCGGTCTGGATCTGGTCGGGTGCAGCGTTGACCAAGGCTTCGAAGTAGCGAGCGATCTCCCCGTGTGACGTGACACGTTCGCCGATTGGATGCCCCAGAACTTGGGCCGGAGTTGGGATTGAACTGTCGTAGGTGGTGCCCGGCCAGAATTCGTAGCTATCGGGACGATGAGTCTGCGCTTGCGAGAAGGCGACCGCCGGGACGACAGTGAGGATGACGAGGAGTGCGATAGCGACGATCGCTCGATTGGGCGCGCTGAGGGTGCTTTTCATTGGGCGTTGCTCTTCCTGCGGTGTGGAGAATGGGTGGACTTGTGCTCTGGTGCAGTGGGATGGTACCCAACTGCCGCGGTAGCCGTCGTGACCAGTTGCAGCTGGAATCACAGTAGGCTGTCTGTTGTTGCAATGGACGCTTGCCCCCCAAAGCCCCATCGACGATCACTCGACTCGATTCCTCTTGGACTTATGCAATGGACGAACCCTCCGTGAGATCTGTTTTATCCGCCTTGTCCGCACTCGCGTTCACCCTGCTCATCGGCCCGCAGACGCTGCAGGCACAAAGGGTGCAGGCAGACGAGACCTTCTCCGATGAAGTAACGGTCTTTGAGGTCGAGGTCCCAGTTCAGGTGTTTCGGGATGGTGAACCGGTGCGGGGATTGACCCGCGATGACTTCACGATCACCTATCGCGGTAAGACCCAAGACATTGTCAGCTTTGAAGTTGCGGATGTTTCGGTGCAACGAGCAGACCCCGAGACCGGCGAGCCGGCGAAGCCGATCTCTGCGGCCCCGGTGGAGCCTGAGATGGCGCGCGCATTGCTGCTGCTGTTCGATTTTCAGTACCAGTCGCGTGGCTTGATTGCGCGCAGTGTCGAGAGTGCACGGACCATGGTGGCGGAGGCGTTGCATCCGTCAGATCGGGTCGCGGTCGCTGCTCTTGGCGGTCGATTGGGCGCTCGCATGTACACCGGCTTCACCGCAGACCGCGCGCGGACGGCGCTGGGGCTGGATCTGGTGGATGCTGTCGCCGACGCTAAGGCAAAGCGGCAGCGAGCCATTGTCGACCAGCTACGGGCCACGGCGCCGAGTACTGCAGATGGGCAGGCAAGCGAATATGGCCTGGCGGCGACCGTGGCATTTGGGGATGGGCTCGACTCGATCGGCGTGTTCGCTAGACCCAACGTTTCGGTTCAAGGAGAGATCTCCGGCGCCCGCGCTTTCGACAGTGGAGCACGGGAGGATCCAGGCGCCGCCGAGATCTTTGCCATCGGGGAGAAACTCGCAGGCTTCAACGTGCTTCGCGATGCGCAGGAATACGCCGAGGCGCTTGGCAATCTCGGGACTCTGCTCAGTGGCGTTGAGGGTCAAAAGCTTGCGGCGTTGTTCTCCCAGGGGCCGCCGCTGTCGGCGATCGTCATGGGCGCAGGCCAAGGAGCGACGGAGGGCACTCAAATGGTGACTAAGGCTATGGACAACGCATTTGGGCAGCTGGTTCGCGGTGGATGGCAGATTCACGCGCTGGGCCAGGGGCAAGGCCAAGCAGCCGGATTTGGTGACGCGTTGGCAGTCGACTACGACATCTCGACCAACTCGATCAGCGTCGATGCCGCTCCTGGTTCAACCGGTCCGTCGGGGGTGATCGCGCCCAACTACTCGGATGGCGGCAATACGCTCTGGTACCTCGCGAGCGGCACCGGTGGCAAGGCATATCTCAACTCCACGGTGCCAGCTGTAGATGAGTTCCTCGAGACCACTTCAGTGACCTACGTGTTGCGATTCTTGCTCCCTGGGGTCTCGCCAACCGCGGGCAAGGAGTCCTTCAACGTGCGCCTGGCGGACGCCGAGGCACCGGCCCGGCTGCAGTACCGAGACTTCTTCTATTCCCCGAAAGAACGCGGCGACATGAACGAGGTAGAACTGCGCATTGCTGATGCGCGCGAGCAGATTCGGAAGCAGTCGGACGCGGCAATGGGCAACATCGAGTTCACCGCCCACGTATTTGCCGACCTCAACGATCCAGAGACCGCTTGGCTCTCGGTCCATCTACCAGCCTCGCAGCTTCGCCGGGTCGCTCAGGGCACCGGTGAAGATTCGAGTGGGGTGACCCGACTTGCGGTTGTGGCGGGTGTGGAGAAGGGCGGCCCAGCGGGGGAGGTTGCTCTCGATCAAACTCTGACGCTTGAAGCGGCATCGATCGCAAGTCCTCCTGCCGATGGCCTGACCTTCGCGGGCCGCTTGGATCTGTCGGTCGAAGATGTGAGCACCGCGACGGATATCCGCGTAGCGGTTGAACTGGGTACTTCGGGCGCCGCCTTGAAGGTTCCTCTTCAGCGATGGACCCGCGAACAGCGCTTCGATAGTGGCATGGTCGGGCCGTTTTTCTTGCCGCCGGGATTGGAACGGCTGATCGTTCGTGGCAACGATCGCGCTGGCGATCCCGTCAGCCTTCCCTTGAAGGCTCCGGGCGGCGCTGAACTGGTGCCGCTACCGTTTGCAGAAGTCGAACAAGGCGAGCAGCTCGGGGTCATGCTGTGGACGATGGCCAAAGCCAAGGCGGTCCCCGGTCAGAGCGGGGGAGCGGAGACGATTACCGTGCGGGCGCAGCCTTATCAAGCCGCGGCCTCAGGGAGTAGCGCGGCTCTGGAACTCGAGCGGCGGGGAGATGTAGGCGACGCTACGTTGTGGTTTGCCCCGCTTGAGACCAAAGCGTTGGCGCCAGGTGTCTACCAGTTGGTGGGCGTCGATTTTGACAATCCTGGCGTTGGTTTCTTTCGCGTGCTTGCGCGTTAGGGATTGGGCGTCAAGCGGAGGGCGTCGTAGACTCCTCTTGCGCCGAGCGAGCGCATAAAAGACCTCACACGGAATCCGCGCCACTTGAGCCAATACGCCTTCGATCCAACGGGCTATGAAGAAGATCTAAACTGCATCTTCGCAGCCATTGCTGAACACGACGACCTTGAGCCGTCGCGGTTGAAGGAGATTCTGCGCCGCTATCCCAAGGACGGCAGCGGGTTCTTCTCCAAGAGCCAGCTCATTCAGGGCTACCGAGCTTTGAAGACCGATCAGCAATGGAGCGCGGACGACGAGACCTTCCTCGCTAAGGTGCGCATGAAACCGGTCAGGACCCAGAGTGGGGTGGCGCCGGTGACGGTGTTGACCAAACCATTTCCGTGCCCGGGCAAGTGCATCTTCTGTCCCAGTGACGTGCGCATGCCAAAGAGCTACCTCTCAGACGAACCTGGCGCTCAGCGCGCGGCCGAGCACCAGTTCGATCCCTATCGACAGATGCTGTCGCGGTTGCTGTCGTTTGATAACACTGGGCATCGGGTCGACAAGATCGAGCTGATCATTCTTGGTGGCACCTGGTCGTTCTATCCTGAGGAGTACCAGATCTGGTTCATCAAGCGTTGCTTCGACGCCATGAACGACTATGCCAGCGGTCAGCGCGAGTTGGGCGAGCTAGCCTGCGATATCGACTATCGAACGCTCGAAGAAACGCTCCACGGGGCCACGTTGGATCGACGCTACAACCGAGTGGTGAAGGAGTTCGTCGAACTGGAACGAAATCGCGACACAGCAGCTCCGTTGAGCGACGGAGAATCAGCGACCTGGCAAGAGCTCGAGGCAGTTCAGCTGAGGAATGAGATTGAAGCGGTGAGGTGTGTAGGTCTTGTAGTGGAGACCCGTCCCGATCGCATCGATGCGCAAGAGGTGCTTCGCATCAGGCGCCTGGGTGCCACCAAGGTTCAGATCGGCTTCCAGAGTCTCAGCGACGATGTGCTCGCCAAGAACAATCGCGGTCACACGGTGGCAGCCACGCGGCGCGCAGTAGATCTGTTGCGGCAGGCGGGTTTCAAGATCCACGCTCATTGGATGCCCAACTTGTATGGAGCGACACCGCAGTCGGATCTAGAGGACTTTGAACGGCTTTGGAGTGATCCTGACTTTCGACCGGACGAACTCAAGATCTACCCGTGCTCCTTGATCGAGAGCGCTGAGTTGATGGCCTACTACCAGGATGGTCGGTGGCGTCCGTACACCGAGGAGGAGCTGGCCGAACTGTTGGTGGGCTGCTTGGAGCGAATGCCGCCTTACTGCAGGGTGACCCGCATGATCCGCGACATTCCGGGGACCGACATCGTTGTTGGCAACAAGGTCACCAACTTTCGCCAAGTGGTTGAGCAAGAAACCGTTCGCCGGGGCATCCGGGTGCGCGACATTCGCAGCCGTGAGATCGGCCAGGACGTTTTTGCTCCAGAGAGTCTCGTGCTGGATGAACAATGGTACGAGTCGGCGTCCGCGCAACAGGTCTTTCTTCAGTTCATTGGTCGGAGCACCTCGGCCGAGGATCAACGCGCGGACCGGCTCGCAGGATTCCTCCGCTTACAACTGCCGAAGGAATCGGTGTCGGGGGCCACCGAAGCCCTCACTCAGGAACTAGAGGACTGCGCGATCATTCGCGAGGTGCACGTCTATGGCCAGGTGGTTGGGCTTGGAGGTCGCCTGGCAGGCAAATCACAGCACGCCGGCCTGGGCACACGGTTGATTGAGCGCGCGATGGAACTTGCCTCTGAGACCGGTTGCCGCTCGGTGGCTGTGATCTCTTCGGTTGGGACTCGCGAGTATTACCGGAAGCTGGGCTTCGTTGACGGCGACTTGTATCAGCATCGGACGGTTGACGTTGCGTTGATTGAAAGTCAGAGACTGATACGAATGTAGGCTTGGCTCGCAGGGCGCCAGACGAACCGCCCGGCGAACCGCTATGGGTCAACCGCCCTGGCTTGATGAAAAGACGAGAGGATGTGCAGAGGTATTCGCGACCTTCTCGGCAAGACGGTAGTCGCCGTAACTTACTGAAAACACTGCTATTATGGTCGTGCACGGTGTTCTAACGCGGCTGCATTCAGAGCGCCGCTTCAACCAAAGCCCGGTCACGATCGATAGATGAAGATTCTGCACACCTCAGACTGGCATGTTGATCTCCACGCGGCGCAGCTCGCTGATGCGGCTTCCACTGTTCGGGCGGCTCGATGGAATGCTGTTGAGCGGTTGGTACAGATCGCTGAGGAGAACGATGTCGACTTGGTGCTGGTCGCTGGCGACACCTTCGACACGATTGACGCGGACGACGCGACGGTGGCTAGGGTGGTCGGTCTGCTGAACCGCTTTGCACCTGCGCGCGTGGTGGTGCTGCCCGGGAACCACGATCCGCTCGTCACTGGGGGAGTGTGGGATCGTACGGCATGGTCTTCGCTCAACGAGCATGTGATTCTCGCCACGAGCGCTGGGCCGCTTGAGTTTTTGACCCGAGATCAAGTGGCGGTCACCATCTACCCTTGCCCGATTCAACAGAAGCAAAGCCGCCTTGATCCGACCGACGACATCCCAGTGCGCGCAGCGAACGATCAGCGCCTACGCATTGGGCTTGCCCACGGTTCGCTCGACGCTTTGCACGTCGCCGAGAACTTTCCGATCGCTCAAGCACGTGCTGCCCTGACTGGGCTGGACTACCTTGCTCTGGGTGATTGGCATGGCCAACGGATCTTCTCGGGCTGCACCGCCTACAGCGGAACCCCCGAAGCGACGTCGTTCGGCGAGCGGAGGACCGGGCTCGCGTTGCTGGTCCATCTCGATGACTCTCGGGCTACGACGGCGCGGATCGAGCCGATCCGCGTTGGACAATGCGCCTGGCTACAGAGCGAGGTCGAGCTGCGTGACTTGACCGACCTAGCGGAACTCGAAGCCGATCTCCTGGGACTTGGGGCAGCTGAACATGCGTTGGTGCGATTACAAGTGAAGCTGGTCCAAGACGCGGTCGCAGACGCGCCAGACGGCGCTGACGGCAGCAACGGCGCGTCCGGACAAGAAATGCAAACCAGCCTTCTCGGAACTCTGGCCCCAGTCGAGGATTTCGGTGAGCACGCGACCTTCGTGGATGCGGTCGAAGCGTTTCGTACGAAGTGGCAAGAGCGCCTGCTCTATCTCGATTGGCGGCTCTCCGAACTCTCGGTTAGTTCCAGCGATCTTCCCAGGTCCTTGAACGAGATCGATGCACCGCTCAAGGCTGCGCTGGAGGGTGGGGAGCTCGATGGCGCGTTGCTCGATCTGTCAGATCTCGATCCTGCTGTGCTGATCGAAGCACGGTGGCAGCTACGCACGTTGGCCTCGCAGACTGCATCGTGAGCGCGAGCAAACGCCGATGATTCTTGAGCAGGTCAGCTTGCGCAACTGGCGCGCCTATCGCGGCGACGGTCATACTTTCGCGTTCGGTGATCACGCCAACTTACTGGTGGGCCCGAACGAGTCCGGCAAGTCGAGCGTGCTCGAAGCGGTGCGGCGCGGATTGTTGGATCGACACACGGCGCGGGGCAAGGACATCCTCGCCGTACGCCCTTTGGGCAGCAGTCTTGGGCCTGAAGTTCGCCTGGTATTCAGAGCCAACGACGGAGAGGGTCGTGAGCGCCGGTATACGTCGCTCAAGCGGTTCTTGGACAACGCGGCCGCCGAGGTGCGCGTCGAACGGGACGGAGAGTTTCAGCTCGATCATGAAGGCGACGCCGCCGATCGTTTCTTGCGTGCGCTGGTTGGTGCTGATGACGCCACCCGTGGGACGCTCAAGCCCGAGCAACGTGGGCTTGCGCAGGCGCTCTGGTTCTTGCAGCGAGAGGAGGGCATTCCAAACGGGCGGTGGAACGACGCACTTGAGACCAATCTCAAGGATCGCTTCAGTGCGGAGTCGGTCGAGCCAAACAGAGCGCGGGCGTCTGGAATTCGATCCTTGCTTAGTGCAGCCTCCAGTTCCGCTCAAGCAGAGGCGGTCGAGGAACGGGTGAACATCCTGTTTGACGGGCACTTCACCCCGACCGGTCGGATCAAGACGAAGAGTGAACTCGCGATCCTGACGTCAACCATCGAGTCGCTCAAGCAAGAACTCGAGCAGCGCAATTCTGAACGCGATCGGGCTGCCCTCCATCGCGAGGAGCTGGGCCAGATCGAGCAAGAGGATCGGTCTTTGGTGGACTTGCTCGCCGACTGCGAAGCGCAGCGCAAGCAGCTGACTGAGTCCTTGCAGATTGAGCCTGAGCTCACCGCCGGCCTGAACGACCTGGAGCGCCGGACCGAGGCAGCTCGCCGACGTTGCGCCGAGACAAGCGCCCGGCGTCAGTCGGTCGCCGTGCTCGATCAGCGGATCCAGGAGCTGGACGAGACACTCCGCGACGGCGAGGAAGCGCTGGCGCGCCTACGGATCGCGGTGCGCGAACATCGACGTAGCGCTGAAAGACACGCGCGGTCATGGGAAGACGAGCTCTCGCCCAAGCTGGAAGCTGTCCGTCAGGGCATTGCCGACCTTCAAGCGAAACAACGAATCGAGCAGCTCGAGATCGACGTCCAGCGACTTGACGAGCAGCTCGAACGACGCCGCACGTTGAGCAAGGAAGTCGCCGAAGCAAAGGCCCGATTGTCGAGCGTAGTGATCGTTGATGAGGCCTCGTGGGATCGCGTTCGTTCGCTGAGCGAGCGCGCGGCGGTGCTGCGAGATCGGGTTTGGGCAGCTGGAATGCGGGTTCAGGCCAGTGAGCTACCGGCTGGCACCCTGACCTTTGATCCAGAGCCTGAGGTTGATACGGCAAACAATGAGCTGGTGATCGCGCAGGAAACCGTTGTCGGCATCGAAGGTGTGGGTTCTTTCACCTTGCGCAGCGCAGACGAGCGGCTTGCCGCCTTCGATGTAGAAGCTAGGGCGTGTCGAGCTGAGCTCAGCCTGGTGCTCGAAAGATTCGGAGCTAGCGACGAGGCAGCACTCTTGATACTGCGTGAACGGAGTGTGCAGATGGAACGTGAGCTCGAAAGGGCTCAAGATTTGTTGGCGGCGATCGCTGAAGGCGAGGATCAAGAGAATCTGACTGCTCGTCGAGCAGCGACGGCGACCGAGCTTCAAGAACTCCGTGAACGTTGTCCGCAGTCGGTCCTTCCGGGAATGGAGGGCTGGGCAGAGCAGCGTACCCAGGATGAGCTGGCCGAACTTCAGGAGAAGGCACAATCGTTGGAGCGCACCATTCGCGAGGAGCGCGAGGCCGAGCAAGAGGCTCAACAGAAGAGCCTAGAAGCCCATGAGCGTTTGGCAGCGGTGTCGGCCAGCGCGGCAGCGGGCAACAGCGAGCGCAGCGCTTTGCGCGAGCGACTGGCGTCCGAACTCGAGGCCTTTGTCGATCGTGCAGCTTTCGAGCTGGCCGCAGCCACGGCGTTGCGCGAAGCCGAGGAACTCGATCAGAAGAGCTCGGCGCTTCGCCAGCGCTTCGCTGCAGAGGTGAAGACGCCTCGTAAGCAACTGCAGCGCATCGAGATCAAGATTTCCAGAACGGAAGAACGACATCAACAGCTGGCTGCTCGGCGGACTGATCGGCGGGCCCGTCTCGAGGAGGCAGGCGCCTTGTCCCTCGATCGACAGATTGCAGAACTTGAAACCCGGCTAGCGTCCGCTGAGCAACGGTTCGAGACCGTTCACCGTCGAGCGCAAGCAATCGCGGTGCTCAGGCGTTTGTTCGGCCATCGGCGGGAGGCACAGTCGCACTCATGGGTCGAACCCGTGAGCCAACTGGTCGAAAGCTGGTTGGTGCGGTTAAGCGAAGGCCGGGCAGTGGGAGTGAGTTTCGATACCGATTTGGTGCCCCAAGGCGTAGCACTCGACGGTCATGAGGAGTCGCTTCCGTTTGCGAGCCTTAGCCACGGTGCACGAGAGCAGCTGGTTGTTCTATTGCGCCTGGCTCTCGGTGTTGTGCTTAGCCAACACACCTGCCAACTGGTGGTGTTGGACGATCGGTTGGTCAACGCGGATAGCACTCGCTCGATCGTGATGAGTGAGATCATCAACGAAGCGGCGCGCAGTTGCCAGGTGTTGGTCGCGACCTGTAGGCCGGAAGCGTATGAGACGGTTGTTGGCAAGCGCATCGATGTCGCTCGACGCGGCGGCTTCCTGGCTGCGGCCGAAGCGCACTAGTCCTCAGCTCAAGCAGCGCGAGTTGGTGGCCCGCTCTAGTCGATGGGGAGAAAGCTCTCGAGCGCCGCCAGATTGTCATCTGCCGAGAATGGCCTGAGGACCTTGAGGGCGACTAGAGTGACGTCGTCAGGGTAAGGAGGGGCGCCAAACCAGTTGTTCGCTTCATCCATTAGGCGATCGACCAGTTCCTGTGGCGACCCGGACGCGGCAACCGCAACGACCTCTTGTACCCGGTCGTAGCCGAACGACTCGCCCGCGGCGTCGGGTAGTTCGGCGAGCCCGTCGCTCATCAACAGCACCATGTCACCGGGATCGATATCGACGATCCGCTGTTTGAAAGGGTAGTTGGCCAGGGAGCCTAGTGGCATGCCTTCGACTAACACCTCGTCGACAGTTTTGGTCGCGGCACGGTAGACCAGGGCGGGTGGGATGCCCGCGGCGCCGTAGGTCAAGCGGTCGGGGTCCAAATGCGCGATCGCCATTGCGGTGTTCGCGCCGCTCAACTTCATCGAGCGAATCGCGTCATTAGACTGCGCGAAGAAGCGACGGATGTCGCGACCGGCGCGGAAGTTAGAAAACAGCCCCTTCATCAGCGACACCATGCTGCCAGCTCCGGCTCCATGACCGGCGGCGTCACCGATCGCGACCGATAGTGCGCCCGAGTCGCTGGTGTGGAAGTCATAGAAGTCACCACCAACTTCCGTAGCGGTGGTCATGCAGACCGCGATCTCGAGATGGGGAAGGTCCGGCAGAGACCGAGGCAAGAGCGAGAGCTGGAGCTCACGTGCGGTCTCAAGCTCTGCTGTCTTACGGCCGTTGTCCGCTTCCAACAACCGCGTCTCGAGTTCGCGTTCGAGCTTCTCTGCGGACAGCTCCTCGATCTGCACCGCCCGTTCGGCGAGCGTCTCGCCGGCCTGCGCGAACTTGCGCGCTAGATATGCCGAAACCGAAAACAGAAACAGCCCGACGCCGATGTAGGCAATCGGGAAGAGGCGAAATGGCTGCTGAAGAACTCCGGCCACCAAAAGGTATTGCCACACCAGGGTGCTAGTGAGCAGAGCGAGTCCGGTGCCGATCAACCAGGAGCCGCGCCAGCCGCTTCGGATTGCGATTCCGTTCACCCTTAGTGCTTCGACCAGGATCAGCACATGGAACCACCAGAAGAGACCAAAGGCGTCGACATTGCGAAGGGTCGACACACCGATGGCTAGGGCGCCGCCAAGCACAGCCAGACCCCAGAAGACCCGGCCTCGTTGCCGATCGTAGACCTCATAGATCACTTGTAGCAGTACCACCATGGTGGCCAAGAGAAGCAGATTCCAGATCTGTTGAGAGGTGCCGAGGAAGGTGGGGGACTCGCTCAAGGAGCGCTGAAAGTACAACCCAACAAGCAGCGCGGAGAGTACCGAGTTGAGCGCGAACCAAGCGTTCGATTTGAAGCGAGGCAGATAGATGAAGAGCAGGAGGTGAAGGATTGCCTGGCTCAGGAACGCTCCAACGAACAGAGCTTGAAAGCGGCTACCTGCGCTAGCGACCGAGGCTGCCGTCTGCGCTATCAGGTCGGGCGCACCCAGATGCAACCTAAAGCCCGCTGAGGGCGCCACCCAAGCAAAGCTAGTGTGGTCAGGGCGGTAACGCAGGATGATCTCGTGCTGTCCTGGCTCGATGCCCCGGACGAGCTGTGAGCGGCTCCCGAAGTCGGTCGCGCCACCAGCAGGTGTCGCCAATTCGAGCCGGCCCAGGTTGTTGCTCAGTCGCCCGTCGATGAAGACTTGCGCAGAGCCCTGTAGTTCCATCAGCAGCGCGAGGTCGTCGCCTGGAACCTGCGGTGTCCAATGGAACTGGTTTCGGTACCATCGCGTGCCATGGAACGGACGTTGACTATGCGTGGCTGGAAGGTCGGACCATCCGTTCACGCCCCGCGCCAACTCCGAAAGCCCCAGCGGACCTTCTGGCGACGGCTCCGGTCCGGAGTAGACCTCCCACCCGTCGGCAAGCAACGGTAGTGCGTCGAGATCTGCAGAGGGCTGAGGAGCGGCAATGGCAGCCGAAGCTAAAAGAGCGAGGGCCGCTACCGTGAGTACTGCCAGATTCGTCAGGGACTGAGTAGGAGCTAAGAGGGGCGCCGGGGCACCGGACGCTCGAATGACAGTTTGCACTTTCATAGGTGTCGTAATGGTAGGCGATCGACCAGCGCTTGCGAGCGCTAGCCTGTGTGGCGTGGCAGAAATTCGTATGATTTCTCGAAACTCTCTGGTGCTCGCTGGCGTTAGAGGCCGCAGAGAGCTTTGAGGAGCAGGGATCTGCGTAACTTCGATGAGGTGGTCGCCGACCACAAAGACATGGTCTATTCGTTTGCCTACTACTACCTTGGAAATCGCCAAGAAGCTGAGGACGTCACTCAGGATGTGCTCGTCCGCTTCTGGCGGCACTGGCAGAGTCTTGAGGCGGAGGTGATGCCACGCTGGCTCAACCGGGTCACTCGAAATCGTAGCTTCGACGTCCTGCGGAGTCGAACTCGGCGCGTCCGGGTGATGGTGGATGAGGTCGATGAGACTGCAGCTGAACGTGTCGAGGCCACCGAGCCGGGGCCTGAGTCAAGCGCTGCGGCGGCATCGCTCCAAGAGGTGATTCGAAAGGCTGTGGCGCGCCTTCCGGAACCCTATCGATCGGCGGTGATTCTGCGTGAGATTCAAGAACACAGCTATGCGGACGTCGCTCAAACGCTGGAGATCCCGGTCAATACGGTGAAGACGCACGTGCATCGCGGACGACGGATGTTGCGAGCTGCGCTCGCGGAGAGCGGACATGGCTAACACAATCGACACCAACGACACCAACGACACCAACGGCACAGGCACGACCCGATCACAGTGTATTGACCAGAGCTACCAGAGCCTTAGCGAGCACTTCGAGGCATATGTGGACTGCGAGCTCACAGGAACCGAGTTCGTGCGTTTTGAAGCCCATCTTGAGGAGTGTCAGTACTGCGAAAGACAACTAGAGCAGGCGCGATCTGTGGCTGCGGCTCTACGCGCTCTGCCTTCAGTGGTGTGCCGTTCTGAGGTTGTGACTGCGACTCTTCGTGGCATAGGTGCCGATAGCACGGATCGGGTGCTGCCGTTCGAATCCGCTCGCGAGAGCGGGATGATCTCTCGACAGGAAGCAGCATCCGGCTCGCGACTCCTCGTGTGGGCGCGTGCCGCAGCGGTCCTTCTCGCAATTGGCGCACTCGCCTTTGCCGGGATGTCTCTACTTGAGGGACCTCAGCCGGATGACATCGCGGCCTACTCGCAAGACGAGTTGATTCGAGCGGAGCAAGATCTCCGCCTAGCGCTCGCATACTTTGGTGGGCTGACGCAGAAGGCGGGCTTGGTGCTCCGCGACGACGTGCTTGCCGAGCACGTACTGACACCACCGCTGCGCGCCCTTTCCAAGATCTCCAATGACTCCCAGCTGGAGTATGGCCAGTGATGCATGCGCCAGTGACGCAGTCAGCAGTGATGCGTCCAGAGGTGATGCGTCCAGAGGTGCTCTGTCCGTCGAAGGGGCGTCCGCCAGATAGCGCGCATTCACAACGATTCGAACAAGTGACTTTTCAGCGCTCGAACACCGAGTAGAAGGATGTCGATGACCAAGATGAAATCAACCGCCGACCCTAGCCGAGAGGCTCTTGCGATCGTGAACTTGCCTGTCGGCGGAGCTCGAATGCTGAGAGGGATTGCGACTGCCTGCTTGCTCCTCCTGTTCGCGGTACCTGTGCTCGCTCAAGGTGTCGAAGATCACCCAGGGTTCGTTGCATTCGAGCGATTCGGCGACCTTCATCTTGAAGACCTGACGATCGAGATCAACCTTGGCGGCGGCTTGCTCAAGATGCTCTCCGGAGCCGTTGAAGACGAAGACGGCGAGTTCGGTGAACTGCTGCGAGGGCTTAGCCTGATCAAGGTCAACGTGTTTGAAACACCTGGTTCGGAAGACGCGCTAGCTAAGCTTCGCAGCGCTGTGAAGGAACTGCGCAGCGACGGGTGGGAAGCGGTCGTTTCAATTCGCCAAGAGGAAAACCTGCACATCTTGCTGCGCACAGATGGCGATGCCATTCAGGGCGTGCTTGCCGCGTTCTCGAATGACGACAGCTTTGGCTTGGTAAACATCGTAGGCAATTTTGATCCGGTCCAGATCGGTCGCTTGGCCCGTCAACTCGACATAGGTCCGCTTCAAGATGTCGATCTCAGCGCCGTGGCCAACCCTGACAACGAGGAAGACGATGAGGAGGACGGCCGATGAGTCTCACACGGTACTCGGTGTCGACATCGATCGCCGTCGCTCTGGCTGTTGCCGCTCTGGCGATGGGTGGATGTATGACGACCTCTCCACGCTTGCACTCCTTTGCTAGCGCGCTCGACCGCGACCTACCCGAGGTTGAACTTGATCATCAGTTCGGCATGACCTTCGGCCGGATGTCGCTAGGAATGGTCAAGGGCATCGCTAAGTGGGGGATGGATGAGGAGGATCAAGATGCGTTTGCTGCCTTTCGCGGGGTCAGAAAGGTCGAGTTTGCGACGTACCAAGCGCATCTGAGCGGCGCTGGCGAGAGCAGCGTCCTCACAAACAGCGATTGGGATGCCGCCACCCGTCTGCAGGCCAAGTTCCGGCGCAATGGTTGGCAGACGATGGCCCGGTTCTCCGCCGATGCAGAGCTGGGTTGGGTTGTCTACCGGCTATCAGGCGACAAGCTCAAGAATGTGATGGTGGTGTTGCTCGAGGACGAGGAACTGACCATAGTTCGCCTCGGTGGCAAGTTGAACAAGGTGGTGCGTGCGGCGCTTGCCTACTCGCGGAGCGAAGTGTTGGATGATCACGACTTTGATGACAAGGATGAACCAGACCGTCTGAGTACTGAAGAGTTGCGGGAAGGCACGCACTGAAACTCAAGGCCCAGTTGGGGATCTGGCATTAGGGGTCTGGTGTTAGGGATGCGGGACGCGAACGACTAGAGTTGTCGCCCTCATGTTGCACGCCCCCCGGATCTGCTGCCTCGACCTAGACACCTTCTTTGTTTCGGTTGAGCGGCTGTTCGATCCCTCTTTGATTGGCAAACCGGTGGTTGTTGGAGGGAAGCCTGGGTCGCGCGGAGTTGTCACTGCTTGCAGCTACGAAGTGCGCGAGTACGGAGTGCACTCTGGCATGTCGCTCACCGAGGCTGGCAAGCGCGTGCCAGACGCCATCTTTCTGCCGGTGCGCAGCGAGACCTACGGTGAGTATTCAAAGCAGGTGCGGGCCATCGTGGATCGCTATTCGCCGGTGGTTCAGGCTGCGAGCATCGACGAGATGTTTATCGACTTCAGCGGCTGTGAGCGCATGTATCGCCGCCGCGGAGATTTCGGCGCCGACGCGACGGTTCTGCGAACCGTTCGCGAAATGCGAGCCGCGATCAGCGATGAACTCGGCTTGCCCGCCTCGGTGGGGATTGCGACCAGCAGATCGATGGCCAAGGTCGCGAGCGGATTGGCGAAGCCCGCCGGGGTCTTGCTGGTCTCCGCTGGAACCGAGGCGAAGACGCTTGCCCCGCTGCCGGTGAGAAAGTTGCCCGGCATCGGGCCCGTAGCGGCGGAAAAGCTCAAGGGACTCGGTATTGATCGGCTTGGCCAGATCGCTGAGGCGTCGATCGACGAACTGCGGCGGGTCTTCGGCGCGTGGGCTACTCAGGTGCTTGAGGGTTCCCAAGGCCGTGGTTCTTCAGACATTAGTCGCGATCAACCCGCGTTTCGCGAGCACGACGCAACTGGTGACACGGTGCGCAGTATTTCTAATGAACGCACCTTCCGTGAAGATGTGTCGGATCCATTGATTGTGGAGTCACAGCTGTGCCACTTGTGCGAGCGAGTTTGCTGGCGTGCTCGCAGGCGCGGCGTCTTGGCCCGCACGATTTCGTTGAAGCTTCGATACTCGAACTTCAAGACGTTGTCGCGATCGCGCACGATCCTGCCGACCGCGTCGGAGTTTGAGGTCTACCCACTGATCAAGGAACTCTACGATCTCGCGCGAGATCGACCGATGCCGATCAGGCTGCTTGGAGTCTCTTTCACAAATCTCGTGCGAGCCGAGCAGCAACTCGCATTGTTCGAGCACGATTCTGCGCTCATTCGGTCGGTGGATGCAATTCGCCAGCGCTACGGATTCGATGCGGTGCGTCGTGCGACCGGCCAGATCGCACGGCGCAAGGCGCCGTCGGTGGTCGGTGAGGCTGGTGATGCAGGTGCCGGTGGAGGTGTCCGCGAAGGTGGAGATGGCCCCCGCTCGTGAAGCAAGCAACTCCGATAGGCAGCTCAGATCCAGATTCTTCAGCCCAGAATGCTGACGCCGGTTAGGCTGCTCGCTTGGAACGAGACGATGAACTAATGGGCCATGGAGGTGTTAGTGGCGGCCGAAAGAACGGGTGCAGGCGAGGCTGATCGGCAGGGAACACCTGACGGCACTCACGACGGCGTGGGAAGCAGCTCAGCCGACGTCAGCGGGGCTCTTCATCAGCCGGGCCTCCAACTACCGGACCATGGTGTCGGTTTCGGTCGAGCGCACGGACTCCCTCTCGATCTGGGATTTGAGGCTGACGACCTTGAATCATTGCTGCGCTACCGGATGCCGTTTGGTCGGTACAGCGGCCGTGCTTTGATCGACTTACCGGAAGAGTACCTCCTTTGGTTTGAGCGTGAGGAGTTTCCAACTGGAGAGCTGGGTCGTCTGATGAAGCTCACCCTGGGGATCAAACGCTACGGAGCGGAGGATGTTGTCAAAGGGTTGCGTGGGCCCCGCGGCAACAGGAACGTCGATGGCTAAGCGCAGCGAGGAACCTCCAGCTCAAGGTTCGCTGTGGTCGACTGTCGCTGAACCGGTCGAAAACGCTGCCGCAGGTCAGGACACAACAACCAGTGCCGAGGAGGCCGCTGATCTAGATGAGCGGGCATCTGTTGAAAACCCGGAAGCTGCTGAAACACTCAGCGCTGAAGAATCGCCCGCTCCGATCTGGCTCGAAGGCGAGATTGGCGCAGGCACCGACGACAGCAGTTCAGAATGGGTTCCACGGCGGCATTTTCTAGGCTGGGGCGAGCCGTTGGTTCGGAGTGCTACAGAATGGCTGTTCGAGCATGCCCTGGACTCAGGTGCGGAGTTCGGGTTTGCCGATGTACTGATTGTGGTGCCCGGCCGACGTTCGGGGCGCAAGTTACTCGAGCACCTGGTGAAGGCAGCACGGAGCCGCGGGCGACTCGCAATGTCGCTGCCGGAGATCACCACGCCAGGTTCTCTACCAGAACGATTCTTGGATCCGGGTCAGCTGGTGTTGGCGGATGCGCCGAGCCGAGCGCTGCTCGCTGATGCGCTACGACGATCAGCTCAGCGGGCCGAGCGACGCTTCACCGTCGAGGAAGCCTTGGGAGAGTTGCCGGACGCTGAGGATCTGGTGGCTTGGTTAGAGCTTGCCCAGCGCCTAGAGGCCGTGCGCAATGAACTCGGTACCCTGGGTATCGGCATCGGTGCAGCGCGTACGCGTCTTCAGCAACATCTTGATCAGTTGGACGACGAGAGCGCCCGTTGGAGTGCGTTGGCTCAGGTCGATCGGTGGCTGGTGGCAGACCTGTTGAGTGCAGGTGGCACCACCCGTTCGAGCGGACGGATGGAGGCCTTGCGACGTCAGTCGAGCGTGGATTTGGCATCGCCGCGGCGGGTGGTTCTGGTCGGTCTCGCCGAGTTCTCGGTGCTGTTTCGCCGCGTTCTGCAGCTGGGGGCTGGGTGCGGGGTCGAGGTTCTGGTTAACGCGCCAAAGAGCGAGTGTGAGCGGTTCGATCGGTGGGGCACGCCGCTTGCGGCACGCTGGTCCACCCGGTCGGGGCCACTGGTGGAGGCGATGCGACAGACGTCGAACTCGAATGGCTTGCAGCAGTTGGCTCAGACAGTGGTGCAGCGACCAGCTGATCAGGTGGCCTCGGTCTTGAGCACGATCGAGCGCTGGGGGCGTACCGGAGGCGATAGTGGCGATAGCAGCGGCGTCAATGGCGGTGCCTTCCGCGACCGGACCACTCCACCGAGCGAGATCACGGTTGGCGTCGGCGAAGAGACGTCAGCGCAGCGCCTGCTCGAAGCATTCAAGACCCGAGGCATCCCGGGACATTCGCCCTTCGGCGTTCGCCTGCGTCAGTGCGAACCGGTCCTTGCTCTAAGGCGCCTGTCTCGATTCGGAAGTGACCGCAATCTGCGCAGTCTTTATGACGCCCTGATGGTTCCAGTGATCGCCAGATGGGTCGATCACCGCCTAGACAACTCGGTGGCAGAGATCGATGGGCGACATTTGCAAGATCAGTCACTCAAGGTCGCCTGGACCAACCGGGATTGGGTGAGCTTGGTAGAGCGAGCCATCGAGATGAGGCTCGGCGGCGAGCCAGCCCACATCGCCGATTCGCAGGATTCTTCTGGCGTCGCTGCGGCTCTGGATCAGAGCTTAGCTGCAATCAGCGATGCTGCTCTCGACGTGTTTGACGCGACTGATCGCCCCATGCGGTTGAACGACTGCGCATCGGGACTCCTGATCGGTTTGAGGCGGCTCTATCTGCCCCCAGACCACGCTTCGATGGGGGACACCCGTGACGGAGCGCGAGTTGGCGATGCTGGGGGGGAGGCGCTTGAGGACGCGGGTGGACTGGAGAACCCGGAGGGCCTAGACCGCACAGCGGCCCTTGACCACTCGCGGGCGCTCGACGATACCGAGGCGCATGACGACACAGGACCCCTTGAACACGTAGGAGAGGGCCCGTCGCTAACCGCTCACGAGCTGGAGCAGCGTGCTCTGGTGCGCCGAGCGCTTGAGCGCTGTGTCGAGGTTCTGCAGGAGGCTAGTTCGCTCGGTGCGACCGTGGTGGACTTGCCCGAGATGCGGTTGGATGACGCTTGTTCGGTGCTGTTCTTCGAACGTGGTGAACGATTGTCCGGAGACAAAAGCGCGCAAGGGAAGACGCTCGAGGTGATCGGCTGGCTCGAATTGGCGTTGGACGACTCTTCGGTTGTGATTGTCACGGATCTGAACGAGGGATCGATTCCTGCTCGAGGTGGCTCAGATCCGTTGCTGCCGGAGTCCACTCGATCGGTGTTGGGCCTCAACGGTGACCAAGCCAGGCTGGCGCGCGACGCGTTCCTGTTGACCGCTTTGCTAAACAGCAGGCGTCGGGTTCTACTGTCCAGCTGCCAGCAAACCGAACTGGGTGAACCCCTCTTGCCGTCGAGACTCTTGTTGACGGGCGAGGGTGCGGAGCTAGCGGCGCGAGTAACAAACGCATTCGGTCAGGCAGCTGAGGCAGCTGAGGCAGAGGAGAGATCGAATGAGCTGGGTTCGCAACTATGGTTGACGGGTGGGCTAGTTCACATGAGCCCAGGGAGCCCGGGGAGCCCAGTGGGCCCGGAGGACTCGGGAAATTTTGCGCCAAGAGAGCCAGACCGTGAGGCACTGCTCTCGTCGTCAGAGTTTCAGTCAAGAATCCGTCGGCTTCGGGTGACCGATTTCAAGGCCTACCTTGCATGCCCGTATCGCTTCTTTCTGCGACGCATTCTGCGAGTGAGACCTGCACCGGTATGGGGAAGTGAACTCGATCCTGGCCGGTTCGGGACCCTGGTGCACGAGGTTCTGCGTCAGTTCGGGACGCGTCCCGAGTCACGCTTGGAGGAGGCTGCTCATATAGCCGACTGCCTGTCGGTGTTGACCGACCGAGTGCTCCTGGGCGAGTTCGGCCCGGCATTGCCTACGCCAGCCCGGATTCAGATCGAACACCTGCGTCGACGGTTCGAGCGATTCTCGAAATGGCACGCCTTCAACAACGCGGCCGGTTGGCGGATGGAGCAGGAGCTCGCCGAACGGGAGCTGCGCTTCGAACTCCAGGTGGATGGAGAACCGGTAGAGATCGTTGGTCGGATCGATCGAGTGGATCGCCACCCTGAGCTAGGCCTTCGGCTGCTCGACTACAAGACTAGCGATAGCCCCGCTGATCCCAAGAACAGCATCAAGACCGAGATCACTGGCGACGGAGAGGGTGGAACCACCCGGACCAAGCGTTGGGTGGACTTCCAACTGCCGCTCTATCGCGAACTTGCCAGGAGGCATCCGGAACTGTTTGATGCGCAGCTACCCATCGAGACGGGCTTCGTCCGGTTGTCGAAGAAGCTCAGAGCTCGGAGCTTAAGTGTCGGCGATTGGACTGAGCACGACTTCGGTGGCGCCCTTGAAGATGCTCGCGAAGTCGTGCGGTCGATTCGTCGAGCAGTGTTCTGGCCACCTGCGCTGCCTCCCAAGTTCGCAGACGGCCTCGAGTGGGTGGCCGGAGACACCTTGCCGCTGCTTGGAACGACCGCTGTCGAGGTTAACCCCGGCTACGACGGAGGGGGCGGAGCTGGCAGAGCTGGCAGAGCTGGCAGAGGTGGTGCAGATACCGCCGTCAACTCAGACGGTGAGGCGACGACGTGACGCCTGGGTCCCCACAGCTTCAGCATCGACTACTCAAGGCAGATGCGGGCACCGGCAAGACCTACAATCTCACCGTCCAGTTCCTGAAGCTGCTGGCGGCTGGTACCGAGCCTAAGCGAGTTCTGGCGACGACCTTCACACGCAAGGCTGCGGGCGAGATCTTGCAGCGGATCCTGATGCGGGTTGCTGCAGCGTCGTTGAACGCGACTGAGGCGCTAGAACTGAGTTCCGATCTGGGACGCGGTGGCCAGCGGGAGGCGGCAAGGGATCAAGAGCACTACCGCAAGTGGCTGGGCGAGTTGGTCGACGATCTTCCGCAACTGTCGGTCGGCACACTCGACGCGTTCTTCCGACGACTGGTGAGTGGTTTTCGCTACGAGCTCGGACTCGTGCGCATGCAACAGATCGTAGCGCTCAACGATCCGCTGGTTGAGAACCTGCGGGAGCGTGCGGTCCGCAGCACGCTTGATCGACTCGCTGGCGGTGAAGAGCCGTTGAGCGCACTGACCATGCGTCTATACCGCGGACAAGCGCAGCGATCGGTGACTTGGGCTGTTGACCGGGTCTTCTTGGAACTCTATGAGGTCTATCGAGAGTCTCCCGACCTTCGCGTCTGGTCCCAGATCGAAGTGCCACAAGGCCTGTTAGGCGAAGAACGGTTCGTCGATGCCTTGTCTGCGTTCTGGTCGGAGTGGAGGGACGAGTTTGAGACCAACCGGAGTGCTGCCGAGCTACGGTTGGGCAAGCGAGTCATCAAGGGGTTACGTCAAAGCGATGCCTTACTCGAAGAGCGCGACTGGAAATCTTTGCTGGAGAGCGGCCTCGGTGAGAAGGTCGATCGGGCATTGCTCGCGGGAGAGGAGTCGTGCCAGTACTACAGCAAAGCCTTGCCAGCTGTCTTGTTTGCACGCTACGTTCCTTTGATCCGCCACGCGCGTGCTGCCTTGCTGAGTGATCTGCACGAACAGACGGTGGCGACCCACCGCCTACTCCAGTGCTTTCACGAGGAGTTCAGTCGCCTTCGCAGGCGCGAGGGAGTGGTCCTATTTAGCGATCTGGCTGACCTGATTGCTCGTGAGCTGCCAGCGCTCGAGGGTGACCACGAGCAGGCACTAGCGTACCGGCTCGATGGGCAGATCGAGCACGTGCTGCTGGACGAGTTTCAAGACACATCGACGGTGCAGTGGAGCGCCCTGCGCTTGCTGGTCGACGAGGTGCTGGCTTACGGAGATGGCAGTCGGACACTGTTCTGCGTCGGCGATCCCAAGCAGTCGATCTACGGTTGGCGGGGCGGCCGGCCGGAGCTGTTTGGTGTGGTCGAGGGGCAACTAGCAGAAATGGTCGAAAGCGGCGCGGCCTTGGTTGAACCACTCGATCTGAGTTACAGGACCAGTCCTGTGGTTCTTGACGCAGTCAATCGTGTCTTCGCGTCGGTCGAGGGTAACCAGTTCCTAAAGGAAACCACCGCAGACAATGGCACCAAGCGCAAGGCGGCGTTGGTCTGGGCTGAGGATTTCGAACCCCATCGCGCTGCTGCTCCTCGGCTCGGCGACGCTGGTTACGTTGTTCTGCGAACCTCGTTGTCTTGGGAGGGCATGTTCGATGCCGACGATGAGGTAGAGCTTGATTCGGAAGGAACGCTGAGCGAAGAACAGCCGCTCGGCCATCTCGGCTATGCGGCCGAACGAATCCAAGAGATCGTTGAGCGTCGAGGGGGCGCCAGCATCGGTGTGCTCACTCGGAGCAACCGGGTTGTGAGCGAGACCTTGTTTGCTCTTCGTAGGTTGGGCGTCGTTGCCAGCGGTGAGGGACAGGGGAGGATTGTCGATGATCCAGCCGTCACCGCCGTGATCTCGGCGTTCAGACTAGCGGCGTCTCCTTCTGACACGGCATCCTTGGTGCATTGCGCTGGCAGTTCGCTCGGCGAGTTGTTGGCGGTGGCGCCAAAGCTTCGACAGCTGCCGCAAGCGGAGGCCGAGCTGCAGGCTGCTGCGCGCTCGGTGTCGTTGAAGGTCAGAGATCAGATTCTTCAGGACGGCGCCTGCGCTGTCCTTGCCGGTTGGTGTCGCATGCTGGCGCCGACTTTGAGTGCCCGATCGAGAGCGCGGGTTCAGCAACTTTTGGAGGTGTTGATCGATCAGCAGGAGATGCTTGATCGTCGCCCGCGCGAGTTGGTGAGGTTCCTCACCCAGGTGACGGTCACCGAACCTGCGCCGGCCGCGGTCAGGGTAATGACGGTTCATCAAGCGAAGGGTCTTGAGTTCGATGTGGTGGTGTTGTGCGAACTCGAGACACAGTTGGGAGCCTTGTATGGGCCGCTGGTCGAGACCCTGCGAGATACCGCTATAGCCTCGCCAACGGCGGTGTTTCGCGCGAGCAACCGACCGACTCGTCGCAGTGATTCGCAGTTGCGAGCGGCGCACGCTCAAGAGATTGAGCGTCGCATGCGCGACGACTTAGGTGCCGCATACGTGGCCCTCACGCGAGCGCGTTCGGAACTGCACATGATCGTCCAGCCGGTGTCTGCCGCTCCGGGCAAACGTAAGCCGATCGAGAACTTCGCACTTGCTGGTTTCCTACGCGGTGCGCTGTCCGACGCAGAGTCCATGGCAAGCAAGGGTGTCGGAAACACCGTCCTCTTTGAAGTTGGGCAGCCGATCGAGGGCGAGATCGAGAGCGGTCGTCTCACGGACCAGGACGATGGTCGCCCAAAGCCAGTCCGGAGCGCGGTGGTTGCCGAGCGTAATGGCCATCGGTCTACGGAACGGTCTGCGGAGCTGTCTGCCGAATCGCCTGGGCAATCGGTTGGGGAGTCGCCTGGGGCATCGGGCGCCGCGTCTCGAGTGGCTCAATCACGGGTCAGTCCGAGCCAGTTCGGTGTGCATCGCCACGCAAATGATCCTCTGGATTCAGACCGCCTCGACTCGCTCTTGCAGGAGCAGTCCTTGGGGGTTCTGCGGGGCAGGATCTTACACGCCTATCTGGCCGAGATTGAGTGGCTACCTAAGCGAGAGGCGGTACTCGAGCAGGCGGTGCTCGATCGGGTCAATCGGAAGATTGCGCCGGGCCAGGATGTCGCGTGGCTGGAGCGAATCCGAAGCGATTTCGAACGCATGATGCGGACTGACGACATCCGAGAGGTGCTGCGAAAACCTGAGGCGGTGAAGGCGCGCTGCTGGCGCGAGCGCGCGTTTACTTTGATCGATGACGGTCGCAGTGACGATTCCACGCTGGTTCGAGGGGTGCTCGATCGGGTGTTGCTGGTGGAGAACACCGCCGGCGTAGTGACCTCAGCCCAGATCGTTGATTGGAAGACGGGAGCTGTTTCGGGACGCTTGGATGACTATCGGGCGCAACTGAACTCGTACCGCAAGGCTGTGGCCGCGATGACTGGTCTGATGGAGACGGCAGTCACCGCGGCGATTGTGTGGCTTGATCGCGGCGTGGTCGAACCGGTTTAGCGATCGAGGAGGCCGCTAGGGCGTTCGGTTCACGCGATGAGCGAGGGGCCAAGCAAAGCCAAGCATGACCACCACAGCCACGATCGGGTAGATGATGGTGATCTCAGGATATGTCGCTTGCATGTTGGTGAAGTAGAAGGTGGCCAAGCTGCACGCAATCAAGTAGCCGGGGACCACCAAGGTCATGCGGTCGAGTGCTGAGGTCACGATCGGGCCACTCAATGAGTGCCTGCGCTGGAAGAACCCGACGAGTACATAGACAGCGGCCGGAAGCATGTAGATCGTCACCAGGCGGGGCTCGGTGAGCCAAGCGGGGCCTTTTTCGAGCAGAGCCTCATAGGCGATCATTAGGCCAACAAAGCTCAAGAAGGTGGGGACGATTGAGATCACTGCGAGTAACACAACCTGCCATGCCGGTCGTTTCTCGGGTGGAAAGAAGTGAAACGCGCAGCGGAGTGAGGCAAAGAAGGCAGCGACGATCACAAACCAGCCGACAAAGTTGCTAAACGGGATGCCGAAGTACTGGGTCGGTTCCTTCCAGATCCAAAAGTTGAGATAGACGAATGCAGGATCGCTGAGAAAGTCGAGGCTGACCGCCAGCAGGCCGCCAGCGAGCGAATGTCTCAGCCAGCCAAACTCAAGACTGTCGATGGCGTGCCAGATAGCGAACAGGATCATTCCCCAGCTGATCACGATGCCAAGCGGCACGTTGCCCGGCAGGTTGACGATGGCCTGGGTGTATTCGTAGGGGGGCGGAACCTTGACCGTCTGTGAGGACTCGATCACGTACCCCAGGCACGTGGAACCGATCATGAGGCCGAACAAGGTACGCGAACTGCGCCACGCGCAGACCAGGCAGATCAAGGTCAGCAAATAGTTTCCGATCTCAATGGCGAGATACGGGCCGTGGGCAAAAGGCAGCGGAGTCATCGTGGTCTCCAAATGATGTCAGGTGGGTAGACGACCATTGTAGTCGTATGCGCTGATTGATGCTTGTGCTTGAGGTGCTCGGGTGCCTGTGCTCAAGCTCGTTCAGGTGCCTGTGCTCGAGCTTGCTCGGGTGCTTGTGCTCGAGCTTGCTCGGGTGCATCGCTTGCGCTTTGCCAGGAGCGGTAGATCCTTGCGCGAGCACCCATGGGGATCTTTCACTGCTGCTCCTAGAGTCTCGATGGCGAGGATGCGCGGTCGAGAGTGCGAGCGCCGATCGCAGCAAACTCCGGATCATCTTTGAGGCCAACCGAGAGAAACAGGAGACCGAAGAGAATCGCCCAGGCGCGAGAGCGTTCCTTGAGTCGATCGCTGTCCTGCACTCCGTATGCCTGCCAGAACGCGGCATGTGCCTTGCGCGGGAAGAGCATCCAAACGCAGGCGAGGTCGCTTGCTGGGTCGCCGGCTGTAATGTCACCCCAGTCGATCAAGGCCGCTAGTTGTCGGTGCGCGACCAGGATGTTCTTGGGGTGCAGATCCCCGTGGAGCCAGACCGGCGGCTGCTCCCAGGCCGACTGTTCTCCTCGAGAGAAGAGCGAGCGTAGGTGGTCAGGGTCGAGTCCACTCGTTTGGAATTGGTCACCGAGCTGCCGCTCGAGCCGACATAGGCGCTCCTCGAAGGCTAGTCGACGATCCTGTAGAGGAACGCCCCGATACGGATTCGGGGGAGCGTCGGCAGGCGCTGGACGATGGATTTCTCGTAGGACGCTTGCCAGGTGTTCCGCTTTGCTCGAAGGTAAGGGTTGCTCGGCAGCGGTCGAGGCGTCGAACCACGGCACGATGCTCCAGGGCCAAGGATAGCGATCGTTGGGTCGACCCGTTGCAACCGGTATCGGAGTGTCGATTGACAGCTGCGAGCCGACGATGGGCAGCCATCTTTGTTCGTTCTCGAGGCATTGGACTGCGGTGTGCCGGCGAGGCAAGCGGACTGCATGGTGCTCGCCAAGGCGCCAGGTGGAGTTGTCCCAGCCGTCGGCGCCGTGAACCAGCGCCTGGTTCGAGAACGACGGGTGTTGTTCTTCGAGGAGGCGCCGAATCAACGGTTCGTTGATGGGGACCTCTGCTACCGGAGTGGTGATGCTCTGTGTCGTCATGGCTTTCTAAGAGGACATTCTCTCTTGCGTTGAGCGCATGCCAGGGATGGCTGGATTGCGATGTTTGGACGATGAGTACGATAGTTCCGAAGAGACAGAGGCTGTAGATCGCCTAGGTCGGTGGCGGTGCGACTGCTGGTGAGATGGAGCCGTCGCTCAAGCTGCAGGGCGAAGCAAGGAGCTAATGGCCCCCCAGAACCCCGGTGCGGACTTGGTAGTTGACCGCCAGTTCATAGTCAGGATCGTCATCGCTATCGACCATCAGGTGTCCTGCTCTTTGCAGCAACCGATGGCAGTCGCGGCTGAGGTGGCGTAGCTCAATACGCTTTCCTGCGGCCTCGTACTTGCCCGCGATTGCCTCAATCGCCTGCAGCGCGGACTGGTCGACCACACGGCTGTCAGCGAAATCAACGATCACACGGACCGGATCACCGTGCACATCAAAGAGCTCGGCAAACCCCTCGGCTGACCCAAAAAACAGAGGACCCTGAACCTGATAAACCTTTGCGCCTTCAGGTGTCTCGTCGGTGTGAGCGTGGATCCGGCGCGCGTTGTTCCAGGCGTACGCCAGCGCCGAAACGACAACGCCAACAACCACTGCCACCGCGAGGTCTTTGTACACCGTGACAACCGTCACCAACAGGACCACGAAGGTGTCGGTCAGGGGTACTTTGCGCAGGATTGTCAGCGAGTTCCATGCGAAGGTACCGATCACGACCATGAACATCACTCCGACCAGCGCAGCGAGCGGAATCAGTTCAATAATTGACGATCCGACGAGGATAAAGAGCAGCAAGAACACCGCCGCGGCGATCCCTGCCACCCGGGTCCGACCGCCAGATCTGACATTGATCATTGACTGGCCGATCATCGCGCAACCGCCCATGCCGCCAAAGAATCCGGTGGCCGTGTTGGCGATACCCTGCGCCACGCATTCCTGGCTGGCACCGCCGCGCTTGTTCGTCATGTCGCCAACAAGGTTAAGGGTTAGCAGCGATTCGATCAGACCGATCGCGGCGAGGACCACCGCATACGGCAGAACGATATAGAGAGTCTCAAGGGTGAAGGGCGCAAGCGCCGTGCCGTAGAGGCCCAAGCCTTCACCGAATGGCATGTGCGGCATCGGGAACCCGCCTTGAATGGAGGCCAGGTCACCCACGCGCGGTACGTCCATGCCCGTGAATATGACGACTGCTGCCACGATACCGATCCCTGCGAGAGGCGCGGGGATCTGTTTGGTGATGCGCGGCATGACCCAGATGATGGCCATGGTCGCCGCTACGAGGGTCAGCATCAAGAACATCGGTTGCCCGCTGAGCCATTCACCGCCTGACATGCCATGGCCAGTGTCAACCATCGTACCCGGCACTTTGAATTGGCTCATCTGCGCCAAGAAAATCACTATGGCAAGGCCGTTCACAAAACCAAGCATCACGGGATGCGGCACAAGTCGAATGAACTTGCCCCATCGCATGACGCCGGCGAAAACCTGCAGCAGCCCCATCAGCACCACGGTGACAAAGAGGTATTCCACTCCGTGCTGCGCTACCAGTGCCACCATTGCCACCGCCAGCGCGCCAGTAGCACCCGAAATCATGCCGGGACGCCCGCCGATCAGTGCCGTGATGAGTCCGACGAGGAAAGCGGCATAGAGGCCCACCAGAGGATTGACGCCCGCGACAAATGCAAAGGCCACCGCTTCGGGCACCAGCGCAAGGGTAACGGTGAGACCTGAGAGCAGCTCGATGCGGAGACGGTCTAAGGAGAAGCCGTCTTCGGGCATCCAGCGCAGGTCGGCAACTTGTAGGTTCTTGGTAAAGCTATGGAAAATGGAGCGCACCATCGAATGGCAATCCTCTTGTCAATTGGCGGCGATTAAGGGCGGTGCGGCCCTTGGTTTTCCGCTGATTGCGGGTGAAGGTAGGTGTTTCAGCCGCGGTACGGGAGCAGCGTGCGCACAGCCCAACATCAGCTCCCTTGCCGCGCTAACGTGGATGCGCTCATGGGGCCTCGGTTGCACAGATGTGCTCCGAGGGTGGATCGTTCAGCGAGGAAATGGCGCTGGGCCGATTTCGTCATCGTCGATCAGTTCATCGGGCGGAGACTCGCGTTGCGCAGCCGCCTCTTCGTTGCCTATCCTTTTGGGGGGGCAGGGTCGAAGCTGCGCAGGGTAGCAGAGAGCGAGATGTATGGGGCGAGCTGGGGCTCGGTTTTGATTGTCAATGGTGAATATGGCTGAGGCGAGGCTAGTGGCGCGAAGCAGCAGTTGCCATTTCGGCGCTCAAGCGGCGATGCGCCGTCCGTCGTCAGACATGCCGAGCGAGTATTCTCTTGCGGTACAGCGCGTGCCAGCGGTAGCTGGATTGCGAGGCTTATGCTTTGAGTAGGACTCACTGTGAAGAGGCCAGATGCTGAAGAAAGAGACATTGTTGGCGCTGATGCTTTTGATGCTCGTTGCGTGCTCGAGCCACCCGCAACCCGAGCGTTCAGAGCACCCTCCGCAGGCCATGGTGGCGTCTACAGATGAAGCGGAGGCGGACGAGCTGCCGTCAGGCCTACGTGAGCATCTGATCGAGACTCACGCGGGTCGGACCGTGAAGATTGTTGAGTGGCTAGCGTCCGATGGCGAGCAAGTAGATTTGTCTTTGCCAGTTGTGCTGTTTGTTCACGGAACACCCGGAGGCTGGTCGGGTGCAGCAGACGTTTTCGCGGTTCCTCAACTGCAAACGCAGGCGCGCCTCCTGAGCATCGACCGTCTGGTCTGGGGTGGGTCGGCAGCAGGCGGCGTGGAGCCGTCGCTCGCAGTTCAGGCAGACGCGGTGTCTGCCTGCTTGGAGTGGGCTGGGCCCAACTCAGCTGCCGTGTTGGTAGGTCATTCGCTAGGCGCACCGATCATCGTGCGGACTGCGATGGACTTTCCCGAACTGGTCGAGGGTCTTGTGATCTTGGCCGGTTCTGTCGATCCTGCGCTCGAGAAGACGACTTGGTACCAGGCGCTTGGCCGCTGGCGGATCATTCGGTGGATGCTGCCCGATTCGCTGCGATTGGCGGACGCTGAGATCATCGACCTGCGCGAGGAGCTTGCGGCGATGCTGCCACGGTGGGGAGACCTCAAGATGCCATTTGTGATCGTTCACGGTCGGGGTGACAGTTTGGTTCCGATTGCCAATGTCGACTTCATGGAACGGGTTCTCACTAATGCGCCGCTCGATGTTCACCGTCTTAGGAAGCGCGGCCACTTCATTCCATGGAAAGATCAGCACTTGATTGCCGAGCGAATCACGGCGTTGATTGACCGGCTGACGGAATGACGACGACCCTTTCGTTGAGGGCTCTCGCAACAAGGAGACTCGATTGATGATCGATGCAAGAGGCCAGCTCCGTCTGCGATGGGTTGGAGTATTGGTGATGGGTGTCGTGGGGCTGGCGGTTGCTGGCGGTGTTGGAGCACAGTCGCTCGAGGCCGCGATCGCTGCTGACTACGAGCGCGAGCTAGGCGATTTGTTTGTGCACTTTCATGAGAATCCGGAGTTGTCGTTTCGTGAAGAGCGTACCGCCGCTCGCCTAGCCGAGGAGCTGCGCAAGTCGGGGGTCGAAGTCACCACCGGTATCGGACGCACCGGCATCGTGGGCATGATGCGCAACGGACCGGGCCCTACGGTCTTGGTTAGAGCGGATATGGACGGCCTGCCGGTCGCTGAGCAGTCGGAGTTGTCTTACTCGTCCACCGCCCGGCAGGTCGATCTGTCGGGTAAAGAAGTCCCGGTGATGCACGCCTGTGGCCACGACGTCCACATCACTTCGTTGGTTGGTACCGCCCGCCGTCTAGCTGCCATGAAGGACAGCTGGAGTGGGACGGTAATGCTGATTGGCCAGCCCGCAGAAGAACGCATCAGTGGGGCGCGCGAGATGCTCGAAGACGGCCTCTACGATCGCTTCGGAGTGCCGGACTATGCGCTCGCCTTCCACGTCTCGGCGGGTGATCCCGCGGGAAAGATCAATGTTCCACCGGGCCTGATGGCGTCGTCATCGGACAGCATCGACATCACAGTACGTGGGGTTGGCACGCATGGCGCCGCACCTCACAAAGGCAAGGATCCCGTCTACATCGCCGCGCAAATAGTGGTGGCACTCCAGGGCATTGTCAGTCGCGAACTCAATCCGCTCGAGCCCGGCGTGGTGACGGTGGGAGCGATTCACGGCGGCTTCAAGCACAACATCATCTCCGACAAAGTCGAGCTGCAGCTGACAGTCAGAGCCAACAACGAAGAGACCCGTGAGAAGCTGCTGACCGCGATCGAACGGATTGCAGACGGTGTCGGCCGTGCGGCGGGCTTGCCGGACGTGCTCTTGCCGCGTGTCGTGCGTCTGAGCGAATCAACTCCAACGACGATCAACAACACCGCGCTTGCCGAGCGCGTTCGCAATGCCATCACTCGTGGCATGGGTGAGGACATTCTCTATGTCGTGAAACCGTCGGGAATGGGTGCCGAGGACTTCGCCTACTTTGTACAGACCGAGCACAGCGTGCCAGGCACGTATTTCTCTGTCGGCGGCACATCTCAAGCTGACTTGGATGCAGCTGCCGATGGTGGTCCGCCGATACCGTCGCACCATTCACCATTCTTTAGAGTTGAGCCTGAGCCTTCGATCAAGTCTGGAGTGCAGGCGATGACTCTCGCGGTCCTAGAGCTGCTGGGCCGGCAAGACCCATGATGCGCTCGGCCAGCACGAAACACTAGACCGGCTGCTTAGGTCTAGGATAGGAATTACCATGCGAGGGCTCCCGCTGATGAAAATCGCAGTTCTGATCGGCGCACTATTGTGTGCGGTGCCAGGGCAAGTGGCCGCAGCCGAGAACGCGCCCGTATCAGGCGCAACCGACGTGGCCGATGCGCACGCTCAGTTCGTGCGTAGGACCTGCGTTCGGTGCCATCGCGATCGCACCATGACCGGCGGTTTGACTCTTGAGCAGTTCGATTTCTCGAATCCCGAAGGGGAACCTGAGATCGCCGAGAAGATGATCCGCAAGTTGCGTACTGGCATGATGCCGCCGCCGCCCATGAAGCGGCCCGAGCAGTCTGATGTCGATCAACTGGTCGCCTATCTCGAGGGACGGCTGGACGCTGTTGCGGAGGCCAACCCCGCTCCCGGAGAGCGCACCTTCCAGCGACTCAACCGTGCCGAGTACCAACGATCGATTGGCGATCTGGTGGCCTTGCCGGTGGACGTGGAGGCTCTACTGCCGCCGGACACGATCAGCCAGGGCTTCGACAACATTGCTGATGTTCAAACGCTGTCTCCCACGGTGATGGAGAGTTACTTGCGAGCGGCGGGCAAGATCAGTCGGGCGGCTATTGGCGACCCCGAGGGCGGGGCTGGTGAGATCAGCTACAAGGTGCCGCGCACGGCTTCCCAGATGGGCCATGTCGAGGGTGCCCCGTGGGGGACGCGCGGAGGACTTTCCACGCTACATACCTTTCCCGCGACTGGCGAGTACGTCTTTCGGATTCTTTTGCACAGCACCCCAACCGGCCAGCTCTTCGGCTCGACAGCAGCGGGAGAACAGTTGGAGCTTTCAGTCGACGGTCATCGTGTCGCCCTGCTTGATGTCGACCCCAGCATGGATGAGTCCGATCCCGAAGGCATGGAAATGAAGAGTGCGCGGGTCACCATCAAGGCGGGCACACGGCGCTTGTCCGCTGCCTTTCTGGCGCAATACGAAGGCCCGGTGAACGATGCACTGCAACAGATCGCACACACCTTGGCAGACACCCAGATCGGGAACGCGCAAGGTGTCACCACGGCACCACATCTGCGTAACCTAGCGGTTACCGGCCCCTTCAATGCCACTGGCCTCGCTGAGACGCCTAGCCGGCAACGTATCTTCTCGTGCCGGCCGACTAGCGCCCGAGAGGAAATGCCGTGCGCTGAACGCATCGTCGAGCGGCTTGCAACCCAGGCCTACCGTCGCCCGCTCGACAACGAGGACCTGGGATCGCTGATGGGATTCTTTGAGGTTGGCGCATCAGAAGGCGGGTTCGAGCAAGGCATCCAGACTGCTTTGCAGGCGATCCTCGCGTCGCCCCACTTTGTCTTTCGACTCGAACGCGTGCCGGATCCGGTAGACAGCAGCAGAGATGCTGGGGACCTGGAACAGGCCATCATCTATGAACTCGAGGACCTCGATCTAGCCTCCCGATTGAGCTTCTTCTTGTGGGGCAGAGGCCCAGATCAAGAGTTGTTGCGGGTCGCCAGCGCCGGCGAGCTGTCTGGTGAGATACTGAGCGAACAGGTTGATCGGATGTTGGCCCATCCAGGGGCCGAGGCACTAGCGACACGTTTCGCTTCGCAGTGGCTACGACTCCAGGACCTGGATCGTCTCCATCCGGATGCGTTGGCCTACCCGATGTATGACCACAGGCTTGCCGAAGCGATGAAGAAGGAAACTCTGACCTTCTTTGAGCACATAGTGCGCGAAGACAAGAGCGTCCTCGATCTGCTCGATGCCGACTACACCTTCGTCAACGCGCGATTGGCTAAGCACTACGGGATTAAAGGGGTGAGCGGTTCTGAGTTTCGTCGGGTGGCACTCACCGATCCGAATCGGCGCGGGCTCTTAGGGCAAGGGGCAATCCTCGCCTCGACGTCGCATGCCAATCGCACCTCGCCGGTGTTGCGCGGCAAGTGGGTGATGGAAGTGTTGCTTGGCAGCCCACCGCCACCGCCGCCACCAGACATCCCTGAGCTCGATGAAGGCACCACAACCGCAGAAGGAAGGCCTTTGACCGTGCGTGAGCGGTTGGAAGAGCATCGGGCGAACCCTGCATGTGCCTCGTGTCACAACATGATTGATCCGATTGGCCTCTCGCTCGAGAACTTCGATGTCACCGGCGCATGGCGCACGCGGGACGAAGGATCACCGATCAATGCGCTGGGCACTCTTTACGACGGCTCGGATCTTCAGGGGCCCGGCGACCTGCGCGAAGCACTACTCCAGCGGTCGGACGTGTTCGTCACAGTGTTCACCGAAGCATTGCTCTCTTACGCAACTGGGCGTCGCGTGGATCACGCGGACATGCCTGCGGTGCGCGCGATCGTTCGCAAAGCGGAATCTGCGGGTTACCGGATTTCGGCTTTCATCGAAGCAACTGTCGACAGTCCTGCGTTCAAGCTAAGGGCGTTGAGTGCACCGGCGATGAGTGCGTCGAGAGAAGCTGTGTCAGATGAGGTTGCGAACTAGGATCGGCGATGATGGAGTGAGGATTGGTTCTTGGAGGGCGCCTCTTTTGTCCGAAAGGCCTCCCAAGCTCGGGTCTTGCTCGGGTCGGTGACGCCTTGCCTGATGGGGCCGACTGCCGAGAGAGTACCGCGGACATTCTTGAAGCGAGCTTCTAGAAGTCGAGATCGACACCGACCGCGAGGGTTCGAGGCAAGCCCGGGCGGAGACCGTAGGGGCGCCGCGCTGCGACATAGGTCTTGTCCAACAGGTTGCGCCCTTGGGCGAAGACCGACCAACGCTTGCTAAATCGCCACCTGGCCGTGATGTCGACCAACAGACGGGAGCCGATGCGTTGGTCGGCGGCAATCGGCCCTTGTCCTGCGTTCGAACGGGTGGTGCTAGTCCAGGATGCCGAGGTGAAGACCGAGAACACTTGGTGCTGCACCCCGATCGAAGCGTGAACTTGGTGTTCGGGGAGGTAGGGTAGTTCGTCGCCGATCTCGACCCTGGGTGCCCAATCGGCAAAGCTTGTGTTGAAGGCGCTATCGAACTCAGCGTCGCTGAGCGTATAGGCAAAGCGCAACGGGAATCGCCAGGATCCTTGCTCGGCAAGAATGGTGCGAGCCGATAGCTCAAGGCCTCGGATGTCGACCTCGCCGCCGTTGAAGAGTTCGCCGATTCCGGAGCCCCCGCCAGAGATTGTTTCTCGGCCTAGAAGGTTGGTGTAGTCAGTGGCGAACAGCACGGCATCGCCGGTCCATTTGCCATTGGTGCGGCGATAGCCGAACTCATAGCTGGTGCTCTCTTCTTCTCGGGTCGCCTTGTTGGCCCCTGCGCCGGGAGGGGAGAATCCACGATGGACGCCCAGAAACACTTGCGATCTGTCGGTGACGGCGAGGTCGATGCCGACGCCCGGAATCAAGACGTCGACGGCATTCGCGCGCACTCGAGTCGGACCTGACACGCGTTCAGGATCTGCTTTGCTGAAGTCGAAGCGCTCATAGCTGATGCTCTCGGCGCGTAGCCCGGCCCTGATGGTGAGGCGGTTGAACCGGAAGGTGTCCTGCGCGAAAGCGGACGTGGCCTCAGCGGTCGACAGGCGGTTGGACTGGCTTCCTGGCGCTCCTAGCGTCGTCCGTTCCAGGGTGCGATCGCGGGTTCTAAAGAGCTCCTCGTGTTGCAGGCGATCCTCGAAGTCCTCGTGGTACCTCAGGCCGATCTGAAGCTGGTGGCGACCGAAGGCCTTCGGCGCCTCATCCAGCGACGGGTACCAGGTGAGCATGGACTGAATGCCGCGAGACTGATACTCGCGATCGTTGTGCCGCAAGGTAATCGCGTCATCGACGCTGTTGATGTCTCCGCGCAAGATGGCGAGTTCGATGGGATGAGCGGTTGGGCTGGTGAGGATGTCTCCGTTGGAGACCCCGAGTACCTTCTCCGTCTTGAACCAATCGCGAGCGAAGTCGTTCTGGTAAATGGTGGTGATGAGATCGCCGTCGCCTCCGAGCTGGATGAAATGACGACCCTGGCCCTGTTGGTGCTTGGTGGAAATGAGGTCGAGCGCGGAACCGGAGTACCTTCGGAGCGGTGTTCGGTCGAAATCAGCTTGAGTCAAACCTAGATAGGTCTCGTGACCGGTCTGGTCGGTTCGGCCGAATTTGAGTTCGAACTGTTGACTGAGTCGCGCGGCGTTCGCGCTGTTCAAACGGAGTTTGCCGGTGGCATCCTCGACGGTGGTTCCTGTGCCATCTGAAGGTCCATCTAGATCCTTGAAACCAGAGGTTTCGTGGCGGAGAACGTCGATCAGCCAGCCAACGCGCTGTGCACTATCGCCAATGTGGCTCCGGACCAAGGAGGTGTCGTGCTGACCAAGCTTCAAGTTGAAGGCACCAGCCAAGGTGCTGGGTACCGATCGGGAGACCAGGTTGATGGCACCGCCAGTGGTATACGGGCCATGCTCGATGGATGCAGAGCCGGTCCGGACTTCCACGGTTTCCATGCGTCCGGCGGTTGGGAAGTAGTAGGCAGCCGGCGCCGTGTATGGGGCGGGGGCGATAAGCACGCCGTCCTCGAGCAGGGTGATCTTTGAACTGCGCTCGACACCAGTGCCGCGGAGTCCGATATTGGGCCTTAGTCCGAGGCCGTCTTCCTCTTGAACCACCACACCAGGGATCTGCATCAGAATGCGCTGAATGTCAGTGTGCGCTTGTTCTTCGAGCGTCTCCAGTTTGAGCGCTCGAGCCGAACCGGGGAGCGAGCTGACCTCATCGGTACCGACGATGGTGACTCGCTCGAAGACGGTGCGGATCGGTGCTGCGCCTTGGCTCGATGGCTCAGGCGGCTGGGCCTCGCTCTGAGCTGTTTCGGTTGAACTTGCTCCAAGCTCGATTGTGGGCGCTTGGCCTAGGGATACAGTTGTGAAGAACGCGGGTAAGCAGATGAGTAAGGCGGTAAGCCGTGCTAGCACGAGATGAACTCCAAGCAGTACACCAAAAAGGGCCTGCGGTTGTCGTGTCAATAGGGAGGTCGATGCCGGGGTGGGCCGACATCTCGGACTATATGGGACTAAATCAGTCCTATATACACGCAATAGCCGCAGCGCAGTCTGATGTTTGCCGCAGCAGGAAGTCGTGATTTGGCGTAGGATCTTCAAAACTCGTATTTCGGTTCACCCATCGAGTCAGCCCGTCCAAGGAACCCCCGATGTACCTCACGAACAGACACCTCTCACGCCGAACTGTCCTCCGAGGCCTCGGGGTCGGGATGACCGTTCCGCTCCTTGACGCGATGACGCCGATGCGCGCCCTGGCCAGTGTCACAGCAGACGCCAGCGCCGTCGCAGACCCGACTCGTTTGATCTGTATCGAGATGGTCCATGGCGCTGCGGGATCGAATGAATGGGGCGCTAAGCAGCATCTATGGGCTCCTGAAAATACAGGTTCAGAGTTCGACCTGAGCAAGAGCAGCTTGAGTCCGTTGGAGCCTTGGCGCCACATGCTGAATATCGTCAGCAATACCGACGTTCGCAATGCGGAAGCGTTCACCGCAAGGGAAGTTGGTGGCGACCACTTCAGGTCGAGTGCCACCTTCCTCACCCAAGCTCATCCGTATCAAACCGAGGGCTCGGACGTTCGAGTCGGCAAGTCTCTGGATCAGATGTATGCCGACAGGTTCGGCCAGGACACGCCGATCCCGTCAATGCAGCTTTGCATTGAGAATGTCGATCAAGCCGGTGGCTGTGCCTATGGGTATGCGTGTGTTTACACCGACACCATCTCTTGGGCATCCGAGAGTCAGCCACTGCCGATGATGCGCGATCCGCGGGTTGTGTTTGATCAGTTATTTGGCGCGGGCGGCAGCGCTGCTGAGCGGGCCGCTCGGCTCCGTACTGATCGCAGCATTCTCGACTGGATTACCGGGGAAGTGTCGCGGCTCAAGGCCGATCTGGGCGCTTCTGATCGACGTCGACTCGACAACTACCTCGACAACGTTCGCGAGGTCGAGCGACGCATTCAACGGATCGAGGGTCACAACACGTCCGGCGAGGGCCGAGCGATGCCGGAGGCGCCGATCGGTGTACCGGACTCCTTCGAGGAACACGTCAAGCTGATGTTCGATCTTCAGGTGTTGGCATTCCAGTCAGACACCACTCGTGTCTTCTCCTTCAAGATGGGGCGTGACGGATCCGCACGGGTCTATCCGGACAGCGGGGTCAACGCACCGTTCCATCCCGCCTCGCACCACGGCGGCAAAGAAGACCGGGTGATGGACTTCTCCAAGATCAATCGCTATCACGTTGGCATGCTTCCGTATCTGTTCGAGAAGCTCGACCAGGCTGCCGATGGCGAAGCATCGCTGTTGGACAAGACCATGGTCATCTATGGCTCTCCCATGGGTGATTCGAACCTGCACAACCACAAGCGCTGCCCGCTGATCGTGGCAGGCGGTGCGAACGGGACCCTTCAAGGCAACCAACACATCAAGGCAGATGACGGCACCCCGATGGCCAACGCAATGCTGGACCTGATGCACAAGTTGGGGCTCGAAGAGGTGGGTTCGTTCGGCGATAGCAGCGGCGTGCTCTCGGTCTGAGGGCGATAGCCAAGGTTGTCAGCAGTAGCCAAGCGTCAGCAGTAGCCAAGGTAGTCAATGGAGGGCTAGGCATGAGTCGGATCGTGGACGCGGTAGGTCGGGTTTGCACGGAGCGGGTGGTTGCCCGAGAGAGTACTCATCGACCCAGTGCTGATGGAACTGGTGTAGGACGGCTATGGAGCCGCCGCTTTCGCTCCTCACATGCCCTGGTTGCACTTGCCACGACACTGCTGGCAGGCGCCTCGTTCGCTGGTCGGTCCAGTGAAGGCAGCGGCCCGCTCGAGACCAACGCGCCGCCGGTTGTGGGCACGGATGCGCCGTTCTCGGCGACCATGGTCGCAGATGCGGCACGTGAGAATGATGCCGGCAGAACCCGCGAACTCTTGCGAGCTGGAGCAGACGTTAATGCTGGTCACGGCGATGGCTTCACAGCTTTGCACTGGGCTGCGCTGAAAGGTAATCGTGAGATCGCCGAGATGGTGTTGTATGCGGGGGCTCGCACCGAGTCGCGGACCAGGATCGGCGCGCACACGCCGCTAATGGTCGCGGCCAAGACCGGCAGTTCTGAGATCGTACGTTTGCTCACCGAGGCAGGCGCACAGGTCGATGCCGTCACGACCAACGGCACCACACCACTGATGCTCGCGGCCGCTGCTGGTGATCTCGAGGCGATGAACCTGCTCATCGATGCTGGTGCGAGCCCATGGTCGCGCGAGAACGCCAACGGTCAGACACCGCTTCACTTCGCGGCTGCCGGTGGCCGGACTGAGGCGGTCAACCTGTTGCTGGCTGCTGGTGCCGAGCACTGTGCGACGACCGATATCTTTGACGCAGTGGCCTCTGAGAATGCCATTCGAGCGGAGATGATCAAGAAGTACCGGCGCGGCCGATCGGAAGAAGAATCTGAGGCGATGCCGGGCGGAAAACCGTCAGCGAAAGAGACGGCAAAGAACCCCAAGACAGGAGCCGGTGCCAAGGTCGCTGCCAAGAGCACCGGAGCAGACCCTGCACCCGGTGCGAGTGGCCTGACGGCAGATGACCCTGAACGGAGGCCGGCTAATGCTAAGAAGCCGGCTAGAGATAAGAAGGCGTTCTCCTTGTTCCGCCGCAAGCCAAAGGAACCAGAGAAGGCACCCCAGCGTCCATTGAGTTTCGGGCAGTTGGTGGGGCACTCCGGCGGCATGACCCCTTTGCACTACGCTGCTCGTGGAGGGTATCGAGGCACTGTGGGCGTGTTGCTGGATCGCGGTGCGGATGTGAATCACTTGACCGATGGTGATCGATCAACCGCTTTGTTGATTGCGTCGATGAATGGGCATTTCGACCTGGCGATGGATCTCCTCGATCGCGGCGCGGATCCGAACTTGGCGAGTTCGGCGGGTGCCACTGCCTTGTACGCCGCGGTCAACGTCTACTGGGCACCGCACTCGTTTTATCCTCAACCGACTGAGCAGTATCAACAGAGCACGACTCTCTACGAACTGCTTCAAGCGTTGCTGGATGCAGGTGCGGATCCCAATGCGCGTCTGACCAAGAAGGTCTGGTACACCGGTTACAACTTTGATCAGTCTGGTATCGACGAAACGGGGGCGACCGCGTTCTGGCGGGCAGCACAGGCTGCAGATGTCGCAGCCATGAAGATCTTGCACGCAGGCGGTGCGGATTGGACCATCGCAACCGTTGTGGTTCCGGAGCGTCGCTCACCAAACGGACGCAACGCCGACAAGGATCTAGAGAAGTCGGCCCCACAATTGGGCGATCCAGCGGTCTCGCCGTTCTTGGTCGCTAGTGGTGCGGGCTACGTTGGGAACTTTCACCGGGTGTCCGCCGGCGGATTCTTGAGGGCTTCGCGTTACTTCATCGAAGAGCTCGGTGCGGGGGTCAATTCGGTCGACGCCAAAGGGCAGGCGGCTGTGCACAATGCCGCAATGCGGGGCGACACCGACATGATCATCTACTACGTTCTGCACGGAGCCGATGTCTCGGTGGTAACCCGCTCGGGAGACAACGTTGCCGATCTAGCGAACGGCCCGGTACAGAGGATTCAGCCCTTCCCAGAAACGCTAGCGCTATTAGAGGCACTCGGCGTCAAGCACAACGATCGCTGTGTCTCCTGCTAGCGGCGGTGCGGCCCGTTTTCGGTGAGGGTCTTCCCACACGCCACACGCCACACGCCACGCGCCACACGCCACACGACAGATGCTGATAGCTGATCGGCTGAGAGCTGGCTCCTGAAGCGACGGTTCATGTTTGCCAGACGAGCTATTGAGAAATCGCCTTGCGAATAGCGGCAACGGCTTCGTCAATCTTCTTGACCATGAGCTTCTCGCCGATCTGAAGAGTCTTCGCTACTGGGTCGATCGCTACGCCGTTGATGGTCGCTTTGCCCGCCTTCTTGCGCTCTTCATAGCGAACGCTGGAGGGATCGATGGTCATCATCATGGCCGTGATGGCGTAGTTGTCGTGTAGGCCTTCGTTGACTGGCTCTTCAACTCCGAGTCCGGTCGATAGCCAAGCAAATAAGTCTTCGTAGCGATAGTACTCGGCGATGTGGTGCACGCTGTTTGAGTTCCATTGCTTGTTCAGTTCGGTTGCAACTTGCTGCATCCCAGCCTGGTTGCCGCCGCTATCGCCGAGGAAGACGATGTGTTCGAAGCCGTGAGCACGCAGCGAGGCTGCAACGTCTGTGAGTACAGCGCGATAGGTCTCTTGACGGACACTCAGCGTCCCAGGGAACAGCATGTGGCCCGTTGGAGGCGAGATGTCACCCTCAGGTACCAACTTGATGATCGGTGCGCAGAGCGCGTCGCCTAGGGCCCGTGCGATTCGGTCACAGGTGCCGCGCAGGATGACGTTGTGCTTGCCGGTAACCAGATAGGGACCGTTCTGCTCCACGCCACCAGAGGTAACCAAGGCCGTGCGCTTGCCGTCGCTCATGGCGTCCCGGACTTCCATCCAGGTGAGATCCTCGATCCAAACCGAGTCGACGGCGGGGATTGGCCGCTCTTGCGCGAGTTGCTGCTCGAGCATGCGAGCTCGCTGTTCGGGAGTTGGGCGTTGCTGAGCACTGGTTGTTGCTGCTACAGCAATGGACAGCAGCACTGCGAGTGCGAGCACAGAAGCAGAGTTGGGTCGAGTTGGGCGAGTGGATGGTCGATGACTCACGGCATTCTCCAAGAGGTGGTTGAAGCAGAACTGACCGTCCTGACGATCGACTGATCTTAGTGCAAGCGCTAGCGGTCGATCACGACCGCGAGGCGCTCGCCGTTCCCAGACCATGCCAGGCGGCTGATGGAGCCAAGTCCGAGCGCCTCAAAGTCAACGACGACCTCCCACTCCTCGCCCTCGAAACGCAGTAGTTCCGTGCCTCGGCCAGTCCAAACGGAGCCGTCTGGCGCCCAGGCGTAGTCCTGACTGGCGCTGGGTAGCTCCACGATGGTTGAAAACTGACTAGCAGCCTCCCCGGGCTGGTAGGCAACGAGCTCGAACTTGTCGGCGCCAGGTGCGGGACGTGAGAAGCTCATCGCAGTGGTGCCCCAGCGTGACCCAGGAATCTGTGCGAGTGCGCGCCCGGGGGCGTCGTGCAGAAACTGTGCACGCTCGCTGCCGAGAGTCATCAACTCTAGGGTTTGGGGCTCTCCCAGGACGAACAGGATGAGGCGTCGTTGATCGATCCAGGCGTGGTACCCGATCGGATTGATCGCAGTTTGAAGAGGAGTCGGTGCAGTGCCATCGAGCGGCAACTTCCACAGCTGTTGGACCTGGTTGCCATAGTCCCGAATCACTGAGACTGCATTTTCACCCGGGACCGGGGTTGCCGAGTACAGGTCTTCAGCGAGCGAGAACAGCACCTTCTCCTGTGCCTGCTCGAAGTCGAAGACATGGATCTTAGTGGTGGTTTCTGAAGCGGCCGTAAAGACCAGGCGCCCATCAGGCAAGAACTGCGGTTGGTTGTCGTAGGCCTCCCGGTCGGTGACACGCTGAACTATGGGGTTGCGGTCGTGGAGCGTTTGGATGTCTAGGGTCACGATGTCGGTTGCTGGGGCCTGCGAGAAGCTTGGGCTCAGCGAAGCTAGGACAGTGGCTGCGGTAGCGAAGGTGACTGCAAAGGCAGTCGGGGTTCTTGGGCGACTGCCTTGAGCGGCGGTACCGGCAGTTGGGCTTTGCGGTGCTGAGACGCTGGTTCGTGTTTTCATGCGAAGGATCTTACCTACTCGACTGCCGCGCTGTTGCAGCCCGCGCCGAGAGCGGGCTAGCCTCCGATCTGGAGTGGAAGCGTAAGCACAGGATGCGTTTCTGGTGCGACCAGGGCACTGAGTACCTTCAGCTCGAGTTCTGTGCTCGGCAGGTTGGAGCCAGTCTTGAGTTCCAGGGTCCGCGCCTCGCCTGGTTCCAACGTGAACACTCTAGGTGAGTTGTGAAAACGGTGCGGGCCGACATTCTCCAGAATGAGCCGCGCACTACTGTTGTTGTTGAGTTTGACCCGCAGCACCGACGTGAGGTCGCCCCCGTAGACGGCGTACTGAGCAGACTCTCCTACAGTGAGCATTGCGGGCAAGAGCAGATCAAGGTTGCGTGCTTCTCCGACCAAGAGATCTTCGAACCATGCGATGGTGCGTCCTGCCTTGAGCGCCTCGTGAATGCCCTCTAAGGAGCGTTCTTGAGCTAGAACCAAGGTGATGGGGCGATGCCCGCCCTGTGCGAGACGGTACTGCCAGTCGACCAGGCCGTGGATGTCAGACGTGCCAATCACAGCCAGCTCTTGCTCGATCGCGATCGACAGCGCTTCATCGGAATAGGTGAGGTCATTGACCACTTCGATTCCGTGCAATAAACCCTCGCTGATCAGCTGGCGGTGAAAATCGGTCAGAGCTGCCGTCCCGCTCGGTCGCTGCGCCAACCAGTTCGGATGGTTCCAGAATACGTAGGCGCCTTGGGCATTTGCCTCCTGGAGAATCGCCAATGGGTCGTCTAGGAGCAGTCGGTTCGCGTCCTTGATGAAGATTGCGTTGACATGGCCAGGTGGGTTCGAGCGCGTGACCTCTGAACCGGGGATGATCATCAGGTCCGAGTTTCCTACGCTCTCGATTGCAAGCGCGTAGGCGCGGTTGCGATCCGGATGAGGAATGTCGTCCTGGTGCGGTTGGTACTCGAGGTGCTCGGTGAGGGAGATCGCGTCGAGGCCGTCCCGGATTGCTTCTTGAACTCGGATCGACGGCCACACCTCACCATCGGAGAACACCGAGTGGGTGTGTAGATCAGTCTTGAGGGTCAAGAAACCATCAACGTTCGGAAAGCGAATGCGGCGAGCGTCGTCGCTTTCTTGGGCACTCGCCGTTGCAGACACGGCCAGTAGGAACAGGCCGAGGAAGGGTGCGAGGCGTCGGGTGGTCGTCATCGGCTGAAAGCCCTTTCTGTTGGTTAAGGGGCGATGCGTTTCGCGGGCTGTGAGACGTAAAGGGGTTAGGCGAGTCTACTGCCAGCGTACACAGCGGCAACGCCAACCAGGATCTGAAGCGCCACATAGAGCGCCGCTTTGCCCCACTGACTCTCTTGCAGCAATGTAAAAGTCTCGTAGCCGAACGCGGAAAATGTGGTGAAGCCGCCGAGCACACCAACGATCGCGAAGGTTCTGAGCACGGAAGTGGTGGGTTCCTGACCGAGGACGCCCACGACCATTCGCTCTGAACCCAGCAGCCAGCCGATAAGGAAGCAGCCGATCAGATTGGCCAGCGCGGTGCCTGCGTATGGACCCATCGCTCCTAGGCGCGTTGAGTTGTGGACGATCCAGGACACGCACAAACGTAGTGATGCGCCGAGCGCACCCCCGGCTGCCGCACTCAGCAAGAGCGGCAACGGTGGCAGCGGTGGCAATGGCGCGCTCAAGGGCTGGTGTTGGTGTCGTCGGCAGGATCGTAGTCGAAGGGCTCGGCGTCTTCTTGGGCAAGAAGGAACTCACGCGCAGATTCAGCGTCAGCCGCGCGCACGAGGAGTTTGGCGCCATAAAGTCGGCGGCCGAAGAGCTGCATGATCGGGGCGAGACCGTGTCGCCCACCCAGTGTGTGGAGTTGCTCGCGACCATGGGTCGCGGTTACGAAGCCAGCGCTCTGTAACAGACTTTGGACCACGTCGAGTTCAGTGACGTCTTTGGTGGTGAACACCGAGACCAAGTCGTTCAGATCGTGAACGTCTGAAGCCGGAGGATCGATCACAAGCTAGAAGGTGACGCCCATCCGGTCACGGATCATGAAAGCGAACACGATCGAAACAAGAAGTGGGATCAACATCCAGGGCATCTCGACCCAGAGGAATGAGACACCGCGCACTGGATAGTTGACTGTGATCGATTCGACGGGAGCGGTTCGGTCGAACGGTGGTTCGGCGGGGTAGAGCAGGAGCTTGCTCAGGCTCTTAGCGTAGCGCCCAGGCGAGATGCGCCAGAAGTCGTCGGTGACGACCAGGCTCTTGTCGACTTGGATGTTGGATGCGCCCGCGCCTTCGGTGAGACTGTCAGGCAGCGTCCACTGAAGTTGATAACGACCGGGCTTTTCGCCGACCACGCGCCAGGCGAGCTGCCGCTTCGTGGGTATCCATACTGCTGGCGATTCAACCCGAACCCCGTCTGGAGCCATGAGCGCAACTTGAGGAGCGTCGGTGGACCGGATGGCCTCTTCTTTCAAGGTCATGGTGACGGTGGTCGATTGTTCGGGGTCGAGACCATGGTACCCGTAGTGGAACTGAAGCTGTGCGAACAGAAACCACATGGGAATGAGCATCACCACAAGAGGCACCAAACTGAGTGCAATGTAGACGGCATTGTTGCGCAGCAGGCCGCCGAGCGCCTTGAGGATCTTCGGTAGATCATCGTTGAACAGACGGATCTCGTAGAACCCTGAGCTGATCCTCGCCTTGATCCGCTCGATCGCGGCTTGGTCGGAGAATTGCTTGTAAGCAAGCAACGCAACCACCGCGAGGGGTAGGCCAAGTAGGGACAGGGGAATCCAGCCAGGCAGAGTGCTGAATGGGAGTAGCAGCAGGTCAAAGAGCCCGCGCAGGATGGAGTTGAGGAAGGTCATAGAGGTTCAGTCGCAGTGAGCAGGTGGCTGGGTAGGAGGCCCGGTGAACAAACGCGTCAAGGGGGAAGCGGCGTCAGGAAATGTAGCCAAGACCTTGAAGTCGTTTCTTGATCTCTTCTTCCGAGTCGGCATCCTCGAGTTTGGCGAGCTCCTTCTCGAGAGCATGGGTGACGAACTCCTCAGGCGAGGAATAGCCGGCGATTTCTGAATAGCGCTTGATCTTGTCGAGCAGCTCTTTCTCGAGCTTGATTCTGTTGCTACCAAACATGGGGGTCTCCTGTTTACTGCTGTGCCTGCTGTTGAGTTGTTTCTGGGGCCTGCGGGAAGCCGGTGACGCCAAATTCCGCGAGTAGGGCTGGGGCGAGAGTACGCAGACTGTGCGCCGGTTGCTTGAGGGGGCGACTGGTGAACAACACCCCCGGGACGGTGCGGTGATCCATGATGTGGTCACCGGTCCAACGGGTCTCGTTGTTCGCTATGACTGGTTCGTCTCCGAGGCCGCCAACGGCGTTCTTGGACGAAGCGTGAGTCCCCTTGGCGTAGCCAACGATCAGGTCGGGTGCCATTTCGATTCCGCCTTGGTACTCGAAGTCGGTGGTGCGAATGACCTCGGTGATCATCGCTTCACCGGTCTCGGGATGCACCGCGGCGAGAAGTTTCTCAGTGATCTCGGTGAGTAGAGCGTCCTTCTGAGCAAACGGCACGATGCCGTCACGTTCACGGCCCTTCTCGTTGATGTAGAGGCCGGAGAACCCGACTGCGTAGGCCTGAGATTGGCCCCAGTCGATGTTTGTGAAGTAGCCCTGGTCGTCCTTGCCGTAACCCCGGTCGGTGAGGTAGCCGTTCTCGCGCAGCCAGACATTGAGATTGAACTCACGGCGCAACGAGGTGAAGCCGTGATCTGACATGACGACCAACAAGGTCTCAGGCGGCAAGGTGGCACGGGCGTGCCCGACGATCTCATCCAATTTCTCATAGAGCGATGGAACCAGATCTTCATAGGGCGCATCTTCCTCGGCGTCGTAGAACGGGTGTTCAGGATCGCGGCTGCGCCACAGAATGTGACCAGTGAGATCAGCGTTGCCGACGTAATAGAAGAGGAGGCCAGCGTCGCTCTCGACGAAGTTGTTGAGGACCCAGGGAAACTGCTCGTAGACGTCGCGACCCGCTTCTGCGGCTTGTGCTGCGAACTCTGCGGGGCCAAAGACGCCGTCGGTAATCGATTTGGTGTCTTCGGGCATGCCTTCGGTGTAGAACAGGCCGGTGGCCTCAGCGAGGTCTGCACCGAAGGAGGCGGGCGTGGTTACCGGGAAAGCCTGGTTGCGTGGGTCGACGTCAATCGGGGTGACGTAGAGCTCAAACTCAGGGTCGAGAGATCGCAGGTACATCCGCGCTATGCCACCGAGGTTGATGCCCGGCATCATGGCGAACTCGACATCTAGCCATGGTGTCCATTCGCCTACCTTGATCACCGCCTCTTGGTCGCCCAGTTCGATTTTCACGGCATTGTTGTCCGGATCGAGGTAGACGGTGAAGTCTTGAGAGAGTTTGTCGTGCTCCTCACCCTCCACTTCGCACTGCATCGGGTTGTCGGGGCCGTAGAGCTTCGCCTCAACGACGTTGTCATAGATGTCGAGCTCGTAGATCTCGCCACCGGTGATGTCTTCGCCAGCGAACGCGAACAGTTCCGAGGTGTAGTAAGAGTAGGTGCCCTCGGTACCGTTGAGGTCTTGTGTCCCCATCCCGGTGAGCTCGATCGAAGCCGTGCCCGAGGGCGGAAAATTGGCCGGCATACGAATGATGTGAGTTGGAACTCCGTTCTCTTCGAGGAGTTCCCAGAACGGCCTGCCGGTACGGAGCGATACATAGTCACCGCCACCAAACGCGAAGTACTTGCCACCGATACATACTCCGAAGCCCTCTTCTCCAGTCTCAGTGGTTGAAGGGACCGGGAACATGGTCTCGGGATCGCGATGGATGAAGTCGAAGATGCCGTGGCCACCTGGATCCATGCCGGTCATGAAGCTTGACCAGGCGACCGGGCTCTGTGGAGGGATCGAGGTCTCAAGCGGCTGAAAGGTGCCTTGCTTGGCTAACTTGGAGATGTTCGGCAGTCGGCCCTCGTCCATCAGTTGGCGGGTGAGCGCCGGGTCCATTCCGTCGAAGCCGAGCACAACCACGCGCGGCCCTTCATAGGCAGCGTCACCACAGCCTGTTACGAGTGGTGCACAGGCCAATGCCGTTATTGCGATGAGCTTTGCGGCGGTTGGGGCGATACGACTCATTGAGTGGCCTTTGCTGAGCGGGCGACTGCTTGTGCGCCTCATGATGCGGTCAATCCAGGGAGGTTCTCTTTTGCCCAAAGCAATCGGCCTTCCATAAAGGCCGGAGCCTTAACACCAAAGAGCTCACACGCGGTTGGGGCGATGTCGAGCAACGAGGGGTCTTCGAGTTCTACTGCTCGATTGCAGAAGAAGACGCCAGGGACCAAGCGAGGGTCGATGCAGTGATCGCCGCTCCAAGCCTTGACGTTGTCTTCGAACATGGCGGTCGTCACTTGACCCGTGGCGCAATCCCACGATGTGCGGTAGCCCGAGTTAAATCCCATGAGGAGATCGGGTGCGTTGCGTTTGTAAGGGCCGGAATAGATCTTGTCGGTGTCGAACGCCTCGTTGATCGCAACTTCGTCGCAGTGATCGTCTCTGAGACCCTTGAGCTTCGCGACCATCTCATCCTTTAAGGCGGCCGCCTCTTCGCCAGGCTTGACGATGCCGTGCTCTTCGCGACCCTTGAGATTCAAGAAGACCCCGGACAAACCGAGTGCGTAGGCCTTGGTCTTGGACCAGTCGACATCTTGGAGCCAGTCCGTAGTGCCGTCAGCGCCTTCTTTCAAGGTGAGGTAACCCTCGTCGAGCAGCCACCGGTTGATGTTGACGCCGCGGCGGAAGGAGTCAAAGCCGTGATCGGAGAGCACCATCAGCAGGTCGTCGTCCTGCAACTTGTCCATGACCCGCCCAATCAGAGCGTCGTTGTGCTTGTAGAGTTCTTCGATCGCGTTGGCGTGTTCCGGGTTCTCAATGCCCTTTGCTGCAGGATGCCCTTCTTCAAGATAGCGCCAGAACATGTGCTGGATTCGGTCGGTACCGTCGAACACACAAACCAGACTGCCCTTCTTGAGCTGATCGAGTGAGGAGAAGAACATCTCCTCACGCTCTTTGTCGATGTCGTAACTCTGTTGAAGGAACACGCCGTCCGTGGTGACCTTCTCGTTGAGAGCCCAGGTGTCCTCAGCTAGACCGAGGGTGGAGTAGGGGCCTAACTTCTTCGATAGATAGGTCGAATAGTAGGACGGGTGAGAGACCGGCATTGCTGGCTTCTCGGGCGAGATGTTGATCGGAGACAAGTAGAGCGAGACCTCGCCAGTGTCGCCAGCCTCGGTGAGCAGCATGCGGGTGAGTCCGTCGACCTTGACGCCAGGGATCGCTGGAAAGGTGAGGGTGACCCAATCGGACAATTCACCTTGAACCAGTTCGATCTCGTCGCGGGCAATCTTGACCGTGGCTCGTCCTGGTCCAGTGATCTCGAGTCCAATCGGGAGTTGGAGTGGGTCGCCCGACTGCAAGAACGAGTTCTCTGGCCCTTCGATCTCGCTGCGGTAGCTCCCAGAACTGCCTTCCAGGCGTCGACGGAGACCGCCCTCCTTGAATTCGCTGTTGTCTTTGCGAGTAGTGAAGAGGTGGAAGGTGCCTTGGGTGCCGAGCAGGTCGGGCACGCACATAGCGGCCAGTTGCGCGCCGTAGAACTTGTCTGGTGGGAAGGTGATTGGCACCCTCAAAATGGTGCTCCAGATGTTGTGCTCGCCCAGAATCGTCCAGAACGGCTTGGATTTGCGCAGTAGCCGAAGCTCCGGCTTCTTGAGCGGGATCTGCCACTTGCCAATCTTCAGTTTGCGCTCTAAGCGGCCGATGTAGGTCGAGGAGAGCTTTGGCAGGTAGCTGCGCAAGTCGCGGTCGAGAAAGTCGAAAATGTTGTGCTTGCCGGGGTTGGTGCCGGTCGAAAACGAGGACCAGGCCACCGGAGAGAGCGACGGATAGGTCGTCTGGATCCGCTGGTAGCTCCCTGTTGAAGCGAGCTTGGCCATGTTGGGGAGCTTTCCTTCTTCAAGGAAGCGATCTGTGAGTCGCGGGTCCTGACCGTCTAGGCCGACTACGATCAAGCGCTTGACGTGCGCCTTCGGTGGGCTCTTTCTCGTCAGCGAGCGCCACAAGATCCTGAAAGGAAGAATCAGAATGACCGCGAATGCGAGCACAAAGGCGCCCAAGACCCCAGCGGCCCCGCCGACGAGTGCAAAACCAGCTCCCGGACCAACATAACCGAGCGTTGGAGTTGCTCCAGCCAAGAGGACGCCGACGCCAATAAGAAGAACGGTCACAGGTCGCCAGTTGCGACGGGGGGGTGTGGTGGTAGTCAAGATCAGATCTGCTCTCATGAGCTCTAGGAGCGTCAAGGTGAGTTGCGGGGGAGGTATGGCCGAGTCCGTTGGCGGCAGCCGGCGAGTGAGGCAAGAGGCGGAATCGCAGTCGTGAGCTGCGAGGTCCGAAATGAGGCAGCGGTTCCGTGCTCGACCGTGGTGGCCGTTAGGTTACCTAACAGGATAGAGAGCCCGGCCTACTTTCTTCATTCGCATCCTGCGCCGGCACGGATGAGCGCGCGCGTCGCTATGAGGAGTTCGGCGGCCAATAGCCAGCGTGTTGCCACAGTTCGGCCACTCTATGAGCTTTTGACCCATGCGATCAAGAACTCCAGGTGATGCGATCCTTTTGCTGAGGCGGGGCCCTGCTCTGTGCACTTGGCGTTGCGCAAAACGCCTGGAACTCATAGGTTCCGGGGCTAGTGTGATCGAGGAACCGCGCCGGGCCCGCAACCCGCAAGGGAGGCGCAGTGCGATGCGCTCTAGCTCGCGGCTGGCCGCACGTTTGACCACCATCCAGACTATTTAGAGAGTTCCGAACATGTTCAAGACCATCTACCGTCGCCTTCGCTATGGAAACCCCGTCATTGTGGTCTCGGGATTGCCGCGCTCGGGCACCTCGATGGCGATGAAGATGCTGGACGCGGCGGGTGTCGACGTGGTCACCGATGACCAGCGGACGGCCGATGAGGACAACCCGAAAGGCTACTTCGAGGATGAACGCGTCAAGGATCTGGCGAACCAAGAGGACAAAAGCTACATCTCGAAGAGTCGCGGGCGCGCGATCAAGGTGATCAGCTTTTTGCTCAAGGAGCTCCCACCGACGAATTTCTACAAGGTGGTGTTCTTGCGCCGCAACCTCGATGAGGTGCTTGCCTCTCAGCAGAAAATGCTTGAGCGTCGCGAGGAAGAAGACGCGACCGAAGACGACCGCATGCGTGATCTGTGGGAGAACCACCTGTGGCGTGCGCGCTACCAGCTCAAGAACAGTCCCAACTTCGATTTCATCGAAGTGCACTACTCTGAAGCTCTGGCGGATCCGGAGTCGGCAGCCCGTCGAATTAGTGAGTTCCTTGGCGGAGGCCACGACGTGCGCAAGATGGCTGAGGTCGTGGATCCAGAGCTCTACCGGAACCGCGCCACTTCTTGACCACCGATTTGGCCTCGAGCGCTGTGACGTCAGACCGTGCATTGCAGGCCGTGCGCACGGTGCGCAGCGAGATCGAGAGCCGGCCCTATTCGATTCCGTGGTGGCTCAACGGGGCCCATCGCCAGACCATGTGGAGTCCGGTCTTCCGGCGCAAAGAACAACTCCGGTGGAAACTGCGACCGCTTGCAACGCCGGATGACGACGAGTTGCGCCTGCATTTCGCGGGGCAGGGAACGGGGCCGACGGTACTGTTACTCCACGGCTTGGAGGGTTCGGTTCGGTCGAACTACATCGGCGGTCAGGCGGCTCGCTTCGTCGATCGAGGATGGACCGCGGCGGTCATGGAGTTTCGGACCTGCGGGGGAATCATGAACCGCGGCAAACGGATGTACCACTTGGGCGAGACCAGCGACCTCGATCTGGTGGTTGGGCATCTTGCCGAGCAGATCGACCGCCGACTTTTGCGCGGTCCGCTGTATTTGAGCGGGGTATCCTTGGGTGGGAATGTGATTGCCAAGTGGCTCGGCGAGGCGCCCAACCGGGTGCCTTCGGTCGTCGCGGGAGCCGCCGCGGTGTCGCTCCCATTCGACCTAGAGGTTTCTGGGCCTACGATCGACCACGCCCTTGGAGGCTTCTACACATGGCGGTTCTTGCGGACGCTGCGCCAGAAGGCCGTTGCTAAGGAGGCGCAGTACCCTGGATGCGTCGATCGCGAGCTGGTGGAACGCGCAAGAACCTTCGTAGAGTTTGATACCCATGGCACGGCGCGCCTTCACGGCTTCGCTGACGCCTGGGACTACTGGCGACAGTCGAGTTGCGGCCAGTTTCTGCCTGCGATTCAACGGCCGTTTCTGTTGATCGCTTCGCAGGACGATCCATTCAATCCAGGGGCCGCGATTCCTCACCAAACGGTGCAGCAGAATCCCTGGCTAGTCGGTCAGTTTCCAGAGCGTGGCGGACATGTTGGTTTTGTTGGCGGGAAGCCTTGGAGGACCACGCACTGGTCGGAAGAACAGGTCGAACGTTTCTTCGTTGGGCTAGAGAGGCAACAGTCGAGTCGGTAGCGACGTCCGAACATCGCGTGGCGCTCTGTATAGTTGCGTCCCTAGAACCACCTTTCCGCTGACCCCAGCATTCACGACCAACCGAAGCCAACGCACAGCTTCGTAGAGGACCTCGGATGACCATTGACGACCGGATCGCGGCTGAAAAAGCAAAACTGGACGAGCACGTGCGGGAGATCGTGCGCTGGCATTTCGACCCTGAAACCGGCACGCCGTTCTGGCTCGATTTTGCTTCCAAGCTCGATTTCGATCCTCGGACAGACATCAACACCTTCGATGACCTCAATCGATTCCCGTCTTTCCAGGATGAATGGCTGCGGGGCGGGCCGGTCAGGCGTTGGGTGCCGAAGGCCTTTGCCGACAAACCCATCTATGTCTTCGAAACGGGCGGCACCACAGGGCTTCCCAAGAGCAGGATCGCCATCGATGACTTCCGGACTGACTACGAGATGTTCTCGGAGACCCTGCCGGATGACAAGTTCCCGCTCGGGTCGAACTGGCTCATGCTTGGGCCTTCGGGACCACGGCGCCTGCGTTTGGCGGTCGAGCACATGTGCCAGCACCGCGGAGGCATCTGCTTTTGCATCGACCTCGACCCTCGTTGGGTGATCCAGCTCATGAAGAAAGGTTGGAATGAGCACCTTGAGGCCTACAAAAAGCACGTGATCGATCAGGCGGTCAAGATTCTCAAGGGTGGGCACGAGATCAAGGCAATGTTCGCGACCCCAAAACTGCTTGAGTCGTTGTGTGAAGCGCTCGAGGATCAGGGTACTTCGCTTGCTGAGTGTGGGGTGCTCGGCATCTTCTCGGGTGGAACAGAGTTCACGCCACAATGGACACGCTTCGCCACCGAAGAGCTGCTCGAGGGCATCTATATGACCCCGACCTACGGCAACACGTTGATGGGGCTTGCAGCGTCTCGCCCGGTGACCGCGGAAGAGGACTACAAGATTACGTACTACGCTCCGCAACCACGCGCCGTGCTGCAGATCGTTGATCCAGACGAGCCGTCACAGGTCGTAGGGTACGGTGAAACGGGTCGGGTGAAATTGACCACCCTCACCAAGGAGTTGTTCGTTCCGGGATTCCTCGAGCGAGACGAAGGCGAACGGGAAGAACCGTATGAGGCGTATCCGTGGGATGGCGTCTCAGGAGTCCGCCCGTTCCAGAAGTTCGCCGACAGCACCACAGTCGGGGTGTACTAGGGCCGGGGTCCGCGATTCGCGTAGTCGTTGCTTTTTGCAGAAATCTTCCTAGTCATCCCGTGTAGGGATCGCAGTCATCGTCTTTTGAGGAGTTACAGTTCATGATCAATATTCCCGCGCTGCGTTGGGGCAAGCCGTACGAATCGCTCGACAAAGACGAAGTGGTGCACTTCGAGACCGGTGAAAAGCTCGCCCAGGTGAGCCAAGCCAATGCTGGCATCATCCAGCGTGACATGCGCAAAGCCAGCCGTGCACGAGCGGCATTGCGAGAGATCCCAGCCGGTGAACTGATCAAGATGGTGCGCACGGCTGCCGAGCTCTACATGACAGCGGATCTTCCGTTGGGAGATGGCACGCAAGGACCCGATGATTTTGTTCGTTATCAGTCGGCGACAACTGGCCTTCCGGAGCACATGTGCCGGGCGAATATGGAGAAGAACCGGTTCGTCCTTGACCGTATGGATCAGGTTCTCGAATCGCTAACCCGCGGCCTTGATCTCGACATTCTGGGCCGAGGACACGGCATCGAAGAGCGTGGAGTTCCGCTGTCGTTTCAAGCGCAGGCAGACGTTCTGGGCTTGGTGCTGCCGTCCAATTCGCCAGGCGTTCATACCCTTTGGATGCCTGTCATTCCCCTGCAAGTCGGCTTGGTGTTCAAGCCAGGCCCGCAGGAACCCTGGACTCCTTACCGCATGACCGAGGCGTTCTACCAGGCCGGTGTGCCCCGCGAAGCGATTTCGATCTATCCGGGTGGTCCAGACGCAGGCGCCGCTGTTCTTGGGGCCTGCGAGCGTAGTTTGATCTTTGGCGGCAAGCCGACGGTCGATCAGTACCGCGCCGACCCTAAGGTTCAAGCGCATGGACCAGGCTTCTCGAAGATCCTGCTCGGAGACGACGTCGTCGATAACTGGGAGAAGTACCTCGATCTGATGGTCGATAGCGTGTTGGTCAACAGTGGTCGTTCCTGCATCAGTTGCTCAGGGATCTGGGCCTCTCGCCACACCCGCGAAATTGCAACGGCTATGGCTGAGCGCATGGCGGGCGTCGCGCCGAAGCCGACCAACGATCCTGAAAGCGCGCTCGCCGCCTTCACCGTTCCCGGAGCTGCCAAGGCGATTAGCGGCATGATCGACCAGCAGCTCACTGCCAGCGGAGTCGAAGACATGACTGCCGTGCGCCCGGATGGTGGCGATCGCCTGGTCGAGATGGAGCGGTGCGACTACTTGCGGCCGACGGTGGTGCATTGCTCATCACCAGAGCCTGAGATCGCCAACACCGAGTACATGTTCCCGTTTGTGTCCGTGGTCGAGTGCTCACAAGATCAGATGTTGGGTCGGATCGGCGAGACCCTGATCGGCTCAGTGATCAGCGGTGATGAGAGCCTGCGCGCCGCAGCTCTGAATGCGACTCACATAGATCGGCTCAACCTCGGCGCGGTGCCGACCATTCAGCTCAACTGGCTGCAGCCGCACGAAGGCAACATTATTGATTTTCTATACCGCAATCGCGCCTACCAGGAGGCCGACCTCTAGGTTGGGTCTTGAGTTGAGTCGAGATCTATGACGCAATCCAGTCCCAACGAGCCTCTGCGTCAAGTCGACTTCGAGCGTCGTCACGAGCCGCTGCGCGACGACGTTCGCTGGCTCGGAGCGCTGGTTGGTACCGTGCTGCGTGAGCAGGGTGGCGACAACCTATTCGAGCAGGTGGAGGGGGCCCGAACTGGGGCAATCGCGGGCCGTGAATTGCACCAGGGAGCCTTTGAGCAGGGCCATGGGGAAGTGCTGGCCGAACTCGAACCAAAGAGTGCCCAGGACCTAGTACGCGCGTTTTCGACCTACTTTCAGGTGGTCAACCTGGCAGAGAAGACGCATCGCATCAGACGCCGCCGCGCCTACCAGCAGGATGGCGTTTCTCAACCCGCCGGATTCGCGGCACGGTTGGAACAGCTGAAGACCCAAGGTGCGAGTTTCGAGCAGATCTGCGACCTGCTCGAAACCTTGGTTATCGAACCAGTGTTTACGGCGCATCCCACTGAGGCCACTCGCCGGAGCTTGCTTGAGAAGGAGCAACGGATCGCTCGACTACTCGTCGATCGATTGGGCGATACGAGCCCGCAACAAGAAGCTGGCATTCGCGATCAGATCCGGGCCGAAGTCACGGCCGGCTGGCAGACCGTGGAGCACACTGTTGCGCGTCCGACCGTCGCCGACGAACGAGAGCACGTGCTGTTCTATGTAGGCAGGATTCTCTTTCGAATCGTTCCGCGCTTCTATGAAGATTTGAAGCGGGCCCTAGTCCAAGTCTACGGTCCTGAAGCCAACGACTATCGGGTGCCGCCTATTGTTCGTTTCTCGTCGTGGGTGGGCGGCGATATGGATGGCAACCCAAACGCGGGCGCTTCAACGATCGAGGCGAGTTTGGTCCGCCATCGTGAGCTGGTGTTGGATCTTTATCGCAGAGAACTTGAGAGTCTTCAGAAGCGCTTGACGCAGACCGAAGGGCGAGTGCCATTCGATCCGGCGATTCAGATCAGGATCGAAGAGCTCGCAAGAGCAATGCCTGCAGCCTTTGCAGCCGTGCCTGCACGGCACCGGGAGATGCCTTATCGAGTGCTCTTGGCTTTGGTGTCGGCCAAGCTTGAGGCGACGCAGCAGGACTCAGCGTTTGCCTATCAAGGCCCTCGAGAGTTCGCCTTGGACGTCGAATTGGTTGCTACTAGTCTTCGGAACCATGCCGGCGAGAAGGCTGGACTGTTCTCGGTTGAGCGCACTTTGAGACGTGTAGAGACGTTCGGCTTTCATCTGGCCGGGCTCGATTGCCGCCAGGACGCCGAGCTGCACCGCGAGGCTCTCACCGAACTGTTAGGTGTTGACAGTTGGCTCGATCAGAGCCCGGTAGAGCGGTCCGCGGTACTTTGCCAGCTGATCGAAGCACCAGCCTCAGAGCTGCCTGGCAGGACCGACGGTCCACCTCTCAGTGCCAAAGCCTCCGACTGCCTGGATGTTTTCCGCGCGATCCATCGATGTCGCAAGCGCTTTGGGCGAGGCGCGATTGGGCCGTTCATCATCTCGATGGCAGAGGACGTGGATGATGTCTTGACGATTCTGGTCCTAGCGAAAATGGCGGGCTGTGTTGATACCGCTGAGGACGGCTCGGTTTGCGTTCCGCTCGACGTAGCGCCGCTATTTGAGACTGTCCCAGATCTCGAACGGTCTGCTCTCGTGCTCGAAAGCTTAGCCAGCGATGCGCTGTATCGAGCCCACCTGGATCGTCGCGGTTCCCAACAGATGGTCATGCTTGGATATAGCGACAGCTGCAAGGACGGCGGCATCGGCGCCTCTCGGTGGGCGCTACAGAAGGGGCAGGGTTCACTGGTTGCGGTCGCTAATCGCCACGGCCTGCGTTTGGTGCTGTTTCACGGTCGTGGTGGCACCATCGGTCGCGGCGGCGGCAATACCGATGAGGCGTTGTTCGCTTCGCCGCATGGCTCGGTCACGGGAACCTTGCGGGTCACTGAACAGGGTGAGGTGATCGACGAAAAGTTCGGCTTGCGACCAATCGCTTTGCGTACCCTTGATCGCTCGGCTGGCTCCTTGTTGGTCGCAACTTTTCGTGATGCCCAAGAGACCAAAAGTCCAGGGCGGCCTCCTGCCGATCTCGCTGCAATGGAACTTTTGGCCAGCAAGAGTCGGGAGCACTACCGCTCGTTGGTTGTCGACGATCCCAAGTTCTTCGCGTACTTTCGCGAGGCAACGCCCGTGGATGTGATCGAACGGCTTCAGCTCGGGTCGAGGCCTAGTTCACGGCGCTCACAGAGCGGGATCGAAGATCTACGGGCGATTCCCTGGGTGTTCTCGTGGACTCAATGCCGGCACTTGCTGCCGGGTTGGTTCGGCCTGGGTTCGGGCCTTGCCTCGGCGCAGGAATCGGTCGGCATTGAAGGCTTACGGACTTGGCTGCGCGAGTGGCCGTTCTTCGCCAACCTCATCTCCGACGCTGAAATGGCTCTTGCCAAGGCAGATATGGGCATCGGTGCGGCCTACGCGCAGCTCAGTCAAGAGCGCTCACTTTTTTCCGGGATCCGCGAGGAGTTCGACCGTACAGCCGCCTTGATCCTCGACGTGCGCGAGGCAGACCAACTCTTGTCTCAAGCGTCGACGCTACGCCGAGCAATCCGCCTCCGCAATCCGTACATCGATCCGATGAGTCACCTACAGATCGACTTGGTGTCGCGTTGGCGGGACAGTGATCGTGAGGATGATGAGCTCTTAGATGCGCTGATTGCGACCGTCAACGGCATCGCCCGCGGTCTGCAGAACACCGGTTGATGCCCGTTCCCGACCCCAGCGTCTCAGTGCTCGCAGCGACCGATACCGCGAAGTGCGGGGCGGTCCTGAGATCACTGTCGAGCGCCGCTGATTACGAGCAATGTCTTGATCTCCAGCGGGCCACTTGGGGCGAGGACTTTCGCGAGTTGGTGCCCCCAACGATCCTCAAGATTGGTCAGAAGGTCGGCGGCGTTGTCGCTGGTGCTTTCGAAGACGAAAGCATGTTGGGTTTCGTCTACGGCCTCAGTGGTGTAAGAGAAGGTCGACCTGTGCATTGGTCCCACATGCTGGCAGTCCACGAGCAGCATCGCGGCAGAGGGGTTGGGCGGGATCTCAAGCTCTTCCAACGCAGATTGCTCGGAGTGCTTGGCATCGACGTGATGTTCTGGAGCTTCGATCCGTTGATCGCCCGAAATGCCGGTCTCAACTTGATCTCATTGGGTGCTCGACCGGTGGAGTACGTGTGTGACATGTACGGGGCAGACACCGGTAGCGAGCTGCACAGTGGGCTCGGCACGGACCGATTCATCGCGCGTTGGAACCTCAACGCCGAGGTTCGAGAGTCTTCGACAGCGGCTAAGGCACCAGCTCCACCTGCGGAGGCGATTGCAAGCAGAGCGGGCATGAAAGCTGGTGGCATCAGCTGGGTTGAGATCCCGGCTGACATTGATCAGCTCAAGCGGGACGATCCAGACCGAGCCGCGCAATGGCGCACCCAAACGCGAACTGCGCTCCTGGGAGAACTAACTGACGGCCGTGCCTGCATTGGGCTGCACCGAGATTCGAGTGACCGATACTTCTACGTATTTGCTGAGACTGGTGGAGAACTGGGATGACGAAACGACAGCCAGATGAGAGACAGGTCAACGAGAGGCACGCCAATGTGCTCCCCGAGGAACATACGCAGGCATCTTCGATCTACGAAGGCCTCGAACCTGTTGCGCTCGAACGGCTGGTCCTGCGCGAGATTCAGTTGCCACTGGTCGAGCCGTTCCGGATCTCCTCAGGCGTCACCACAACGAGGCGAATCTTCTTGCTGGAGCTGTTCGATCGGGATGGCTCTTCGACCTGGGCCGAGTGTGTCGCCGGTGACGTGCCGAACTATTCGCCCGAGACCATCGACACCGCCTGGCTTGCAGTTCGCGAATGGCTTGCGCCGAAGCTGATCGGCAAGACGGTTCATCCTGCGAATGCATCAGCGCTCTTGGATCACGACGTTCGCGGGCACGAGATGGCGAAAGCGGGCCTAGAGATGGGCCTTTGGGCTCTAGCCGGGACTAAAGCCGGAATCAGCTTGAGTCAGGCAATTGGAGGGGTTCGCGAGTCGGTTGAGACCGGGATCTCTTTGGGCATTCAGTCGAGCCCTCAGGAGTTGGTCGACAAAGCGCGCGCTGCGATCGACGAGGGCTACCGCAAGGTCAAGATCAAGATCAAACCAGGCATGGACGTCGCCTATGTTGCCGAGGTCCGGCAGCAGCTGGGCTCGTCAGCCCCATTGATGGTGGACGCCAACAACGCGTACTCGCTTGATTCGAGTGGCCAGGACGGCACCTCAGCGCTACTTGCGTTGGACGATCTTGATCTGGTGATGATCGAACAGCCGTTGGCCTGGGATGACGTGGTGCGGCACGCTCAGCTGCAACGACAGATGAAGACGCGGATTTGCCTCGACGAATCGATCACCAACCTGGCCAAGGCCCAGGACATGATTGATCTCGGCTCCGGTCGGATCATCAACATCAAACCGGGTCGTGTGGGCGGATTCGCGACCTCGCTTCGGATTCACGACCTTTGTGTGGCGCACGCGATTCCAGTGTGGTGTGGAGGCATGCTCGAAAGTGGGATTGGCCGGGCCTACAACGTGGCTCTCGCCTCGCTCGGGGGTTTCACGATTCCTGGTGATGTGAGCCCCTCCGCCCGCTACTGGAAGCAGGATGTGGTCACTCCGGAATGGACAATGAATTCGGACGGGCAGATCGCAGTGCCCACGAGCCCTGGATTGGGGATCGAGGTAGATGCTGAGCGCATCGAGTCTCTCGCGATCCGGACCGAGGTCCTCGAGGCCTAGAAAGCCATTCGCGCGCCGGTTCTCGAGTCCTTTCGGGCGTCTATGCTTAGACCGTAGATCTGCACCAGCGCGGCGGGACTCTCCGCATTTATGTGGAGGTCTACTTGCCTTGCCAGTTGGGTGCGCGCTTCTCGGCGAAGGCCTGTGGTCCTTCGACGAAATCTTCCGATTGGAGCATCGCCGCTTGTCCTGGCATGACCGTCCTGAGAGCATCTCGCAAAGTCATGTTGCGACCCTCGAGGACTGCTTCCTTGCTGGCCCGGATCGACAGTGGCGAGCACTCGAGAATCTGCGATGCCCAGCGCCTGGCTGCAGCCATCAACTCCTCGGGTGGAACGACTTCGTTGACGAAGCCGAGTGCTTGACCTTCCGTAGCGTTCACCCGTCGGCCAGTCAAGATCATGCCCATGGCCTGATGAAAACCGATGTGGCGGGGTAGCCGGTGCACTCCGCCGGCGGCAGCCATGAGTCCGACTCGCGGTTCTGGCAGGCCGAATACCGCGGTCTCCGACGCGATAATCAAGTCGCAAGCGAGTGCGAGCTCGAAACCGCCGCCAAGAGCGAACCCGTTGACCGCGGCGATGACCGGTTTGGTCAACCCTTCGCGCGCCGTGATGCCACCGAAGCCGCCTTGTACGTCCTTCATGGCTTCGCGCATTGCAGCGGAGCCATGGAAGGCCTGGTGCTTGAGGTCGTTGCCTGCCGAGAAGGCACGCTTACCAGCGCCAGTCAGGATTGCGACCCATTGATCGGCGTCCTCGGCGAAGTCGGTCCAAACCTCGTCTAACTCAATCGTGGTCGGAGGATGAATGGCATTGAGCGAATCGGGCCGATTAATGGTGACAATTGTGAGGTGTCCGTCGCGCTCGACCTGGATGTGTTCGTACGACATTGAGTATGCATCTCCTTTCCGTGATTCTGGCTTGGTCGAGTTCAGCGATGGCTCGATCGGCCGGGTATCTGATCCGCCAGTGCATCATGCGCCTTCCACCCATTGGCTTCTCCCACGACGCCGTTGGTCTCGTGGCGGTGGTATTGACCGGCTGCTAGAGCGGCGCGAAAACCCCTTCGATTTCCACCATGAGCTCTTCGCGGCAGATATCGACGCTGAAGAGTTCCACCTCTCCTTTGGTAGGGAAGGTACGCTCCACGAATCGTTTGACCCGTTCTCGATCCTCAGGTCGGCGGTGATAGATGCGCAAGTGCTCGAAATGGCCGTGCCAGTCTGATCGCGCGTCGGTCACCAATGCGGCCAATGCGCGCAAGTTTAGTTCTGTCTCGTCCAGCTGTGCTGCCAGGTCGTCGCGGTGATGGCTGTCTTCACCACGCACGCTCGCCGTGCCACCGATCAGAAGCTTGCACGCGGTTGAAGCATTGGGTTGAAGAAGTTCGAGAGCGGTAGCGCGAGAGAAGCACGGAGGACGTGGCCCGAATCGCTCTGAGTACCGATAGGCCGGCACCTGGCGGGGGTTCTCAAGTGGCCGCCCCGCTGCGGCGGCACTCAGGCAGTGGATAGTGAGGTCATCGTTGTCGCGGAGGTTGCCGACGCCGGTCGCTGTTGGCAGTGAACTCTCGAACGCGTTATCTGAGCGTAGACTGAATGCTCGATAGCGGCTTTGATTGAACACCATGTAGCGATGATCGAGACCGCCCAACGGCTCTAGAATGCCAGGAATCACGTTCCACATCCGGATCGGAAACGATGCTTGAAGAGTGGGAAGCGTGTCGAGGACAATTCCGTACGCCTGTTCGGTCGCCTCCGAGAACTGGTCGTGGCTGAGCCGGCGTGCCCCTGGAACACACACTGAAATGAGTCCGTGCTGACGCTCGTTGACGATGCGGATGGCAATCTGATCTTCGCGGCGTGGCCCACCGTCAAGCGCTCGCCATGGATCGCTGTCCACTCCGACCGACTCGAGATCTGGCAAAGCCCAGACCCAGGAAGGTACTGCTGCGACCGCGCTGCATGGGGTTGATGGCGGCTCGGATTGTCCACGGGAGAAAGGAAGGATTGCGTTCATTGAGGTAGCGAATCTACCAGGAGCGAAGGCAATTAGCAGCACGCCGACGACTTCCCGACAGCGCCGCGACAACCCCGCAACAACTCCGCGATTGACCCGGGTTCGATTCTGCGGTCACGCCTCGTTTGCCCCGTGCTTGAGCTGGCGGGCTGTGAGGTTCATTGCCTCGATCTGATCGAGCAACGGTTCAAGCACTTTGAGCACCATCGGTTCGCCGTCGTCAGTCGTTGCAGCGTTGCCGTCATGGAGGAGCAGGATCTCGCCTGCACTGAGTCCTTGGGTGAGGCGTCTCAAGACGCGTCCGGGATCTCGCTGGGAGGTGTCGAAGCCCCGCCGAGACCATGAGGTGAGCTCTAGCCCCATTTGTGAGAGGACCGGTTGCAGCCAAGGGCTTCTGACCCCGGCCGGTGCTCGGAAACGGGTTGGCGCAGGGGCGCCGGCATCGCAAATCGCCTGTTGTGCTGTCATGCACTCACGTCGCAATTGTTTGAGGGTGTAGGTGCAGAACCATGAGGAATGGTGCTGGGTATGGTTTTCGACGCCGTGCCCGGCGGCCACAATCTGTGACACCAGTTTTGGGTGTAAAGACGCGCGCTCGCCAATCAAAAAGAAGGTGGCCTTGACCCCACGGCGTTCGAGCACGTCGAGCACCTGGGGTGTGACCTCGGGATCTGGCCCGTCATCGAAGGTTAGTGCGACGGCGCTGGGATCATCGATGGTAGTGCGGTTCGGGCCAAGCAAGGTGGAGCGCGGAATGGTCCCCGCGATGCTGAGGACACCGTGTTGCAGCACAATCCAGAACACAACCCAGGGCCAAGCGCCAGGTACCAGGACCGCTGGCAACGCAGCCAGTTGCAACAAGACGGACGCACGGACGGGAAAGCTGAGCCCGTGCCAAAGCGTCTTCAATGTTCCTTGGCCTCACACAGGCGCCGAGCAGCCGCACGATCGAGCTTGCCGCGTTCAGTGCGCGGTAGCTCTGCGACAACGGTGATGCTACGGGGAACCTTGTATTCGGCGAGGTTGTCGCGGCAATGGCTCAGGATGGTGGCGCGGTCAAGGCTCGCTGGTCCAACGATCAGCGCCTTGAGGTGCAGTGAGTTAGGACGGTTGGCTTTGGATTCGGCGAAGACGTAGGCATCCTGGACACGATCGAATGAGGTGAGGACGCGTTCAACCTCGCTGGGGTGGAGTTTCTTCCCTTTGAGGTTGAGGACGTCGTCTGAGCGTCCTTGGAGTCGCAGCAGGCCGCCGTCGAGAGTCGCCAGATCGCTGCTCAAGAAGCCACTAGCAAAGTGCTCGAAGCTGGTCGTTTGGTCCGGCTGTGCGGCAGCGTGAAGGTAACCACTAGCCAGGGCTTCGGAGGTCACTCGAACCTGCCCGATGGGAGCGCCGTTGTGAACTGAGTGGTCCAGTTCTAGCGTGACGCCCTCGACTGCGGTTCCCAGGGCCCCATCAAGACCGGCAGCGCCGGTTCGATCGAAGGCGATGCCGCCGCATTCACTGGCTCCGTAGAAAGTCTTGATGGGCAAGCCGAAGCGGGCATGAAATCGTCGGGCCGTTTCTTGCAGCAAGGGTGCACCCGCGGAGATGACTAGCCGAACCGTTCCAAGGGGGGCGCGTTGCGAGGAAGCCTCGATCTGAGATGGAGTGTTGGACTGGGGGGAAGCGTTGGATTGAGGTGCACCTAGTCCAACCATGGCCTGGAGCCAGGCGGGCACCGAAGGGAAGAAGGTGACATTTGCGGTGCGCAGGGTTTTCAAGGCGTCCACCGGGCTGTCGGAGATGGGCATGACGATGGTCATGTCGCGAAGCAAAGCAGCCAAGGCAATCGAACTTAGACCATAGGAGTGCGACAACGGAATCGTAGTGAGCACGCGCTCTTGACCGAGCTGCATGGATGCGTAGAGCGCAGCCTCATCGGCAAGCAGGGCGGCTTCTGTGACCATGACCCCTCTTGGCCCACCGGTGGAGCCCGATGTGAGTTTGATCACCGTGGTTTGGGCGCTTGCAACTGCGGCTTCTGTGGCTTCTGTGACGGGCGTTCGAGGTAGTACGGTCCAGCTCCAGGCCACGCTCGAACAGGGGTCTGTGTTCACCAGGCTTGCACCGCATCCGAAGGTCAATCCCAGCCGTTCGACCTCGACTGGTGGAGTGGCCGCATCCACCAGTAGAACCGTCGCCCCGAGACGCTTCAGGCCGACTAAGGCGGCCAGAAATTCGGGGCCGTTGGCGCATTTCAGGCAGACGACCGCATTCTCCCTCAGCGTTGGAGCCGACTCAGCGAGTCGGCGTGACAAAGCACTGATCTGGGCGCGCGTCCAGATCGAGTGGCCTCGTTCGATCAAAGGGAAGCCTGGATCGGCTTTTGTTTGCGCCTCAAAGGCGGCGAGCAGGGTCGAGTCCATAGGGCCGTTGGTCGAAGTCGTCGCGACGGGTTGAGGCTTGAGGTCCGGCCTTGTTACGGGGCGGACGGATGGCGAAAGGCCACCATATTGCGTGAACCACGACAGAGGCGCCGCGTTTAAGCGGCAGTATACTTGGCGCCTAGAACCGTGCGGGTGAGCTGTTCTTCGAACTCAACCGATTGTTCGCAGCGGATCCCCGAAGCATTGAAGATCCCTTAGCAAGAGTAGATATTCCACAATGAGTGAATCGTCGGTCCGTGATCGGATCAAAGCAGTGATTATTGAGAGCCTTGGACTCGAAGGCATGACCATCGACGAGATCGGTGACGAGATGCCCCTATTTGGTGAAGAAGGCCTTGGTCTGGACAGTGTCGACGCTCTCGAACTGATGGTGGTCATGGAGAAAGACTTCGGGGTGACCATGGACACCGAAGAGATGGATCCCGAGGTGTTCAGCACTGTGTCGAGCCTCGAACGATTCTTGTCGGCAAATGCGGCACCCTCTCAGGAGTGAGTCAGTCCTCTGTTTTTGAGTCTTTGGATTCCGGATCTTCTGAGTCCGAATCTGCTGAGTCCGAGTCTTCTGAGTCTGGGCCTTCTGATTTCGGATGTTCTGATTCAGAGTCGCGCGATTCTGGTGCGCGTGCTTCTGCAACGCTGGGCGCACCGTCGGCCGAGACTCACCTAGATGGGGCTGCGGTGATTGGGCTGGGGGCGGTGACGGCTTTTGGCTGGACTTCCGCCGACCTGCGGCGAGGGTTAGCGACTGGAACCACCACGGTCCGTGAGCCGGTCGAGTTCTCGACTGCGGGCCATCGCACCGCGCTTGCCTCGGAGGTGTCTGCTGGTCCTGAGCCGTCAGTGGCCCTTGGCGACCGGGTCGGGTGGAACCGGTTGTCCCGAGCGGATCAGTTCGCGGTCGTTGCTGCACGGGAGGCTTGGGCGGCCTCGACAGTCGCTGATTGGGTCGACCCTTGCCGCGTCGGGGTGTTCTTCGGCGGTAGTACTGCGGCCATGGCTGAAGCCGAGGGCTTCTTCGGCCAGACCCTCAAGAACGATGGTCCAAGACCGCGGTTACGAAGTCTCGAGTCGCAACAGCTCAATGGTCCTGGTGACGCGGTTGCTCGTGAACTGGGCGTCAGCGGTCCGGTGGTGTCGATGTCCTCGGCCTGCGCCAGCGGCGCGTTGGCGATTGAAGCGGCGCTCGAAGCTCTACGCAGCGGCGAGGTTGACGTCGCTGTTGCTGGAGGTTCGGACAGCCTGTGCCAGATGACCTACGCCGGCTTCAATGCACTACGAGCGGTGGACCCTGAACGGAGTCGACCGTTTCGCGTAGAGCGCTCTGGACTCAATCTCGGTGAGGGAGCGGGGGTTCTGGTGCTGGTGCGGGCCGAATCGCTGAAGCAGAACCGTGATTCGGTGGTGGCGCCGATGGCGTGGCTACGCGGGGCTGGAGGATCGTGCGATGCCCATCACATGACGGCGCCGCACCCGGAGGGTGCAGGAGCTGCAGCCTCCATGCGCGCCGCACTACGCGATGGCGGGCTCGAACCGCTCGCTGCTTCCTTCGTGAACGCTCACGGTACCGGCACACCCCATAACGACAGTGCAGAGGCAGCCGCGATTGCCGATGTTTTCGAAGACGGGTTGCCAGTGACGTCCGTCAAAGGAGCCATAGGTCACCTGCTAGGCGCCGCCGGCGCCGTTGAGGCTGTGGCGACTGTGCTCGCGCTATCGGATGGTGCTGTGCAACCGACCGCCGAGACAAAGGGGACCCGTACTGAGATCCAGCAAACCGGCACACTGGAACCTGGCGTCGACTTGGTGCTCGGTGCACCACGAGTGTTGCCAGCTGGGGCAGACCGGGTCGGGGTGTCGAATAGTTTTGCCTTCGGTGGTGCAAACGCGTCGCTGGTGTTCTCGACCTCACCCGTTTGCGGTCCAACGTTGTGAGTCGCGATCGACCGGCGATCGCCGTTTCAGGCGTAGGGGTGGTCTCTGGTCATGGCGCTGACCTCGAAGCCCACCGAGCCGCCTACCGTGAAGGCCGGTGCGTCTTGCGAGAAGTGGATCGGGCCGCGGGCTATCACCGCGAGAACTCGGCGCGTTCCGCGTCTCTTGTGGATGCAAGTTGCTATCGCGAGGTTCTTCCGCCGATGAAGGCCCGGCGGATGAGCCCACCATCACGGTTCAGCATGGTGGCAGCGCTGGCAGCGCTCGAGGACGCCGGACTCTCGCGCGACGCTTTGGCCGCCGATCATGGCGGCGATGTCACCGCCGTTGTGTTTGGGACGTCCTATGGTCCGTCGTCTTACACCGAGCGCATTCTGAGGCAGATTCTGTTGGAGTCTCCACAGGCGGCCTCGCCAATGCTGTTCACTGAGTCTGTCGCAAATGCCCCCGCCGCGCAGGTTGCGCTGGCATTGGGCTGCAAGGGACCCAATATCACGGTGACTCAGCGTGAGGCGAGCGCTCTAGTGGCGGTGGGACAAGGCGCTGCATTGATCCGCTCCGGTCGTGCTCGACGAGCCTTGGTCGGGGGCGTCGAGGAACTGAATCCGCTGCTGCATTCGATTCTTGATCGGTTTGGCGCTCTTACCGGTAGCCGGGGCATGGCACGCACGGATGCGGCCGATCCCGAGGCACGGCCCCTTGATCTCAGGCGCTCGGGATTTGTCGCAGCTGAGGGTGCAGCGGTCTTGGTGCTCGAACGCACCGATGACCTGTTAGATAGGGCGGGTAGAGCTCGCGCCCTGGTCGGGCCGATGGCCCGAGCATTTGACCCTGAGGCGCCAGCGACAGGTTGGGGCCGCACCGCCCCAACCACGGCACGCCGTCTACTGAGCGAATGGCGGCGCCAGGGTGGGGTTGAGGGTGCGTCCGAACTGGCCGGGGTTGTGGCCGGTGCGAATGGCAGCCGCCGTCACGATCTTTTCGAGTCTGGGTTGCTGCGCGAGGTCATGGCCCTGCCATCGAATGGTACCGCCGGCCGAGACCCCACGGAAGCACGCGTGCTGACGCCAAAGCGCTTCATGGGTGAGCAGGGAGTGGCAACGCTGGTGGGCGCACTGCTCGCCCTTGAGGGCAATAGTGGCGGCTCGCCGTCAGGTTTCGAGGTCGATCCGTTGATATGTCTCGTGCCCAGCGATGACCGGGTCCAGCCCGGAAAGTTGTTGCTGTCCGCCGCGGCTGCCGGTGGCTCCTGCTGCTGGCTCGGGCTAGAGTCGCCATGACCCGTGCTACCGCCGCCATGAACCCGTGCTGCCGCCGCCATGAAGTGTGAAAAGCGGCACCGAGCTAGCGCTTGTAACCTGCACCTAGACTGTTACCAACGACTCCTGCATAGGCTTCAATGACCCTCAACTCCCCCAAGCGCCTTGACGAGATGGAGACCCAGCCCGCTGGCTTGCTCGTACCGTTGCGGCCAGAACGTGCGCTCGAACTGCAGCCAGAGGCCGAGGGCGCCAGCGATACCCCATTAGACCTGGTTGCGCCGTTTCCGGTACTGGGCCCCCACAACGTAGCGGCGGTGATCCCTGCCTACCAAGCTGAGCCGTGGATTGCGGAAGTGGCTCGGTCGGCGGCGGATCAGGTGCATCGTGTTCTGGTCGTTGATGACGGCTCAACCGATGGAACACAAGAGCAGGCACTGAGGGTCGGCGGCGCAGTTGAAGTCACTCGGCTCGACGAGAACTTGGGCAAGGGAGCTGCGCTTAGGCATGGCTTCATGCTCCTCATGGAGGAGCCGACGGTCGAGGCGATCATCACTCTTGACGCAGACGGACAACACCGCCCGACTGAGATGCCCAAGTTGCTAGAGGGTGCTGACGAGGCCGATTTGGTCTTGGGTTGTCGCAGTCACCTGTTCGGCAGTATGTTCTGGCTTAGACGGTTGGCCAACACCACCTCTGCTCGACTGATTTCCCTGGCGGCTGGTCGGCCGCTGCGCGATGTTCAGACTGGCTTTAGGCTCTATCGCCGACGTTTGCTCGAGCGTCTTCCTCTGGCAGAAGATGGATTCGAGGCGGAGAGTGCCGTCGTTGTGCGCGCCGCTCGGCAAGGCTACCGGATCGAGTCGGTGAGCATCGATCTGGCCGAGGTCGATGGTCGCTCAACCAGTCACTATCGCCCGTTGGTGGACAGTCTTCGCATTCTGCTCGGGGTTGTTGCCGCGCGGGCACTTGGTCCCGTGGACAATGCGGGTAGAAAGCCGAACTCTCAAGAAAAACACTCCTCTTGAGCGTCATAGAAGACATTGCAGTGAGTGAACAGCAGGTGTTGGTGACTGGTGGAAGCAATGGCATCGGTCGGGCCGTGGTGCAGGCATTGTGTTCCGCGGGCCACCGTGTCGCGCTCACCTACCGGTCCGATTCAGCCTCGGCGGACGCGGTTGTCAAGCAGTGCAGTGGGCTCGCGACCGCGCATCACCTTGACTTGGCGTCGCGTTCGGCTCCAAAAGAACTGATTGACCGCTTGGAACAAGACGGGCCGGTGGTGGGGCTGGTGAACAACGCTGGGATGCAGTCGTCTTCACTCTTGGCCATGACCTCGGACACTAACTGGGACCAGATGATTGATATCAATCTGTCAGGAGCCTTTCGCTGCTGTCGAGCGGTTTTGCCTTTCATGGTGCGGCGGCGCGGCGGTGCCATCGTGAACATCTCGTCGCTCGGAGCGGAACGAGGGATTGCAGGCCAAGCTGGCTACGCGGCGTCGAAGGCTGGACTGCTCGCCATGACGCGTGTGCTCGCGCGGGAGATGGGGCGGCGGGGTATCCGAGTGAATTCAGTGATCCCAGGCTTTGTCGAAACCGGGTTGACTGCGGCACTGCCTGAATCGGCAAGGGCGACGCTGAGGGCAGCTGAGTGCTTGCCCGCCGGCACCACTGCCAACTCGGTCGCGGACGCAGTGGCATTCCTGCTATCGGATCGCGCCTCGTCGATCACCGGCGAGAGCCTGCACGTAGATGCGGGTGCGTCGTGCTGATGCTGACGCTGCTGGTCGGCGTTCGATAGTCCGACTTCCCGAAGTTCCCTCAACGATGTACACCAAAGTGGCTTCATTCGCGCGTCACCCGTGGCGCTGGTTGTTGTTGATGGGCATCTTGGCGCTGGGCGGAGCCTGGTTGGGGACCGCTATGCGGCTCCCGGCAGACTTGCTGTCGATGCTGCCTGGCGACGTACCGGCCGCGCGTGCTTATCGAACGTTGCTAGAGGAATTTGGCGGGCTCGAACGGATCTTCGTGGTGGTCTCACATCAGGCCGATTCGACCGCCGGAAGGGAGGCCAGTTCTAGCGACAGTGCGGAGAGCCGGGTCCTCGATGCGGCGCTCGAACTGGAAGAGCGACTGGCTCGTGAACCCCTCATTGCCGGCGTCCGAGCGGGCGTCGAGCCCGAGGATGAGCGCTTCCTGTTCGAGTATGTGGTACCTCGGGAGGTTCTCCGCAATTCCGAATGGACGATTGATCGCATTGCAGACCGCCTGACCGAAGTGTCGATCGCGAAGCGGGTTCAACTACTCCGCGACAAGATCCGCAGTCCGGCGGGGGAGTTTGACGTTCGCCTAGCGCGGTTCGATCCGCTGGGCTTCGCAGAGTCGAGCTTGCTCACTCGAGCCTCCGAACTTGGGTTGTCGGTCGATCCGCTATCAGGAGTTTTCCGGTCAGAGCAGGGTTCTGCGCTCTTGATGTTGGAGCCCAAGGCTTCAGAGCTGGATTCGGTGGTTGGCCGCGAGCTGGCTGACGCGCTAGCTCGGATCTTTGCTGAGGTGCAGATCATGATGGGTCCGGGCATTTCGATCACCGCCGCGGGTGGCCCGCTCTACGCCGCTGAGGACGAAGAACTGATTCGCTCAGATCTCGAATGGACCATCTCGCTGTCGGTCGCTGGCTGCCTCCTAGTCCTGCTCTTAGCTTTTGGCAGCTGGCGTGCGACGGTGGTGGCAAGTTTTGTACTGGCCGGAGCGTTTGCGCTTGCCTTCGGTACGCTGGTACTGCTGCGCGGGGAGATGCTGGCGGTGAGCCTTGGCTTCGCCGCTGTTTTGGTGGGGCTCGGCATCGACTATGTGATTCACGCGATCACTCGATTCCGGCAGAGCCTCGAGTCAGGGGCAGATGCGGAGGCCGCCTTGATGGAGGTAGCGCGGGAATCGGGACCGCCGCTCGTGGCCTCGTCCTTCACCACCGCAGCAGCGTTTGCGGTGTTGCTTGGGTCGGCCATGAGACCGCTGGTTGAAGTCGGCCTGCTGGTGTCGGTGGGCATCGTGATGATGATGGTGTGTACCGCAGTCGTGGGCGGGCCCTTGATGGCTCTGTTGATCAAGGTGCCAGTGCGACCAGGGCGCCGCGTAGGTGGACGACTTGCCTGGCTTTGGCGACCATCACAGCTAGTACCCCAGGCGATGACGCGGTTTTCGCGCAGACGCTCGTGGGCGGTGTTGGGTGTTACAGCTCTGGTGCTGTTGATGTCGTTGTGGAGCGCGCGTGGCTTGCGCTTTGAGCCGAAGTTCGAGGACCTCCGGCCAGACGATCATCCCTTGGAGCTGACCGAACGACAACTGGTGCAAGAGTTCGGACTCGAAGAAGACAGCGTCACGGTTCTGGTTCAAGGTGAGACGGTTGATCAAGCATTGGCGCGCAGTGAATCGATAGTGCGATTTCTCGAGGATCCCGAGAACCCATTGTTGGGCGAGATTCAGCGCTCGGTGTCTTCGCCGTCCACTGTCTTGATGGCCGAAGCAGCTTTGAGCGAGCGCCTGAGCGAGCTCTCTGAGCTGCCGTGGGCAGAGGCTGCTACCAGGCTCGAGCGGTTGTTGCCGGAAGCCGGGCTGTCGGCTCGCGGCTTTGGGCCGGGCCTTGCGGTTCTTCGTGATTTCGCTGGTGGTCGGGAACCTCGGGCTGGCGCAGATCTTGCGAAGCCTGATTGGGTGACCTCGCAGTTTCAGCTGCGCGAGGACGGCACTGCACTGGTCGCTATTCGGGTGAGAACCGATCCTGAAGGGTCGCGGGTGCTTGCGACTGACGCTGTTGCCGAGGCGTTGCAGAGTCTTGTTGAAGGCAGCGAAACGGTCACAGTGGCGAGTGCATTTGCTCTCGGTGAGCAGCTTCGTGTGGTGGGTGAGCGAGAAGTGGGCGTACTTGCACTGGCCAGCCTGGGTGTGGTGCTTCTGGTGGTGTCGATCTCGCTCGGGTTCTCGCCGATGGCGACGGTGATTGCGCTGCTCCCTATTGGCATCGGTGCAACAGCTGCCTTCGGATTCTTGGGAGTGACGGCGGGGCATCTCGATTTCCTGAGTCTTGCGATCGTCCCAATGCTGTTCGGCATTGGGATCGACGACGGTCTGCACGCGTTGTGTGGAGCGGTCCCAAAGGGCTATCGGGGCCTTGGCCTCTCGAGGCGAGAGCATAGGCGCCGGTTGCTCTCGTCCATGCTCAAGCGGATCGACGGCGCATCTAGAGCGATTACGCTGACCACAGTAACCACCGCCGTTGGTTTTGGCAGTTTGCTGGCATCGTCGATGCCCGGCCTACGGGTCGGCGGGATGATTGTGGCGGTCGGCGTCTGCGCATGCTGGTTGGCAACGGTGATGGTGTTGCCGGCCCTTGCCACCGTGCTGTTGGGTCCCGAACCTAGCGGCGAAGATCCTCAGCAGATAGGCACGCTAGCCCCGGAGACGCGGTGGCGGAGCGCGCTCGGAGTGCTGCATTTCAGCAGCCCTGTTTGGTACAGGTTGCATGCGTTGTTGATGCGTTTGCTGCCGTCGTGGGCGATCTCGGTGATCATGCTTCCTGTTTTGGCTGCGTTCTATCTGTTGTTGGGGAATGTCAGACGAGCGTTGCTTGTGAATCAGCGAGCGGCGTCGCAAGGAAGGACCACGGGGCTGTTGGGCGCTCATCGCCGCGCGTTCGCCACGCTGACCAATTTTGCGTGGTGCTTCAGTGAAACCTACGAGGGCCTGTTTGATCCGCAGACTCGGTCGGTAGCGTCGGTCGAGGGGGTCGAGAACTGGCAAACAGTAATGGCAGACGGCCGCGGCTTCATCATTGTCACCGCGCACGTTGGACACTGGGAAGTCGGATCGCACTTGTCGAAGTTTGATCGGCCTCGCAAGGTCAACGTGGTGCGCGAGCCAGAGATGAACCCACGAGCGCAGGCCTTCCTGGAGGAACTCTTCGGTCGTGATGATTCAGGGCACTATCAGGTTCACTTCGCACGACCTGAGGACCCGATGCTGGGCGGGCGTCTGTTGAGTGCTCTCAGGCGGGGGGAGATCGTGGCGTTGCAGGGCGATCGCCCTCGAGCAGACGGGAAGACGGTCGCAGTCGAACTCTTGGATCGCTCCTACGAGTTGCCGGTCGGGCCCTTCGCAATGGCCCGTGCTGCATGTGTTTCGATCTTGCCGGTGTTCGTGTTCCGAGATGGACGCCGCCGCTCAGCGCTACATCTGAGAGAACCGATCATCGTTGATCGAACTAGAGTGCGAGACACTGACTTCGCGAAGGCCGCTAGCCAGTTTGCAGTTGAGGTCGAATGGGCGATCACTCAGCGACCGCAGCAGTGGTTTTGCCTGCGTAAGTTGTGGGACGAGTGAAGTCGATGTCGGATTTCCTCGCACCAAAGGACGTGCTTCCGCATCGCGACTCGCTCTTGTTGCTGCGCCGGATTCTCGAACTCGATCAAGATCACCTCGCCGCGATCGCGATGGTCGGCACCGACTGCGCCTTGGATCGTGGTGGCGTGGTCCCGACGACCCTACTGGTCGAGATGGCGGCTCAGGCTGCGGCCTACCATGCCAGCGTGGGCGCAGTTCAAGATGGCAACGAGCCGGCGGAGAAGGGCTTCTTGGTGCGGCTCCGCAAGGTCGAGTTCGAGGTGGAAACGATGGATTCGGGCCGCGAGGTGGTCGTGCGAGTGAGCCGTGTGGGAGCGATGGGCGGCCTCGCGATGTATGACTTTAAGTGCTCGTTGGAGCAACGTGAAGTGTCCCAGGGTTCACTGTCGATCATGACCGGCTAGAAGGTTCTTGCAATACCATGGAACGATGTCGATGAGCGCGAGCACAGACCTGTCAGCAACCGCAGCGCCTCCAGCCTCGACGGCCAATGGCCCGGACTGCTCTGACTACCCGGACTGCTCTGGCCCCCCGGACTGCACTGACTACGACGTGGTTGTGGTCGGTGGTTCGCTCGCAGGCGCCAGTACCGCGTTGCTACTGCGTCGGGCGAATCCGGAACTCCGGATCCTGATCGTTGAACAGGCTGAGCGCTTTGGCCACAAGGTTGGCGAGGCGACGGTCGAGGTATCTGGCTTCTTTCTCGAACAGGTTCTCGGCCTCGGCGACCATCTGCATCGCAAGCACCTGCCGAAGCACGGGTTGCGCTATTGGTTCAGCAGCCGCTCTGACGACACCCTAGAGACTATGGGTGAAGTGGGGCCAATGATGGCGCCTCATGTTCCGAGTTTTCAGCTCGATCGATCGGTGTTGGACCAGCATGTTTTGGAGTTGGCGGTCCAAGAGGGTTGCAAGCTCATGCGCCCTGCGCGGGTGAAGCAGTACCAGGAGGCGTGGCCTGCGAGTGAGGTGACGATCGTTCCCGACGATCCATCAGACGGCCCGGCCGAATCCCATACGGTGAGCTGTCGCTGGCTGGTGGATGGTTCCGGTCGCCACGCGTTCCTCGCCCGCAAGAAGCGCCTGATTGAACGCCTAGAAGAGCACCCGACCAATGCAACCTGGAGTCGCTGGCGGGGCACTCTTGATCTGGACAGTCCAGGGTTCACAGACACCGTTGGAGGACAGAGCCTGCCTCGGTTGCGCGCGCAGCGACGACTGGCCACGAATCACTTCACCGGTCGAGGCTGGTGGTGCTGGGTGATTCCGCTCTCCAACGGCAAGACCAGCGTTGGATTGGTTTCAGACCGAAGGCTCTTCGATCTGAGGGAGCGCGATGGAGATGCACCGAGTACGGCACGTGATCGATATGAACGCTTTGTGCGTTCACAGCCTGGTCTAAAACAGCTCCTAGCCGATGCCGAAATGTGTGACGACTGTGACAGCTACTCGTTTATGCCCTATCGCACGTCGAAGTACATGGACGCCGGGTGGGCCTTGGTCGGCGATGCGGCGTCCTTCATAGACCCGTACTACAGCCCAGGACTGGATCACCTGGCGATGTCAGTGACGGCAACTGTTGAAATCTTGGGCCAAGACCTCAACCAGGAACTCGACAAGGTCGAACTCATCGACAAGATTGCCGCGCACAACAAGGCGTTCACCGTTTCGTATCGACGATGGTTCGAGGCGCTCTATCAGGACAAGTACCAGATCCTTGGAGACGGGGATCTAGTGACCGCCTCCTTCTTGGTGGAGACGTCGCTCTACTACTTTGGGGTGGTCACTCCAATCCTGCGCGAGCCTAGTGCGATAAGGAACCCAGTGTTCGGTGCTCCATTGCCTCAGTCACGCGTCGCCTTTCGCTTGGCTCGGGCGTTTCGCCGACGCATGGTTCGCCTTGCCGAGTTGAGGACGCGGAAGGGACTCTACGGACATCGGAACTCGGACTGGTCCTACTATCCAAAGGGGTTCGGACTCGGTTGGCGTGTGTGGCCGACCCTGCTCAAGGGGCTTTCGGTTTGGGCGCGCTGCGAGTTTGAGCAGATCTTCGCTGGCTCCAAAGCACGTCCGACCGTGGACAAAGAGGCTGCACCGGACCTAGGTCCGAATGGCACCCCGGACACTGCCAGCTAGCTCCGGCTAGGCCTCAGCGTCGTCAGGGAGGTCAGGGACGTTGCGTTCGAGTTCATCGAGCCACACCCTGGCTGTTGAATCACTGGGGGCGCGCCAGTCGCCCCGAGGCGAAAGCGACCCGCCCGATCCCACCTTGGGCCCGTTGGGGAGTGCTGAGCGCTTGAACTGGCTCGTTCGAAAGAAGCGGTCAAGGAAGACCGCAAGCCAGCGCTTGATCTCCGCGCGTTGGTAGGCATTGCGCTCGACCGCGTCCGTAGCGCCCATGCCAGGAGGCCAGTGACCGCGCGCGAGATCTGACCAGGCCTGTTCCGCCAGGTAGGCGACCTTGCTAGGCGCATAGCCATAGCGGGTGGTGTAGTACAGGTGGAAGTCCTGAAGTTCGTAGGGGCCAATGGTCGCTTCAGTGGCTTGTGATGGGCCTCCGGAGGAGGCTCCATCTGGGCATTTGTCAGCAGGGATCAGTTCGGGGGAAATCTCGGTGTCGACGATCGATTGGAGCACTGCGCTGACCGTGGCACCGAGCCGGTCCTTGGCAACCAACCACCGGAGGAGATGTTGAATCAGAGTTTTGGGTACCGAACCGTTGACGTTGTAGTGCGACATCTGATCACCCACGCCGTAGGTGGACCAGCCGAGCGCGAGCTCTGAAAGGTCGCCGGTGCCGAGCACAAGAGCGCCTTGCTGATTGGCGAGTCGGAACAGGTGTGACGTCCGCTCGCCTGCTTGCACGTTCTCGAAGGTGATGTCGTACAGCGGCTTGCCTTCAGCGAAGGGATGGTCGAGATCTTTCAACATCTGCAAACACGACGGTTTGATGTCGATTTCGTGTGCTGTAACGCCGGTGGCGCGCATCAGTGCGTGCGCGTTGTCGAGGGTGTGAGCACTGGTTGCAAAGCCAGGCATGGTGTATGCGAGCACGTTGGATGATGGAAGGCCCAAGCGGCGCATGGCGCGCAGGCCGACGACCAGGGCGTGGGTGGAGTCGAGTCCTCCTGAGACGCCGATGACGATGCGCTCGATGCCAGTTGCCTGTAGTCGTTTGACCAGGCCGTGAACTTGGATCTGGTACGCCTCTTCACAGCGCTCGTCGTATTCAGCTGGATCGTTGGGGACGTAGGGGAAGCGGGCCACGTCGCGTTTCAGTGCCGCGTCGGACTCAGGCAGAATCGGTGCGGTGATTCCGAGCTGAAGCCGCCGAAAGTCAGGTGCTTGTTCGAATCGTTCTACCGAGTCTTGAAAGCTGGACAAGCGCAGCCGCTCGCAGGACAGGCGGTCGAGGTCGATGTCGCGGACGACGATTTGGCCTTCGTGGCGAAAGAGCTCTGACTCGCCGATCAGGTCGGCGTTCTCGCAGATCAACGCCTGACCATCCCAGGCGAGGTCAGTGGTGCTCTCACCGTGCCCGGTACCAGCGTAGATATAGGCGGAAGCGGTCCGTCCTGAATGTGCCTTGCACAGCAAGCGGCGATACTGCGGTTTAGAGACTGTGACGTTGGAAGCGGAGAGGTTGCATAACACCGTGGCGCCAGCGAGCGCTGCGTAGGTCGACGGAGGAATCGGTGCCCATAGGTCTTCGCAGATCTCGATTCCGATCCGAAACCCCGGAATTGCTGGTGCCTCGAACAGCAGGTCGGTACCGAAAGGGACCAGGTCGCTGAGCAGTTCGATCTCTTCCATGCGAGCGACCGGTGCGTGAGCGAAGTAGCGCTTTTCGTAGTATTCGCGGTAGTTCGGTAGGTAGGACTTGGGCACGACGCCGACCACACGCCCGCTTGAAACCACCGCTGCGACGTTGAACAGAGCGTCATCAAGCAAGAGTGGTAGCCCGACCATGAGGATCGAGTTGAGGGCGGCGGTTTCCTCAGCAACCGTGGCGAGTGCACGCAGCGCCTCGCGCTGTAGTGCCGATTGGTGGAACAAGTCGTCACAGCTGTATCCAGTGAGCGAAAGCTCAGGGAACACAATGATCGACGCGCCAGCGTGCGCGGCGGTGCTGGCAAGTTCGATGATCCGCGACGCGTTTCTCTTTGGATCGGCCAGGGCGACCTCTGGGATCGCGGCGGCCGCGCGGACGAATCCGTGCCGGTACGGGTGGCTGTATTGAAGCTGTTCAATCATCAGAGGAGGGCTCGGTCATGGTCCTGCGATTCCGCCTGCAAGACCAATGGATGCTGTGGTTTACGTCTATTCGAACCTGCCACACCGAAGCATAGCGGGACTACGGCTACACTGCCGGTCTCATTTCTTCGAAACGCTGGCCTTGCTGCTAAGTGTTCAGACCTCCAAGGAGACGACCATGGCCTTCGCACCCTTCGACCTCACCGGAAAAGTTGCACTGATCACCGGCGGCAACTCTGGCATCGGACTCGGATTTGCCCGAGGACTCGCTCAATCCGGAGCCGACGTCTGCATCTGGGGCACCAACGAAGAGAAGAACGCTAAAGCAAGGGCTGAACTCGAGGCTTATGGAGGCCGGGTGTTGACACTGCGCTGCGATGTGGGTGACCAGTCGGCGGTGGAGGAGAGCTTTGGCAAGACGCTCTCCAAGTTCGGCCGCGTCGACTCTTGTTTTGCCAATGCTGGGATCGGCGGTAGCGGCACCCCGTTCGCTCAGATGAGCCACGAGGAGTGGCGACGCATTTTCCAGGTCAACATGGACGGCGTGTTCTTCACCTTCCAACAGGCGATTCGTCACATGGTCGAGAATGGTGAAGGCGGATCCTTGGTTGTGACCAGCTCGCTATCGGCGCGCGAAGGGGCTCCGAGATCGCAGCACTACGCCGCCACCAAAGCTGGCGTCAACGCCATGATTCGGGGCCTTGCTGTCGAGCACGCACGGCATGGCATCCGAGCGAACTCTGTTCTTCCCGGGTGGATCGAGACCGCAATGACCGCGGGAGCTGTGGCCTCGCCCGTGTTTCAAGAGAAGGTGATCAAGCGTGTGCCGATGCGCCGATGGGGCACCGGTGACGATTTCTCAGGCATCGCCGTGTACCTTGCTAGCGAGGCGTCGAGTTTCCACACTGGCGATAGCTTTGTGATCGATGGAGGCTACGGAGTCTTCTAAGACCGTATGTTCCGAGAGGAGGGTGACGGCGGACTAACCCACCATCCTGTGGAATCCAGCCTGTAGCTCGTCGCTCACCCGACACACCCGTCCGGTTTGGGAATTCACCCAGGTGTGTTCGGTGACTCCTCGGGCCAGGACTTTCGTTGGCTCACCGCTCTCAAGGCGGCTGACGTCGTAGCCGAAGTGCATCAGCCGACTGCGGGTTTTGTGGACCCAGGCGCCCACGCGCAAGCTGTCTCCGTACTTGGCGCCCGAGCGGTAGTCGACATGCACTCTGGTGACCATCAACCAATAGCCCATCTGCTCAATCTCGGGATAGCTCTTGCCAGACCGCTCGCACAAGGCAGTTCTCGCTAACTCGAACCACACCAAGTAGTTGGCATGGTGAACAACTCCCATCTGATCCGTCTCCGCATAGCGGACCTCGATGTCGACCTCGTGGATGGTCCGATCTGTAGGGCGCTTGTTCATGCCCGTGCCATTGCCCGTGCCATTGCCCGTGTCATCGGCCGGTTCATCACTGGTTCATCACGGGTTTAGCCGACTGACCGAGTTGGCCGGGCGTGAGGGCATGAGGGAGTACCAAAGAATGGTCGTGATGATTTTGTAACCAGCACGAACGGTGCCAACGACGGTGCCCGTGATCTTGGAAACGCCGACCCGGCGGCGGTAGCTGACCGGCACCTCAATCACACGTAGCTTGCGCTTGAGGGCCTTGACCTGCAGTTCCGCGGTCCACCCGAAGTTGGGATCGCGCATTCCTAGGGATTCGTAGCTGGTCCATCGGATCGCTCTAAAGGGACCCAGGTCGGTGTACCGATGGCCATACAGCACACGGATCATGCGGCAAGCGAGCCAGTTGCCGAAGCGGGCCTGGGGTAGAAGAGCGCCGGGCTCGGACTCGCCGAGAGTCCGCGAACCGATGACCACATCTGCCTCGCCGTTGAGGATGGGAGCTACCAGTGTTTCGATCTCTTCCGGGTGATCCGAATAGTCCGCGTCCAAGAAAACGAGGATGTCCGGAGCGCCTCGCTGACGGAGGCACTCGACCCCTACCTGGCACGCACTGCCGTAGCCTTGTTTGGGGGCCGCCACAACGACCGCGCCAGCCTTGTCGGCGACCTTCGCGGTGGCGTCGGTGGAGTTGTTGTCGGCGACCACGACGCGCCTCACCAGAACGTGCGATAGGTCGCGCAGGACCAACGGGATCGACTCCTCCTCGTTGAAGGCCGGGATCACCACATCGACGGTGTCCTTGTGGGGCAGTTCTTTGAAAAATGACATGGGGTTGCGTGAGGGTAGTTTGCGCGATCAGAAGCACCGAGGGCCTACGGTTTGTCGGGAGTTGAACCAACAACCTGCGCTACACTTCCGCGCTCTCGTGGGATCCCCGTTTTCAATGATGAAAACAGGCACCTACCCTTACATTATTTCCGACTTCAAGACTGTCAAGTAGATGCCGACCTATTCCTATCGTGGCGTCTGGCCAACGTGTGGAGAGCGTGTCTTTCTCGCGCCCAGTGCCGACGTTACTGGTGACGTTGAGTTGGGCGATGACGTTTCGTTCTGGTTCCAGACCGCGGCTAGGGGCGATGTCAATCGCATTCGCATTGGTGCACGGTGCAATGTCCAAGATGGAACTGTGCTCCACGTAACGTACAAGACCCATCCACTAGAAATCGGCGAAGATGTGGTGATTGGACACAGCGCGGTCGTGCACGGCTGCGTTCTAGAGAGTGGCTCGATGGTGGGAATGGGCGCCCGCGTCCTCGACGGATGCGTGGTGGAGGAGGGTGCTCAGATCGGTGCAGGAGCCGTAGTCGCTCCGGGCACCAGAATCCCAGCCGGACATCTGGCGCTTGGTATTCCGGCCAGGGTCAAGCGTCCGCTGAGCGCGGAGGACCAACAGACGATCCGCGATATCGCTGACAGGTATCGGCGGCTCAAGGACGAATACACCGAGACCCTGGGTACAGGATTGACGCGCGTAGGGCTTTGATCGATGAACCAAATTCGTAATGTCAAAGGTACCCGTGACCTCCTCGAGGATTCCTCGGCGCTGTGGAATGTTGTCGAACAACACGTTCGCGCTACGTTCAACCTCTACGGTTTCGGAGAAATTCGAACCCCGATCCTCGAAGATACGTCGCTGTTTGTTCGAGGCGTAGGGGAGAGTTCCGACATCGTTGGCAAGGAGATGTACACCTTCCCGGATCGGAAGGGTAGGTCCTTGTGCTTAAGGCCAGAGAGCACTGCGGCCGTGGCTCGCGCCTATGTGCAGCATCGATTGCAGGACCAGCCACAGCCAGTGAGGCTCTACTACATCGGGCCGCAGTTTCGTTATGAGCGGCCGCAGAAGGGGCGTTACCGGCAGTTCCAGCAGATCGGCGCGGAGGTGATCGGCGATGCCGGTCCCGAGTCAGACGCAGAACTCTTGGTAATGCTTCTGCGCTTTCTCGAGGGTATGGACTTTGAGGGTTTGGTCGTTCGGCTCAACACGGTCGGCGATATCGAATCGCGCAATCGGTTCGGTGCGGCGCTCAGGGACTACCTTGAGCCTCATCGCGCGTCGCTGAGCGAAGATAGCCAGCGTCGCTTAGATACCAACCCGTTGCGCATTTTGGACACCAAGGCACCTGCTGAGCGAGCACTGCTGGAGGGTGCCCCGGAGTTGTCTGAGTTCTTGACCAGCGACTGTCGTGAGCACTTCGCCGGGGTACGTCGCTTGCTGGATCGCTTCGGCGTTCGCTACGAGATCGAGCCTGACTTGGTGCGTGGCCTCGACTACTACACCAGGACCGTTTTTGAGATCGCTGCTACGGGTCTCGGCGCTCAAGATTCGATTCTTGGTGGTGGGCGCTACGACGGCCTGATCGAACAGTTGGGCGGGGCCGAGACCCCGGGCATCGGTTTTGCGATTGGTCAGGATCGACTCATCGACGTGCTGCCGCAGTCTTTCAAGGATCGGCACCAGCGGCAGCGACCGGTGGTGGTCGTTCCTATCGGTCTCGAGCAAGGCGCAGACATCGCACTCGATATTGCAGAGCAGTTGCGCACCGCTGGCATCCACTCCGTTGCTGAGCTCTCGGGTAAGTCGATGAAGGCCGGAATGCGGCTTGCGAGCAAGCTCGAAGCGATCGGGGTGGTGCTCATCGGGGAGGACGAGCTCGCCGCGGGCACTGTCACCTACAAGAATTTTGCCAGCAGAGAACAGTCGAGTGTTGATCGCAAGGATCTCGCTCAAATCATCACCACGTCGATCAACAGATCGACCGACTAATCACTCCCGGCCGCTACGGCCGGCTTCTTAGGGCGAGCTCCCGAGAGCTCGCGTAGGGCTCTCTTCTCATGACCGAATCACAACCAACACTCAGACGGAGTCCGTGTGGCTCCTTGACTGCCGATCAGGTCGGCGAACGGGTCTTACTCAAGGCCTGGGTACATCGTCGCCGGGATCACGGCGGCGTCACGTTTCTGGATCTGCGCGACCGGTCCGGCCGTGTCCAGGTGGTGTTCCACGCGGATCAACAGAAGGTCGTCGCGGAAGCTCTGTCGCCAGTGCGCAACGAGTGGGTTGTGGAGGTTGAGGGGACGGTTGGGCGCCGGGTGCCGTCGGCGGTGAATCCGAACATGGCGACCGGCGAGATCGAGATTACTGCGGAACGTGCGGAGGTGCTCGCTGAGTGCCAGCCGATGCCGTTCGGGGTCGATGGTGGGGCTGATTCCAGTGAGGAGACTCGGCTTCGGTATCGCTATTTAGACCTGCGTCGAGAGAACCTACAGAAGGCAATTCAATTGCGGCACGCGGTGACCTTGGAGACGCTTAAGTACCTCGACGGGGAGGGTTTCTTGAATATCGAGACGCCGATGTTGACGAGGTCGACGCCTGAAGGCGCCCGCGACTATCTGGTTCCGAGTCGTGTTCATCACGGTGAGTTCTTCGCGTTGCCGCAATCGCCACAGATCTTTAAGCAGATCTTGATGATCAGCGGTTTCGAACGCTACGTCCAGATCGCACGCTGCTTTCGCGATGAGGATCTGCGCGCTGACCGTCAACCTGAGTTCACTCAGATCGATCTTGAGATGTCGTTCATCGATGAAGAGGACGTGTACCAACTAGTCGAAGGGCTCTTCGCACGGATCTTTCCGCTCGCGGGAATCGAACCCGAGGCTCCCTATCGCCGTTTGGGCTACGACGAGGCGATGCTGCGATTTGGGTCGGATCGGCCTGACTTGCGTGCCGACCTCGAGATTCACGACATCACCGAGACCGTCACGGGCAGCACATTTCGTGCGTTCCAGGCAACGATTGAGGCTGGAGGAGTGGTGCGAGCGCTGCCCGTTCCTCAGGCCGCCGCAGCCAGTCGAAAGCAGCTCAACGGCTGGGTCGAGATTGCCCAGCGCTACGGTGCGCAAGGTGTACTCACCTTGAAGCAACGGGACGGCCTCACCGAGTTCCAGGTGAAAGGAACGCTGAGTGAGGAACAACTCACTGCTCTTCGCGAGCAGCTCGCTCTCAACGATGGCGACATGGCTTTGGTGGTGGCTGCTTCCGCCAAGGTGGCTGCTGCCTCACTCGGCGCGCTGCGGGTCGAGCTTGCCAAGGAGTACGGGCATTTTCGTGAGGACGACTGGGAGTTCTTGTGGGTGACCGACTTTCCGTTGGTGGAGGAGGATCCTGAGAATGACCGTTGGGATGCGATGCATCATCCGTTCACCAGTCCTGAGCCCGAACACATGGAACTGCTCGAGACCGACCCGGGTGCTGTTCGGTCGCGGGCCTATGACGTCGTTCTGAATGGCAACGAGCTCGGCGGCGGTTCAATCCGTAACCATCGGCTCGATGTGCAACAGAAAGTGTTCAAGCTGATCGGTATTGACGATTCTGAGGCCAAGGAGCGGTTCGGCTTTCTGCTGGACGCGCTGTCATATGGCGCGCCACCGCACGGTGGCTTAGCTCTCGGCCTAGATCGCTTGGTGATGCTGATGGCTGGAGCGACATCGCTGCGCGATGTAATTCCCTTTCCCAAGACAGCGTCTGCCACCTGTCTGATGACCGAGGCGCCGTCTGCAGTCGGGCTAGATCAACTGCAGGAGCTAGGCATCCGCCTGGCGAAGCCGCAAGCGGTGGCGGTCGGGCCGGATGCACTCGGGTCTAGTGAACCTAAGCTGGATACCACTGAAGCTGGCGTTGGCGCAGACGTTGCGGACTCATCGAATGGTGAAGGCTGATCGAGAAGACTAATGGGCGAATCCCAATCGAGCGCAGCTGAGACCATCACCGTCGCGCACGATCGCGGCGAGTACCAGGTTACTGTTGGCAGTGGTCTACTCGAGAGCGAGCCCCTGGCCGCCGCGCTTCGCGGTCGGCGCGTGTTCGTGGTGAGCTCCGAGCCAATTCGATCACTACATGGTCGTCGCCTCCACCACGTACTGTCGCAGGCAAACTCCGTTGAGTGGATGATGGTCCCAGATGGCGAGGCGGCCAAGAACCTGGACACCGCGTCCCAGCTTTGGAACCGCATGCTCAAGCTGGGCGGCAAGCGAGACAGTGTTGTGCTGGCCTTCGGTGGCGGCAGCGTCGGAGACTTGGCAGGGTTCGTGGCCGCGACGTTCCTGCGCGGTATCGACTTCGTTCAAGTGCCGACCACCCTGCTCGCTCAGGTTGATGCGTCGGTAGGCGGTAAGGTGGCGGTAGATCTGCCGCTGGGCAAGAACACGGTTGGCGCGTTTCATCAGCCGCAGCTGGTGGTCGCCGATGTAGACCTGTTGACGACGCTCTCGCAGCGCGACCTGGTCAGTGGCTTGGTGGAGTCGTTCAAGATGGGTGTGATCCTCGATGCGAGTTTGGCAGGCGCCATCGAGACCCGGCTGGCAGAGTTGCTCAAAGCTGACCCAAACGCTTTGATCCAGGTAGTTGCGCATTCGATCCGCACCAAGGCCGCTGTGGTTGAACGGGACGCATTCGAGAGTGGCGAGCGCATGCTGCTGAACTTCGGTCATACCCTGGGACACGCGATCGAGGTTTGCCTGGAGTATGGTGGCCTGCGTCACGGGGAGGCGGTTGCGCATGGCATCTTGTTCGCCGTCGAGCTTTCGCGCCTGCGGGGGCTTAGTGAAGGCGATGCGGCTCGCATCGAACGAGGGGTGAAGGCGTTGCCGTTGCCACCGCTACCGTCTCTTGACGTCGACGCACTCTTGGATGCTTGCAGTCGTGACAAGAAGGCGACTGAAGGTTCACTCACTTGGGTGTTGTGTCCCGGCATCGGGCGTGGTCTGACAGTCAATGACTTCAGCCACGCGGAGATCCGTAGCGCGCTTGAACGCTTCCTCTGCTAGGGCTTCTTGATTCTTCGGAACCACTGGGGCCGGAATACGAAGGCACACAGTGCCGACAGCGTTCGTATACTGTCGTGATTGTGCTCTCTTTGGCTGGCGCCTCGAGGGTCGCCACTTCTGGCCGGAGAGCACTGACGTTTGCATCAGAATACCCCTATGAAGTTTACGGCTAGATTTCGCAACGTCCGCCTGCAGACGCTGCTGTTCGCGTTCCTGGCAGTCTTCGGCATCTTGCCGATACTGCTGAACTCGTTCATCGGTATCTCGAGGAATCGGACCTTCTATGAGCGCGAGGAGAAGATTGATCTGAGCCGCCAGGCAGAGGATCTGTCCGAGCGCTTCGGGATGATGTTGCGTTCGACCGACCGCCAGCTAGAGTTGGTTGGTTCGATGATGCAGGCGATCCCAGCAACCGTTCGCGGCGAGGCGCGCGATCGTTGGCTGCAAGACCACCTGAGGGCGTTCGTCGCGGGTGCGAGTTTGGGGTTCTATCCCTATGTTGTGGAGCTCGGGACAGGGGAGCCGCGCGCCTATCTAGCAGCAGGTGTGCCGGAAGCTATTCGACTGGCAGCGCTTGCAGCGGTGCCAGATGCCCAGGCGGGCCGCCTGAAGCGGTATGCATTTGTGGCCGAGGCCAACAGTGGCGGTGTTGGACCCTGGGTCTTGGTGTCGCGCACGGTTCCTGGGGCGGCCGGCCAGAGCCAGTACCTGTTGCTAGCCGCCGTCGCAGTGCCGTTGCAGAGCGTTGGCGAGGAAGAGATATTCCTAATTGAGCGTGAGCAGCTGTCAGTGTTGTGGTCCTCTGGGTCGCGGTCTGAGTTGCTCGACCAGTCGGTCGAGCGATCACCTGAAATTCGTGGTGCGCTCCGCATGACCGGTGGGTACCCGGTTCTGAGCTACGAACTTCGGGTCGGCTCTTCGAAGCGGCGAATGATCGGCCAGTTGAGTGCTTTGGGTGAGACCGGATGGACTGCACTGGTGCAAAAGCGAGAGACCGCCGCTCTCGCTTCGGTGGGCACCATGGTCAGGGGCGCTGCTTTGACCGCCGCGATCACCATCCTCCTGGCGCTCGGATTAGGCGGTCTGGCTAGTCGGGTCTTGTCGAACCCGATCAAGGCACTCGCGGAAACCAGTCACGAAATGGCTTCGGGCCGCTTTGGGAAGCGCGTCGAGAGCGAGGGGCTTGGGGCGGAACTGCATGATCTCGCGCAGTCGTTCAACAGCATGAGCGCTCAGGTTCAAGAACAACTGGGCATGCTGCGCAGCGCGGCGAAAGACAATCGGGAGCTGTTCATTGGCACCATCCGGGCCATGTTGCGCGCAGTCGAAGCCAAGGAACCTTACACCCGAGGGCACTCAGAACGGGTCGCTTCCTACAGCCAAGCGATTAGCCACCGACTGGGCGAGAGCCGTGAGTTTCAAGATGAGATATGGGTGGCAGCGCTGTTGCACGACGTCGGCAAGATCGGCATCGAGGATCGTGTTCTCAACAAGGGCGATGTGCTGACCAGCGAAGAGTTCGAAGAGATGAAACGGCACCCGGTGATCGGCGCTGAGATCATGTCCTCGATCGAGGCTTTGCGCGGCCAGCTTCCTGCGATTCGCTGGCATCACGAACGATGGGCCGGAGGCGGATACCCGGATGGCCTCTCGGGGAATGAGATCCCGCTGATGGCCCGGGTGGTGGCGGTCGCTGACACCTTCGATGCGGTGACCACTCAACGCGTTTATCAAGACCCCTACACTCTGGAAGAGGCGGTGGCGATCATCCGAAAACTCTCCGGCATCAACTTTGATCCTCGAGTGGCGGATGCGTTCCTAGAGGCGTGGGAGGCCGGGGATATTTCGCTGGTACCGTCACAGTTCGAGCAGCGCGCAGCGCGACCGATCGACGAGTTCCAACCCGCTCATAGCTAGCTCTCGGTTTCCTTGGCACTTTTGCTCGTCGACGAGCGGAGAGTGGAGCTGGCACGCTGCTAAACTGTGGGCGATGAGTGCCTTCTACCAAATTCTGGACGACCTGATCATCGCCGATCGCGCTACGTGCGCCATTTTCGTCGACGATTCAGGGGAAACCGTGGACCTAGCGATGGCTTCGAGCGCCGAAGACGCCGAAGAGATGCGGTTATTGGCCGCCTATGCCGGGATCTACCTGCGCCAAACTTCGCGTTTCTGCGCTGCGGAGAAGGTCGGTACGGTCAGTAACGTGTCGGTGGCCTGCGAGGGCCTTCATGTGCATGCGTTGCGCTTACGCGAGGGCTACTCGTTGATCGTGATCAGCCGTCAGGCTCGGTTGGATGCGGTCAGTCGGCGACGTTTCGAGGCCACAGCAGTGAAGATCGAGCTTGAAGCGTTCGGAGCGATCGCGAGCGAGGCGTAGATTCGGAAGCAGGCGCCTTGTACCCGCCCGATGCTGGAGTTGGGTTGATTCTGCTGTGGCGACTGGCTAGGCAGCTCGTGCGACAACGGAAGGTCGCGCGACTCTGCACGACAGGCTTGCGGATGAGCGTCACTCGAAGTGCCTCACGGCGCGGGTATGGAAGATGAACAAGATGAGCAGTAGCACTATGGCAGACGAGAAGAAGAAGGGGTTCTGGAGCCAGCTGAAGCGTGGCTTGACCATGACCCACACCGAGATCTTTGAACACATCGGTGCCGCGGTCGATGGTCGCGATGTGGTCAATGAATCGACTCTCGAGGAACTCGAAGAGAGCCTGATTGCAGCAGATCTCGGTGTGCAGACCGCCGTCGATTTGGTGGAAGGTCTACGCGGCCAAGTGAAGCGAGGCCAGGGCAAAGACATCGTGAAGTTGCGAGAGTTGCTGGTTGACGAGGTGTCAATCCTGCTCTTGGACGCGCCGAAGATGCCGGCTCTCACAACCCCTTGTCTGACGCTGGTGGTTGGGGTCAACGGTGTGGGTAAGACCACCTCGATCGCGAAGTTGGCCTCTCGGTCGAAGATGGAAGGACATCGCGTAGTGCTGGCGGCTGCGGATACTTTTCGGGCCGCCGCGATCGAGCAACTGTCGGTGTGGGGTGATCGCATCGGGGTTGATGTGGTCAAGCATCAAGCAGGCTCCGACCCAGCAGCCGTGGTCTTTGACGCGCTGCAAGCGGCGAAGGCGCGGAAGGCAGACCACATTATCGTCGACACCGCTGGTCGCCTACACACCAAGAGTAACCTGATGGAAGAACTGGCCAAGATTGGTCGGGTGATCGACCGTGAGGGTGAAGGCTGGAACCGGAGAACACTGTTGGTGGTCGATGCGACCAACGGACAGAACGCTGTCAGTCAAGCCCGTGAGTTTTGCAAGACCGTGCCGGTAGATGGTCTGGTCTTGAGCAAGCTCGATGGCACCGCTAAGGGCGGTGTGGTGGTCGCCATTGCACGGGAACTGAGGCTGCCGGTCGCTCATCTAGGAGTGGGTGAAGGCCACGAAGACCTAGTCGACTTTGACGCGCGCGAGTTCGCGCGGGCACTCTTCGGTGCCTGAACACGCGAAGTCGGGGTGCGGGCTCAGTTCGGCCGACTTGGCCGCTCTGGAGCGCACGCTCGATTTGGCGGCGTTGGGTCGTGCAGTCGTTGCCCCTAACCCGATGGTAGGTGCAGTGGTGATGACCGGTGAGGTGACATTGGGCGAGGGCTTTCATCGAGGTGCGGGCGGCCCTCACGGAGAGATCGAAGCCTTGAACGATGCCGATCTTCGCGGTAACAGGGAGTCCCTGGCCGGCGCCACGTTGTACGTGAATCTCGAGCCATGTTGCCACCACGGCCGGACTGGCCCGTGCACCGAGGCGGTGCTGCGGTCGGGTGTCAGTCGCGTGGTGTGTTGCCATCGTGATCCCAATCCTGAGGCACGAGGTGGCGCAGAACTGCTGCGTGAAGCGGGGCTTGAGATCGCCTTTCTGTCACCCGCAGTGCCCGTTGAGCAGGACCTGCTTGAACGAGCGACGGTGTTGAATGCTTCGTTCTTGGTTCCAGTGGTGCGCGGTAGGCCACTGGTGACCCTCAAATGGGCCATGTCTCTGGACGGAAAGATAGCGACTCGCAGCGGCGAAAGTCAGTGGATTTCGTCTCCTGCAGCCAGGGATTGGGCGGTGTCGCAGCGCGACTCTCATGATGCGATTTTGGTGGGAAGCGGTACGGCGATCGCCGACGATCCGCGCCTCAATCGCCGAAGTGGCGCGAACGAAGGCTCGATTGCTCGCGTGGTTCTTGACCGTCGTTTGAGGGTCTCTCCGGTCGCAGCCATGCTTCAAGTGGAGGGCCCGGTGGTGATCATGACCTCGAACGGAGCAGCAAGCGCCGAGGGCGGTCCCACCAAGGTGGCACAGCTCGAAGCGGCTGGCGCCACAGTGGTGAGCTTGGAGGAACTGACCCCAGCAACAGCCGTTGCCGCATTAGGGGAGCGAGGTATTCAATCGATACTTGTAGAAGGCGGGTCGGAGATTCTCGGCGCCTTCCTCGACGAGGGCCTTTGCGATCGCGTCGGGGTATGCTGCGCGGGGTTGTTGATTGGCGGGGCATCGGCTCCCGGTGCGTTCGCTGGTCGCGGTGTTGAGAGTCTGTCGAACGGGCTGCGGCTGGCGAGATCGAGCGCTTCGATGGTTGGAGCGGATTGTGTGATCGAAGGGATCGAAGAGACGTGTTTACAGGACTTGTTGTCGAGCGTGGCCGAGTCGTAGCCTCTGGACCTCGACGTCTGGAAGAGGGGCTTTGGCTCGAGATTGAGATCAGTCAGGAACTGCAAGAACGGCTACCGATCGGTGCCAGCCTTGCGGTTGAGGGCTGCTGTTTGACGGTGGTAAAGAAGAGCGATGATGGGGTTGGCGAGAGCAGCGATGAACAGTCTGAGTCTGGCGGCGATCTCTGCTCGGTTGGTCTCGAACTCTCCTCTGAGACGCTGAGACGGACGACTCTCTGTTCGTTGGTTGCTGGCGATCGCGTCAATCTGGAGCCCGCGATGACCCTTGGCGATGCGCTCGGTGGCCATTGGGTGCAAGGTCATGTCGATACCACCAGTGACTTAGTTGAGCGCGAGGATGCCGATGATTTCAGCACCTTCTGGTGGACCCTCCCTGCAGGCTATGAAGCATCGTTCGTTGAGAAGGGCTCGGTGACGGTAGACGGTGTCAGTCTGACGGTGGCGGCGATCAGCAATGGGTTGTTCAGTGTGGCCTTGATTCCCCACACCCTGGCAGTAACCACGTTGGGTGATCGCAGGCCCGGCTCACGCTCGAACATTGAAGTAGATGTGCTGGCTAAGTACGTTGCCAAATGCGCTGCTAGAGGCGCGGCAACAGTGACAGATCCTTCGATCCAGGAGCGCGTGGCCGTGCTCGAAGCGGAGCTCGAGCGGTTGCGCAATCCTTGTATCGGTGATCACTGAGGGCTCCAGAGCTTGAACCAGCTGCGGCTTGCTTCGGTCAGAACCGAGCCATCAAACTTGTGGATTCGATCGACTGTGCATCCGTGGCCAACCGGCGCGCCGTGGCTGGCTGCGACCCCAATGGTGGATCTTGCGTTTGGTCAGCTAAGGGTGCCAGCCGGCGAGGAGTGGGTTCCTGCAATGTCGGAGCCTCAACCATTGAGTCCTGAAGGCCGTCTGTATTTGCCTTGGGCTCCTAGCTTGGATTCGCTTGAGAGTGCGATTGAGTGGCTTGAGGCGGTGGTCGTTGCGCTCAGGGGCACCGGGTGTGCTTTGACTCTGCAGATGCCGGCCGATCGACTCGCTGCTTCAGTTCTAGATCGAACCTTCGCGACCGACCTGAGTGCTGTTTCCACAGTGGTCGTTCTCGATCCGACGTGTGGGCTCGATACCATGGGTGCCAAGACCCGCCGGGCTGAGATCGCTCTGCGCTGCGCGTCGCGCGGTTTGGGGAAACCGGTGCTGGCCGCTCCGTTGATCGGGGGGCTTGTGAGTCGACAGACGCTCGCTAGTTGGCTGGCGTGGGCAAGTCTCAATGAGGTGACCTCGATCGTGCCGATCCAGGTGACTCCGGACCCAAAGGCGTCGAGACGGCTGTTGGATTGGGCGAGGGCTGTTGGAGAACCGCTCGATCCGTCCGTGGAGATGGCCTTGTTTCAGTCAGACCCGCTTGAAGTTCGAGACGCTGCCTCGATGATCGCTGCGAGCGAGATGCGCTGGTGGATTGATCCCGAACCTAACGGGGCGGGCGGGCGTGGAGTTCGGAACGGCTTGGTTGCGGCACAGCTTCTGCTGCTCGCTGATGTGGCCGGTTGGCTAGGGGAACCTCTGGGCTTCGTTGAAGGACATCGGCAAGCAGCTCGACGTGTCGGGGGCTTTGAGCACGACGCTTGGAGCCTTGTGCAGGGCGGAAACCTACGCTTGCTGGACTGGCTCGATCAACGAGCCGTTGCCACGCTTGAAGAGTGGGTCGCGGCAGCGAGCGGGGAGTCAGCCGAACCGTCGAGTGAGCCGCCGGCACTTGGTCGTTTCCGCTCGCGCTTCGTGGCAGACTCGAAGGCGTCGGCAAAGTAGGGATCACCATGGAGGTCGTCGCAGCAAATGATCGCAGTTTCAAATCCAACCGTGTTTCGGTCGAGCCTTGGTGGTCTCAGATGTTGCCTGCTGACACTTCTGGTCCTCTCCTTGTGTGTGAGCGCCGCTCAAGCACAGGACTTCTTCCCCGGGAGCCCGGAACAGCTCGGTCAGCTGCACGAGCATTTTGCGACGGCTGTTTATCCGTACGCTCGGCATGGCGCACAGCCTCTGGGCATCACTGGATTCGAGATCTTCGGCGAGATCGCTGCCGACGAGGATCTCAAGACCCAACCCTACGGGATGCTGGTCGAGGGCCTTCCGGCCGATCTACTGACAGCGCTTCGGGTAGGCGTTCGCAAGGGACTACCTGCCGGCATTGATGTCGGCGCGTCCTATACGCAGGTTCTCGATCTCGGCTACGAGGCCTACTCGTTCGACGTCCAGAAGGCCATTTTTAAGCCGACGGCTCTCAAACCTGGCCTCGGCCTCCGCGTTGCTTACTCCAAGGGAGAGTCGGGGTCCATCTACTCACTCGAACAGATTGGTGCGGAGCTGATCGCCTCCAAGGGGTTCACCGCGGTCTCGATCTTCGGTGGCGTTGGCGTGGTGCGCAGCGAGGGGGACTTCCGGTTCCCTTCCACGGACCCGCTTGATTCCGTCTTGGTTGTTTCTCCATCCTCGACAGACACCGTCCTATTTGCCGGCGTTCGGGTGAATCTCCTGTTGCCCAAGATCACCGTCGCGGTGGAGAAGACGAAAGAACTGCAAGGTGTGGTGCGTATTGCCTTCGGTTGGTAGGCCAAGTTGGAGGGCCGAGCAGCAGGTGCCTCAACGGGCGCGGCCGTCGGTTGCTACGTTTCCGATGAGCTAGTTGTCGACTACGCCGATGTAGGGGAGGTTGCGGAAGAGTTCTGCGTCGTCTAACCCGTAGCCCACTACGAATACTGGCTCGACTTCAAACCCGTAGTAGTCAACCTCAATTTTGACTTCACGCTTGGCCTTCTTGTCGAGAAGTGCGCACAGTTTGACTGATCTTGCCCCTCGGAACTCGAGCAGCGCGAGCACGGTACGCAAGGTATGGCCGGTATCGACGATGTCTTCGATCAAGAGCACATCTTTGCCCTTGACTGAAAGATCAATGTCCTTGCGGATGCGAACCTCACCCGGGGTCTTGTTGGGCCCGTAACTCGCAGTTTGGAAGAAGTCCACCGTCAGCGGCACCGTGATTTGCTTCAACAAATCGGTCATGAAGAATACGGAGCCCTTGAGTACTCCGATACAGGACAGCATTTGGGTGTCGGCGTAGTCGCGGTTGATCTCGTCGGCCAATTGAGCGACGCGCTCTTGCAGGCGTTCAGGGGAGATCAGGACTCTCGGTGTGGCTGCTTGTTCGGCGAGGGTCATGTGCACATATACTTTCTAGCCGGCGTTCATTGAGCAGGCAACGATGGATGGATGCAAGGGAGCTTTGCGGCTTAGGCGCTGAGGCGTGAAGCCGCCAAATCTTAGCCGCCCACGTCCCAACGGGCCAGATCTTTGCTTCTGAGACTCACCAAATGTTTCCCTGTCTCGGAGCGCTCCTAGGGACCTTTGGTCCCTGTCGGAATCGTTCGTTGCAGGTACCATTGCTTCGTACTGAGAATGGTTCGGCACCTATGCACTATTGAAATGAGACCATGACGAATCCTTCTGAAACGAGTCCCGGTGAGTTCAGCACTGCCGAGTCGGGCAGTGATCTGCTGAGCGAGCTGCACGACAGGTACTTGCTGCTGTCAGGGAGGTTTAAGTCCGCCTGGACCTTTCATCAGTTTCTCAAAGGCGTGAACAAGGTGTTTGCGGAGCAGTCCTTGGAGTTGGGGACAATCTCCTTTCAGAGCATCTATAGCGAACTCAAGGTTGCCTCGAAGAATCTGAACGTCGCGAGCGCTGAGACGGCTAACCGGCATTTGGACGGAGCCGAGAAGGAGCTTGAGAGTCGGCTGGAGTTGCTACTGGATGTCGATGATCGGCTAACACCGACCTTGCTACGTCGCTTCTTCAAGCGAGTCCGCAACTACGACGCTCGGATTCTCGGGCAGCTTCTGAAGTTCTACTTGTTCACTCGGGGTTCCAGGTGGAGCGAAGACCGGCTGGACAAGGCGGACTTCCTGATGACGCGCTTAGGAGAACTCTTGCTCGAGCTCGACCTCGATCCAGTAGAGCGCCAGCCACAGGCGCTAAGGGACGCGCTGCGTGGAATATGGCAAGTGGTCGGTGAAGAGCAGCCATCGAATCAAGTCGTAGAGGCGGCGGAAGGCAGGCTCGAGGCATTGCAGGCGTCGATGAAGACCATCGAAACGCTGGAAGATTTTCACGAAATGGGATCGATCCAGTCCTATCGACAATTGAAGAAGGAGCTGGGAAGCGTCTTCTTTCATCCCAGAGTGGCCCATCACATTGTTGATATCAATCTGTTGCTGGCGAGCCGTGTTGAGGAGCTCTATCAGCGGGAAGAACGGCGTGTAGCAGTTGAGTACAACAAAGTCTTTGATCTAGAGCGGGGGGTACCGCAGCTGGAGGACACGCTGGATTCCGACCTGCGCATGTTCCGCTCGCAGGTCGAAGACCTTGAGAAGAGCGTCGAGGGTCAGAACGTTAAGATCGACCTGTTTGTCGGCGTCAAGGAAACCGCGCGTGAGTTAATCCCACGTCTTGAAGGACTGGGCAAGGGAGGGATCCATAGCGATGACGATTTCCACGACGGAGCGGGACCGGTGGGGCTCGAGTGGCCCGATGAAGAAGTGGTTGAGCAAGCTGAGCAAATTCACGCCGCCGAACCTGCCGGATTCCTAGCTGATGCGTCGACGGAGCGCGTAGGCAACGAACCGCAAGCGGAGTCCGCTGAACAATCGGCGGAAGAACTCGCCGAAGGATCGCTGACGGATGCGGCGGAGGCCTCGCCTGATTTACTCGAGCAAGCTCCCGCACTGCCGGACTTCTTTGTGGCTCCACTGGGGCCGCCCCGAAGCCTCGCGGCAGAGCTGGACGGCGAGCCACGCGCAAGTACAGCTGCAGGTGAAGAGGTCGGCGATACGTTGGCCGACCTCGATTCACACCAGCCCAGCGAACTCGAGGACGACCTACAAGGTTGGAGACCGCGAGCTCTCGCGGCGCAGGCTCAGTTAGCGGCCGTTGCAGATGCCAGGGCTGCCGCTGGGGTCATGGGGGGTGAGGATGACTGGCGAGAGGGTCTTTCGGCTGAGCGCCCCGAGGAGACCCTCAGGATTCGGACCGCCCATGCAGATGAACTCGGAGATGTTCTGCGGCAAGTGCTCCAGGTCCTAGAGCAAACGGATTGGCAGCAGGCGCCGAAGCTGGCAGTGCATGTTCCTGAGGTGCGGGGAATGCGTTTGGAGCCGCGCGAGATCCTTGCTTATCGCAGACTCTTCTTCCCAGACCGTTTTGACCGCCCGATCGAACAATTCTTGGTCGAAGCAGCGTCGTTGCGGGTGCTGATGGCCCACCAAGCAGAAGAAATTGCCGACTTCGTTGATTCCGCTGACGAACCGCGAACCGGCGCCCTGCACGAACAGGCCCTGCACACGACCGCTCTCGCGAGCGAGTTTGAAAAGCGCTGCAACCACTTCGTGCAACAAGCCGTGCTCGAGCGTCGAGTAGCCGACGCCTCCGCCTTTCAAGTGATCTGGATGCGGCTCTTACGAGAGTACTCAGGTCTTTGGCTACTGCTTCATCGCTAGCGCCATGACGACCGACTTTTGCTACGAGAAAGAGCTAGCGGCTGCAGCCGAGGCCTGGGTCAAGGACGGTCTGGCGTCACCTGATGTGGTGTTGATCGCAGGCTCAGGCGTTGGCGGGGATTTTGGCCACACGCTTTGTGAACCGCGAGCGTTGTCCTCGGTATTGCCCTTCGAGGCCTCAGGAATCGCAGGTCATGCGTTGTCGATGGAGCTGTTGGCGGCTCCCGCGGCCAGTATGTCCGGGGAAGTGGTTGTCCTTTGCTACCGAGGTAGGCTGCATGCATACCAGGGCTTCACCGCACATCAGGTGGTGTTTCCAATTAGGCTCGCAGCTCTCCTGGGAGCCAAGGTTGCGGTAGTCACAAACGCCTCTGGCGGGCTCTACGATGGCGTCGAGGCCGGGCATCTTGCATTGATCCAAGACCACATCAACTTCACCGGTCTTAACCCACTGCGCGGTCAGGTTCCAGAGTCTTGGGGACCACAGTTTCCCGATATGAGCGATGCCTATGATGTTGACCTGCGGAAGGTCGCACGGTTGCACGCAGAGCGCTTAGGGATCAGTCTTGTCGACGCCACCTACCTGGGGGTGTTGGGCCCCTGCTACGAAACGCCAGCCGAGATCAGGGCTTTCCAGTCGATGGGTGCTGGTCTAGTGGGTATGTCGACCGTACTCGAGGTGATCGCAGCAAAGCATATGGGAATGAGATGTTTGGGTTTGTCCTTGGTCACCAACCCTGCGGCCGGAATGGGAAGCGAGGCTCTCGATCATCATGACGTGCTCGAAATCGGCCGCAACACAGTCAGCAAGGTGCAGCGGCTGGTCGGTGCGGTGCTGCAAGATGAGGCCGTGCTCTAGGCCTCCACTCGGCTTCACAGGTTGAAGGTCGGTGGTATGTTTGCGCGCGATTTCAAGGTGCTTTCGAGTGCCGTGCACAGAGGCCTCCCGAAGGTCTCCCGAAGGCCGAACGCCTAATTGATGAGGGCCGCAAGAAAGTGTCTGAACTAGAGCAACAGATCGAGCACCGTAGAGCCAAGCGGACAGCTCTCGAGGAGCGTGGGATTGAAGTGTTCCCCCGCCGATGTGCGTACGACCACGAGCCAACAGCAGTCCATGCGCTGTACAACGAACTGGATGCCGAAGCACTGGATGCGAAGGCACTCAAGCTCGGCGTGCCGGGACGGGTGCGGGGCATTCGGGAGCATGGCAAGGTCACCTTCCTCGACATCTCAGATGGTGCATCCAAGCTTCAACTGTTCTGCCGCAAGAACAACCTTGGCGACGACGGTTGGTGGCTCCTTTCCCAGCTCGATCTCGGCGACATACTTCTGGCCAAGGGCCAACTCATGCGGACCCGTGCAGGTGAGCTGACCTTGATGGTGGATGCGCTCGAGATCATGGCCAAGTCGATGAGGCCCATGCCCGCCAAGTGGCACGGATTAGCGGACGTCGAGGTGCGATATCGCCAACGGTACTTGGACTTGATGGTAAGTCCTGAATCTCGCGCGGTGTTCGAGACCCGAGCGCTGGTGGTTCGGGAGATTCGTCGATTCTTGGAGGACAGGAACTTCCTCGAAGTCGAAACGCCGATGATGCAAACCCTTGCAGGCGGTGCTGCCGCTCGCCCCTTCAAGACCAATCACAACGCGTTGGGCATCGATCTGTACCTACGGATCGCGCCTGAGCTCTATCTGAAACGGTTAGTTGTGGGTGGCTTGCATCGGGTGTTTGAGATCAATCGGAACTTTCGCAACGAAGGTGTTTCAACCCAGCACAACCCTGAGTTCACCATGCTCGAGTTCTACTGGGCGTACGCCGACGTGGAGCAACTGATCGAGCTCACCGAAGAGATGCTCAGTAGCCTGGGCGAGAAGGTCGCGCCCGAGGGACTCGAATGGAAGGGTAGGGCACTCTCGTTCGCGGCGCCGTTCAAGCGCTACACTGTCCTAGAGGCACTGTGTGAACTCGGCGGAGTCGACCCAGCGGCGCTGGAATCGGTTGAGAGCCTCAAGACCGAGTTCGCTGTTCGAGAACTCGAGGAACCACGACCCGCCAACTACGGCAAGCTGTTGATGGATCTGTTTGATGAGCTGGTCGAATCGCAGCTCCATGAGCCTACTTTCATCACCGACTACCCAGTTGAGGTGTCCCCTTTCGCCAAGGCACGTGGCGATGACTCGCGCTTTACTGAACGGTTCGAGTTGTTTGTCGGCGGCATGGAGTTGGCCAACGCATTCACCGAATTGAATGACCCGGAGGTGCAGGCCGCGCGATTCAAGGAGCAGCTCGCTGCTCGCGAGGGTGGCGACGAAGAGGCGCATGAGTACGACGAAGACTACGTGCGTGCGCTGGAACACGGCATGCCACCCGCAGGCGGGGAAGGGCTCGGCATCGACCGATTGGTGATGCTGTTGACCGGCTCGACCTCAATTCGCGACGTCATCCTCTTCCCTTTGTTGCGACCGAAGACCATTCGAGAGATGGACGAGCTTGCGGCCGCGGAAGAAGAGGCCGAAGCGGATGGGGAAGCACCTGGCGGTTCCGAAGGCGCATGAATCCGACCAGCGTCCGTCGTCTAAGAGCAGAGGTTGCGGTAGCCTGGCGTTACTTGCGCTCCGTGCGGGACGACGCGTTGATTCATCAGCTATCGAGAATCACAGTGGGTGGATTGGCCCTCGGCGTCGCCGCCTTAATCCTTGCGCTCTCAGTTTTGACGGGCTTTCAAGAACATCTCTTAGGGGATGTGCTTGAGCGCAGTCCTGAGCTTCAGATTGAGTTGCCGATGGGTGACCCAAGCGAGGCGCTGATCGCTCGCATCGCTGCAGTACCAGGCGTCGCAGGTGTTCAGCCCCTGCGCCAAGGCCAGGGCTGGCTGCGCGTTCGCGGCGACGTGCGCGCAATCGAAGTAGTTTCCTACCGCGACTCGATTCCAACTTGGTTGCTACCGGATTCGCCCCTTGAGCCTGCGCAAACGCTGTTGGAACCGACCGCGTTGGGCGGGGTGCATATTCCTCTCGGGTTGGCACAGAGCCTCGGCTTGGGCATTGGCGACGTCGTCGAGTTGGTAACTCCGAAGCCCTCGATGACGCCGCTGGGGGCCAAGAAGCCGTCAATTCGTCGCTTGCCGATCGCGGGATTCTTGTCGGGAAGCCGGGTTCAAGAGGTGATCCGCGATCGAGTGGCAATCCCGCTCACGGCTGGCCTGGCGCTGGTCGGCGCAGGAGGTGCCGTTCTCGATCTCACGCTCGCCTCAGGAACTCCGGAGCGTGCGGTCGGTGCTGCGGTCGAAATTGCTATCCGGGACTTCCTTGCCACCGCCGAACCCGGAATGGGGCAAGGGGAGGCAACTCCGCGCCAGGTCACCTGGCGGGATCGACATGCGGCCCTGCTGTTTGTGTTGAAGCTGGAGAAGGCCGCAGTGTTCCTCAGCGTTACGTTGATTGTGTTGGTTGCTTCGTTTGCGCTGGTGTCTTCACTGGCGCTGATCTTGAGCGCTAAGCGTCAGGAATTGGGAGTCCTGAGCGCGGTTGGCATGTCCCGGCGACGCATCAGGCGTCTGTTTCTTCTCCTAGGAGCGATGTTTGCAGCGAGTGGCGCGTTGGTAGGGGGTGTTGTTGGCACGGTCATCGCCTGGGCGCTGGATCGCTTCGAGCTGATTCCGCTGCCGGGTGACGTCTTTGTCGTCGATCACGTTCCGTTTGCTCTGCGAGCACCGGAGCTGAGCGCAGTGCTGCTGGCGACCATGATTGTGACTCTAGTGGCCGCCGCATTTGGCGCGCGGGGTGCGACCAGTTGGACTCCGGTGGAGGCATTGAGACGGTGAGTACCTCAGAGCTAGCAGTCAAACTGGCAGCAGTCAGCCGTACCTACCGCGATGGCGGGCTCGGTGGTCGTGATGTACCCGTGCTGTCCTCCATTGATCTAGAAGTCGCCACTGGCGAGACCTTGGCCGTTGTGGGGCCATCTGGTTCGGGAAAGTCGACGCTTTTGAATCTCCTGGGTGCCTTAGATCATCCAGACGGAGGCACGGTCGAGTTGTTGGGGCGCGATGTTGCGAATCTCGACGATGAGGGGCTCGCCCAGCTCCGCAGCGACGAGATTGGGTTTGTCTTCCAGTTTCATCAACTGCTGCCCGACTTCACGATCATCGAGAACGTCGAAATGCCGGGCCGGATTTCCGGTCGACCGCTGTCAGAGATCCGTTCTCGAGCTAGCGAACTGTTGGTCGAGGTCGGGCTGACTGACCGTGAAGACTTCTTTCCATCAGAGCTGTCGGGGGGCGAGCGACAACGGGTGGCGATCTGTCGGGCTCTGGCCAACCGTCCTTCGCTCTTGCTTGCTGATGAGCCCACCGGCAATCTGGATGCTGAGAGTGGGGCGGTCGTACTTGACCTGTTCATGGCAATGCGTCAGCGCCACGAGATGACTGCAATCATCGTGACCCACAACGACGCCGTCGCGGCGCGGTGCGAGCGCGTTGTCCGGCTGGACTCGGGACGTCTCACGGCGCTCTAGTTCAGGGGTCGCTCTCGGCGCCGGTTGTCTAGCTCTAACTGCTGGTATGAGTTAGGGTTACGCGATTAGCCATCACTAGATTCAACCAATTCTCGAGCGAGCCAGACGTGTTCGAAAAGTACAACGAGAAGGCACGAAGAGCCCTCTTCTTTGCCCGCTATGAAGCCAGCAAACTCGGGTCACGAGTGATCGAATCCGAGCACATCTTGCTCGGTATTCTGCGAGAGGGCGAGGAGACCACAGCTGAGATTTTGCGTCGCTTCAGGGTCAAACCCGAGGATCTCAGGCGCGAGATCGAGGGCGAGCGAGTGTTTGTTGAGCGCATCTCCTCAACCGCCGAATTGCCATTGTCAGAGGACAGCAAGAAGATCTTGGCTCAAGCCTCGAGGGAAGCCGAGGAGCAAGGTGCTACGTCGGTGGGGTCCGAGCATCTGCTCATTGGAATCTTGCTGGTTAAGGATTGCCTGGCGATGAGGGTTCTGTCTCAGTACGGCTTGGATACCTACGCCGTGCGCGACGAGGCGAGCACGATTGTGCGGGATCGCGAGAAGGTTCGGCAGAAGGACGAGCTACCGTACCTCTACGAGTTTGGGCGTGACCTGAACTCGCTAGCCGAAGCCAATGAGTTTGACCCGTTGATCGGTAGAACGGATGAGCTTGAACGCATTCTTCAGATCCTTTCGCGTCGCACCAAGAACAACCCGATTCTCATTGGCGAGCCCGGGGTTGGTAAGACCGCCATTGTGGAAGGGCTCGCGCAGCGGATTGTTAGCGGAGACGTACCGGTCTCGCTGTCTCGCAAACGCGTGATTGCTCTGGATCTCTCGCTAGTGGTTGCAGGAACCAAATATCGCGGGCAGTTCGAGGAGCGGCTCAAGGGCATTCTGAAGGAACTGTCGGACTCTGAAGATCTGATCATCTTCATCGATGAGATCCATTCGCTGATTGGAGCTGGATCTGCTGAAGGCTCTTTAGACGCGGCAAACATTCTTAAACCCGCTCTTTCGCGCGGTGAGATCTCCTGCATTGGCGCGACCACCATGAAGGAGTACCGCAAGTACATCGAAAAGGATCGCTCGTTGTTGCGGCGGTTTCAGGCAGTGCAAGTTGCGCCGCCGAGTGACGAGGAGTCAATGGCAATCCTCGAGGGGCTTCGCGAGCGCTACGAGACCTTCCACGGTGTTGCCTACGCACCCGAGGCGCTGCGCGCTGCCGTGCGGCAGTCCAGTCGCTACGTCACAGACCGATTCCAGCCCGACAAGTCGATCGACTTGATCGATGAGGCTGGGGCGAAGGTCAAGTTGTTGCAGGTGCGCAATACCCAAAACCTCCGAGGGGTCGAGCGTGAGATGCGTCGCACGGTAACCGAGATGAAAGGCGCGATTTCAGACAAAGACTTCGAACGTGCCGTCTACTTGCGGGATCGCGAAATCGAATTGCGCTCAGAGCTCGAGGCCGTACGACTGATGCCGGACGCCGACGCGCCACGGGTCGTCACGGCCGCGGACATTAACGAAGTCATCGCCATGTGGACGGGAGTACCGATCAACAACCTTGCAGACGACGAGAGCGAGCGGCTACGCCACATGGAGGGGTCTCTGCGGCGCCGCGTGGTCGGTCAGGACCGAGCCATCAGTGCGCTGAGCCGCGCGATCAGGCGCTCTCGCTTGGGCGTCTCAGATCCCATGCGTCCGGCTGGATCCTTTGTGTTCCTCGGGCCGTCTGGGGTTGGCAAGACGGAGGTTGCTCGCCAGTTGTCGATGTTCCTGTTTGGCACCCAAGACGCGCTGGTTCGGTTCGACATGAGTGAATACATGGAGAAGCATGCAGTCTCGAAGCTAATTGGCTCCCCTCCCGGATACGTTGGACATGAGGACGGTGGTCAGCTCACTGAGCGCGTGCGACAGCAGCCCTATTCGATCGTTCTGTTTGACGAAATTGAGAAGGCGCATCCTGATGCCGCCAACTTGCTCCTCCAGATTCTCGAGGACGGCGTATTGACCGACTCGTATGGGAATCACGTCGATTTTCGCAATACCGTCTTGATCCTGACCTCGAACCTTGGCTCCAATCTGGTTCTGCGCGGCGGTCGAGTGGGCTTTTCCGGACAGTCCGAAGCAGCTGACTTTGTCCGGATCGAGGAAGAGATTTTGGCTGAGTTGAAGCGCTCTTTTTCGCCAGAGTTCATCAATCGACTCGATGAAGTGATCGTTTTTCAACCGCTTGGACACGAGCAATTGCGGCGAATCGTCGATATTCTTCTGGCCGACGTGAATGCCCACCTGTCACAGATGGGATTGGCGGTCGAACTCGATGACGAGGCCAAGGATTGGTTGCTCGAACAGGCTGGGATCGATCCGTCTACTGGGGCGCGGCCATTGCGGCGTGCGATTCAGCGTCATGTCCAAGATTCGATTTCCGATGTTTTGATTGAGAATCGGCAGCTCGTTCGTTCGGTTGATGGTTCGTACCAAACCGCCCAAGGTGGAAGCGACGCCGTCGACGAAGGAGTGCGCGGCGCTGATTCGGAATCTGCACTCTCAACGTTGCGCGGTTCGCTGTCTAGTGGCGGCCTGAGCTTCGAACTCCTTGAAGCAGAGGTGCTCGCCTCCAGCTAAGTTCCTGCTTGCGAATCTCTGGGCTCACCCATGCCAAGATGGCCGAGTCGAAGCTCAAGAGGATTCTCCCAATTACTCCGGTCGGTCTCCGAAGAAGCACCAGAAGGTGGCGATCTGAGGGAACACGAGCGGGTGTGGCGGCGTTTTGCCACCTAACAACGCTTCTCCTTCGCGTCGTTCACCCGCTACGCTCGACGACCTCGCTCTCCTTCGTGCCTCTCTCCGTAACGACTGATCGACCATGAAACGCGCCCCAATGAAAAACAGCACCCGACTGAGAACACCCATGGGAACTCTTCCAGTAGCCGACGTTCGAGTAGCCGGCGGTTGGCGCCGGATCCCGGCGACCGCACTCCTAGTCCTCTTGGGCTTGTTGAGCGCGACCAGCTCCCAGGCCCAGGGCTTCGCTGGTCTCGAGATCCGCGAGATCGAGTATCAGCAGCTCGAGTCGCTCTTAGAAGACAGCATGAACTTCTACCTCGGATTGGAGGTGGGCAAGTCCTATAACCCAGCCGAAGTCGACGACAACATTCACAAGCTGTGGGACCGCAGCTTGGTCGACGATGTGGTGGTACGCGCTGAACGCCTGGATGGTGGAGTCAAGCTGATCATCTTGATCAAGGAGCGTCCGCGCATCGTCGCCATCGAATATGAGGGGCTGGACAAGGTCAAACGCAACGATATTGGGGACGCTGTCGATAAAGAGCGGATCGAGCTCTACGAGGGCAGCGATCTACGACTTGGCGAGCTGGTGCGCCTCAAGCAGACGATTGAGGAACTCTACGCCGAGCGCGGATACCGCTTTGCGGAGGTTCAGCTCGCAACCACCAAAGCGGGTCCCGGTGAACGTCGCATCATGATCACGGTAGACGAGGGCAGCAAGGTCAAGATCGGGCAGGTCGACTTCGAGGGCAACGAAGTTTTCTCGAGCGGGCGCCTGGGTCGGTCGATGAAGAAAACCAAAGAGACCGGCATCCTCTCGAATATTCGGAAGCGCAACATCTTCAACCCGGTCACGGTGGAAGAGGACCTTGAGGTCGTACGAACGCTCTACAAGGAGATGGGGTACAAGGATGTCGAGACCGGCGAGCCCGTGATCGAGGTGATCGAGGGTAAGCAGGCCGAGTCTGCGAAGCGCCGCTTACGTTTGATCATTCCGATTGAAGAGGGTGCCCGCTGGAAGCTCGGCGAGGTCCTGTTCGAGGGCAATGAGATTCTCGGAGATCAGATCCTGGGTTCGGTATTCGAGCAGCCGAAGGGTGGCTGGCTCCGCTCGGATGTGGTGGACGACGGCATCGAGAAGATCAGTGAGTTCTACAACAACGCTGGTTACTTGTTTGCGCGTATCGAGAAAGAGGTCGTTGAGCGGGAAGACCGGGTCGCAGATATCTTGATTAAGGTCGAAGAGAACGATCAGTTCAAGGTCGGTCGAATGGAGTTTTCCGGCAACACCAGGACTCGAGATCGTGTGCTCAGGCGAGAGATGCGGGTTCAAGAAGGGCTGATCTTCAATTCAGGAGGCTTGCGCAACAGTCTCCTGAAGATCAATCAGCTTGAGTACTTCAAGCTGGATGAGGACGATCCGGTGGGCTTGGACTACGACTCTGAGGGGAAGACTGTTGATCTGGTGATCAAGGGCGACGAGGCCGAACGCACCGAGCTGCAGTTCGGTGGCGGGTACTCAGAACTCGACGGATTCTTCGCTCAGACATCGATCCGCACAAGGAACTTTCTTGGACGAGGCGAGACGCTCGCGGTCTCCTTCCAGTCGGGGCGCTTCCGCGACCTGCTCGACGTCTCGTACTTCAGACCTTGGTTGCTTGATCGACCACAGAGCGTCGGCTTGCAGATCTTCGATCGCGATCTTGACTTCGATCTGCTGAGCGACCAGGTGTTTCGGCGTAAGGAGACTGGTGCGGTCCTCACCTATGGCAGGTCGTTCCGACTATTCGAAGGTGTGAGCTTTGCTTACACCTTGTCGGAGTTCGAGGATTTTCAATCGCAACGGTTCGTTACCGATCCGACCATGCCGGAAGGCATGATCCTGAGCCAGGGATTCAATTTCGAAAAGAGCTCGATCAGCGCCAGCTACAACTTCGACAGCCACAACAGCAGGCTGGAGCCGACCACCGGCACTCGATTCTCGTGGTCGACTGAGGTTGCTGGTGGCGCGCTGGGTGGGCAGAACCAGTTCGTTCGCAACAACCTCAACTTCGCCTTGACGCGGCCCCTTCGCAAGAAAGGTTTGAGGACCGTAGGCCGGCTCAATCTGGATGCCGCGTACGTCGAGCCGTTTGGTACTGATCGGGAGACCGGCCTCGATCAAGAGCTGTTCTTCCTCGATCGGGTCCTCCTTGGTGGCGAGAACAGCGTTCGTGGCTACCGGTTTCGCTCGATCTGGGTGAGAGACCCGGAAACCGGCGCCACCATCCGTGACACCAACGGGTTTCCGGTGGGTGGTAACAGCGCGTTGTACCTCAACCTCGAGCATCACTTTGTAGTCAACGGCCCCTTCCGCATCATTCTCTATGCTGACGCTGGCGGGGTGTTCGACAGTAGCCTGGGAGTGGATCCGTCGTTTGACGCTCTGCGCGCAGTTGCTGGCATCGAACTGCGGATCAATGTGCCACTGTTTGGCGCGCCGCTACGGTTTATCTGGGCGAACCAGCTGAATCCCTTCGATGATCTCAACTTCGGCGATGAAGAACGCTTCGATAGCTTCGACTTCAGCATCGGAGTGAGCTTCTAGTTCGATAGTTTTCGTACCCTTAGGCGCTGTCGCGTTGGCGCTCGCCCCTGAACCCTGATTCATCAATTTTTTCTCTGAGGAGTCTTCTAATGTTGACCCTGAATCCGATCCAGCCGCTGGCACGACGCTCGCTGTCTGGCCGGTGTGTGCTCGCTGCTCTACTCTGTTTGACTTTCGTTGGTGCCGCTGGTGCTCAGACCAAGATGGCGGTGATCGATGTCGAGAAGATCTTGACCGACTCCGATCGCGGCAAGGCGGTCATTGAAGAGATTAAGACGTTCTCGAAGAACAAGTCGGAGGAGCTTGTCGCGATGCAGAAGCAGATCGAGGCACTCGGCAAGACCTTTGAAGACGGACGTCTTTCGTTGGCAGAAGATGTGTTGGCCGACATGCAGAAGGAACTCGAGGACAAAACCATTGAAATCCGACGCGCACAGGATGACGCGGAGCGGGAGTTGAAGGAAATGCAATCCGAGCGGTTCCAGAAGATCGAGGAAGATGTCCTGCCGATCATCACGGAGGTGGGCAAGGATGGCGGCTACACCATGATCTTGAACAAGTACCAGAGCGGCCTTGTCTATGCTGACCCAATGATCGATATCACCCCGACGGTGATCGAGCGCTTCGACGCTGCTGGTAGCCAATAGGTCCTAGATTTCCTAGTCGCTCAGCGTCGCACGGGTTTTGCACGTGACGCGGCGCTTGGCAAATTCCTGGCATGGCTGAACTGCAACAAACGCTCACTCTGGGCGAACTCTCAGACGCACTCGGAGGAGAGTGCATTGGGGACGCTGGTTTTGTGATCCGTGGTGTGAAGCCATTGGCGGTCGCCGGTGCTGACGATCTTTCCTTCGTTACCAATCCCAAGTACGTCGCCGCAGCAAAGACAACCCAAGCGGGTGCTCTGCTGATCGCAAAGGACTCTGGTCTCGAGTCTGCGGGGTTGAACGCTGGTCTGATCGTCGTCGACGATCCTCATCTTGCGTTAGCGCGAGTCCTAGAGTTGGGGTTCCCGGAGTCAAACCGAGAGACGGGTGTGCACCCTACGGCGATTGTGGGGAAGGGCTGCACCATGGGCGCGGATACTTCAGTGGGTCCCTACTGCGTCGTTGGCGACGATGTGGTCCTTGGAGATCGCGTCCGGCTCGGCGCTCGGGTCAATGTGGGCGACGGCTGTGTCTTGGGTGCTGATTCGGCGATCTACCCGGGGGTGGTGCTGTATGACCGTGTGGTGATGGGCCAGCGATGCGTGGTTCACTCCGGCGCGGTGATCGGTTCAGACGGATTCGGCTACGCCTCGGCTACCGGGCTTCCAACCAAGATTCGACAGGTCGGTCGCGTGGTCTTGGGCGACGATGTGGAGGTGGGTGCGAACTCTGCGATCGATCGAGCAATGCTTGAAGAAACGGTGATCGGCAGTGGCACCAAGATCGACAACTTGGTGCAAGTAGGTCACAACGTGGTGGTCGGCGAAGGTTGTCTCCTATGCGGCCAGGCCGGGATCGCCGGCAGTGCGGTGCTTGGTGATCGGGTTGTGCTTGCAGGCCAGGCGGGGGTGTCGGGGCATCTCGAGGTTGGCAGTGGTGTGCAGGTGGCGGCTAAGTCGGCAGTCCTGCAGACGACAACTCCCGGATCGATCGTCGCGGGGATCCCGGCTCGTCCGATTCGCGATTGGCAGCGACAGGATGTCGCGACGAAACGACTGCCTGAACTCATGCGCCGGGTACGTCAATTGGAACGGGCGCAAGAAGTCAAGGACGTGGATTCGGACCAGGACGCGGATTCAGGCTAGGACGCGGGCCAGGCCCTTTGATCACTTCTACTGTGGTTCGGTGGTGAGCGGGTGGCCTGGGCTGCGTCCAGCGAATAGGATCGGTCCTCACAGAATTTCCCGCGAGGAACTACTGGCGTCGCCAGCAGTCGAGGAACGAAAAGGCACATGAGCGATACTGATACCGATACCGATACAAATACAGCCGAGGCGCTAACGCTGCCACTCGAGCAAGACTGGATCACGTCAGTCCTTCCGCACCGATACCCGATGCTTCTAGTCGATCGCGTGATCGAGATCGAGCCAAGGAAGAGCATCGTTGCGATCAAGAACGTGACTCGGAACGAGCCGTTCTTCGACGGCCACTTTCCCCAGTTTCCGATCATGCCGGGCGTATTGGTCGTCGAGGCGTTGGCTCAAGCAGCAGGGCTCTTGATGATGCACGACAACCCGGCCCTCCGCGGGCGCATCATCTATTTCACCGGCATCGAGAAGGCGCGGTTCCGTCGGCCGATCACGCCGGGCGATCAGGTTCGGCTCGAGGTCGAGCTTTTGCGCCAAAGGCGCTTCCATGCCAAGTTCGCGTGCAAGGCACGCGTCGACGGAGAGATTGCGGTCGAAGCGACTGCCAGCTCAATGCTCGCGCAAGATCGCGATTGAACGGCGTGCACAACCCTGCGCTCATGGGCCTTCAAGGATGACAACTTTGATTCACGCAACCGCGGTCCTCGATCCCTCCGTAGAGCTGGGCGAAGGAGTTGAAATTGGGCCGTACGCGGTGTTGGGACCGCGGGTGTCGGTTGGCGATCGCACCAAGATCGACGGTCATGCCCAGATCAGCGGTTTCACTCGAATCGGCCGTGACAACCACATCTTCCCTTATGCCAGCTTAGGCACTGAGCCTCAAGACCTGAAGTTCGACGGGGAAGAATGTTGGCTTGAGATTGGCGACCACAACAGCATTCGAGAGTTCTGCACCTTCAATCGGGGCACCGTCGGTGGCGGTGGTATTACCAAAGTCGGGAGTCACGGCCTGTTCATGGCCTACTCGCACATTGGGCACGACTCAAACGTCGGTGACCGCGTGGTGTTCGCCAACAACGGCACACTAGCCGGACACGTTGAGGTGCAAGACTGGGCGGGAGTTGGTGCTTTCTCATCAGTTCATCAGTTCTGTCGGGTTGGCAAGCACGCGTACATCGGTGGCTACTCGGTGATCGTGCAGGACGTATTGCCGTTCGGTATTACTGTGGGGGAGAAGCCCCGCTGCACCGGCCTCAATCGGATTGGGCTCGAGCGACGTGGGTTCTCCAAAGAATCGATGGTGGCTCTGGAGCGGGCGTTTCGGAAACTACTGCGCTCGAAACTGAATACCAAGCAGGCGCTCGACGCCATCAAAGACGATGAGTCGCTGATCGGTGAAGGCGCATTGGGACTCGAGCCCGAGGTTGGCTTCTTGGTTGATTTTGTTGCAGGCAGTGAGCGTGGCGTGATCAAGATGAAGCGACGGGGTAGTCGGGGTGCGGGTTGATCTGCGAACCGCAGAGGGGAGCTAGCGAGTGACTGTGCTGCGAACGGGAGTTGTTGGAACCGGTGCGCTTGGTCGTCACCATGTGCGGATCCTGGGTGAGATGCCCGAGGCTGAGCTGGTCGGTGTCTTCGACGAACGGAGCGATGTTGCTCAAGCGCTGGTTGAGGCCAACGGCGGGCGACTCATGGCCAGCGTTTCTGAGCTCTTCGGCGCCGTCGATGCCGTCGTTATCGCCACTCCCACCGTTAGCCACTGCGACTTAGGCGTAGAGGCACTCGAGGCGGGCTGCCACGTGATGGTTGAAAAGCCCATGGCCACTACCTTGGAGCAGGCCGACGACCTCGTACGCGCGGCGGCTGCTGCGGAGAAGATTCTGGCCGTTGGTCACGTCGAGTTCTACAATCCTGCTGTTCAGCGACTGTTGACCATGCCCGGGTCGCCACGCTTCTTAGAGATCCAACGGCTGTCGTCTTTCTCACCGCGTAGCCTCGATATCGATGTGATCTTGGATCTCATGATTCACGACCTACAGATCGTTCAGGCGTTGTGCGGCCCCAATCCGATTGATCTGAGAGCGGTGGGAATAGACGTGCTCTCGCCTCGGATCGATCTGGCCGACGTTCGCATGGAGTTCGAGCCCAAGGGCGATGAAGCATCGGGCTGTGTCGCAAGCATTCGTGCCTCGCGCGTATCAGACCAACGAGTGCGTCAGCTTCGGTTGTTCTCGGACCGCTATTACTGCTCGTTGGACTACCAAGAGCAGACCATCAAGGGCTATGAGCTACGCGAAGGCGAACTCGACGATGCCGCCAAGATCGACGGATCTGCTCCGACTCAGGGGCATGGTCTGAAGCAAATCGTGCCGATTCGGATGCCGGTGGAGTCGGCCGAGCCGCTTCGGCAAGAGTTGGAGCACTTTCTCTCCGCGTGCCGCGGGGAGGACCCCAAGCTGGTCGACGGCGCGGCTGGCAGAGATGCCCTGCGGTTGGCGCTTGAGATCGCTGATTTGGTCGCCTGATTCTGAATCGGTTCCGACTCAAAGATCAGAGACCAAAGACCACAGACGGGGGACCGAACCCAAAGTTGGAGGGGCCTTGCCGCTCTTACGCCTGGATCGGTGGCCACAGGCACCAACACCCAAGGGCCAAGGTTTAGGCATCGTGCTCGATGCCAGATTTTCAAAGTACAGATATTCAAAGTAGAGAGAGGCCATGAACGAGATCAAACTAGGCGTTATCGGCGGAACCGGTCTCTATGAGATGCCGGCTCTCGAGATCGTTGAAGACCGCGAGGTACAGACGCCCTTCGGGCAGCCCTCAGACAGCATCACTATTGGGCGGATGCACGGGATCGATGTTGCGTTTCTGCCGCGGCACGGGCGTGGGCATCGCATTCTGCCCAATGAGCTGAACTTCAGAGCCAACATCTGGAGCCTCAAGAGCCTGGGCGTTGACACCATCGTTTCGGTGTCCGCGGTCGGTTCTTTGAAGGAGGAGTACGTGCCAACGCATCTCCTAGTGCCGGACCAGTTCATTGACCGGACCCGCCACCGGGCCGACACGTTCTTTGGTGACGGATTGGCGGCTCACGTGGCGTTTGCGGACCCAATCTGCGGCTCGCTGGCCAAGCTGGTAGGAGACGCTGCTGAAATGGTGCACACGGAGCCGAGTCCAGGAGGCGTTGCTGCTCAGGTTCATCGCGGCGGCACCTATGTGTGTATGGAAGGGCCTCAATTCTCCACGCGCGCCGAGTCCCTGCTCTATCGATCCTGGGGTGCGGATGTCATTGGTATGACCAATCTGCAGGAGGCGAAACTCGCCAGAGAGGCTGAGATCTGTTACGCCACGCTGGCGCTGATCACCGACTACGACTGCTGGCATGAAGGCGAAGAAGACGTTGACGGTGCAGCTGTTCTGGAGGTCTTGCGCCAGAACTCGAAGGTCGCCCAAGGCGTCTTGGCCGAGGCGATTTGCCGAGTTGCCCAGGGCCGTCAGCGCGAGTGCGGTTGCGCAGATGCGCTGGCACTGGCGCTGGTGACACCGCGCGATCTCATTCCCGAAGAGACTTTTGAACGCCTTGAACCACTGATCGGAAAGTACTTTGACTCACCAACTTAGAATCGGCCTGGGCCACAACTGGCGATCCTCGTGAAGCGAATTCTCCTGTCAAACGATGATGGCTACCGCGCAGAGGGCATTCGATCGATTGCTCGAGCCCTTTCCGAGTGGGCTGAGGTCAAGGTGGTCGCACCCGATCGTGAGCGTAGCGGTAGCGGCCACGCAATCACTCTCGATCGGCCGCTGCGGCTGCGGCCAATGGAGGAGTCGGTGAAAGCTGATCTTGCTGGCGAGTGGCACCTGGTCGATGGCACGCCCACCGACTGCGTCAACTTGGGATTGCATGTCCTCTTTGCGGGCGAGAAGCCTGATGCGGTGGTCTCCGGGATCAACCATGGCGTGAACCTCGGCAACGATGTGACCTATTCAGGGACCGTCGGCGGTGCCCTGGAAGGCCAAACCTATGGCGTTCCGGGGTTCGCTCTGTCGCAGAGAACCGATGGGGCTTTTGATTTCTCGCGCACCGCCGAGCGTGCGAGCGAGTTCATCCGTAGAGCCTTGATGAATGATCAGTTCGGATGCAACAGCGCGGCTGGTAAGCCTCCTGGGCAGGGGACTTCGGAGGTGCGAACGCCGCTATTGAATCTGAATTTTCCGATCGGTGAGCTGGGTGACTTCGAAGTGACCGTGTTGGGCACGAGATCCTATCGAGACTCCGTAGCATCGCGAAGCGACCCGCGAGGGCGCTCGTATTATTGGATCGCCGGTTCGCCGGACTGGGACGCAACCGAAGGCACCGACGTTGCCGCGGTTCGGGCTGGCCGTGTTTCAGTGACCCCATTGACGGGGGACTTGACTGAACGCGCTGCTCTTGCCGATTTGCGCTTGCTTCTGGCATAGGCTCTTAGCTCAACTCCCGTCGGTGACACGTCTGAACAGAGCCGATTCAACAGACCCGTCTCAACAGACGCGCCCAAAAAGACCTAAGGTCGGTCTCGAACGGCGCAATGGTGTCTGCTCCTTCCCTCCCTCGCGTTCCTCTTAACCGTGACGCTCATGTCCTCACTCAAAGCTGGCTCGTCCCAGGATTCATACCGCCATCCCCGCGAGCGCATGGTGCGCGACTTGGAGGAGCGATATGGAATCGCATCGCCGTCTGTGCTCGCTGCCATGCGCAAGGTGCCGCGCCATCTCTTTGTTCAGCAGCACCTTGGTGCGCAGGCCTACAGTGACTTCGCCCTGCCGATCGGTGAGGAGCAGACCATCTCGCAGCCGTTCGTCGTGGCGCGCATGAGCGAGTACCTCGAGCTCGATCGCGATCATTCGGTGCTCGAGATCGGAACTGGGTCGGGTTATCAGACTGCGGTGTTAGCGGAGCTTGCGCGTGTCATCTACAGCATCGAACGAGTGCCTAGCCTCGCTCAAGATGCAATCAAGCGAGTGCAGGCGCTCGGTCACTCCAACGTCAAGATTCAGATCTTTGACGGTACCGTCGGTTGGAGCCAAGTTGCGCCCTTCGATCGGATCCTGGTCACTGCTGGAGCCCCCGGAGCACCGCCTAGACTGCTCGAACAACTCAAAGTTGGCGGCCGACTAGTAATTCCCGAGGGCGATCAGGATCGGCAGCGACTTGTCATTTACGACAAAGTGTCGAAGCGAAGAATTGAGCGGCAGGAGGGGGAAGCGGTTGCCTTTGTGCCGCTGATTGGCCGAGCCGGTTGGCAGCCACGATCCTAAGGGTGTGATCCCTAAGGGCGCGGCTCTAGGGGCCTGTGGCCGCCTCGAATGTTAAGCAACGAAAGCCCATTCTTGAATGGTGAAGGAGCCTTGATTCATGAGCCTTGACTTGAAAACTTTGATTCGCGAAGTACCAGACTTTCCCAAGCCTGGCATCAACTACTTCGACATCACCACGCTGCTCAAGCATCCGCAGGGACTGGCCGCGACCATAGACGGGTTGACCGAGCTGTTTGAGGGGCAAGAGGTCGATCAGGTGATCGGGATCGAGTCGCGAGGGTTCATCTTTGCCCCCAGTCTTGCTCTGCGACTCGGTGCTGGATTCATCCCCGTGCGCAAGCCGGGCAAACTTCCGGCTGAGGTCGTCAAGCAGGAGTACGCGCTTGAGTACGGCACCGACGCCTTGGAACTTCATGCAGACGCGGTGAGTGCCGGATCCCGGGTGCTGATTGTTGATGATGTGATCGCCACCGGCGGCACCGCAGAGGCGACGGGCAAGCTGGTGAAGCAATGTGGTGGTGTGGTGGTGGGTTTTGGTTTTGTGATCGAACTCACCTTTTTGGATGGCCGGGCCCGACTTGCACCCATGAAAGTCAAGTCACTGTTGACCTACTAGGGGCTGATCTGGCAAGCGTTCTTTTTGATGCCCGAGTTGGTGGCTCATCCTCATTCAGTTGCGTATGATTGCGCACTCGACTGGCGTTGTTTCTGCCGTCAGGGGTTAGATGGTCTCGCGAGTCTGTTCGCGGGCCACACCACACTTGGAGCGGTAGCCTCATCGATCGATGCGACCAAAGCGGCTGTAGCTCAGCTGGATAGAGCACCAGATTCCTAATCTGGGGGTCGCAGGTTCGAGTCCTGCCAGCCGCACCAACTTTCCGATACCTCCCTTCGCGTTCACACACGCAAATTCCACGACTGACGTATCGAATATAGGGCCGAATGCGCCCGTGCCTGCGATGATCTCTTGTCGCTCGCACCAAGGAGACAGCAATGAGCGGACTTACCCGCCAAGACATGAAACGCGACGAGATCAGAGACCGACTGATCCGCGCAGTTGACTGGATCGCAACCAACGTCCAGAAGATTCTGATCGCCATTGGTGTGATCGTGCTTGTCCTAATTGCGACCTGGGCCGTGGGCCTGGTGATGGATGGTCGAGCAAATGCTGCTCAATCCAAGCTAGCCCTCGCGCTCGATGTCGCTTCAGCCCCCATTCTCGAAATCGGTGCGGAACCCGATTCCGAGACTGCTCCGTCCTTTGCGACCGAGGAAGCGAAACGGAGCAGGATGCGAGAACTGCTGGTAGCGGTTCCAGCACGCACCGACGCTGGTGAGGTCGCTTCTGTCTATCTCGGAGACCTGGCCGCAAAAGAGGGTAGAGCCGATGAAGCCCGAGAGCGTTGGCAGCGATTCGTGGACAATCATCGCAAGCACGCACTGGCAGCAGTCGTCGAATCCAGCCTGATCAGTCTCGATCGCCAGGAGGGTCGGACCGATGAGTTGATCATTCGGCTGCGTGGACTCGAATCCAGTAGTTCAGCGACGTTGCCTCGCGATGTTCTGTTGTTCGAGCTGGGTGTGACGCTGGAGGAAGCGGGACAAGAAGAAGATGCCGCTTCCACGTTCAAGACTCTGACCGAGGAGTTCCCACAATCGCCATTTGCTGCACGAGCAAGAACCCGCCCGAGCTTTTCGACTGAGTCCTAAGAGTAGATAGGTTCCTACTGATGATCAGCAGCCCGTTCGAGATTCTCGACACCAAACGCCAAGGGGGCCAGCTGACCGAGCAGGAAGTGCTCGCAGTGGTCGACGGCGCTGCTCGCGGCAGCTGGGACGATCCCCAGCTTGCAGCTCTCTTGATGGCCGTTGCCATTCGGGGTCTCGACGATCAAGAGACTGCTTGGTTGACCGAAGGCATGCTTGCTTCGGGGGATCAATGGAACCTGCGCGCCGATGTGCCGCAACTGATTGACAAGCACTCAACTGGCGGCGTTGGTGACAAAGTCTCGTTGATCTTCTCGCCGCTGTTGGCGGCCTGTGGATTGCCGGTTGCAATGCTCACTGGGCGCGCCCTGGGACACACCGGGGGCACTGCGGATAAGTTGGAGAGCATTCCAGGCGTGCGTCTTGAACTCGACCGCGAACAGAGCGTGCGCTTGTTGAATGAAATCGGAATCGTAATGGGAGTTGCGACCGAGGAGATTGCTCCCGCCGATCGCAAGCTCTATGCACTGCGTGATCGAACCGGGACCGTGAGTTCGATTCCCTTGGTGGTCGGGAGCATTTTGTCGAAGAAGCTCGCGACCGGCGCTTCCGCCATCGTGTTTGACGTGAAGGTCGGTTCGGGCGCCTTCTTCCCCGAGTACAGCGACGCCGAACTTCTCTGTCGGAAACTGGTCGAAACCAGTCAGCGACTCGGTGTGGCGGCCTCGGGGCTGCTCACCGACATGAGCCAACCGTTGGGCCGGTGGGTCGGTCACAGCGCAGAAGTGCTCGAGACGTTCGAGTGCCTAGAAGGCCGCGGGAATCCCAGGTTAATGGAAGTGGTGTTCCGGCTTGCAGAGGAAGCGGCTGGCTTGGTTGGCAGCAAGATCAGTCGAACGGATCTCGAGAATGTGATTGCAAGCGGCGAGGCCCGTTCGCGGTTTGTGGCATGGGCGGTAGCGCAAGGTGCTTGTGACAGCTTCCTAGAAGAGCCGGATTTCGCCCTGGCTCCGGTCGAAGCGGTGATCGAAGCTGATCGGCACGGCTTGATGTCTCGGGTCAACACCAAGCGTATTGGCGAGCTGATGGCGACTGCTAGTCGCTCAAGCGCTGGTGTGATTGATCCGTCGGTTTCGCTGTTGTACAGCGTGGAGCTAGGCGACAAGGTTGAGCCTGGGCAGGAGATCGCTCGTTTGTATCTGCGTTCTGCTGACGCTGAGCGAGTGAGTGCCTTGAGCAAGTGCTTCGTCATTGATACTGACGGCCAGGCCCCGCCATTGGTCTACGAGACGGTCAGCTGAAGCGAGAACGGTCCAACCCCCCGTTGGCCTTGAACGCCGCTGTGGTCGCGGTGGGAACCGAGCTGCTGGGCGAGGATCGTCTAGACACCAACTCGTTGCGCATAGCGACCGTACTGCGCAGCTGCGGTGTGCCGCTGGTCTTCAAGTCGGTGGTCGGTGACGATGAGACGCGCTTGACCCGGGCTCTACAGCAGGCTTCAGAAGAGGCCGACTTGGTGATTGTGACAGGCGGATTGGGTCCCACTCAAGACGATCGTACCCGCAACGCCGCTCAGCGCCTCACCGGTGGAACGCTGGAACAGGATCAAGGAGTTCTCGACTGGATTCGCGCGATGTACGAGCGTCGCGGTGCCCAGATGCCTGCGACCAACGCACGACAGGCCGAAGTGCTCGCAGGCAGCACGGTGCTTCAGAACGACCGCGGCACCGCACCAGGTCTGCGATTCGAGCACAATGGCGCAACCTTCTTTCTGTTGCCAGGAGTGCCAATGGAGGCCGACGGTCTGCTTGAGACAGCGTTGCGCCCCTGGCTGATCGCGCGCGGCCTGGAACCGCTGGCAGTGGAGACCGAACTTCGGGTGGCCTGTCTTCCGGAGTCGTTGGTTGAAGAGAAGTTGGCTTCTTTGTATGCAGCACACGGTGGCGATGGCGTGGCGATTCTCGCCAAGCCTGGAGAGGTGCTAATTCGACTTCGCGGCAGCGATGCCCAAGAGCGCTCGGACATGGTGAAAGCCGTTGAAGCAGCGCTCGGTGAGGCCGTGTTTACGGTCGTTGAAGGGGCCGGCCAGTCTGAATCGCTCGAACAAGTTGCAGTCAAGGCCCTCCGCGATCGACACGCGTCGCTGGCGACGGCCGAGTCGTGTACGGGTGGTCTTATTGGCAGTCGATTGACAACGGTAGCCGGGTCGAGTTCTGTCTACGCCGGCGGGGCCGTGGCCTATGCGAACCAGGTCAAGATCAACATTCTCGGAGTAGATGCGGCGTTGATCGAGCGCTACGGAGCCGTCTCAGGCCCCGTTGCTGAAGCAATGGCCGTTGGTGCCGCCCAGCGCTTTGCCACGCAATGGTCGATCTCGGTCACTGGGGTCGCAGGTCCTGGAGGGGGATCCGAAGAGAAGCCGGTGGGCACTGTTTGGTTTGGCCTGGCCGGGCCTGGTGTGCTGCGGAGTCGGTGCCTCTTGTTTCCTGGGGATCGAGAGCGGGTCCGCTGGCAGGCTAGTCAGTATGCCCTAGACATGCTGCGTCGAGAGGTTCTGGAGTTAGATGCGCTTGAGGAGAGTCCGTGGATGACCGTTACGCGGCAACAGCCGCCTGAGCCTTCTGAGGAACGTCTGGGCGGCCTGAGCAGGTGAGCGGGTAGTGGGCAGCTCCGTGCCATCGATACTCAGCGTTCTGCTGGCGTACCTTCTGGGATCTCTCTCTTTCAGCTATCTGATTGTTCGAGCACTGAAGGGGATCGACATCCGGACGGTTGGCAGCGGCAATGCGGGCGCGACCAACGTGCTGCGCGTGGCTGGCAAGCTCCCGGCCTTGGCCGCCCTCCTGCTCGATGCTGGTAAGGGGCTGGCTGCCGTGCTTATCGCGCGGGCCCTGGAAGCTCCACCGATGGTCATCGCCTTGGTAGGACTTGGCGCTGTTCTGGGGCACATGTATCCAGTGTTCTTTGGATTCAGAGGTGGCAAGGGCGTAGCGACCGCAGCCGGGACCCTGGGCTCGCTCGCTCCACTAGCCACGGTCATCGCCGCAGGCTTATTCCTAATCGTGGTAGTGACCACCCGATTCGTTTCCTTGGGTTCAATCGTGGTTGCTCTTGCCCACCCAATGTTAATGGTCCTGGTGTGGCGCCTGGGGATAGCCGAGCAAGCACCTGATGGTTGGCTGGTGGTCGGGTCTGCTGCGATTGGCCTGCTCATCGCGGTGAAGCATCACGAGAATTTTGCGCGCTTGCTGGCTGGAACCGAGAAGAAGATCGGGCAGCGGGCGCGCGGTGAGGAATAGATGACCTTCGATCAATGGACGGTGCTGGATGGCTCAGCGACTGGTGAGGTATGCATGATGTGCGGAGCAACCCATGCCCCGAAGTAGCAAGGGCAGTTCGGTGGCGGTTCTGGGTGCAGGGTCCTGGGGCACGGCTTTGGCGGTGCATGCTGTGCGCCTTGGGGCGTCTGTGACGTTGTGGGCGCGGTCGGGCGAACAGGTGGAGGCGATGCGTAGTTCGCGGCGCAACCTTTATCTAGGCCCTGACGTCGAGCTCCCCGCGGAACTCGCGTTCACTGCGTCGCTCGAAGATTTGGCGACCTGCGAGACGGTTGTTGTAGCGGTTCCATCGCAGGTCTTTCGCAGCGTCTTGCGCGCCTTCCTTGGGGTCTCGAAAGCCAAAGACGTGACCGTGGTTTCCGGCACCAAAGGGATCGAAACGGACACCCTTGCGCGCATGAGCCAGGTGACGTTCGAGGAGGGCGCTCGCATTGAGCGCGACTTGAACTTCGCCGTTCTAAGTGGCCCCAGTTTCTCCGATGAGTTGGTTGCGGGCGCTCCGACCGCAGCCGTGCTGGCCTCGACGGATGTGGACGTCGCTGGACGCCTTCAGGCGTCTTGGACTGGCGCTAACCTACGGCTTTACGCATCGTCGGATGTAGTTGGCGTTGAGATCGGCGGAACCGCGAAGAATGTCGTGGCGATCGCTGCTGGCGTTGTGCACGGTCTCGGGATGGGCCACAACACTCAAGCGGCGCTCATGACCAGGGGGCTGCACGAGATGACTCGCCTGGGTCTCTCGTGCGGCGGACGGCCAAGAACCTTTTCAGGGCTCGCCGGCATGGGCGATCTTGTGCTCACTTGTACTGGAGGGCAATCGCGCAACAGACGGACCGGTGAGCTGCTCGCCGAGGGCCTCGAACTTAAGGAGATTGAAGGCAAGATCGGCATGGTGGCTGAGGGCGTGAAGAACGCTGTGGCTCTCACTCGACTGGCAAAGCAACGGCGGATCGAGATGCCGATCACCGAGATGATGAATCGCGTGCTGTACGAGGAGAAGCCCGCTCGAGAAGCGGTCGAAGAGTTGATGGATCGCGACCTCAAAATGGAATCCGAGCTGTAGCGGGTCCGCTAGACTCCCGCGCATTGCAGGCCCGATCTCAGCGGCCCTCAACTACTTGAATAGCCTGAGTGTCCTGGATCGCTCCAAGCGATCAGCCGCTCCTTGAACTCTACCGGGAACCTCTGAAGCCTCATGACAGATCATCAAACAGTACTCGTGCTGGACTTCGGCGGTCAGTACACCCAATTGATTGCGCGCCGCGTTCGAGAGAGCGGGGTCTACTGCGAGATCCAGCCGTTCAGCGTGACGCTTGCTGAAATCCGAGCGAAGGGTCCTATTGGTCTCATCCTTTCGGGGGGACCACAGTCGGTCAACGATGAGGGCGCGCCGCAGATCGCGGCGGAGGTCCTCGAATGCGGCATTCCTATCCTTGGCATTTGCTATGGCATGCAGCTGGTGGCCAAGGTTCTCGACGGTCAAGTCGAAGCCTCGGGACACCGCGAGTATGGTCGAACCACGATCTCGGTCGATCCTAAGAACCCTCTTTTTGCAGGGCTGGAAGCGGAGCAGACTGTTTGGATGAGCCACGGTGATTTGGTCGAGAGGGTGCCAGGCGGCGCCTCGGTCACGGGCTCCAGTCCGTCGGTTCCAGTGGTTGCATTTGGAGACGCCGATCGGGGCCTTCACTGCATTCAGTTTCACCCGGAAGTGACCCACACTCCGGGCGGCACGACCATGCTTGGCAACTTCCTCAAAGGCATTTGCGGTGCACGCGGGGACTGGGCGATGGAGTCCTATTTGGAGGATGCGGTCGCCAAGATCCGGGAGACCGTTGGCGAGGAGCGCGTGATCTGTGGCATTTCCGGCGGCGTTGACTCGTCGGTTGCGGCAAGCCTGGTCAGCCGCGCTGTCGGCGACCAACTCACAGCAGTCTTCGTGGACAACGGTGTCCTACGCAAGGGGGAGCGAGCACAGGTTGAAGCCAGTCTTCGTGACGGCCTCGGCATCAAACTGGTAGTGGTGGATGCCCGTGAGCGGTTTCTCTCAGAATTGGCAGGCGTGACGGATCCCGAGGTCAAACGCAAAACCATCGGTCGTGTCTTTATTGAAGTGTTCCAAGAAGAGGCTGCTCGCATTGAAGGAGCGCGCTTCTTGGTGCAAGGCACGCTCTACCCGGATGTAATCGAGTCGGTTTCGTCTGGGGGACCGTCAGCCACCATCAAGACGCACCATAACGTTGGTGGACTACCCGAGAAACTCGGCTTCGAGCTGATCGAGCCGCTGCGTTTCTTGTTTAAAGACGAAGTTCGGCAGCTGGGTCGAGAGCTAGGCATTCCTGAGGAGCTGATTGGCCGTCACCCGTTTCCAGGGCCGGGTCTTGCAGTCCGCATTCTCGGGGAGGTCACGGAGGAGCGAGTAGCAACTCTCCAACAAGCAGATGCGATCTTCATTGAGGAACTCCGCGGTGCCGGGTTGTATGACTCTGTGAGTCAGGCGCTGGCGGTCTTGCTACCGATCAAGACTGTGGGTGTCATGGGCGACTTCAGGACCTACGACCAGGTGCTCGCGTTGCGCTGCGTCGAGACCCAAGACTTCATGACTGCGGACTGGAGCCACTTGCCGCACGACCTGCTGGGCCGCGTTGCTTCTCGGGTCGTTAACGAGGTGAATGGGGTCAATCGAGTGGTGTACGACATCACCAGCAAACCGCCCGGCACGATCGAGTGGGAGTAACATCAGAAGCTGAGCCCACTTTGATCTGAGTCGGCTCGGTCTTGATCTCAGTTTGTGAGTGCCGGTCGGTGTGTGGCGAGGAACGTGCCTTGGAGGGCGAGTCAGTCCAAGGGCGAGCCCGCCTTGTTGACCTCTCCAGACCTCGTTAGTGACGGTTCCGGCCGTTGGTTGGTCGAAGCAAAATCCAGTCGGAGCATCTTGTCTGGCTTCTTGCGCAGCAGTGTGGCGAAGCGGCGTTCCAAGCGCAGTTGGATCTTGGCTGCAACTTCTGCGTCGGCCGGGATCCAGCCCCCTGCGAGCATGCCGTGGCCGCCGCACTTGCCATGCCTGCCGAGCATTCGCTGGATGATGCGGGCCGCGTTGGCTCGCGGATTAGTCGTGCGAATCGAGAGATAGATACGGTCTTCGAAGTGGCCAGAGCACAAGGACCAGGTCTTGCCGTGCATGCGCAAGAGCAGGTCGGCGATCTCCGGCACGATGTCGGGTTGGGAAACTGGCCCAAGCGAACTGGTGACCAGCGTGTCAACGGTTTTGAGATGTTCCAGCGCCTCATGGAGAGTGCGGAAGTAATCCTCCGGAAGGCGAGGGTTCTGGATCTTGCCCAACAGCCGCGTGTCTGCGAGCGATAGGAAGTAGTCGTAGATTTGGCGGTCAGGACCCGGAAACTCACGACTAAAGTCGAGCGTCTCTGAGCGGAGCGCGTAGACGATTGCCGTTGCCTCTTTGCGCGTGATTGGCAGCTCGGACGCGAGCAGGTATTCAGCTGCGATGGTGGCAGTGGCACCGTAGCCGTCTCGCAGGTCGTGGACCGCGACCTTGTTGGTCTGTGGTCTACGCGGGTGATGATCGAGCACGAGATCGGGCAGAAGAGAAGGCGGCAGTTGCGTGTTGCCAGTGCCGGGCTGGCAGTCAAGCATTGCCACGTGACGGTAGTTCTTGAGGTTGATGTGCCGCATGCGGCTGACCCGAAGGTTCAAGAGGCTCACCAGGGCCTGGTTCTCCGCGCGCCCGATCATGCCGCCGTAGGCCACAGTTGCTTGTTGATGGAACCGCTGGCGCAGGATCTTGGCGATGATCACTGCGGCCGTTAGGGCGTCCGGATCTGGGTTGTCGTGAGTGAGCACCAACCAGCGGCCACGTTTGCGGCGGCGGTCGAGCCATGCACCCAGGGTGGCGAGTCTCTCCAAGGTGGTGGAGGAGACGTCGGGGCGTTCCGGACGGTAGTTCGAGGCGTTTGAAGTGGTCACTGAAGAGACTCTATCGGAGCGCAAGCGGCATTCATCTTACCGATGCGAGACCGTGAAGGAATGATGGTCGCGCTGTTACGATCCGGGCATGATCCCTGAACTGTTTCATCTCGGTCCGATACCCATCAGCCCATTTGGCATCTCGCTGGTGGCCGCGTTCTCGATCGCGTTTATGCAGCTTCGCTGGGGCATGCGACGCATTGGCGTGGGCACTGAAGATGACGCCAATTCGATTCTGTTGGCTGCGGCCTTTGGAGCGATTGTTGGTGGCAAGGGCTACTACGCGTTGCTCTACGGTGATTGGCGTTTGTTGTACTCCCGCGGCGGCATCGTCTACTACGGGTCGTTCTTGCTTGCGGCACTCTTTGTATACGTTCTGCTGCGTCGCCGTTCCCTGCCAGTGGCAGCCGTGGCTGACGCGGTGGGTCCATCGCTGGCTGCTGGCTACGCGGTCGGTCGGGTTGGCTGCCTGTTGGTCGGTGACGACTACGGAGTGCCCACCGATAAGCCCTGGGGCATCTCCTTTCCTCACGGTCCGATCCCGTCTCGCGCTGGTGATATGGAGCGCAATTTTGGGGTCGAGATCCCAGATGGTGTAGCGCATGACGCTCTACTCAGCGTGCATCCGACTCAAATCTACGAGACTTTGATCGCACTCTGCATTCTCGTCATCGGCAGACGGTTGATCATTCGCCATCGCAGTGCTGGCGGAACGCCGTCGCTAGCTTGGAGGCCGGGCGCGATCGCCCTGCTGACCTTCGGTCTATTAGCGGTCGAGCGGTTCTTGGTCGAGTTCTTAAGAGCGAAAGATGATCGATTCTTCGCCGATACGCTGACCATGGCTCAGATCATTAGCTTGGCAATCGTGGCATTCCTTTGCGGTTTGGCGTTGCGCCGTCGGTCGAGCGGCTCTACCGCCGACGCCTCCGGCCGGTAGGGCATCACGGTGGCACCCCCTCCTCGGCTACTGACCATCGCTGGCTCCGATAGCGGAGGCGGTGCAGGCATCCAGGCCGACCTCAAGACCTTTGCGGCTCTTGGCTGTTATGGCATGAGCGCGGTGACTGCGGTGACCGCGCAGAACACGGTCACTGTGTCATCGGCTTTGGTGCTTCCCGCCCAGTTGGTGGCCGATCAGATCGGTGCAGTGCTCAATGACCTCGGTGTTGACGCGATCAAGATCGGCATGCTCGGTTCAGCGGATATCGTGCGTGCGGTGGCCGAAGCCCTGCGCGAGCACCCGCCCATCCCGATGGTCTTAGATCCGGTGATGATTGCCAAGAGCGGGGACTCGCTATTAGCGGATGATGCAGTGACAGCAGTGCTCGAGGAACTGCTACCGCTGGCGACGCTGGTTACGCCCAATCTCCCTGAGGCAGAGCGGTTGACCGGGTTGTCGGTGAGGGCACATGAGGGCCGGATCGCAGCGGCGCGGAGGCTGGTTGAACTCGGCGCTTCAGCCGTGCTGATCAAAGGCGGTCACGGCGGCGCAGAAGAGGCGAAGCCGGAGAATCCGATCGTTGATTGGCTTTTCGATGGTACGCGCCTTCATCGGTTTGAGAACCAACGCATCGTGACGAGCTCCGATCACGGCACCGGGTGCACATTGTCTTCCGCGATTGCGGCTGAACTCGGTTCAGGAGTGCCCTTGGTGAGATCTGTTGAGTTGGGCATTGAGTATCTGCGACGTGCGATTGCGACAGCTTTCCCGATCGGCCAAGGGCATGGTCCGGTGAATCACTCCGGGCGCTATCGATTCCAAGAACGCTAGCTGGCACAGCTGTATGCTGGCTTGACTCCCGGCCGCTGCTCGCCGTGCCGTCCCGATGAGCGGGAACAGCTGAGGCACGCATTTGTGTTGTTGGGACTGAGTCCGCGCGTTCCGCTAGAACCTAAGATCGAGATCCACAAACCGGAATACAGGAAATCGAGAGAGCATCACAATGCGTTCATTGCCACGATCCATTGCAGCGTCCCGACCTACTAGGTCATTTCGCACCAGAGTTCAAAGCCTCTTTACAATCGGCGCTGCGTTACTCGCGGGTGCTGGGTTGTGCGCGAGCGCTGCGCTGTCTCAGCCGGCGGGCGGCGATTCATCGTCAATCTTCGGCGAGACGGTCGATGTGAGGGTGGTCAACATCGAGGTGGTCGTCACGGACAAGACGGGGAAGCGGGTCAAGGGTCTGGGAGCCAGCGACTTTGAGCTGCTGCTGGACGATGAAGTTGTCCCTATCGACTACTTCTCCGAAATCACTGACGGCCTGATCGAAGGGGCTGCCGAGGGTGAAACGGCTGCCCCTGGCCTTGAGGCTGGAGCGCCGGTAGCGACGTCGTACCTGGTCTTCATTGACGAGTTTTTCTCGGTGACTCGCGATCGCGATCGCGTTCTGGATCGACTGATCGCCCAGATTGTAGGGATGGCCCCACAAGACCGCATGGCTGTGGTGAGCTACGACGGCAAGGGGCTCGAACGCATCAGTGGGTGGACCTCTGGGAGTGAGCTCGCTCGAGCGTTGGCGTCGGCGAAACGCCGTCCCAGCCAAGGCCTGCGACGTCTCATGGAGCAGCGTTCGTCGCTGCAACCCAATGAACTGCAGCAGTTTCAAATCGACAGTGCTCAGTTCGATAGCCAGCTCACACTCGAAGAACGCTATCTCGTCGACCGCCTCGAGGATCAGCTGGAACGCGTGGTGAGGGCCGCGGTGTCGACGCTGAGAAGCTTCGCCGCACCGCCAGGGCGCAAGACCATGTTGCTGCTGTCAGGAGGCTGGGCCTTTGATCCGCTGGAGTACTTGGTCGACGACGTGACCCGAGGGGTGTTCGACGGCCGTGCTGGTCGCTACGGCGAACTCTACGATCCACTCCGCGATACCGCGAACCTGTTGGGCTACACGCTCTACCCGGTAGATGTACCTGGGTTTCAGACAACTTCCATCGGTGTCGACTCAGATGTCGATTCGGTGGCTGACGCACGCAACGCTGGACGCGGGTTTTTTCGAGAGTCGGGACTGCATCGCAGTCTCGAGTACCTGGCCAACGAGACCGGCGGACGAGCGCTGTTGAACTCGAACCGAGATCGCCTGCTTGAAGAGGTGGTTGCTGACACTCGGTCCTACTATTGGCTTGGCTTCTCGCCCGTTCGCAACGGCGACGATCAACGGCATGAGATCGAGGTGCGGGTGAAGCGGCCTGGGCTGAAGGTGCGAAGCCGCGGCGACTATTTCGACTTTTCGAGGGAGCGCGAGGTCACGCTTGCGGTAGAGAGCGCTCTTTACTTTGGAGCGCCGCCAAGCGTGCAGCCGTTGGGGGTCAAACTCGGACGGGGCAGACGATCCGGTCTCAGAACCATGTTAACTCCGCTCGACGTTCTTATTCCGGCGGATGCGGTCACCATTCTGCCGGGGCCTGGGGGCTTCGTCGGACAGCTGGAGCTACGCGTGGCGGTGCTGGATGAAGACGGCGCGACCACCGACACACCCGTGATCCCACTGAACCTGGAACTAGCAGAGCGTCCGCCCGCGGGAGCGTTGCTGAGCTACAGCACGCAACTCAAGCTGAGGCGGAAGAAGCACACTTTGGTGGTGGCGATCTATGACATCGCCACCGGCGGCATCTTGTCGAGTTCGCTCGAGGTCTCGCCCTAAGGTTCAATTGGATGCGAGCTGATCCAAGGAGCGCTGTCAATGAGCGGTAGGGGAACCGAACCTCACACAAGGCGTTCGGGAGGTTAGGATGGGACAACTCAGTCGAGCGCTGCTTCGCGCTGTGACGAACCAAGAGCAACTGGACGAATGCAACATCAATCGACACCAAAACTCCCTTCGCTTTGCGTTTGGCTAGCACTTTGTGTGGCTCTGACGTGCACGGCTTTGGCCCAGCCGAAGGGCGGGTCCGAGACCAGCAAGGGCAGTTCGACCCCAGCCGAGGTCACTGAACCATCTGCTTCGAGTGACGAACAGAGTCGCGCCGTCCGTCAGGCGGACTTTGAGTTTGATGACGCCATTAGTGTTCGAGTCAAGAGCGTGCAGGTGTACGTTCGAGACAAGAAGGGCAACCCGATCAAGGGGCTCAAGGCAGAGGATTTCGTGCTGCTCGAGAACGGCCGGCCGATGTCGTTGACCAACTTCTACGAGTTCGAGGCTGGTCGACGTACCGATGAGGCCGATGTGCCAGAGATGACTCAGCTTGAGCGGATTCAGGCGAACCCAGATGAGGACCCGCGCTTCTTCAGCTCCGTGCCCGAAGATCGCCGGTTGTATCTGACGATCTACGTTGATCATCAGAACATTCGGCCGCAGAACCGTAATCGCGTGTTCCGTGATGTGCGCGCCTTTCTGCGCAAGCACATCGGACGAGAAGATCGCGTCCAGCTGGTCACCTATGCTCGATCTGTCAAGGTGGTTCGCGAGTGGACTGCGGACGCAAGCCTGATCTCCCAAGGTTTGTTCGAGGAGGAGCGTCACACAGGTGGTCGGACTTCTGTCGATTCGGACCGTCGCGACATCTTTGAGGCCATTCAAGACGCCCGGAGTCTGTCGGTGCTCAGTAGTCGGGCGAGGCTGTTCGCTGAGGAGCAGTACAACGACGCTCAGTTCACCCTAGACGGCCTGCGCTCTGTGATCGACAACGTGGCAGGAATCCCCGGTCGAAAGGCCTTGCTTTACGTCAGCGATGGTTTACCGATGATGGCTGGACAAGAGGTGTTCGAGGCGGTTCTGGAGAGAGCTGACGCTGGCGACCTCAATGGCACCGGAGACACCTCAGGGCTACGCATGCAATCGTTTGAATACGACATCAGCGCCAGGCTACGTTCGGTGACGGCTGCGGCCAACGCGAACGGAGTGACGTTCTATACCCTGGACGCGGCGGGGCTGTTGGGACGCAGTTTGCGAGGCGCAGACATGCGGAGCACGGACCTATCCTCGTCGATCGAGAGCACCTGGTCCAACAACATGCAGGGCCCGCTGATGTTCCTCGCGAGCGATACCGGTGGTGAGTTCGCGGTGAACACCAACAACTTCGCGCTCGCTCTGGAGAAGATGAACACCGACTTTCGCGACTACTACTCTCTGGGCTATGCGCCGCCACATCCCGGCACTGGCAGGGAGTACCGGATCAAGGTGCAGGTCAAAGGCAAGCGCGGCAAAGGCATCGGAGTGATTCGCTACGCCAACTCCTATCGAGACAAGTCGCCGGACAAAGAGATGCAAGAAGCTACCTTGGCCGGCCTGCAATATGGCGTCGAGAACAACAAGCTCGGCATTCGACTCAAAGAAAGCCAGCGTATTGCTCGTTCGGATGGAACTTTCATGGTGCACATCGATGTCCAGATTCCGCTCGGCAAGATCGCAATTATTCCGCGGACCGAAGATGTGCATATTGCCAAGCTGCAGCTTTGGGTTCAGGCCCGCGACGGGGAGGGCGACCTGTCCGAACCACAGCGTGAAGAGTTACCGCTGACCATTCCGAATGCGGATGTTGAGACCATTGGCGAAAAGCAATACTCGTACACCATGCGCTTGATCATGGGAGCAGGCGACCAGTGGGTGAGTATTGGTGTTCGTGACGCGCTTGGCGGGGACACGTCGGTTGTGACCCAGACTCTCAAGCTGGGCAGTTGAGTCTTCTCCGCTCGTTGCTCCCCGGAGGATCAAGTTCCGATGGGCCGTCGTGGGGCGAGATCGGAGCGAAGCTTGCTCAGGCCGTTCTGCAACTGCTGCGCGCAGAAGCGTCGAGTCTTGGTGCTGACCTTCAGTTCGGTGCCAGCGTCTTGCGCAATGTGGCGCTATGGTTCGCCGTCGTTCTGTGTTTGTCGTTGTGCGCTGGGCTCACCCTGACCGCGGCGGCGGTAGTGGGATTGAGCGTGCTCGTTCCCCTGTGGGCCGCAGCCCTGATCGTTGGTGGCTTCCTAGTGGTCCTTGCGGTTGTAGCGATGTTCGCTTTACGCCGTTCGGCGGGTGCCCTTGAGTCGCCTGTCAAAACTGTTCGGCGGAGAATGGCCAATCACACCGAGTGGTGGCAGAACGAACTCGCGTCGGTGGCCCATCCAGATGGCGCGCGAGCAGCTGAAGGGACTGAAGAAGCCTGGGTTGATCCACTCGCTACGAAGGGGGCCGCGGAATGAAGTCGGTCAGTAGAGCAGTTGCTCGCCAAGAAGCCTCAGGTCGCGAGGTCGGCTACGCTCGTTTAGAGCTGGTGTCGGCGCTTGCAGCGATCAAGGACAAAGTTCGTCAGGTCACTGGACTCAAACTCCGGCGCGCGTGGGTGGCCCCCGTGGTGGCGGGGGCTGCCGGACTGGCCCTTGCTCTTTTGATCCGAAGCAAGAGGCGGTAGCAACATTGTCCTCTACAGGCGTCGTTTGAACACCATCGCGATGTTATCGGTGGCGCCGCTCTTGAAGTTCACTGACGTCACCGATACCAACTCCCAACCGTCCTCGCCCAGCTCGTTCATCTCCTCGGATGCTCTCGGATCGAGGCGGTAGTTCTCGCTGCGGATATTGATGATCGTGTATTCCCACATCTTCATAGGTTCACCCTCCCGGTGTTAGTTCACTGTCCCGACTGAGAATTCCAGTTGTTCTCGGACACTCGGTGCCACCAACTCTACTGTGTCGAACAATCTAACCCTCAAACTGAAGTCACTTTAGCTATGCCAAACCCAACCAGAGAAGCTCTTGCAGTCATAGCCGAAACGGCAATGACGCCACCACATACGCAGCCAACCAACGGCGGGTTTGGAAGTCCTGAGTATGACGTGATCGTCGTTGGTGGAGGCCCTGCGGGGTCCGCGGCTGCCTCGATTGCTGCGCGCGGAGGGGCCACAGTCTTGCTTCTCGAGCGCAATGTGGGTCCCACATTCAAGATCGGCGAGTCGCTGATGCCGGAGACTTATTGGACGTTGGCCAAGATGGGGGTCCTTGATCGAGTCAAGAAGGCCGGCTTTGTCGAGAAGCACAGCGTTCAATTTTTCTCCAAGAGCGGGAAAGGGTCTGCGCCGTTCTACTTCGACTCGATGAACGAACACGAGAGTGCCCAAACGTGGCAGGTTCATCGTGCAGACTTTGACGAGCTGTTGATGGACAACGCGAGTGAACAAGGGGCAGAGGTAGTTCGCGGCTGCTCGGTCCGCCAGGTGCTGTTTGATGGCGATCAAGCCTGCGGGGTCTCGGTCCGGACTAGCGAAGGCGAGACGGTTGAGCTTGGCGCCCTGGCCGTGGTTGACGCGACCGGCCAGGGGAATCTGATTCCCAGAGCGCAGAAGCTTGAGCGTCTGGATTACGGTCTCGCGCACGCTGCGGTCTTCACGCATTGGCAAGGCGCGTACCGCGAACGCGGCAGAGATGAGGGCGCGACCATCATTCTTCACACAGAAGACGGTGGCTCGTGGTTCTGGTACATCCCGTTAGCGAACGACGTGGTCAGCGTGGGTGTGGTGGGGGATCAGCAGGCGCTCATCACTGATAGCGATTTGATGCCTCATGAGATCTTCTTTGCCGAAGTGGAGAAGTGCGCCGAGATAAAGCGCCGTATTGCTGGTGCGGTTCAGTGCCGACCCCTTCAGGTACTCAAGGATTTCTCCTACAAGAATCTCCAGCACGCTGGGGACGGATGGGTCTTGGTTGGTGACGCCTACAGCTTTATCGATCCGGTCTATTCGTCCGGAGTGTTCTTGGCTCTGAAGTCAGGCGAGATGGCAGCCGAGGCGATTCTCGACGGCCTCGATTCAAACGACCTCAGCGCGTCGCAACTCGGTCGATTCGAAGCCGAGTTGCAAAAGGGCATGGACGCGGTTCTGGGCCTTGTGCGCTCGTTCTACTCGCCAGATTTCAGCTTTGGTGGCTTCTTGAGGAACTACCCGCAGCACCAAGAGGCCGTGACCAAGATCCTGATCGGCGACGTGTTCGAAAGCGACTTCAGTGCGTTCTTTGATCATGTGGCCGAGTACCAGCAGGCAGGCGCCGATCTTGGCAGCGTCAGCGGATAGCGGCTCAGCCTGAACTGCTAGATTGCAGCCATCGTGAATTCGGCTTGCATCCGATAGGGCCCAGGCCTTGGCTGGCAAGCAACCAGATTCGGACCAAGAAACGACTCCTTGAAGGGAAGGTTGATGTGCGTTGGTGGGTAGGTACTGGACTGATTGCGCTCTATGTGCTCCGGCTTGACTTCTGGTGGTGGAACGCGACGGAACGAATTGCGGGATTGCCGTTGGGTTTGGCCTACCATCTCATCTTCTGCGGGGTGGTCGCGTTGTTCTTTGGGCTCGTGGTACGTCACGCCTGGCCGCGTGAACTCGACCGCGCCTCCGAGGATGTAAGTAGGGACGAGCCTGTGGAGACCGGTCGATGATCCTGGCAATCGTCTTTGCCTATCTCGGGCTGGTTCTATCTATCGGCTTCTTAAGCCAACGGCTCAATACCGGCACCGGTGAGAGCTTCTTCCTGGCGGATCGAAGCATCGGTTCGTTTGTCATGTTGATGACCCTCTTTGGCACCCACATGACGTCCTTTGCGTTGCTCGGTGCGTCAGCTGAGTCCTACCGTGTTGGAATTGGTGTGTTCTCGCTGATGGCCTCGTCTTCAGCACTGATGGTGCCCATCATCTTCTACTTCGTTGGCACGCGAGTTTGGGCGCTAGGTAAGCGCCACGGGTTTGTCACCCAGGTCGAGCTCATCAGGCGTCGTTTCGGTTCCGACGCGCTCGGACTAGTTCTATTTGTGGTGCTGGTGCTGCTGATGATCCCCTATTTGCTCATTGGCATCATGGGTGGTGGCATCACCTTGAACCAGATCTCATCGGGTGCCGTTGAACAGTGGGTCGGGGGACTGCTGATCGCCATGGTCGTCATTAGCTATGTGTCAATGGCGGGCCTGCGCGGCACCGCTTGGGTCAACACCTTTCAGACGACTCTGTTTATGGTGCTCGGCGGAGTGACCGCGGTTGTCATTGTCGGCAAGCTTGGCGGTTTGAGCGGAGCAATGGAGCGCATTGCAGAGGTTTCTCCCGAGCTCTTGGTTAGGGGCGACAACGTGCGCCCTCTTCAGCTACTGACGTATACCTTGATCCCCGTTTCGGTGGGCATGTTCCCGCACATCTTCATGCATTGGCTTTCAGCGAAGAGTCTCGCGACCTTCAAGGCGCCGATCACCTTCTATCCACTCTGTATCGCTGCGGTGTGGGTGCCGAGTGTCTTGCTCGGGGTATTCGGGCATCTCGATTTTCCTGACCTGCAAGGACCCGCAACCAACTCGGTGCTGGTTCAGATGATCGCATTGCACGCGCCAGGGGTGTTGGGAGGCTTACTTGCAGCGGGCGTCTTCGCCGCGATTATGTCGTCGTTGGATTCGCAGTCGCTTTCGCTCGGGACCATGTTCACACGGGACGTTGTCGAACACTATGGTTGGGGAGGCAAGCTCACTGAGGCCACCAGAGTCCGGGTTGGACGGTTGTTTGTGGTGGGTATCGTAGCCACTACATTTGTGTTGTCGCTGATTACCACGCCCAGCATCTTTCGCATGGCTGTGTGGTCGTTCACTGGCTACTCGTCTCTCCTGCCGATTCTGCTGGCCGCAATTTTCTGGCGTCGCGCAACGGCGGCCGGAGCGTGGGCCGCGTTGCTCTCGGTAATTGCATTGTGGATCTACTTCTTCCAACGATCTTCAGAGGTGCCTGGCTACACGGTGGGAGGGACTGGCGTGCTGCCGGTCGCGGTAATGTTCGTAACCTCAGCAGTTCTGATGGTTGCGGTCTCGCTCGCTACACGCCCTCACCGGCGTGCGGAGCTTCTGGATTGAGCTTGATCGGCATTGTGCTGTCCGACCTCGAACGACGGGCTGGCTGACCGGTGGGCGAAGAGCGACTGAAGGTCGCCTACATTGCGGCCGGAGCTGGAGGAATGTACTGCGGGTCTTGCATTCGGGACAATTCCTTGGCACGCACTATGATGTCGTTGGGCCACGAAGTGTTGTTGCAGCCGATCTACACGCCGCTGCGAACAGATGAAGAGAGTGTCGCCGAACCGACCGTTCGGTACGGTGCAGTGAACCTCTATCTGCAGCAGAAGAGTCAGGCCTTCGGTCGCTTGCCGAAGTTTCTCCGCAACTGGCTCGATCATCCAGCGCTGTTGCGTCGACTCACGGCCAATCCTGATGCGACCGACGCGCGTTCGTTGGGCGAACTGACCGTTTCAATGCTACGTGGTGAGTCTGGCCAGCAGACGGCCGAACTTGAAGGGCTGGTCGCGTTTCTCAAGCACGAGTACAAGCCTGATGTCATCCAGCTGACCAACTCGATGTTGCTGGGCTTGGTTCGTCGGCTCAAGCAAGAACTTCCCGAGGTGCGGGTAGTGACTGCACTTCAAGGTGAAGACATCTTCCTCAAGGAACTCGAAGAACCGTATCGAAGGCAGGTCGAGGAGGAGTTGCGGATGCGCGCTCAACACAGCGATCTGTTCGTCGCGACCAGTCACTTCTACGCAGATTCGATGTCGGACTTCCTTGACCTAGATCGTGAGAGGATCAAGGTCACTCGGCTCGGCATCAGCTTTGACGGATATCGAGAAGAGGTCGAAGTCAACGGAAACCAAGCTGCCGGGCATAGCAAGGATCGTTTCGATATCGGATTTCTCGCAAGGGTATGTCCGGAGAAGGGGCTCCACAACTTGGTTGATGCGTTTGTGTTGTTGGCTCAACGACGATCAGAACAGGTCGCCCTGCACGTGGCTGGCTACATTGGTGGTCGAGACCGACGGTACCTCGAGCAGCAGCAAGCCAAGTTAGCGGCAGCCGGATTGAGCGAATCCGTGCGGTTCTGGGGCGAGGTTGATCGCGACCAGAAGCTGGAGTTCTTGCATGGGCTCGATGTGCTCTCGGTACCAACCGAGTACCACGAACCTAAGGGGCTTTCGGTGCTCGAGTCACTTGCGGCGGGGGTGCCAGTAGTCCAACCGAGTCACGGTTCGTTCCCAGAACTCTTGGAGAGAACTGGCGGTGGTTGGCTAGTTGAGCCCAACAATCCGCAAGCACTCGCAGATCAGTTGGAAGCGGTGATGGATGATGAGCAGGCGCGAGTAGAGAAGGCAAGGCTCGCATATGTGGGTGTGCGCCGCGAGTACGGCCAGGAGCTGATGGCCCGAGAGACGGTCGAGGCGTATCGGCATGCGTTGTCCTTGCCGGCGACCAGAATCGAAGAGAATTGATGAACACAGTTGACAAGACGGAACAGATCGAACAGATCGAGCAGATCGAACAGATCGAACAAGGTGCCGATCAGATCTGCTTTAGGACCCAACGCCGGATCGAATTTTCGGACACTGATGTTGCCGGAATCGTGCACTTCTCACGGTTCTACGTCTTCATGGAGACCGCCGAGCACCAGTTCCTCAATTCGATAGGGACCAGTGTTCATGCTGAGCACGACGGCGAGATCCTGGGGTGGCCGCGCCTGATGGCGTCCTGCGAGTTCTCTCGACCAGTTCGCTTCGAGGACACCTTGGACATCGAACTGTCTATTGCGCGCCTGGGACGCAAGTCCGTGACCTACACGGCGATCTTCCGCCATCAGGGTGAGTTGGTGGCTAGAGGTCGGATCGCCTCAGTATGCTGCGTCATCGCCGCCGGTTGTCGCCCCCGGTCGGTGCCGATCCCTGCGGATCTCGTTGAGCGACTGAAGAACGCATCAAGCTAGGAAGGCCGCTCGCCCGTAGTGTTGGGAACTGCCGACCGCTGACCACTTCGAAAGGATGGAATCAATGACTATGCCCGAGAGAGGAACTGTCCAGCTCACCGGCGTCGGTAAGGACTTTGAAGTCGGAGATCAGCGACTACGGGTACTCGACGCCGTTGATCTACACGTGGGTGGTGGCGAGGCTGTGGTCATTACCGGACCGTCTGGCACTGGCAAGAGCACGCTGCTGCATCTCCTTGGCGCTCTCGAACGACCCACTCGCGGGAGAATCGAGGTCAACGGCAGGGATCTAGATCCGCTCGGGGACGCTGAACTTGCCGAGTTTCGCAACCGCGAAGTTGGTTTCGTCTTCCAAGATCACCATCTACTGCCTCAGTTCACGGTGCTGCAGAACGTCCTGTTGCCTTCACTTGCCGCCAAGAACATGGCCGGCACAGATGGTAGTGAGAGCGCTCAGGAGCGCGGTCGGCGGCTGTTGCAAGCGGTGGGCCTCGAAGAAAGACTCACTCATCGGCCAGCCCAGTTATCGGGCGGGGAGCGGCAACGAGCTGCGATCGCACGATCCATGATCAATCGACCCTCTGTTCTCCTGTGTGATGAGCCAACCGGCAACCTCGATAGCGCGACCGCCGAGCGAGTCGCCGATCTGTTGTTTGAACTCCACGCAGCGAATCGGGGAGAGGGGACTTCCGACAGTGGCGGCACCACGCTCATCGCGGTAACGCATAGCCCGCAACTCGCTGAACGCTTCGCCAGGCGCTTAACTGTCAACGCGAGCGGAGAACTTTCAGAGGCAGCTCAATGAGCGAGATCCTGCTGACGCTGCGCTACTACTGGAGGACCAGTCTGGCGGTGGTGCTCGCCGCTGCCGCTACCACCGCGGTGCTGAGTGGTGCGTTGGTGGTTGGGGACTCGATGCGCGGCAGTCTTCGGGCGCTCGCTCTTGAGCGTCTAGGATCGATTGACCACGCGCTGCTTTCGGAGTCGTTCTTTCGCGAGCAGCTCGGTTCAGACCTGGCGGCTGACGCCCGCTTCACGGAGCGGTTCTTAGAACCTGTGCCGATCGTTCTCCTGCGCGGTTCTGCCAACAGCCCCGATAGTCGTCGCCGCGCCGCTGGCGTTCAGATCCAAGGAATCAACAAGCAGTTCTCCAGTTTGTTCGAGAACGACGTTTCGGTGGAGCGAGGTGAAGACCAGCGCTTCGCGTCGGTGGTGATCAACCAAGCGCTCGCGAGTGAACTCAGTGTGGAAGTCGGCAGCGACGTGGTTCTGTCGTTGGCGCGGCCCAGCGATGTGCCTCGAGAGTCTCTGATGGGCTCGACAGATGTCTCAGATGTTGTTCAAAGCTTGCGCACGACGGTCAGCGCGGTGTTGCCAGACGAGGGCATGGGGCGTTTTGGCCTGGATGCGTCGCAAGGAGTGGTGCTGAATGCTTTCGTTGATCTAGCGGTGTTGCAGAGCTCGCTGGATCAACCTGGTCGGGTCAATGGCTTGTTCGTGGCGGCTCGCGATCTGGTTACCGAGACAACCTCGAATCCAGATCCACAAGCGGTTTTCAGTGAAGTATTGGACGAGGTCTTGTTGGTAGAAGACTTTGGCCTCGAGCTGAGTGTGGTCGAGACGCGAGGCCTCGACGACGCCGTAGCTGAAGCGGCCGAGGTGGTCGCGATCGAGAGCCGAGAGATCGTTCTGCGTCCGCACATTGAAGAGGCCCTGTTGGCTTGGGCCTCTGAGTCGGGTGTTGAGGCACTGCCGATCACCAGCTACCTCGCTAACCGCACCTCAGTGGTCGGAAGCGACGGCGAGGCGTTGCCATACTCCACGATCACCGGTCTCAACCTAGGCCAACCTGCCTTCGGCGGGATGCGATGGCTGATGGGAAGTAGCCACGCCTTGAAGGACGATGAGATCGTCATCAACTCGTGGGCGGCTAGTGATCTTGATGTGCAGGTGGGCGACGCGCTGAAGGTTGAATACTGGGAGGTCGGCGACCTTGAGCAGCTCTATCCGCGAGAAGTGACTCTGGAGCTGTCTGGCGTGGTTGCAATCGAAGGGCTTGCGGCCGATGCGACGCTCACTCCGCCGTTTCCAGGGGTTCATGATGCTGATGACATGGCTGACTGGGAGCCAACGTTTCCGGTTGACCTTGGGCTGATCCGGGACCGGGACGAAGAGTACTGGGACCTTTACCGGGCAACGCCCAAACTGTTTGTCGCACCAGAACTCGCCCGTCGCTTGTGGTCAAGCCGGTTCGGCTCAACCAGCTCGATTCGATTCCGAGCAACCGGCACCGAAGGAGGTAGCGGTGGCGAGCTCGCAGCTCGACTGGCAGGCGAATTGCCTGGGTTGCTGGATCCTGCTCTCGCGGGGTTGGCGCCGCTCGCGGTCAAACGGGCCGCTCTTTCGGGCGCCAAGGGCGCCACCGATTTCGGTGGCCTCTTCGTTGGCTTCAGCATGTTTCTGATCGTCTCTGCAGCCATGCTTACAGCCCTGTTCTTCAGGCTTGGAGTTGAGCGTAGAGCGCGCGAGGTTGGAGTTCGGCTGGGTGTCGGATTCGCACCCAAGAAGGTCCTCAAGACGTTTCTGCGCGAGGGCCTGCTTTTGGCTGGGCTTGGGGCGGGTCTTGGCATGGTACTCGCGGTTGTCTACGCGCGAGCGATGATCATGAATCTCGCGTCGAGGTGGTCTGCGGCGTTAGGTCTCGAGTCGAACGGTGCGCAGTTCCTCGAACTGCACGTTGTGCCTGTGACCCTGCTTCTTGGAGGCCTCGCTTCGTTCCTGATCGTGGCGATAACGATCTGGCGGTCAGTGAAGCGCCTGGAAAAGCTCTCCGTCGTCTCGCTGCTGCGCGGTGAGGTGAGCGATCACAGTGAGCGCGCGGTACTAGCTAAGCGCGCTCGATCAAAGCGTGTGCTGGTGATTGCCGCTCCCGTGACGGTGATGGCGTTGGTCGGCTCATTCTTCGTGGACGAGTCCCAGGCCGCGCCTTTGTTCTTTGTGGCGGGAGCGGCTTTCCTGGTCGCCGGACTGGCGCTCTTCGCCCGGCTGCTGCAGCGAGAACAGCCCCTGATCAGTACCAGCGGTGTGAGTGGACAATTGGGGATGGCGCGAGCCAACGCCACACTCTTTGCCGGGCGGAGCCTGCTTGCGACGGGGCTGGTGGCAGCTGCAGCCTTTGTCATCGTTGCGGTCGGCGCCTATGGCCATCGCTTTGGTGATCATGTGGAAGACAAGGCATCTGGTGCAGGCGGTTTCGTAGCGATGGCGCATTCCGACGTGCCGCTCTACCATGACCTTGGGTCAGACGACGGTCGCTTCGAGTTGGGTTTCTCGGGCGCCGATTCTGAACTGCTCAGCGGTCGAGAGATCTTTGCGTTGCGTGAGGTTCCTGGGGACGACGTGAGTTGTCTCAATCTCTATCAGCCCGAGAAACCTCGGCTACTCGGAGTTCCCAGCGCCCTAATAGAACGTGGCGGGTTCACCTTTCAGCAACTGGCCAAAGAAGGGAAGGGCCTTGCCAATCCCTGGGAACTGCTCCAACGCGACTACGGTCCTGATGTCGTTCCGGCAATCGGAGATTTCAACTCAGTGATGTGGATTCTCAAATCTGGGGTCGGCAAGGATGTTGAGTTGGAGAACGAGTACGGTAGGCCGATCAAGGTTCGGATCGTGGGCCTGCTGCGCAAGAGTCTGTTTCAGCGCGAGCTTCTGATCGCTGAAGATCAGCTGCTCGAGCACTTCCCGAGTCGGGATGGCTTTCAAAGTTTCTTGTTCGGCCCAGGTGGTGAAGGCGAGACCGACGGGTTGGTCGATGTGGTCGAGGGGCAACTCGGGCGACTCGGTTTCGATGCGGTGGGCTCGGCAGAGCAACTGCAGGCGTTTCAGGCTGTCGAGAACACTTATCTGGGTACCTTTCGCGCGCTGGGTGGCTTGGGATTGTTGCTCGGCACGCTAGGGTTGTCCGTGGTGTTGTTACGCAACGTCTTGGAGCGAACGGCCGAACTCGCGCTGCTGCGTGCGATTGGGTTCAAGCGCAGGTTCCTCGGCGGGCTCGTAGTCGCTGAGAACGCATTGCTGTTGGTCTGCGGTCTTGGCCTCGGAACGGCCGCTGCGCTCCTAGCGGTCGCTCCACACCTCACCAGCGGGGTCGCTGCTGTTCCTTGGAGCGCGCTTGCTTTGACCCTCGGTGTGGTGCTCGCAGTGGGGCTCCTGGCTTCGACGATGGCAGCGCGAGCGGCAATGAACGTTGTTGTGTTGACTGGCCTGAGGCGCGAGGGCTAGCAGCCCGCTCGAGTGCTTGTGGACTCGGGTGCCTGTGCTCGAGTCCTTGTGACTCGGGTGCAAGAAGGTCATCCAGGGACATGACGAAACGAGCACCACGGGCCCCACCCGGCAAGCTACCTGAACTCAGCCTTGATGCTGGTCTGCGGCGAACTTCCAGGCCCCTGGGCTGTAGATCAAAGAGCCGGCGATAGTGGCTGTCTCTTCGGCTGAGACCTTCATGAATTTGGCGGTGGCATTGGCGAGGAGCCGCTCATCCCCATCTCGAATCTCCGCTGCCGCGAACAGCAGGCGCCTGGCGTCGCGCTCGACCCAACCCGCGACCTCGAGCGGCACGCCGACCGGCACCTGATCCTTGTAGCGCACGGTGAGTTCGACCGTGTAGGTGAACCGCTGGCTGACAAGGACCGTCGCCCAGCCCATGGCCTCATCGAGCAGAGCGGCAACGATGCCGCCGTGCGTTCGCTGTTCGAACCCCGCGAAATGCTCTGCAACCGTGCAAGTGGTCTGCACCCTGTCCCCGACGGCTTTGAAGCGTAGTGCCAATCCGTTGTCGTTATCGCGACCACAGACAAAGCAGGTGTGCGAGGGCGGGAGCGGAACCGGAACAGGCTTCGACTTGTGACTAGTCATTACTTTACGCCACCTCGCAGAACCGCATCTCATTCAACCGAGGCTCGCTCAACCCTACGTCACTCGCCGCTTGGTGGCGCAACCCCCAGTCACTCAACCCCACGTCAGTCAACCCCTCGGACTTCACGCTCGAACAGCTTGAAGATGCGGCGGTACTCGTCCAACCAGCTGCTGGGTTCGCGAAATCCGTGTGGCTCGATCGGGTAGATGGCGATCTCCCAATCCTCTTTGCCGAGCTCAATCAGCTTCTGCACTAGTCGAACACTGTCTTGAAAGAACACGTTGTTGTCGAGCATCCCGGTGGCGATCAAAAGCGGTTTGGTCAGCCCTTCGGCGAACTCGATCGGAGAGGACTTTTGGTAGGCCTCAGGATCTAGCTCCGGAGTGTTGAGGATGTTCGAAGTGTACCCATGGTTGTAGTGAGCCCAATCGGTGACTGGCCTGAGTGCCGCGCCTGCGGCGAATAGGTCAGGCTTGTTGAACAGTGACATGAACGCGAGGAAGCCGCCGTAGGAACCGCCATAGACCCCGATGCGATCTCGGTCGACTCCATGGTTGGAGACCAAGTAGTCCACACCGTCTTCTAGGTCTTCGACCTCAGGCCAACCCATTTGGCGATAGATGGCGGTTCGCCAGTCGCGACCGTAGCCCTTGGACGCGCGGTAGTCCATGTCGAGGACCACGTAGCCGTGCTGGGTGAGCAGGGTGTGGAACATGAACTCGCGAAAGTAGCCTGACCAACCGAAGTGCGAATTCTGCAGGTAGCCAGCGCCGTGCACAAAGACCACCGCTGGGCGACCGCTGCCAGCTTGTGCATCAGCTGGTCCGATCGGTTCAGTCTGAGGCAAATAGAGACGCGAGTAGATGGAGCGGTCGTGGTAGCTCGATGGCACCTTTACGATCTGGGGCTCTACCCAGTCGTAGCGCCGAAACTCATCCGAGACGGTGTGAGTGAATTGGCGCGGGGCTCCACCTGGAGTCACTTCTTGGACAAAGAGTTCCGGAGGCACTGTGGTCGTCGAGTGTTGAATCAACAACTGTGCCGCGTTGGGAGAGAGCGTGTAGGAGTTCTGGCCCCCGAGATCTGTCATCTGCTGGATCTCACGTGAGGCAAGTTCGACTCGGTAGACCTCGGTTCGTCCCGGATGCAGCTCGCTGGAGGTGAAGTAGATGAAACTGCCGTCGGCTGACGCTTGAGGAGAATCGACGACGAAATCTCCGTGGGTCAGCTGCCTTGCAGCCTTGTCGCCCTTCTTGGCTGCAATGTAGAGATGCGAGTATCCGCTGGCCTCTGAGAGGAAGAAGATCTGGTTGCTACCTGGAAGGAGCCCGAGGTCGCGAAAACTCCAGTTGATCCAAGCAGGGTCGTGCTGATGGTGAATGACTCGCACCTTAGGCTCGGGCTTGGTGTCCTTAGGTTTTGAGACCTCGGGTTTGGCGGCGTCCTCAAGGAGCGCCGCGTCTTCAGATCGCGTGTCCGGTTGGCTGGTGTCCGCTAGGAGCTCAGACCAGTCAAGCTGGATGATCCAGCGATCCTTGTTGTCGTTGGACCTTGCCTGAACCACTGCGAAGGTACCGTCGTCCGACCATTGAGGTTGGCTGAACTGGATATCTCTCGGTTTGGGTTTCGCAGGCTTTGAGCTTGTCTTTTTCGCCTGCGTTGCTGGTACTGCCTCAGTGGCCTCTTTAGAAGCCTCTTGACCGTCGTCTTTAGTTTTCCCTTCGGATACTGCTTCACCACTGTCGGCATCTTTGGGGTCCGCTGACTCCTTGCGGGCCTTCTCGCGCTCCTTAGCAGCCTTCCTGAGTTCAGCAAGCGGATCCTCGCGACGAGTCGGTAGCTCGTCGAGGTCCAGGACGAGCTGCTGACCGGAGACTCGATCGAGAACGACTAGGCGTTGGCCGGCCTGCGGCGACGTGCCCACCTTGGACCTGACATCGCGCACTTCGATGTCAGCGCTGGAAGAGATATAGGTCGGCATCTTGGTGCCACTGCGATCGGGCGACTTGTTGGCGAGAGTGACCAACGCGAGTCGTCCGTTGGGGGAGGCGCTCATGCCTTGGATCTCGGTCTTTGCTCCCAGGTGCCACGGCTGGTCGGCTCTTTCACTACCTAGGGCGATCGCCTGGTCGCGCTCTGCGTGCAGCCGTTGGCGCTCGGCGTCTGCACTAACCCAGCCAACGAGTCGCTCCTCTTCGCGCGCGATGTAGTCGCGGCCGGCACGCTTCTTCGCTTCGGCCGCCTCCGGATCGTCCGTGCTAGCGCCTGCAAAGAGTTGCTCTTCGAGGCCAGTGATCAAGTCGCGCGCGTAGATTGCGTTGCGTCCTCGCTGATAGCCAAGCCGCCCGTCTGCCAGAAAGAAAGGGCGACTTTCTCGGTCACTTGTCTTTGTCAATTGGCGCGCAACGCCAGTCTCTAGCGAGCGCACAAAGAGGTCGCCGTTGCGTTCGTAGGCGCGGTTCCGTTGGTCAGTATCCACCACGCTGCGAGCGGGATCGACGTCTCGGAGTTCAGCAGGGTCGAGCAGTCGCGCCCGCGATTCGTTGAGCGACTGCTGATAGAGCTCATTGATGCGAGGGTCCACACCATCCACGGTTGCATGAGCTCTAAAGAAGAGTACAGACCGGGAATCCCAGTTCCAGTAGGGACGCTGGGGCTCTCGACCGAGCCACTCCTGGTGACTCATGATCCGTTCGAGGGTGACCTCCTGAGCAGCCTCTTGGCCCAAGATCGGTGAGGCGACGAGCAAGAGCAGTGATAGCAGGATCGTGATCCCGAGGGTTCGGCGTAGATTCGGTCGGATCGGCAGTCGGCGCATGGTTCAGGAATTCTCTTTTGCCTCCGCTCGCGGAGGGTTCAATGGAGTAGAGGGGAGTTGTCAGCTCGACGTGGCTACGACGTTAAGAGCGGTGCCCCAGTGTTGTGGTGACGGGCGTCGGTTCGGTCAGGACGACGTGAGGTGGGGAATGCCTGCGGTCGGGAGTGCTGACTGGGACGGTCAAGGTGGCCTTGCCGCAGGGCCCAGTGCTACTGCAAGTAGGAGAGCATCTCTTTCGCAAGCGCCGCATCCGGGTCCTCCGGAGCGATCGCAATGAACTTTTCGAGGTGTTCCTTGGCCTTGTCGTTGACTTGTTCGGCGACAAAGATCATTCCGAGAATGTAGTTGGCCTTGGCATGATTGGCGTCGAGGCCAAGCACTTCCTCGAGCAGCGGCTTAGCGGCAGCCGAGTCGCCCTGGTTGTAGAGATCGGCTGCCTCATTGAACAAGTTGGCGCTGGCCTTGGACGGATCTGCGGTTTGCATGGCAGACAGGACTTCCTTGGCCTTCTTCTTCTCACCAAGCTCGCTGTAGGACTTGTACAGGACCTGATTCATTGAGTCGACGTCGGTTTCGGCGGCCACCGCCAGTTGAGCATGCTTGAGCGCGTTGTTCCAAGACTCAGTCTGCAGGTACACCCGCGCTAGCGCTGCATTGGCGTTGTGTAGGTCTGGCTTCTTCTCGAGAGCGTCCTTGAAGTTCTGTTCCGCCGTATCGAGGTCGCCGGCGTTCATCGCTGCCACACCGCGATTGAACATTGCACCTGCACCGCCGCCGCCCTTCTCGGCGCCTTCGCTAGCGTCCCCAGGGGCGGGCACCGCGGCCTGAGCAGTGCGAATCATCCAGTCCCTGCGCGTTCGCTGGCGAGCACTGACGCGAACCCCGTTCAACGTGACGGGCTGATAACCGGCCTTGGTGACAGTCAGGGTGTAGCGCTTTGTCGCGTTGGCGATGAAGAGTCGATACTTACCCTTGTCGTCACTAGTCTCAGATTGCTCGAAATCGGGAGTTTCGGGATCGGTGATGGTAATTGTGGCCCCAGGTACCGGATTCTCATTCTCGTCCGTGACCGCGCCGAACATGGTGCCCGGCATCTGAGCGAGAGAGGGCAGTGCGATTAGGATCAGCAAGGTGGCGAGCAGGCTGGCGATCGCAAGACTGCGCCGATCGGTCGGGGGCAGGCTCGTTTCGATGGTCATGCCGGAGGGGGCTTTGAAGGTCATGCGGAGCTCCTGAGAATCCGTGAAGGCGGTCTGATCGTTGAGATGGTTGACCCTGGCGGCGTTGCGCTCTGGGCCCACGGCCCAACAAAGTATCAAAGCCGAGCAGAGTGAGAGAATATTTCGCCGGGCGAAGTGCGCCTCGTATGATGAAGGGATGGAACTCGCGTTCAGGACAACCGCTCCAGAGACCTTCAATGAAGTGCTTGACATCGCTCGGCTGCTGCGGTCCGCAGGTGGTAGGGCGCACCTGGTCGGGGGTTGTGTTCGGGACGCTCTGATTGGCCGGCCGACAAATGACTTCGATCTAGAGGTCTTTGGCCTAGATCCAGGCGCCCTGCGGCGTGTGCTCGAGCAGCGCTATCAGTTGGACTTGGTGGGTATGGCGTTCGGGGTACTGAAGCTGCGTGGCCATCCGATCGACGTGGCGTTACCGCGTCGGGAATCCAAGCGCGGATTGGGCCATCGCGGCTTTGAGATCGCGTCTGTACCCGATCTGACCGAGCACGAGGCCGCAGCTCGCCGTGATTTCACCATCAACGCGATCGCCTTCGATCCCCTCGAAGAGCGCTGGATTGACCCGTTTAACGGGATAAGTGACCTCGAACAGGGCCTACTGCGGCATACCACCGAGCACTTCACAGAGGATCCGCTGCGAGTCCTGCGTGGCGCTCAGTTGGTTGCCCGCTTCTCGCTGGATGTTGACGCTAGGACTGTTGCGGTCTGTCGGAGCATGGAGATGGAAGGGCTTGCGGTTGATCGCATTGACGGGGAGTGGCGGAAGCTTCTTCTGCAAGGACAACGGCCAGGATTGGGACTGGAGTTTCTAAGGTCGGCTCAGTGGCTGCGCTACTTTCCCGAGATCGAGGCTCTTATCGGCTGCGAGCAAGATCCGGAATGGCACCCAGAGGGCGACGTGTTTCAACACACGATGGAAGTCCTGGATGCATTCGCGGATCAGCGAACCGATGATCGCTGGGAGAACCTAGTGGTTGGTTTCGGGTGCCTGTGCCATGACCTTGGAAAGCCGTCAACGACCGTATTCGTTGACGGCCGCTGGCGCTCTCCTTGCCACGAACCGGAGGGTGCTGGTCCCACGCGGGACCTTCTTGCCAGGATCTCGCGCGAAACTCGCTTAGTCGACGCAGTGATTCCTTTGGTCGAGCATCACCTAAAGCCTAGACAGCTATTCGACGCGAAGGTTAGTGACGCTGCGGTAAGGCGGTTGGCGCGGAAGGTACGGATTGATCGCTTGGTACGTGTAGCCCAGGCTGACTGGGACGGGCGACCGCCGAAGCCCAGAGGCGCTGATCCGGCCTGCGAATGGCTGCTTGAGCGCGCCTCGTGCTTGGAACTCGAGGCGAAAGCGCCGCAGCCGCTGATGCAGGGTCGACACCTGCTGGAGGAGGGGTTGGCTCCGGGACCCTACTTCGGCCGAGTATTGGCCGGGTGCTTCGAACGCCAACTCGACGGGGAATTCGACTCGGTAGAGACCGGTCGTGAGGTCCTGCGAGGGCTGATTCAGGCTCATTTGCGATCTGAGGCCAACTAGAGAAGAGTGGAGGCTGGGAACCTTGAGGGCTCGAGCAGTCGTTAGAATCCTTGTGCCGGCCGTGAGCGGGTGTTTCGGCGCCAGCAGCCAGCGTGATTTTGGAAGAAACACTACTCTGGTTGCCCTCGTCGGACTTGTACCGAGGAGTGGTGGCCTGGAATCCGCTTCCGCGGCTCGATGTTTCTTAGGCCGCTGTTCGGAATCCGCACCTTGACTGACATTCCCCTTATGGATAATTGGCATGAGGCCAAAGTGAAGTGACTTGTTGAAACGTAAACCAACACCAGCTCCGTTCACGCAAAGTGCCGAGGTGTCTGCGCCCAATCGTCGGGCAGCGGACGTCGAGCGTCAAGAGCGATCGCGCAGTGAAGATCAGGAGTTGGTCGATGCTGCACAAACTGGCGACCAGGCCAGCTTTGAGCGCTTGGTCGTCAAGTACGAGGCGTCCTTGCGGCGTGTGGTGTTCGGCTTGGTCCGGGACCATGGCCTTGCAGAAGATATTGCCCAAGACGCCTTCTTGAGGGCCTACCGCAAACTCAAGCGTCTTCAGGACGGTCGGGCGTTTCAGGGTTGGCTGTTCACCATCGGTCTGAATGAGGCGCGCGATGAGCTGCGCAGACGTTCGCGCCGCCCTGCGGTACCCGAAGAGGTGCTCGAAGCGGTCCCGGATGAAACAGTTGCGCCCTCCGATCACTCTTCAATGGTCAGCGAGAAGGGACAGTTCCTACAAGCTGTACTGACCGACCTACCGAAGAAGATGTTAGAACCACTCCTACTCAAGCACGTTCAAGACTTCACCTACAGTGAGATCGCGGAGATGCTACAGATTCCCATGGGTACCGTCCAGATTCGCATTCATCGCGCTCGAATCAAGCTGCGCCAACGGCTTGCTGAGTTGGGGCTTGACTCAGCGGAGAGTGCCTCAGCGCTCGCGTCACCGAAAGCGCGCACTGTCGGAGGGCGAACCTGATGAACGCTCATTGGCGCGACCGCGATCAACCCCGCAGTAGGCGGTGCCAAAGTGTGCAGTCGGAACTTTCGGCATATGTTGATGGTGAACTTGAAGGGGCGACCCATGTGCGTGCACGCTGCCGCGTCGAAGAGCATGTGAAGCGCTGCGAGTCTTGCGCTGCCGTATTGGAACGCTGGGCCCTTGATTCCTTAATGCTAGCTGTGCCCAAGAGTGACGTTCCAGCCGCTCCTTGGTTTCAGCAGCAGTTCTCGAAGCGTCTTGCTGAGACTCAGGCGGTCACGCTGGGTGCAAGACTTTCGCGGATGCGACTGACGCTGGCGCCCTTGGGACCTGTGTCCGAGTCCGCACGCTGGTTCGTCGTGCGGTCGCTGCCGGTCGCGGTGGTGGCTCTGGGCCTCATGCTCGGCGTTGGCCTACGCGTGCAGCTGGAGTCCAACAAACCGACACCTGCTCTAGCAAGCGGTTTCTCCGAGTTCGAGACAATCGCTTTGGCTGCTAGTGGAGTCCGGCAACGTCCTAGTGCTTCGGCAGATGGCTTCCGCTTTGACGATGTGTTGAGGCCAGGAACCGGCTCCCTCGCCTTGGCGTCCTCAGGTCTTGCGACACCAGCGTCGTTTACCATCGGGACCACTCAGGGCCCCGTTGTTACATTGATCCCTTCGGAGAAAGACCGATGAAGCGCGGCTGGCTTGGTTGGGCACTTGCTGGCTTGCTGCTCGCGAGCGTGCTCGTTGGCTTAGTCGCCGAGAGTCCTCGGTCCGCTGCGGCTGACCCTCCTGCTCAGCAAGCCGAAGTGAAGCATGATCATGATTTGCCGCACTTCGAATGTGAAGATCGTACGGGTGTGCCCTACGAGATTACGGCAGAGAAGCGTCAGCAGCACGTCGCCTGGATGCAAAGAGAGCTCGACCTGTCGGATGATCAAGGGAAGCGGATGATTTCCGTGTTTGATGACGCTGCCTTTCGGGCCGACGAGTTCTGGCGGCAAACCCGAGATGAATACTGCAGCCTGCGCGATCGATTGTTCGCAGATGCGCGCGCGGTGATGACCGAGGACCAGATCGAGTTGCTTGGCGAGAAGATCCGCGACCGGAACGAATCGCTGAACGACGAACCCAACCCTCAGAGCGAGCCCGAAGGTCCGACGGAGCATCGCAGGTGAGCAGCGCGCCGACCCCCGCCGAGTATGCCCGAACTCCAAAGATCCGAACTCTTGAGACGCAAACTCCTGAGACGCGGGCGAGGAGATCAGGCTTGTCTGCGAGTGAGCGTCAAACAAACAGTTGCACGCCACGTCTATTCTCGCTGGACCTTTGCGGGCGTGGCGGGTGAGTGTTGAACCATCTGTTTGGGGTGAGCTGGCGGAACGTGAGGGCGCCGTCGAGGCCGGTGTAGCCGGCGCTTGCGCTGCCGGGAGCAAGCGCATGGGCAGCTTTACATTCCTGACAAAGGACTTGCCTTGGCTTGATGATCCCAACGGCCAACTCGCCGTATCTTCACTGTCGAGCAACGGAAACCAAATGTTCGGCTCCAAGAGCGCGAGGGAGTCGCTAGCCGACGGGCAGTGCCTAGATTCCCAAGGCGCTCCGTTGATTGCATGCACCGGAAATTGGTCTCGTTGCAAGACGATGAATATTGGAGAGGAACTAGAATCATGAAAGGAACAGACGACGCCCAGCAGCCTCCGGCCACAAACGCCTTGATCCGCTTCTCGGTAAATCGCCGGGTCACCATGGCGATGTGTGTTCTTGGCCTGCTTGTGCTTGGTTGGCTGTCGCTCACGCGTCTGCCGCTTGAGTTCATGCCCGAATTCGCGAGCGCCAACGTGTCAGTGAGCGTGCCGTACCCGTCGTCGTCACCGGCCGAGACCGAGCGGCTAATCGTCCAGCCCCTAGAAGACATGCTTGGAACGTTGAACGGCCTTGAGCAGCTGCGCTCTACGGCGGGTGCTGGCTCGGCCAACATCAATCTGTCCTTTGTCGAAGGCACAGATATGGACCTCGCGGTGGTGGATGTGCGAGACCGAATCGACCGTGCTCGCGACCGTCTACCAGACGATGTTGAGCGCGTTGACATTCGCCGGTTCCAGAGCAGCGATATTCCGATCCTGCGCAGCAGCTTGACGTCTCAGTCTGCACGTGACGATCTCTACGAGTTCGTTGAAGAGATCATGCAGCCTCGCCTCGAGCGTCTCGAGGGAGTGGCTCAGGTCAACGTGCGAGGCATTCGGACCCGGGAACTACAGATTAACTTGTTGCCGACACGGCTTGAGGCTGCTCGGCTGGATCAGCGGCAGCTAGCTAGTGCCCTGAGAGACAACAACATCAACGTGTCTGCGGGCTATCTGGAGGAGGGAAGCCAGCGTTTCTTAGTGCGGACCTTGGGTGAGTTCGAGAGCTTGGATCAAATCCGCAACCTTCCGATTCGGGCAGACGGACTCAAGCTCGGTGACGTTGCTGAGGTTAGCTACGATTTCCCCAAGCAGAGCCAGTACAACTTCCTCAATGGTAGCGAGTCTGTCTCGATCTCGATCAACAAGACTTCGACCGCAAACCTCTTGAAGGTGGTCGAATCGGTGAAGCAGGAGTACTTGGCGTTGGCGGCGATGCCTGAGATCGCCGAACTCTCGATTCGGCACTTTCACGATGCCTCGGTCGATGTGACAGAAGGCTTGACCGAACTCAGTCGTGCGGGTCTGTTGGGCGGCGGACTGGCAGTGGTTTTCGTGTTTCTCTTTATCCGTAAGTTCCGCACAACGCTTTTGGTGGCGATCGCGGTGCCGTTATCGTTGGTCACGACTTTTGTGATCATCTTTCTGGCGCGTCAGGCAGACCTGACCAACATGACGCTGAACGTGATGAGTCTGATGGGGCTCATGCTCGCGATCGGCATGTTGCTGGATAACTCGATCGTGGTCATCGAGTCGATCTACCGACACCGACAGGACCTCGGTAAACCCGCTCGGCAAGCTGCGCTCGAAGGCGCGAGCGAAGTCGCGATGCCGATCATTGCGTCGACTGCTACAACCATGTGCGTCTTTCTTCCGTTGGTGCTGTCTGGCGGTGGTGGCCAGATGAGGTTTATGGGTCAGATCGGTATTACGGTCTGCATTGTCATGCTCGCGTCCTTGTTGGTGTCACTGACGGTGGTGCCATTAGTGGCGTCTATTCTCTTGACCTCGGAGACCAGAACCAAACCCAAATTTCTGATGGCCATGATTGAAGCCTATGGTTGGGTTGTGCGACTCACTCTGCGTCATCGGCCCGTGTTCTTTGCTGCGATCGTTCTCTTGCTGTGGGGTTCCTGGAATCTCTACAACGGGATTGAGAGAACATTCGAACCGCCAGCAGAGGGACGCCAGATAACTTTGTTCGTGGATGCTCCCGGGCGTGTTTCATCAGCCGAGCGCGAAGCAGTCTACGACGAGGTCTATGGTCTCTTGGACGAGCGACGAGACGAGTGGGACATTGCAGATATTGCACACGACTACCGGACCGACGGTGGCCGCTCACGTCGCGGTGGCAATCGCTTCGAGCTCTACTTGACCCCGGAAGAAGAGGCCAAGTCTCCCGTGAGCGACGTGCGCGATGCCATCCGCAAAGCGCTTCCGGTACGAGCAGGCATCAATTTCAAGATCGCTCAGGCAACGGGCCATGGTCCGGGACGTGGGTCATCGGGTATCAACGTCGAGTTGGTCGGCGACAACCTAGATACTTTGGAGTTGCTCAGTACGGGCGTGGTCGAACAGCTTTCCGCAGTGCCGTTTCTGCGCGACGTTGATACCTCGCTCGAAAGTGGCGCCGACGAGATTGTCGTGACGCCCAATCGAGAACGATCGCTCCAAGCTGGACTCTCGTCGCAAGGACTAGCACAGAGCATTTCGAGCGCACTGTCGAGCCGCAATCTGAGCTATTTCAAGAGCCAAGATCGCGAGATCGGGATTGTCATGCAATACCGGGAAGAGGACCGAGAGTCCCTGCGTCAGTTGCGAAACATGCCGGTGTTCGCTACTGAGTCCGCGCTTCCCATCGCGGCTTTCGCAGACTTTGAAGTCCAGGCAGGTGCCAAGACGATTGAACGGGAGAATCGCCAGGCCAAGATCGAGTTCACTGCCAACACGGTCGGTGATGTGCCATCTTTTATGGCCATGGGCATGATGACTCGGACCCTGGGTGGCGTCGGTTTGCCCGAGGGCTACGAATGGCGTTTTGGTCGTAGCTTTCGCGACGGCATGCAAGACGACGCGAGCATGAACATCGCGCTGATCATGGCCGTGGTACTCATCTTCATGATTATGTCGGCGTTGTTCGAGAACGTCATGCAGCCGCTCACCATCTTGCTGGCCATACCGTTCGCCTTCACTGGAGTTGGCGTAATCATGAAGCTGGCCGGGCAGCCGCGCTCGACCACGGCGACCATGGGCCTCTTGATCCTTGCCGGGATCGTGGTGAACAACGCCATCGTCCTGGTTGATCACATCAACCGCCTTCGTCGAGAAGGTCTGTCTCGGGAAGAGGCGGTGGTATTAGGCGGTCAGCATCGACTCCGACCGATCCTACTTACGGCTATGACGACCATCCTTGGGCTCTCGCCAATGGTCGCTCCGTTCTTCTTGCCGGAGGTTTTCGGCCGACCTGAAGGGCGCGCTGCCTACTGGGCCCCCATCGGGTTGGTACTGGTCGGCGGTTTGGCAGCTTCCACGATTCTCACCCTGTTGGTTATTCCAACGTTCTACACCCTGATTGACGATCTGTCGCGAATAGCCCGTCGGGTCGCTCGCGCCGTCTAAGTCCAGTGCATCCGACCTTCGGGTGCAATCGAGGTTTTCTCCATGTTTGTTTCTGATGGAGGCGGGTCGATCTACGGCCAGCCATCACGCCGGAGCTCCGGCGCAGCGTTCGCCGTGTGTCTATTCCTATTGGTACCGACCTTCCTAGTCGCTGGTTGTGGAGGCGATGACACCGAATCCACTGAACAGGCCGGTGGAGGTCGCGGAGGTTCAGCGGGCGGTCGAGGCGGCTCATCTGGTGGCGGACGAGGCGGCGGCATGGGAGGCTTCGGTGGAGGGGATCCAGCTCAGGCCACTGCGATTCCAGTGCGGGTTACCCAGGTCGAACGGCGTCGCATCTCTGATTTTCTGCAGACCACCGGGGCACTTGAGGCTGAGAACGAGGTCGACATCGTCGCTCGGACCGCTGGGCCGATCACCGAATTGCTGACCGAGGAGGGGCGCTACGTCGCCAGTGGAGACGTTCTAGCGCGGATTGATGATCGGGAGTTGAGTGCGGATCTGGAACTGGCACGGGTCACGTTGAACGAGACCAAGGCCGCCTTCGACCGGGCCCAGCGAAACTTCTCAGAAGAGATCATCAGCGCTGAGGCCTTCGAAGTCACCAAGGCCCGCTACGAGAGTGCGAAGGCGCAAGTGCATAGTCGCGAAATCCAACTGAGCTACACCGAGATTCGCGCGCCTTTCGCAGGCCGGGTGATCGAGCGTGTAATCAAGCAGGGTGAGTTCGTCTCCAACGGAACTCGCATGTTCCGCATTTCTGATTTCGAGCCGCTACTGTGTCCGGTGTTTCTCCCGGAGAAGGACCTGGTCAAGGTCAGTCGGAAGCAATCGGCATTGGTGTCCGTGGAGGCCTTTGCGGGCGAGACGTTCAAGGCGTCTGTGCTGCGCATCAATCCGGTGATCGATCAGACCAATGGCACCTTCAAAGTCACGCTTCAGGTGAGCGGCCAGAACAAGTTGCGGCCCGGCATGTTCGGCTCGGTCTTCTTGGAGGTCGATGCTCATGAGGACGCTCTGGTGGTTCCCAAACGCGCGCTGGTTCTTGAGGGCGTGGGTGACACCGTTTATGTCATCGATGGGGGGATCGCAGCTCGGCGTGAGGTCACCCTTGGATTCGAAGAGGCCGCGCATGTTGAGGTCCTCTCAGGCTTAAGCGGCGATGAACAAGTCATTGTGCTGGGGCAGGATTCGCTGACCGACGGTACGCCGGTCTACGTGCTCGAACAGGAGTCGACTGGACCGGAAGGATCGACGGTTACGCGGGTCGAGCAGCCGGCACCGTCTTCACCGTCCATGCCGCCCGGCGCTCGCGGTGGAAGACCGGGTCCTGGACAACCAAGCGCTGAAGAAGGGCGGGGGGACCCAGGCACGCCAGCTACCACGCCAGCAGCTAACTCAGAGGCAGCGCCCGCCGAGGGAACAGGAGGCCGGGGTGGTCAAGCGCCCGAGGCCGGCAACCGCGGTGGCGGCCCTCGTGGACGAGGAGGCCCTACGCCCGACCTCAGCGATCCCGAGGTCGTGAAACGGATACGAGAGCGGATGAAATCGTTCGGCCTGAGCGACGAGCAAATTGATCAACGGATTGAGCAGATGAAGAATGGAGAACGACCGCCGCGCCCGGATGGTGGACGCCCTTCGGGAGGCGCCGGCACTAGCGGGGCACGATTCGAGTGAGCCTCGTCCATTTCTCAACGCGAAGACCGGTATCGGTGTTCATCTTCGCGGTCGCAGCAGTGGTGTTCGGTTGGGTGGCGTTTGATCGACTCGCGGTCGACCTGCTGCCGGACATCACCTACCCGTCGGTCACCGTCCGTACCGAGCTCGAGGGCGCAGCGCCGACCGAGATCGAGAACCTGCTGACCAAGCCGATCGAGAACGCGGTCGGGGTGGTCAACAGCGTTGTGCGGGTGGTCTCCTCATCTCGCGCAGACATTAGCGAGGTTACCCTGGAGTTCGCCTGGGGCACCAACATGGACTTCGCGTCCTTGGATGTGCGAGAGCGGCTGGATGTAGTGCGACTGCCTCTGGACGCCGAGCAGCCGATCTTGCTGCGCTACGATCCATCGCTTGACCCAGTCATGCGTATCGGCTTGGTTGGAGCGGATGATCTCATTCGGCTACGGCTGATCGCTGAAGAAGAGGTCAAGCGATCGCTCGAGCGTGTTGAGGGCGTGGCAGCTGCGGTGGTGAGCGGTGGCCTCGAAGAAGAGATTCAAATCGAGATCGACGAGCGCAGGCTGGTTGCTCTCGGGCTGAGCATCAACACGGTGCTGCAACGCCTCGCTCAGGAAAACATCAACATCACCGGCGGCCGCCTGCTGGACGGTGAGACGGAGTACCTCGTTCGGACCATCAACGAGGTGTTGCGCCCTGAGGACCTTCGCAATATCGTCATCAGTAGCTCGCAAGGTGCGGTGACGCGGCTCTCTGAAGTGGCACGGGTGTTCAAGGGATCCAAGGAGCGAGAGATCATCACTCGCATCAACGGTCTCGAGTCGGTCGAGATAGCTGTGTACAAGGAAGGCGGTACCAATACCGTTGGTGTTGTCGACGCAGTCAACGAGCGTCTGGAAGGGCTGTCTGAGCGTCTGGAGAGGCTCGATAGCGGACTTGAGTTGTTGCCCATGAGCGATCAGGCTCGCTATATTCGCGAGTCGGTGCGGGCGGTCCTGAGCACCGCAATGATGGGCGGCTTGCTCGCAGTCTTCATTCTCTATGTGTTCCTGCGAAGCGTTCGCAACACTCTCATCATCGGCGTCTCTATTCCGATCTCGGTGATGGCTACGTTCTTCCTGATGTACGCCGCCGATATCTCGTTGAACATTATGTCCCTCGGCGGCCTCACTCTCGGGATCGGCCTGTTGGTTGACAACTCGATTGTTGTTCTTGAGGCGATCCAGAGGCGCTTGGACCAGGGAATGGGACTGAGCGAAGCGGCGCGCGCGGGCGCCTCCGAGGTCTCGCGGGCGGTGGCTGCTAGTACCTTGACGACCATCTGCGTCTTTGTGCCGATCGTCTTCGTTGAGGGCATTGCCGGGCAGTTGTTTGGCGATCAGGCCTTGACCGTGACCTTTTCGCTGTTGGTCTCATTGGTGGTCGCGCTCACTGTGATCCCAATGCTCGCTTCGCGTGACTTTGGAGCCTGGGTCGCAAAGGAAGACGGCGGTCGGGTCGAGGAGACCCTGGCAGGTCGCAGCTTGATCGGACTCGTAGCCTTCATCATTCGCCTCCCGGTCGTGCTGTTTCGCCAGGTCGGACGCCTCCTGTCGGGGTTGGTGAGTCCAGTGCTGGGGCTCTTCGATACGGGCCTTGGCGCAGTCAACTCTCTGTATGGCAGGGTTCTGCGTCGAGTGCTCAAGCAGCCACTGCTGCTGCTCGCAGTGACTCTGATTGCCCTGGTTTTGACCGGCGGGCTGGCCAGGAATCTTGGTACCGAGTTGGTTCCCGAACTGTCGCAGGGTGAGTTCTTTGTTGATGCTGAACTTGAGCCGGGAGTGAGGCTCGAGGTGACCGATCGCCGCTTGAAGTCGATCGAACGGACCGCCGCAGGACTGGTTGGTGTTGACATGGTCTACTCGATTGTCGGGGCGTCGAACGAGCAGGGCGGCGCCGCTGGTGAGCGGCGAGAGAACATCGGCCAGATCAGTGTCGACCTCGAACCAGGACTAGGCCGCCCTGAGGAAGAGCGAGTGATGGGGGAGCTGCGCGACGAGATCGATCGGATCAACGAGGGGTTCGGACATCAGAGCGCAGAACCTGCGAACCTCGATCGGGCGCAAGGGCAGCTCAAGTATCGTTTTGGTCGGCCCTCGTACTTTTCGTTTAGAACCCCGGTCGAGGTGGAAATTCGTGGCTACAACCTCGAGCTGCTGACACGCCTTTCTGAGGAGGCTGCACGCCGGATGGGGGAGATCCCCGGCTTGGTCGACATTCGCTCGTCCGCAGACGGGGGCAACCCGGAACTCCAAATCTTCTTTGATCGAGAACGCTTGACGACCCTCGGATTGACCATCGGCGGGCTGGGAGCATTGCTTCGCTCGAAGATTCAGGGCGATATTGCGACCGATATTCAGCGCCAGGACAGGACGATCGACATTCGTCTGCGGGCTGACGAAGAGTTTCGCAACAGCGTGAAGGATCTAGAGAACCTGAACGTTGGGAGCGGGCGCATTTCGGTACCGTTGAATTCGGTGGCTGATGTAGTTATCGCGAACGGGCCAGCCGAGATTCGCCGCTCCGACGGAAGCCGAGTCGCCACTCTCACCGCGAACGTTGTGGATGCTGACCTCGGTACGGTAGCGACTGCGATTGAGCAAGCGCTCGGCGGCATGCAGTTTCCACCTGGTTTCGACTGGTCTCTGCGCGGCCAGCAGCAAGAGATGGAAACCTCATTCAGTAGCTTGCAACTGGCAATGGGACTTGCCATCTTCATGGTGTATCTGGTGATGGCCTCTCAGTTCGAGTCGTTACTGCATCCGCTGGTAATTCTGTTCAGCGTGCCGTTCTCGGTGATCGGCGCCATCCTCATCCTGGCGTTGACCAGCACTCCGATCAGTATCGTGGTGTTGATCGGTGGTGTCTTGCTCGCCGGCATCGTAGTTAACAACGCGATCATCCTGGTGGACTACACCAACCAGCTCCGCCGCGACAAAGGGATGGCGAAGATTGAGGCCCTTGTTCAAGCCGGTACCACAAGGCTGCGACCAATCCTCATGACCACGGCGACCACTGTGCTGGGGTTGTGGCCGATGGCGATGGGGTTTGGCGAGGGTAGCGAGCTGCGTGCTCCGATGGCCTTGACTGTGATTGGCGGGCTACTCACCTCCACCGCACTGACTCTGTTGCTAATCCCGGCCGTGTACTCGCTACTTGACCGAAGTGATTGATCCTTCAGCCACTTAGCAGCTTTCCCGCCGGCGAGGGTTGGGTTAGTATGGCTGATCGACCCGCGCCACGATCACGAATGATAGATCGTGTCTATCCCGCGCCACCGTGAAGAAGTAAGGGCTTCCATGGCCACTGACGTTGACGACACAACTGAGCCCACAGACGCGAGCAGCCGAGAGATTCGGTATCGCGACTTGCTGCTCCAAGCTGGCGACGAGATCCGCGAACTACGGGCGCGCCTGTCGGAATTGGAAGACGCTGCCGACACCTCGGGCACCGGTGCCAATAATGCCCTTGAAGGGGTGCTTGAGGACTCGCGGTCGCAGCTCAGCGAGGCGCAGTCTCGTATCCTCCAGCTCGAAGACAAGTGTTCGGATCTCGAAGACACCATCGCGAGGCAGCCGAGCGGTGCGGGTTCAGTGCAATCGAGTGAGGACTTCGAAGAGCTTGAGGGTCTCGAGAGCACCATTCGGCTGCAACGAGAGACCATCGTCGAACTCAGACAACGAGCTAGTTCAGCCACGCCCGAGGCGGACGCGGACGCTCACGAAGAGGCGCTCGCGAAATTGCGCGAGGAACTCAAGGAATCCGAGGCGATCCGAGAGCGTCAGAGCAAGACACTGAATACCTTCGACACGGTTCGGCTTGCGCTCGAATCGGACCTAGAAGAGTTCAAAGCGCAGCGTCAAGCAGACCGCACCGAAATCGAGACGGGCAAGCGCCAGATCGAAACCGCGGCAGAAGAGTTCGAAGAGGTGGAGTTGAGACTCGACCAGGCCAGATCCGAGATCAGCGAACTCGAAAGCGCGTTGAGCGAACGCGCCTCCAACCAGGCTACTCTGGAGAAGGAAGCAGAGGGACTTCGTGACCAGGCAGGCCTCGTCGACGAGTTCAAGGATCGACTCAACGATGCAGAGGAAGGGCTTCGGACCAAGGCGCTCAACAGCGAACGCATGGAACTCAAGATCGAGGGCCTCCAAGCGCAGCTAGAAGAACTCAGGAGTCGTGCCACCCGGATGGAGAAGGAGCGCGACATCGCTGACCACGCCTTGGACGAGCTAAAGGGCAAGATCGAAGCGATCAGTCAGTTGGAAAGCGATGCCGCGGCCGCTCAATCGTTGCTGAGTGAGAATGAGAAAACTCAAGCGGAACTGGAAGGGAACCTCCAGTCTGCGGTCAAGCGAGTCGAGGAATTGGCGGCTGAGGCGGCGAAGGTCAAGGGCGACATGGATGAAGTCGTGGAACGTGAGAGTCTGGCGCAGCAAGCGCTGTCAGAGAGCGAGTCGGTCGCAGAGACTCTTCGTGCGGAAGCTGGAACGTCGAAGGCGCGGGCTGCGGAGTTGGAGGCACAGATCACTGAACTGCAAGAGCGCACGTCGAGCGCAGACCGAGACCTCGAAGAGCGTGAAGACCAGTGGAACAAGGAACGCACCGAGTTGCAAGCGAAGGTCGCCGGCGCAGAGGAAAGTGGTGTGCAGGCTGATCAGCAGCGAGTGGAACTTGAAGCCCGGCAAGAGGAGATCAAGAAGACTAGCGAAGAGCTTGCCGACCAACTGAGTGCTCGAGATGAGGCCTGTGGCCAGCTCGAAGAGCTAGTCAGGCTCGCCGAAAAGGAGCGACTCGGCGTGGTGGCTGAACTAGAGGCCAAAGAGGCCGCCTGCGCCGATCTCGAACAGCGTTTGGAAGCTACCCAGGCAGCGCTCAACGATGCCGAGAAAGTTGCGCTACCCCGCGACCCTCCTGCCGGCGGAGGTGCGCCTTTAACGGCGAAAGCGGAGTCGAGTCGAGGAGCAACCAACGGAAGTGGCGCCGTTGGCTCGAATGGTGCGGCTGCAGCTCGCGAAGAGCGACCGCGGTCGGTGCCGACGGACGCGGCTCGCGAGGGCGATGCTCTGCTCGAAGACCTACGGCTCGATCTGACCGAAGAGGCCTAGCGCCGCTAGGAGTGGCTAGGGCCGCTAGAAGTGCAGTGCTCGTCCGTCGACGGCGAGCGCGGCCTCTTTGACTGCTTCGGCTAGTGTCGGGTGCGAGTGCGATGTGCGTGCAAGGTCCTCTGCGGTAGCGCCGAATTCCATTGCCGCGACCGCCTCTGCGATGAGATCGCCGGCGTGGGCGCCGAGAATGTGCACGCCTAGAATTCGATCGGTGGTCTTGTCAGCAAGGATTTTGACGTAGCCCTCTACGCTGTTGATCGCTCGAGCGCGACCATTGCCGCGGAAGGGGAACTTGCCCACGTTGTAGGCAATGCCAGCCTCGTCCAACTGTTCTTGAGTGCTGCCTACACTCGCGATTTCAGGGTTGGTGTAGACCACTCCGGGGATAGCGCCGTAGTTGACATGGCCGTAGCCGGTAACGATCCTCTCGACGCACGCCACCCCCTCTTCTTCGGCCTTATGGGCGAGCTGGGGTCCCCCGATGACGTCACCGATGGCGAACACCCCGGTCGCTGCCGTACCGTAGTTCTCATCGACGATAATGAAGCCGCGCTTGTCGATTTGTACGCCCAGCTCTTCGAGTCCGAGGTCCTTCGATACCGGCACCCTGCCGACCGCAAGCAATACGGCGTCGCAGGTGATCGGATCATGCCCTTCGGATTCGACGACGCAGCCGCGACCCTTCTTGCGTGCTGCGGTGACTCTCCGACCAAGCTGGAAGTCGAGGCCTTGCTTCTTGAAGATCTTTTGCGCCGCCAAAGCAGTCTCCTGATCCATCCCAGGAAGAATGCGGTCGAGGTACTCCAAAACTGTTACCTTCGAGCCGAGTCTGCTCCAGACGGAACCCATCTCGAGCCCGATGAAGCCTGCACCAATCACCACCAAGTGTTTGGGGACTGTCTTGAACTCAAGTGCTTCAGTCGAAGTGACGATGTTCTTGCCGTCGATCTCGACACCTGGTAGATCAGCAGAGCGCGTCCCGGTGGCGACGATAATGTGTTTGGCGGTGAGTGTCTCGCCGCTATCGAGGACAACGGTTCCCTTGCTGCCGAGTCTCCCGCGTGTATTGAACCCGGTGATTTTGTTCTTCTTGAGCAGAGCAGCGATTCCGCCAGTGAGCGCTTTGACCACGCCCTCTTTTCGCTTCATCATGGTGGCTAGGTCGAGCGAGACTGGGCCAACCGTGACACCGTGTGCCTTGAGGTGCTTGCTCGCGGCCTCGAACTTCTCGCTGGACTCAAGCAGTGCCTTGCTGGGGATGCAGCCCACTCGCAAACAGGTGCCTCCAAAGACAGGGTTCTCGTCCACACAGGCGACGGAAAGGCCAAGTTGAGCACCACGGATGGCTGCCACGTAGCCGCCAGGGCCGCCACCAAGCACGACTAGATCGAACTGACTCATAGCTGGTAATTCCTGTCCTATGCTTCGAGCAAGATCCGGGTGGGATCTTCAATGGTCTCTTTGATCCGCTTCAAGAAGCTCACTGCTTCCTTACCGTCGACCATACGGTGGTCGTAGGTCAGCGCGACGTACATCATGGGTCGGATGACGACTTCGCCATCGAGCGCGATCGGTCGTTGCTGAATTGAGTGCAACCCAAGGACTCCGCTCTGCGGCGGATTGATAATCGGCGTCGAGAGAAGCGAGCCGAAGACACCACCGTTGCTGATGGTGAAGGTCCCACCTTCGAGATCCGACATCTGAATCTTCCCTGCGCGCCCGCGCTGGCCGAAATCAGCGATGGTGGCTTCGATTTCGGCGAAGCTCAGACGTTCCGCGTTGCGGACGTTCGGCACCATGAGTCCGCGATCGGTGCTCACCGCGACACCAACGTCGAAGTAGTTATTGAAGACGATGTCGTCGCCATCGATCTGGGCGTTGACCTTGGGAAACTGCCGCAGCGCATCAATGGATGCTTTGACGAAGAACGACATGAAACCGAGCTTCACCCCGTGACGGGCCAAGAACCCCTCCTTGTACTGCTTGCGCAGTTCGAGCACCGCGCTCATGTCGATCTCGTTGAAGGTGGTCAGGAGGGCCGCGCCCTGCTGAGCGGAGACCAGTCGTTCGGCAATGCGCTTGCGAATGGGGGTCATCTTGACCCGCTCTTGCTCGCGTGAGCTGGCCGCGGCGCCGGCTGCCAGATGACGTTGCACGTCTTCTTTTAGCAAGCGACCGCCAGGGCCGGTAGCGGCCACGGCGGTCGCATCGAGCGAGTTCTGCTGAACCAGGCGTTGAGCGGCAGGCATCACGTGGCCTGGCGCGCCTGGCGGAGCAGCGGGTGGTGGCGTAGCTTGTACGTCAGAGGCCGCCTTACTTGGTGGCACCGCAACTTCTTCCTTGGACGCGGCGCTAGCAGCCTGGTCTGAGGACAAGGCTGCAGGTGCCGCAGCGGTGTCGTCCATCTTGCCAATGACATCTCCGATGGCAGCTGTCTCACCGGCCGCAACTGAGATCTCTGTCAGCACACCTGCCACCGGTGCGGGTAGCTCGAGCGTGACTTTGTCGGTCTCGAGTTCTGCTACAGGCTCGTCGGCCTGGACGTAGTCACCGACCTTTTTGAACCACTGGCTGATCAGCGCTTCGGTGATGGATTCACCGACGGTGGGGATCTTCAATTCGACGGACATGGTGTTCTCTCCTCCAGCTCGTTGACCACATCAGAAGGCGATCAGGAACCGGTTGGGATGAAAGTTAGGCGATTAGCTCTCGAGGCCTTCGAACGCTAGCTCTAGCAGAGCTGCCTGCTCGGCCTTGTGCACCCTCGCCGAGCCTGTGGCCGGGCTGGCGGATTCGGGGCGATAGACGCCGCGTAGTGGGAAGCGGCCGATCAAGCGCTCGGCAAAGTTGAGCCGGAGATAGGGCCAAGCGCCCATGTTACGCGGTTCCTCTTGTACCCAAACCAGTTCGGTGTCATCTCGAAAGGGCTTGAGAACCGCGGTCAGCTCCTCTCTTCGCAGCGGGTACAGTTGTTCGAGGCGGACAATTGCCACGTCTTCAAGCTGCTTCTCGATCCGTTTTGCTTCTAACTCGTAGTAGATCTTGCCGGTGCATAGCAGGATTCGTTCGACGCTTTTCGCCTTGCGACTGCGAACTCCGTAACGAGGATCTGGAAGAACACGGTGAAAGCCGCCAGTTGCGAGATCCTCGACCGGCGACACGACGCTTGGATTGCGCAACAAGCTCTTGGGTGACATCACGATCAACGGTTTGCGGATCGGGCGATGGACTTGGCGGCGCAGTAAGTGGAAGTACTGCGCCGGGGTGGAGGGGTAGGTAACCTGGATATTGTCGTTCGCGCTGAGAGTCAGCCAGCGTTCGAGGCGAGCCGAAGAGTGCTCGGGACCTTGGCCCTCGAAGCCGTGTGGGAGCAGGAGAACGATTCCCGACAGCCGATTCCACTTGTCTTCGCCACTGGTGATGAACTGGTCGATCACGACTTGAGCGGCGTTCGAGAAATCCCCGAACTGAGCTTCCCAAATGACGAGTCCGTCTGGACAGTCGAGGGAGTAGCCGTACTCAAAACCCAAGACCGCGATCTCGGACAGACAACTGTTGTGCAAGGAGACCCGGCGACCATCCGTCACGAGCGATCGCAGGCTCACGAATCGATCGTTGTTGCGGTGATCATGTAGGACAGCGTGGCGGTGGCTAAAGGTGCCGCGTTCGACGTCCTGGCCGGTGAATCGTAGCCGCGCCCCGTCTTCGAGCAACGAACCGAACGCGACTGCTTCAGCAGCCGACCAGTCGAGCGGTCGCTTGCCGCGAGCCATTTCTTTGCGTCCATCAACAAATCGTTGCAACTTCGGATGTGGCTCAAATGAGTCGGGAAGATCACTCAGGGTGTTGAGCGTCGCGGCAATCCGCTTCTTGGGCAGGGCGGTGTCAACGTCGGGAACGGATGAGTCGGCACCGCCCGAATAGTCCGACCATAGGCCGTCGTAGGCTTGTGGTTCGTTCTTCTTCTTGGAAGCGCGGGCCGATTTGAGGGCAGCTTCGAGAGCCTCTTGATGTTCCGCCAGCAGGGTGGCCGCCTCGTCTTCGGTCACCTCCCCTAGTCGCAGCAAATGCTCCAGGTAGTGATCGCGTACCGAGCTGCGTTGGCGGATCGCCTGGTAGGTCATGGGCTGGGTGAACGCTGGCTCGTCGCCTTCGTTGTGTCCGCGACGCCGATAGCAGTACATGTCGATAACTACATCCCGTTTGAAGCGGGCGCGAAACTCAAGCGCCACTTCGACCACCTGAGCAACAGCTTCGGGGTCCTCGCCGTTGACGTGGAAGATGGGTGCTTGCACCATCTTTGCGACATCGGTGGCGTAGCGGCTCGAACGTGCTTGCTGTGGAGCAGTGGTGAAGCCGATCTGATTGTTGACCACCACGTGCATGGTGCCGCCGACCGTGTAGGCAGGCAGCTCACTGAGGTTCAATGTCTCCTGGACAACGCCTTCACCAGCGAAAGCGGCGTCACCGTGGATCAAGAGCGCCATACCCTGCGTGCGTTCGATGTCACCAGCACGATCTTGTTTGGCGCGAGTGCGACCAAGAACCACAGGGTCAATGAACTCAAGATGGCTGGGGTTGAATGAGAGCGATAGATGCACCGACTTGCCGTTCTCAGCTTGCCAATCGCTGGAGTGGCCAAGGTGATACTTCACATCGCCGGAGCCACTGCGTTCACCGTGATCGTCGTCCTCGAACTCTCGAAAGATCGCCTGCGGGCTCTTACCCATGATGTTTGCCAGTACGTTGAGCCGGCCACGGTGGGCCATGCCCAGAACGATCTCCGACACACCCTGAGTTGCGACCTTCTCAATGGCAAGGTCAAGAAGCGGGATCAAACTCTCCGAGCCTTCGAGTGAGAAACTCTTAGCTCCGAGGTACTTCTTCTGGATGAACTCCTCAAACAGCGAGGCCGCAGTCAAGCGACGCAGGATTCTGAGCTGATCGTCGCGGTCGAGGCGTTTCCTATTGCCGCTGACTTCGAGCCGCCAGAAGAACCAGTCCCTTAAGTGGAGGTCAGTCAGATGCATCAGCTCAATGCCAATCGATCCGCAGTAGGTGTCGCGTAGACGGTCGTGGAGTTGCTGAGGCGTGGTCTCGTCGGGCCCCGGAATGTTCACCGCAAAGATGCTGAGGTCACGTTCCTCTTCGGAGATGCCAAACGCCGACAGCTCGAGTTCCGGACTAAACTCGGGCTCTTCCAGCGGATTGATGTTGGCCGCCCGATGACCACGAACTCTGAAGGTCCGAACCATCTCGTCGACCTTGTGCTGCAGGTGTGCACGCGAGTTGGGACCGCCGCTGCTCGACAGCGAGCCAAACAGTGGGGCAGGCGGGAAGCTGGGTTCGGTCTGGGCTCGCTGACCGTCGATCTCAAGCTCGTCAAAGTAGCGTCGCCAGTCCTCCGGCACTGACTCAGGGTCCCGATCGTAGTCTTGCAGGAGTTGCTCGGCAAAACTGAGGCTGTGGCTACTGAATGGCGTTTCGGAGGTCATAAGCTCTGGACGACGAGAAGTGAAGAAAGCGTGAAGATTCTCTAGGCGGACCCTACCCCTTCAGTAGCGGGCGATCAATGGCGGTGGCGACCTTTGCGGGCAGCGTAACTAAGCCCCCGATCGATCTTTAGGTGAAGGGCATTTGTGCGATCGACTTGATGGTTAGGACACGAGACTGAGAGCAACGAGTTGGAGCTGAGAAATGAACTAGGGCAACTCGCGCGCCTGGCCGCGCCGGTGGTCATTGTGCAGTGCGGGATCATGCTGCTAGGTGTGGTTGATTCGATGATGCTTGGGCGTGTGTCAAAGGAAGCCCTCGCTGCCGCTGGGCTCGGCAGTGCCTTGAGCTATGCGGTCTTCGGTGGCCTAGCTGGGATGCTGTACGCGCTGGATCCTCTGGTGGCTCAGGACTTCGGCGCGGGCAACTTCGAGCGGGTAGGGCGTCACCTACAGCGAGGTTTGGTTCTTGCTTTCGTACTCTCGCTGTTGGGCGCTGGTCTTCTTCCGCTCCTGGCCTGGAACCTAGACCTGTTCCGACAGAGCCAGGAGTTCATGCCGCTCGCGCAGGACTACCTGATCGCATTGATCCCAGGTGTATTGCCTCTCTTGTGGTTCACGGCCCTACGGCAAACGCTTCAAGCAATGAGCTTAGTGCGACCTGCAGTGATTGCGATCGTTGCTTGCAACCTGTTCAACGCGGTGGCGAACTACGCGTTGGTCTTTGGGCACTTCGGTCTTCCACGAATGGAGGTGGTGGGGTCAGCGTTGGCGACCTCGGCGTCACGGTGGGTCATGTTGATCGCCTTGTTGATGGCCTCTCACAGGCGCTTTCGCGGTCTCAATGTTTCGCTCGCGGGGCTCAAGGAGGCGACTCGCTTTCGCGCCCATCTCGAGCTGTTGCGTTTGGGCGGCCCGATCGCAGTCCATCACTCGCTGGAAATCTGGGTCTTCGGCGCAGTTGGCCTGATGATGGGCAGTCTCGGAGCCTTGGAATTCGCGGGGCACCAGATAGCGCTTCTTCTAGCATCGCTCTCGTTCATGATCCCCTTGGGGATCGGAGGTGCAGCCGCCACCCGGGTGGGCAATGCACTCGGACGTGGCGACAAGGCGGCGGCAGCCGATTCAGCGAAGATGGCGCTCGTCCTCGGTGGCCTGGTGATGGCGCTCTCAGCACTGCTCTTTGCTTGCTTTCCTCGGCTGCTCGCACGGGCGTTTACGCCAGATGCTGAAGTCATAACGATGGCGGCACTCCTTCTGCCGATTGCAGCTGTTTTCCAACTCGCCGACGGCTTGCAGGCGGTGAGTGCCGGGGTACTGCGCGGCATGGCAGATACCGCACGTCCAGCTTTGTACGCCCTGCTCGGTTTCTGGGCGCTGGGCCTACCAACGGGCTGGTTTCTTGCCTTTCGTCTCGACTTGGGACCCACCGGACTGTGGTGGGGCCTGAGCGCTGGACTGATCGTCGTCGCAATCCTTCTTGGACGGCGCATCCTTGCGCAGTTCAAGCGGCCCATTGAGCAGCTGCAGCTCGAGGTGCGCTAGCTGGATTGGCTTGGTGATCTCGTGGCTTACACGCCGGAAGCGCCGCCTCGAACCGCCCGAGCGCTGAATGAGGCCTGAGTGAGGGGAAGTTCCTTCTGGCAAACAGCCGGTTGCCGGGCCGCCTATTCGAGCGACCTCGCTCCGCACCTCCGACTTCCTCCCTTCAGGTCCACAGCCTTTTGGTCACTTAAAGCGAGCTAGCCACCAGAGTTCAAGCTCTGCGAGGACCGAACCGAAGCCCCTGGCCATTGCCGCTGAGGCTCGTCGCCTCAGCGCTCTGTCTCCTGTCTCCTGCCTCCTGCTCTCTCGTCTCCTCGCGACGCGGCTACCGGCCGCTTGGAGCGAGCATCAACGCTAGGGTTTGGGCCTGTGGCAACCCACAGGCCCAAACCCGTTGCTTGAAGCGCGAACATCTTCGATAATCCCACCCCCCGAGTAGGGGCCCATGTTTACAACGACAAGCGAGATCACCGAAGTATTGGTGCTTCTTGTAAACGACAGCAAAGGCGAGCGATGAGCGATAGCAATCAGATGAGCGCACACAAAAAGGCGGTTCTTGCTTACAGCGGCGGATTGGACACCTCAGTGATCCTGCAGGTGCTCAAGGAGCAGGGCTACGAGGTTGTAGCGTTCATCGCGAACGTTGGGCAGGATGAAGACTTCGAGAAGCAGGCTGAGCGTGCTCGGATCATTGGTGCTGCCGAGGTGTTCGTCGAGGACCTGTGTCGTGAGTTCGTTGACGACTTCATCTTCCCGGCAATCGCGGGCAACGCGGTTTACGAGAACCGCTACTTGTTGGGCACCGCGCTTGCTCGTCCGGTGATCGCCCGCAGGCAGGTGGAGATTGCAGAGCGCGTTGGGGCCACCGCGGTGGCGCATGGTGCTACTGGCAAGGGCAATGATCAGGTACGCTTCGAGCTCGGCTATGCCGGACTCGGCCCCCATCTCGAGGTGATCGCGCCTTGGAAGGACCCGGAGTTTCTGGCTCGTTTCGCTGGTCGAACGGATCTACTCAACTATGCCGAAGAGCACGGTATTCCAATCGAAGCGAGTAGTGAGAAGTCCTACAGCATGGACGAGAACCTGATGCACAAGAGCTATGAGTCGGGCATGCTTGAGGACCCATCGCTCGCCCCCAAACCTGAAATGTTCGACCTCACCAGGTCGGCAATGGATGCTCCTGATACGCCAGCCCGGCTTGAGATCGAGTTTGTTGATGCGCGGCCAGTCAGGGTCAAGGATCTGGACAGCGGCGAGGAAGAAACAGACTCGCTTGCCTTGTTCGCCATGGTCAACCGGATCGCGGGTGAGCATGGTGTCGGCCGGATCGACATGGTTGAGAATCGGTACGTGGGAATCAAGTCACGTGGGGTCTATGAGACTCCTGGCGGCACCTTGCTGCATTTTGCGCTCCGCGATCTCGAGGGCATCACCATGGATCGTGAGGTGCTGGCGCTGCGTGACACGTTGGCGCCCAAATTCACTCAGTTGATTTACAACGGCTACTGGTTTTCACCCGAGATGGACTTCATCCGAGCTGCGTTTGACCAGGCCGAGAAGATGGTCACCGGCACCGTCAAAGTGCAGCTGTTCAAGGGGGGACTACAGGCCCTCGGCCGGAAGTCTCCGGTGTCGCTCTACAACGAGGCCTTGTCCTCAATGGATATTGCTGGAGGATACGAACAAGCGGATGCAGCTGGGTTCATCCGTATCGCGTCGCTCCGCTTACGGGGCGGCCGCCATGGCTAGCAACTGACTGTCGGTGAGGCGAAGCGTTGGCGCCGGACCGCGTGGATAGGCTCCAAGCAGAGGGCAAGGGCGATGGGGGGAGTTGGACTACAAACGCAGAAAAGGCCGCTTGCCCCTGAGTGGGACGAAGCGGCCTTTCTTTGGTTGGGCTTAGACCCAACCGGGCCCCGACTGCGAGAGGCGCTAGTAGATCCTAGCTGCCTCTAACACCAGCTTGCCAGGGATCCGGACCCGGTAGTCCGGGTTCACGTACTGAAACTTGACCTTGCCTTCTTCATCGAGGACAAAGACGGCGGGTACCGGCAGCAGATGGTGGTCACTGCCCGAGGCCTTCTCCAGATCGATGCCGTATCCTTTGTACTTACTGATGGTGTCAGCAGGTACTTGGAATGCGATACCAAAGCCTTTGGAGGCCTCCATGTTGGCGTCGGAGATGATCTGGTAACCGATCTCGTGTTTGCTCACCGTTGGCTGTAGGTGCTCCGGGTTATCCGGGGACAGGGCAATGATTTGGTAGCCGAGGGAGACAATCTCCTCTTCGACTTCGCGCAACTCACCGAGTTGCGTATTGCAGTACGGTCACCATCCGCCTCGGTAGAAGATCAAGACGCTCTTCTTGCCGAGGACAATGTCGTGGAGGTTGGTCGCGGTGCCGTTTAAGGTGACGACGCTTGCGTTCGGTGCTTGACTGCCGATCAGCGCAGGCTGGATCTTCTCGGCAGAGTCCGGCGTATCAGTGCCGGCTGCAAACGCTGCAGGGGCGGCCAGCCCGGTTACGAGAATTGCGAGACCAAGGAGTCCGGTGCGCAACGCGTTAAGCGGTGCTAGAAGGGATCCGTGGAGCGAGTTGTTCACGTGTGTGATCTCCGAATCAAATTGAGCGAGCAGGTGACTGGCTGATAGGCAGCGCAGTTCTGCTAACAGTTTAACGCACGGTCTCTGCTGTCGAGTTGCTGCCAGGTTCCCCATTGTCAGTTCAATACTGCCAGGTTCACCATGGCCCGATTTGAGACTACCGATGCTCGACCTACGAAGCCTGAGTGAAATCGGATCTGTTGGCAGCGTCGTGCCGGATCACGGAAACGCGCGATCGGGGACGCAAGTGTGTGCAGGATGGGCGCCCCTCGCGAATCAAAATGAGCATAGGATTCCACGTATGAACGTACAGACAACCAGTGAAGGTGACGTCTCAGTCATCGATCTTCAAGGTAAGTTGGTCGCGGGTGTAGGAGATATCCTTCTTCGCGAGGCAGTGAACGAGCTCCTAGCTGCAGGCGAGAAGAAGATACTTCTCGATCTGTCAGAGGTCACCCACATCGATAGCTCAGGCGTTGGTGAGCTGGTTGCTAGTAAGCGTATAGCCGCTCGCTTTGGTGCTGTCGTCAAGGCGACGCGCGCCTCGCAAAGTGTTGAACGGGTGCTACGCATCGCGCAGATCTTGCCGTTGTTCAACCTGCACGAGAATCGCGAGTCTGCGGTAGAAGCTCTCAAGAATGAGCAACTGCCCGAGGAGTCAGCTGACTAGACAGATGAGCGCAAGCGCCGTGCGCTCAGTTCCGTTGACGACATCTGCTCTGACGATATCTGGGAGACCACGAGTCCATGACAAGCCCTGATCCAGTCGCCCCGAGTTCCGTCCTGCGCAGCCGAGTGCAAGACGGCGTTCTGAGATTGACTCTTTGTCGTCCAGAACGCCGCAATGCGCTATCGAGCGCCGCCATGCGTGAGCTTTTGTCAGCGATCGAAGAAGCGGACGCCGACGAAACGATTGGTTGCGTGGTGCTCGACGCACAAGGCCCAGTGTTCTCCGCGGGTCACGACCTCAAAGAGCTGATCGCGCTGCGCGGCACCGCAGCCGGCGATAGCGAGATTGCAGCTAACTGTAGCGAGGTGTTTGAGCTGTGCGCGCAGCTGATGACCGCCATTGTCCGGTCAGGCACACCGACCATCGCAGCTGTCCACGGGCTTGCGACTGCGGCCGGCTGTCAGTTGGTGGCGAGCTGTGATCTCGCCGTAGCTGCCGATAACGCTGCCTTCGCAACACCGGGCGTCGACATCGGTCTGTTTTGCTCGACGCCGTCGGTGGCGCTGAGTCGCAACGTGTCGCGCAAGGCAGCAATGGAGATGCTGTTGTTGGGTAGTCGCGTGCCAGCTGATCGAGCTCTTGAACTGGGCTTGGTCAACCGAGTGGTGCCCACTGAGCAGGTCGACGATGTCGTGCTCGAGATGGCAACCACTATCGCCAGTAAGCCGCGCTCGACGGTGGCCAAAGGCAAAGCTGATTTCTATCGACAGCTGGAATCGGGTCTCGAAGCGGCATACGTCGACATGGCGCGCGCCATGGCCGAGGGACTGCTGAGTGAGGATGCCGACGAGGGGATCGGGGCATTTGTCGAGAAACGGAAGCCTCAGTGGAATGCCAGGTGAGTCGGCGGCTCAGCTGACGAGTCGACGGTCCAAGTGGATTCTGATGGCGCTTCTCATCGGTCGGGCTGTTAGCTCTAGGGCACAGCCTGCACTAATCCTGAGTGCAGGGCTCCTGTTGACGTCGCTCGCTTCGTTTGCCAACCCGCTCGATCACGAACTCGGTCGCGCAGAAGTGCGGGTCTTCACTGCTCCTTTCTCACTCGCCGACGCCGTTGCCTCAGGTCAAACCGTTGAGGGAACTGCGCTGGTCGGGCGGTTGGAACAACTTGGCTACCGCCGCGTCCGAGGCCGTAGGCCAAGCGTTGAGGGTGAGTTCTTCTGGGGGAACGAGAGATTCTGGATCTTTCGAAGGGGTCACTTTCGCACGGCGCGTTGGCAGCCGGCATTGCTGCTCGAGGTCATGGTCGGCTCGAGCGGTCGACTGATTGCGGTCAAGGATGAACGGGGGCGGCAGGTGGCCGCTGCTCGAGCCGAGTTGGAACCTCTGTTGATCGCGGAGACTCTCAGGCCGGGTCGAGCAGCGCGGCTTCCGGTGGTCTTTGAGCAGTTGCCGGAGGTTGTCTGGCGCACTGTGGTCGCTTCGGAGGATGCTCGATTCTTCGATCACGGCGGAGTGGATTCACGCTCGTTAGCCCGCGCTGTTCTGGCCAACGCCAGGAAACGCGGGGTGGCTCAGGGTGGAAGCACGATCACCCAACAGCTGATCAAGCATCGTGAGCTCACCCCTCGTCGCACGGTCGGCCGCAAGATCTCGGAAGCTCTGAGAGCACTCGCACTTGAGACCGAGGTGGACAAGAGCGACATCCTCGAGAACTACCTCAACTCGGTCTACTACGGCCATATCGAGGGGGTCGAAATCTATGGGCTGGGCGCTGCTGCGCGTGCGTACTTCTCCAAGCAGGCCTCTGAGTTGACGCTCGCGGAATCAGCGTTGCTCGCAGGCCTGATCCAGTCGCCCAACCGGTTGTCGCCGGTGCGCAACCCACAGAGTGCGCTCAAGCGTCGACACTATGTTCTCGATCGACTCAGAGAGCTCGGTTGGGCGGAGCCAGCCGACTTGGAGGCGATTCGGGCAAGGACAACAGTGCGTCTTCGGATCTCCAAGCCCACCGCGATGGCGAGCGCTCATCTGTTGGCTGCAATCCGCTTTGAAGGAGGTGACCTGGTCGAGCGCAAACTAGAACGAGGCCGAGGCCTGGTGGTGGAGACTCATCTCGATCCGTGGCTGCAACAGATCGCTGCGGAGCAGCTTCAACGTGCTCCGAGCCGAGCCAAGAATCGGAACCTCGAAGGCGCCTTCGTTGCTGGCAATGTTCGAAGTGGTGAAATCGTTGCCTACGTCGGGTCGACGCAAACGAGTCGGCAAGGAGAGCTGGATCGGGCGCGTCGAGCGTTGCGTCAACCCGGATCCACCGTCAAACCGCTGGTTGTGCTCGAAGCACTCGAGCGTTGTGGGCGCAACGATCCGTTGACGCTCGCGACGTTGGTCGCTGACGAGCCACTGACAATCGAACTCGCGAGCGGACCATGGAGTCCTCGCAACTCGGACCTCAGGTCTCGTGGTGTTGTGGATGTTCGCCGCACATTGATGGAGTCCCTAAACCAGCCGACCGTTCGGTTAGCCCGACACTGCGGGTTTCAAGCGACTGCCGATCGTTTCGCAGAACTAGGCCTAGCCAGCAGCGACCCTGAGCAGCCCGCGTTTGTGCTGGGGGCAGTGGAGGTCTCGCCGCGCCAACTGTTGAGTGTTTACGCGCGCCTGGCAGGCGTCAAGCGGCCAAAGGATCCGCGCGCCCTCATTGCGAAGGTTCTTGCTCCTGACGGTGCGGTCGAGTTTGACAGTCGCGATCGTCGCTCACGGCTTCGGCGTGTGCCTTCGACCAGTCTGCGGTTCTTGATTCGCGATGCTCTTGAGGGTGCCGCCAGCTCCGCCGGGATCGGGGTCAACGGTGCATGGGGCAAGACCGGGACGTCATCCGATCGTCGTGACGCGTGGTTCGCTGGCGGATTCGGTGATTTCGTGGCAGTGGTGTGGCTCGGTACGGACGACGGACACAACGGCGCGCTCACCGGCGCGCTGAGCGGTGCTCGCAACGCAGCCCCGATCTTTGGTGCCTGGATGGATGCCGCTAGCGCTCAGGCTGGAGCCGCGAGCACGGGCACAGATCGAGAGGCCCAGCGCGGATTGGTGCGTCGCACGATCGACGCTGAAACCGGTTTGGTGCTCAAGCAGCCTCGTGCAGGATCGCGCCAGGAGTGGTTCGTCAAAGGAAGTGTGCCACCCAAGCGAAGATGGTGGCGTCCAGGGGCAACCGCGCCGGTGATTCAGTAGAACGGAGTGGTTTTTGGTGCAGCACTCGCAGTTAGGGACCGCTGGCCCGCTCTTCTTCTGGGCCCCACGGGTCTGGCCCCACGGGTTCTGGAGCTAAGGGTTCTGGACCTAAGGGATCTGGGCCTTACGGCTGCTCAGTCTCCGGGCTGGCGGACTGTGCGAGCCGCTCGTACTGACCGCCGAAGAACAACAACGGTCGTGCCTCGGGCAAGAGGAGCTCGCCATGCTCGACCCGGCCCACGAAGATGGTGTGATCGCCGCCGTCGAACTCTGCGTGCTTGGTGCACTCAAAGTATCCGAGGCAACCATCGAGTAAGGGTAGCCCCATCTGCCCAACTCGACAGCCGATCTTGCCGAGATCATGAGTCGGATCATCGCTGCGTGCAAAGTGGTTGGACAGGTGCTCTTGATCCTCCGTTAGCAGATTGACTGCGAACCGTTCACTAGCAAGGAGCTGCTCGTGACAGCGCGATTCTCGTCCTACGCAAACCAGCAGTAGGAGGGGATCCAGGGAGACTGACGAGATCGCATTGGCGGTCATGCCGTGCACTAGTCCATCGACTTCGGTGGTGATAACGGTGACACCGGTTGCGAAACGACCGATAAGGTCGCGAAACTGTCGAGGATCCATATATGGGTGTTCGCTGCGAGTTAGTGCCCAAATTGAAGGCAATTGAAGAAGAGATCAAGACCGACTTTAGGTGTGGACCTTAACCGAATCGGGAGCAGCGTGTGATGGGAATCGGTAGACACGAAACTGTACATGACCTACACCTTGATGATGTACGTCGGGCGTGGCGCGCCCAGGGGTTGGGAGCTGTCGAGCGCGTCGATGACTCGTTACAGCAGGTGCGGAAACAAGCATCCGTTGCCATGATCCTGCGCCAGCGTAGCGGGTTGGAAGTCCTGCTGATCGAGCGAGCTGCCCGATCGGGTGATCCGTGGTCGGGACAAGTAGCGATGCCAGGCGGGCGGCGTGACGCCACAGATGAAGACCTGGTCACCACCGCTATCCGTGAGACGTCTGAGGAGGTGGGGGTAGTGATCGATCGCTCCCAGCGATTCGGCGGGCTCAGCCCAATGCAGGGTCATCGGCGGATTGCAACAATGGAGATTTCTGCTGAACTCTTTGCTGCTGAACCCGAAACAGAGGTGGGAGAGGTTCAGCAGTCCGAGGTGGCCGGTTCGTTCTGGGTTCGACTGGATCACTTGGTCGAGGCCGCCAACGCAGTGCACTACATCTTTGGCGACGGTGATTCGAGCTTTCCGGGAATACTGCTTCCAGACGGTCGCAACGTGCTCTGGGGTCTCACACACCGGTTCATCGACCGCATGCTCGACCCACTTGGCCATGCGCTAGCAAGGCCTGATCCAGTAAGCCCCACACTGAGATCTGAGCGAACACCATCGCCATAGCCGCGGTCGGTCCGTTCGGTGGTGCCCACTAAGGGCCGGGCGCGAACGTTCTGGCCCCCGAAGGTAGCGCTCTAGTCCGCGAGCACCGCCGATATCGCTTGGCACATCTGAGCGCAGGTGGCTTTTCCGCCCAAGTCGGGTGTGAGATGTTGTGCCCCAGTTAGGGTCGTCCCGATGGCATTGCCGATGCGATCAGCAACAGTGTGTTCATCGAAGTGTCGTAGCAGAGCAAGACCAGCAGACAACACCGGCAGCGGGTTGGCATGGTCCAAGCTCGCTTGCTTGTCGCCGTGAATTGCCTCGAAGACTCGCGAGTCATCACCGATGTTGATGGCATGGGCATTGGAGATTCCGCCAGCCAGACCGCTGCCAAGGCTCGACAAGATGTCTCCGTAGAGGTTGCCCGTGAGCACGACGTCGAATCGGTAGGGATCAAGAACAAGTTGCATGCACGCGGCGTCGACGATCCGGTCCTCATGCTCGATCTTAGGGAATTCGGCCGCAACGGCGCTGACGGTTTCTCGAAACAGGCCGTCCGACCGCTTCATGATGTTGGCCTTGTGGATGAAGGTCACCTTCTGGCGATTGTGCTTGGCGGCCATGTTAAAGGTGTAGCGCGCAATGCGCTCGCAAGCAGCTTGGGTGACCACCTTGATGCTCTGCACGACGCCCGGGACTACCTCGTGCTCGATGCCTTTGTAGATGTCTTCAGTGTTCTCACGGACCAGCAGCAAATCCAGGTCCGGGTAACGCGTTGGCAGCCCTGGTTGAGAGCGGATCGGTCTGACTCCGGCGTAGAGGTCAAGCACCTGCCGCAAAGCCACATTGGGGCTGATGGCGGTGTTGCCGATGCTGTGCCACTGCGCGCCACGGGTGTCGCCCACAATCTTGGTCTTCAAAGCGATACCGTGCTTGCTGACTTGCGCGGCTGCCTTCTCCAAGTAGTCCTCGGGCGTCTCCGCTCCACAGACAGATACGTCAACACGATGAAAATCAAAGCGCGCACCGGCCGCGTCCAGTAGCCCCAAGACGGGGTCAATCGCGTGCGCTCCAGCGCCGCCGCCAACGATCAGGGCCACCGAGCGGGTTTCCACTAGTTCGCCTCCATGTTCAAGTCGATGAGCCGAAGCAGTTCGTCGGTGAGTTCTTTGGTACTGGCGGTGCCGCCCAGGTCTCGAGTTAAGACCTTGGTTTCCAGTAAGAGCTGTTTCACCGCGCTGCGAACAGCAGTGGCTGCAGTGGCCTCACCAATGTGGCGCAGCATGAGCTCCGCAGACAGGATGATGGCGATGGGGTTGGCAACCCCCATACCAGCGATGTCTGGTGCGGTACCGTGCACTGCTTCGAAAACCGCGTGACCATTGCCGACGTTAGCGCCCGGGACCAGCCCCAATCCGCCGACCAAGCCCGCGCACAGATCAGACATGACGTCACCATCTAGGTTGCCCATCACCAGCATGTCGAACCGTGTCGGATCGCGCACCAGTTCCATCGCTAAGGTGTCGAGCTGCATGGTCTCCACCTCCAAGAAGGGGTAGTCCTCGGCGACATCCGCTGCGCATTCGAGAAACAGGCCGTCGCTCAGCGGTGTCACAGACGACTTGTGAACGATGGTCAACTTTTTGCGACCGTTGTTGCGGGCGTGTTCGAAGGAGAAGCGCATGATGCGTTCAGATGCCTCCTTGGTGACGATCTTGAGCGCCTCGATCACGCCCGGCACGACTTCGTGTTCGCGGCCTGTGTAGAGGCCTTCGGTGTTCTCTCGAATGACCACAAGATCGACTGCCTCGTAGCGGGTGACTGCGGGACCGGGCAGTGTTTCGACCGGGCGCACACAGGCATAAAGGTCCATTTCCTGTCGCAGCGTGACGTTGACCGATCGCCAACCTTTGCCAACTGGCGTTTGCAGCGGACCCTTGATGGCAATTCGATTACGCCTGAGGGAGTCGAGCGCGGCGTTGGGTAGGGGAGTTAGTCCGGCTGCGACCGCGGTGCTGCCAGCGAGCACCGGTTCCCAGTCAATGGTGCCGTTGGTGACGTGATCGACGATCCGCACCATGGCGGCCGTGACCTCAGGGCCGATCCCGTCGCCGGTAAAAAGAGTGACTGCGTATCTCATCGAGTTAGGAGTACCTAGGGAAAGAGTAGTGCGATTGAGGTTCTAGGGGCCAGCGCCGGGAGCGTCTGCACTCATCTGGACCGCGATTAGATGGGGACCATGTTCTTGGCAGGCGCGCTCGAGCGCAACGCCGAACTCAGGAGCGGTATGCACACGCGTGCTAGATAGACCGTAGCCCTTGGCCAGCGAAACCCAGTCGATGGGTGGGCCGTCGAGCTGGGTAAGGCCAAGGCTCTGAGCGCCAGGGTCTTCGACACCACTGCGCGTCAGTTCGACCTGAAGGATTCGGTATAGGTCGTTGACGAACACGATCACCACCACGTTGGCGTTCTCGCGCGCCAAGGACCACAGGCCTTGATTCGTGTAGAGCCCGCTGCCGTCGCCTTCGAGCACCACGACCTTACGATCCGGGCAAGCGATTGAAGCGCCGAGGCCGCTGGGGATGCCCCAGCCAATAGCGCCGCCGGTAAGGTTGAGATAGCTGTGAGATCGAGCTGCCGAAGTGGCCGGGTAGAAGCCACCAGCGGAGGTCACGCCTTCGTCGACGACGATCGCGTTCTCCGGAAGATGAGCGGCGATGGTCTGAGCGATCGAGGAGGGAGTGAGGCCGCCCTCTGGGATGCCAGGCAAAACGAGCTCGCGGGCTCCAGGCAGCTCGTGGGCGTCCAGCGCCTGCGCCAGATCTTCGAGCGCGTTCGCCACGTCATCAGTCGGGGTGGCGAGCTCGGTGAGCACGGTGTCGGCCGGGAGCAACCGAGCGGGTAGATGTTCATAGCCGAAGAAGGACACTGGCTCAAGTGATCCCGCGAGGATCAGCGTGGTGGTGCCTTTCAAGAATTCCTGGACTTGTTCTGGGAAATAGGGAAGGCGCAGAAGAGCTGGATACTGAGGTCCGCGCTCCATTCGGCCAGCAAACGTCTCGCACACTAACTTGACCCCGGTCTTCGCGGCGATCTTGCTGGCTGCCAAGAGACCGCGCTGTCTCAGGCCGTGACCACCCAACAAGATTGTGGTGCTCTCGGCGTTGCCGCTTTCAACCGCGATGCGCAGCAAGGTTGCGATGTCTTCGATGTGCCCGGCGCTCACGCCGTGTGACGCCGCCTTAGGCAGAGTCTCAACTGTTGATGGTGCTTCGTTCCACTGGACGTCGGCGGGCACCACGAGCGTGGCGATCTGGCCAGGACCTTCGGTGTGGCTCGCCATTGCCGCCGAGATCGCGGCGGCCGTATCGAAACTGATGTGATCGCTCGACGCGCAGGTGCGTTGCCAAGCTGACATGGGTGCTGCAAGTACCTCGACGTCTGAGGTGAGGGGAGCGTCAAAGTTTCGTTGCCAAGTCGCTTGATGGCCGATCACGTTGACGATCGGAGTGCGAGCCCGGCGCGCGTTGTGCAGGTTGGCAATGCCGTTGGCGAAGCCCGGTCCCAAGTGGAGCAGAGTTAGAGCCGGTTTGTCGCTCATTCGACCGTAGCCGTCGGCGGCTCCGGTCACCACGCCCTCGAACAAGCCTAGGACGCCGCGCATGCCACTGACTGTGTCGAGCGCCGCGACGACATGCATCTCGGTCGTTCCTGGATTGGCAAAGCAGACTTCAACGTCGGCATCTACCGCCGTCTGGATAAGGCTCTCAGCTCCATTCATTCTCTGATGCTCCTCGTCAATCAACAGGCAGTACCGCCGCGAAAATGGTCGGGCGAAGGTATCACGGGCGCCACGCCGTTCTAGGCGCCTTAAGTCTCCCACGCACGGCTCAGACGCCAACTACGAGCGCGAAGGCTCCGAGTCTGCATCGAGCGGTAGCTCGGTCGAATTCTTGATCTCGTTGAGCACAATCGATGATCGGATCTTGTCGACTCCAATCACGGCGGTCAGTTTCTCGACTAGGAATCTCTCGAGGTCGCGGTGGTTGCGCGCGACAACCTTTAGCAGGTAGTCGAACTCGCCAGTCAAGAGATGGCATTCGAGAATCTCGTCCATCGCCCGGATGGCACGGCGAAAGCCAGTCACAGCCTCCGGCTGGTGATGGGCGAGGCCGACCTGCACAAAACACAATAGATCGAGTTCGATCGCTTCGCGCCGGAGCAACGCAACCTGTCGATCGATGACGCCTCGATCGTGCAGCTTGCGCAATCGCTTCTGTAGGCCGGGTGAAGAGATCCCGAGGCGGCGGGCGAGCTCCGCAACCGAGACACTGGCGTCACGCTGCAAGTTTTTGAGAATGGTCAAATCACGATGATCGAGTTTCATTTTGAATCCCAGCGATGCGGTGAAGGGTCTACCCGGTTTCCAATATCTTAGGCTACGTCGAGATTCGTTGCCGATAGTGCCAGTTTGCGGGCTCTCGCCTTCGATAGCGAGTTGTTGATCGATGCTATGATCTCGCTGATGGATTGAATTGTAACTGTTCTTGGTGAACCCGGTATCTAATGCAACTGAATAGTACAGGTTCGGCGACGTCTCGCTCCGGTGCGAGTAGCGCGTCGGCTGGACCCTCAAACGGGCGTGGATCGGATAGCGGCGCGCGTTCGGAGGCGTCGCCAATGGAGGCCTCGCTCGCGGATTGGCTTCGCGATCGTCAGCGGTCAATGTTGCGCCAGATGGTCAAGCTGGTTTCGAAGCCTGGGATCCTCTCCTTGGCCGGAGGCCTGCCTGAACCCGAGCTCTTTCCAACCGAACAGCTCGCCGCCGCCTATGCCAAGGCGCTGGCCACCGACCCGCGTGCTTTGCAGTATGGCGGCACTAGCGAACGCCTCAAGGAGCAGATTGTCGAGCTCGCTTCGCGACGTGGCATCAGAGCACGGCCCGAAGAGGTGGTGCTCACCACGGGAGCGCAGCAAGGGATCGACATCGCGGTCCGTTCGCTCCTTGAACAGGGCGGCACAGTGCTGCTCGATGAGATGAGCTACACGGGCATTCACCAGACCGCCGCTCCGCGCACTCCTGAATGGCTGGAAACCCCAGTTGATCTTGAGCACGGTAGCGATGCGGAGGCTGCCCGTGAGTTGCTGGATCAGCGGAAACTGGAGCAACGCGCCGCTCCCGATCTCGCCTATCTGATCCCTGACGGCCACAACCCGCTTGGGGTGAGCGTCAGTGAGGAACGGCGTCAGGCATGGGCGGAACTACTTGCTCGTCATCAAGTGCCGCTGATCGAGGACGATCCTTATGGATTGGTCTGGTTCGAGCAAGAGTTTGCGGCACCGTTCAAGGCGCGCATTCCGGAATGGACGCTCTATCTCAGTTCCTTTTCGAAGATTCTTGCACCGGGGCTGCGGCTCGGGTTCATGCTTGTGCCGGAGGCTCTCGCGGAGCGTATCGGCGTGGTGAAGGAGTCGGGAGATCTTGAGTGCTCCGGCCTCACACAGCGCGCCGTTTCCACGGTCCTTGAGGGTGATTTCCTTGACGATCATCTCAACCACGTGCGCGGAGTCTACGCGCAACGGCGAGACGCCTTGCTAGAGGCGCTCGATCGTCACCTCACCCCCTTTGCAACCTGGACACGCCCTCGGGGTGGCATGTTCTCTTGGCTCGAACTCAACGCAGATCTTGGAATCGAGTCCGTGCCGTTGCTTGAACGCTCGCTTGAGCAAGAACAGGTCGCGTTCCTGCCAGGCATCGCATTCTCACTTCCTGGGAGCGGAGCCGCAGACCGAGCGAAACGGTCGATGCGCCTGTCGTTCTCTACGCTCAGCCCAGAACTCTTTGACGGCGCGGTCGCCGCTATCGCTAGACAAGTTGAACAACTGGCCACGCGCCATCGATAGATACCGAAGGACTCCCCATGCAAGATTCAACCCCTTCTCAGTCAACGGCTACCAGCTCGCCCGGCACACAACCGCCACTCAGCACCGAAGTGGATCACTGTCCGATTCGGCGCTTTGACCACATTGAGTTCTATGTCGGCAACGCCAAGCAGTCGGCCAAGTTCTACGAACACTGTTTTGGTTTTGAGACGGTCGCTTACCGTGGGCTCGAGACCGGCTCGCGAGACACCGCGTCACACGTTCTTCAACAGGGTGACATTCGGCTGGTTCTAACCTCTGCCATTCATTCTTCTCATCCGGTCAGCCAGCACGTCATGCGCCACGGCGACGGTGCCGGTGTGATTGGGCTTGAGGTTCCTGATGCTGCAGCTGCGTTTCGCAACACCGTGGAACGCGGCGCCGAGGGCGCGATGGAACCGACGGCCTCTGAGGATAGTGACGGTGCGCTGGTGGAATCAGCAATCAAGATCTACGGAGACACCGTGCTCAAGTTCGTCGAGCGTGAGAACTACGGCGGTACCTACGCCCCAGGATTTGTTGCCCGATCTGGGCGCACCAATGGCGAAGGTGGGGTTGGGCTGCTGGCCATCGACCACATCGTTGGCAACGTCGATTTGGGCGAGATGAACCGCTGGGTCGACTTCTTTGCCGACACCCTGGGATTCAGCCAGCTGGTCCACTTCGACGACGAAGCGATCTCGACCGAATACTCGGCGTTGATGTCGAAGGTCATGCAGGACGGATCGGGCAAGATCAAGTTCCCGATTAACGAGCCGGCCGAAGGCAAGCGCAAGTCACAGATCGAGGAGTATCTTGAGTACTACGAAGGCCCCGGCGTGCAGCACATCGCCTGTGCAACCGAGAACATCATCCAGACTGTGACCGAACTGCAGAGCCGCGGCATTGAGTTCTTGTCGGTTCCGACCAGTTACTACGAGGAACTCGAGGGTCGAGTCGGCAAGATTGACGAACCCACCGACAAGCTTGCGGAGCTAGGTATTCTGGTCGATCGCGACGACGACGGCTACCTGCTCCAGATTTTCAGCCAACCGGTGGAAGATCGTCCGACGGTTTTCTATGAAGTGATCGAACGCCACGGCGCCCGCGGTTTCGGCGAAGGAAACTTCAAGGCGTTGTTTGAGGCGATTGAGCGCGAGCAAGACGCTCGCGGCAACCTCTAGACACACCCGGAACTAGGTTTAGGAGACGCTAAGCAATGACCTACTACCGACAACTGGGCTCGATCCCGCACAAGCGGCATACGCAGTTCCGTAAGGCGGACGGCAGCCTCCATCACGAAGAGGTGATGGGTATTCACGGCTTTGCCGGGATTCAGTCGATCCTCTACCACCTACGTCCGCCGACACAGGTTGAGGAGATCGAAACGGTGCGCAGTCTGGATGATCTCGCGCTCGACTACGAAGCTGCGGGACCTTTGCGCCATCGGCATCTTCTCGGTGCCAACGTCGCGGAGGGAGGAGACGCAGTCGAGGGCCGGATCGCCTTGATGGGCAACCAAGACGTGACCCTGTCAGTGGTACGTCCGGATCGAGCCATGGACTATTGGTACCGCTTCGCGCACGGTGATGAGGTCTTGTTCGTGCATGACGGCACGGGTCGGCTCGAGACGCAGTTCGGAAACTTGCCCTACCGCCCGGGGGACTATCTGGTGTTGCCCACCGGGGTGATGTGGCGCCATGTCCCTGATGAAGGCGTCGCTCAGCGTCTGATGGTGATCGAAGCCTACGGTCACATTGAGCCGCCCAAGCGCTACATCAACAACTACGGCCAGTTCCTGGAGAACTCACCATACTGCGAGCGCGATATTCGTGGTCCTGAGTCAGTGGAGGCGATCGATGAAGCGGGCGAGTTCGAGGTACGCGTCAAAGCTCGTGGCGCGATCACTCGATTTCGCTACGGTCACCATCCCTTGGACGTGGTGGGCTGGGATGGGCATCTTTGGCCGTGGGCCTTCAATATCGAAGATTTCGAGCCGATCACTGGTCGCGTTCATCAGCCGCCCCCGGTTCACCAGACGTTTGACGGGCCCGGCTTTGTGGTCTGTTCGTTTGTGCCGCGGATGTTCGACTACCACCCGGAATCGATCCCGGCTCCGTACAATCACTCGAACGTCGACTCAGACGAAGTCTTGTACTACGTCGAAGGAGACTTCATGTCACGCAAGGGAATCGAGCGAGGATCCTTCACCGTGCATCCGAACGGAATTCCGCACGGGCCTCACCCAGGTACGTATGAGGGTTCGATCGGCAAGCAGCGAACGGATGAACTGGCGGTGATGGTAGACACCTTCCGGCCACTGCGCTTGACCCGTCAAGCACTTGAGCTAGAGGACGCAAGCTACGCGAAGAGTTGGCTCAAGTCGCACTAGTTGTACGAGTAGAAGGTTGAGATGCATGAAGGTGAGGGCCACAGATGAAATCCAAGAATGATGATCTAGGGCCCAAGTGAATCTGAATCCAGGACCGTTTGAATTTTGAGAGTGCTGAATCCAAATCAGCATTTGAACCAGAACGACTGAGAGGGATACACGTGTTGCAGACCAGCACCCCGGCGCCCGGGCCGATCCAAGGCGACTTGACAACTACGAAGGCCCCGTTCATTGAACAATCGCTCGAACGCGGTGAGCTCTTCATCCACCAGCCGTACGAGCAGTACAGCGATTCCAACCAGGAGACCTGGCGTCGCTTGTATGCAGCTTTAGAGCCCAAGTGGAGACGCTTCGCGCACCCACGGTTCCTCGATGGACTGGATCGGCTTGCGCTGAACCCAGAGCGCATTCCGCGGCTTGAGGAAATCAATCAATTCCTCGAGCCGCTGTCTGCGTTTCAGTCCAAACCGGTCAGCGGGTACGTGCCGTCCTACCTGTTCTTTGACTGCTTGAGACGGCGAGAGTTTCCGACCACGATTACCATTCGCGATGGTGAGGCTCTGGACTATCTCCCGGAGCCGGACATCTTCCACGATCTGGCCGGGCATGTGCCCATGCACACTGATCGGAGGTTCTCGGACATTCTGGTGCGCTTCGGAGAGGTGGCTCGCTCTGCCTCCCGCAAGGTGCAGGCCGTCGATGACCATTCGGTGCAGCTGCGAACCATGGAGAGCATCATCAAGGCGATGGCCCGCTTCTTCTGGTACACAGTTGAATTTGGATTGATGAAGCACCCTGAGAAGGATGGCCTTTGCGTCTACGGCTCGGGACTCTTGAGTTCTTCGGATGAGATCCAACATTCGCTGCAATCAGACCAAGTCCAGCGCTATCCTTTCCAGTTGGAATGGGTGGTCAATCAGTACTTCGAAATCGATCACTTTCAGGCGCTGCTCTTCTATGTTGATAGCTTCGATCATCTATTCGAGCAAGTGGATCGGCTTGAGCGATGGGTGCTCGAAGGCAAGCTCGACAACGTGAATCCAGGCGAGCCACTGGTTAACCAGGCTGATCTCGACTCATTCTTACAGGCACCGATCGACTCTTAGTCTTCGTTGCATCCGCGTACAGGGTCGGTGCACCCGTGCACACAGCGACCTCGGTCCGAAACGCACAGTCTAAGCAGGCCATACTGTCCACTCAGGCCATACTTCAGGAGTACCGCGCTCGATGATCCTCGAAGGAACCAAGCTACCAGCCTTCTACTCGCTGCTCGCGTCATCTGTCGACTACGCAGGGTTGTTTCCTCCCGCAAGCCTAGACCTTCCATCGGCGCTTACGCGCTATCAGCGAGCCCGTCGCGGGCCTGAGAGCTGGATGCTAGGCAGTTTCGTCATCAGCCGCAGTAGGTTAGGGGAGCTCGAGGCCATCGCTGAGAACTACTTGCCTGCCGCCGGAGATGGCGAGTCTTGGTCGTTGAGTGTAGTTCTGGATGATCCTTCAGGTGATCTCGCTGCGGATTTCGAGGCCCTGCGCAAGCGCTGGCTGGGGCGGATGCAGGTAGCAGCGGTCGAGGTTCCTCCCAAGCAAGCGGCCGAAATCGGCCCTCTTGCGACGCGTGTCCCGGAGGATGTTGTTGGCTTCTTCGAGGTGCCGATTGACGATGCGTTGTCCGATCGCGTGCACGCGATCGCGGAGTCAGGCTCTGAAGCGAAAGTTCGCCTGGGAGGGGTCGTGGCAAGGGCGTTTCCATCGGTAGGGGAGGTTGCGCGCTTCTTACTGGCGTGCAAAGACCTTGGCGTTCCATTCAAGGCAACGGCGGGCTTGCACCATCCGTTGCGGGGACCTCAACGCGTGACCTACAAAGAGGATAGCCCTGTCTGCTGGATGCACGGGTTTTTGAACCTAACCTTTGCGTCTGTGCTGTTGGCGGTCGGTGCCATCGCTGATGAGGAACTTGTCGAGGTGTTGAGCGAGTCTGAGGGCGGTGCCTTTCGCTTCTCGCATCGGCGCATTGTGTGGCGCGATCGGGAGGTGACCGTGGAGCAGATAGAACGATCGCGACGATCGTTCTTCTCGTCATTTGGCTCCTGCTCGATCGAGGATCCGATCAATGACTTGAGCCAGCTCGGTTTGCTGACGCGACAGTCAATGCTGGGGCGCGCGTAGGAGTGCCTCCTAATCAATCGACTCTGAGTGCAGGCCACAGAGCCATCGGTGCGTTCTGGTTGACTGTCGGATTGGGAGCCTGCGGATTGGCGGCGTGCGGATTGGGAGCCACGGCGGATGCGCCGGCCGATAGCGGCGGCATCGAGCCTGAGGTCGGGCGCGATCCAGAGAACTCCGTCGCCACGATCGCAACTGGCCAGCTCAAGGACCCAGACTTCCGCCTGCAAGCGGCGAGCTTCTCGCTTGAGGGAGATGCCGTGTGGCTAAGTGGCACTCATGGTCGCTACGCTGTCGCCGGACCAACCCCGTCGGAGAAGTCTGGCGAAACCGACTGGGTCATCGGTCAGATTCTCGATCGAGAAGGCGACCAGCTGCTGGAGTTCCGAGACATTGCGGCGCTCTCGGCAAAGCAAGCAGTTCTACTCGCAGCAGGAGAGGGAGCTGCCTCTCGCATCTACACGACTCACGATCGCGGTTCTACCTGGAGCCTCAGTTGGAAGGGCAGCGAGCAGGTCACTTCCGAACCACCTGCGAAGTCCGTCTTCCTTGACTGCATGGATTTCTGGGATGCGCAACGCGGCTTGGTATTCGGAGACACGGTCGATGATCGTCTGTACGTCCTTGGCACTCAAGACGGCGGTGAGACCTGGCAACGGCTCGAATCGACTCCAGCTGCTCGGCCATCTGAGGGCGGCTTTGCAGCGAGTGGCGATTGCCTTATTACTGCGCGCGAAGGCTGGGGTGGGATCGTCACAGGCGCTGGCCCGCAGCCACGCATTGTGGTGACCGCGGATTACGGCCAAACCTGGACCTGGCACGATCTGCCGCTGCCGAATGGAGATACGGGTGGAGCCTTTTCCCTGGCGGTTGATGATCGTGATCCGACCGGCTCGGCTTGGTTCGTGGCCGGTGGCGATCTGGGTGCAATGACTGGGTTCCAAGCAAACGTGATCGCGAGCCGTGATCAAGGTGCGAGTTGGGACACGCTCGGCGTGCTTCCGTTCGAAGGCCCGGTGTACGGTCTCGCGGTTGACTACCGGAACGGACCAGGGCAGGAGCGCGTCGTCGTCGTGGGCCCAGGGGGAGCGGCGGGATCGGTCGACGGCGGCAAGACCTTCGAGAGTTGGCTCGACGAAGCGCACTGGTCGGTCGCCCTTGGTGTTGATGGCAAAGGTTGGATGGTCGGGCCTGAAGCGCGTGTGACCGGCTTTGCACTTGTCGCCCGGTGATCTGTAGGTTCAGCGACTCGTGTGCCCAGTGCCTGCTGTGTGCCCAGTGCCCGCTGTGTGCCCAGTGAGCTGTGCGCAGAGAGCTGCCGCGACCGGCCGGCGGCGCTAAACCGCGAGCGCTTCGACCAAGGCATCGATGTCGGCCGCTGTGTTGTACAGATGCGGCGAGACCCGCAGGGCGTCGCCGCGCAGGGATACTGCGATGTTGCGCTCTTCAAGGACCTGAAAGAGCTGAGTCACGTCCTGTGAGTCCGGCACTCGGATACCAAAGAGTTGCGGTGAACGGTGGCACGTGTCTTCGATCCAGAACCCTTGAGCGCGCAGTCGTTCCGGGAGGGATTTGGTGAGTTCGCGACAGTAGTCGCTGATGGCCGCGGGAGTCCATTCTAAGAGCAACTCCAGGGCCGCCCTTACCATCGGCATGGTGATGAAGTTGGAGCGGCCGCCGGCCTCGTAGCGCAGCGCGTGCGGTTGGTACGTCTCTTGATAGTTGACCAGATTCGCAAAGTCACTGCTGTTGTCGCGACCGACCCATGTCTCTTCGATCGGCTTGCCATCATCGAAGCGCGGGCCGAAATAGCCGAAGGCGGTTCCGTAAGGACAGAGCAGGGTCTTATAGCCGGCACAGATGAGAGCGTCAGGTTTTAGGGCACCCACGTCGATCGGGACCGCGCCGACGGATTGCGTGCCATCGATGACCAGCGCTGCGCCAACCTCGTTGGTGCGGGTTCGAACTGCCTTGAGATCAAACAAGGTTCCGTCTGACCAATGCACATTGGGAATCGCAACGACCCTTGTCTGGCTGTCAATGGCTTCTAGCAGCCGTTGGTTCCACTCGGCAGACCGTGAGGGAATGCCACTCTTGGCCTTAACTGCTGAGACGATTCGCAGCTCCGCTGATGCGTCGCGGCAGCTTCGCGACCAGGCGTAGTAGTTGCTTGGAAACTGATCGCCAACCACGATGATGTTCTGGCCGGCTCGCGGCACAAGGTTGTTGGCGGCGGTAGCGAGGCCGTAAGAAGCGGACGGCATCAGTGCCACCCGTGATGATTCTCGGATGCCGGTGAGCCGCGCGAAGAGAGTACGAAGGTCGTCGACCTCGGCGAACATCGCGTCAACACCCAGCGACCAAGGAGTCGCCTGTCGCCTGAAGGCCATCTCACCGGCCGCTATGACCTTGCTGTGGAGTGGCGCCATGTAGGCGAGATTCAGGTAGTGCTGATCGGGAGGCAGCTGAACGTTGGGTCGCTGGCAATCGATCATGAGTGAATCGGATCCTGTAAGAGGGTGTGAAATGTGGACCGTGGGAGCGGGGCCTGAGGGGCATCATAGACTCTGCCAACCGTGAACGGCGGCTTGCGCTGCCCTCAAATCCTGCGGTGGCACACAGTCACCAACTTTGATGGCTCAGAGCCTGAGCCAGGTTAGAGAATTCGTCTTGGATCAAGCCATGCAGTCCTGTCTCCAACATGTCGCACAAGCACACCGGATTTTCATCAATGGTGGTACCGGGTTCCCGGTTGCTCTGGCCGCAGAGCTCCAACGTGATCCAGAACTGCTGCGTGGCAAGCACGTGGTGTGTTCGTTCGTTTCCGGCTTCAACCACCGGCTACCGAGGGTTCTTGACGGACGGCTAGACGTGACCTTTGTTGAGCCGGGCCTCCTCAAACGCGAGGAGGCTTGCTTTGTTCCGATGCAGTATCGGCGCATCTTTGATTGGGTTCGCGCGAGTCCATTCGACCTGGCGATCTTCAGAGCGGTCCGCGCAAAAGACGGCGGACTGCAATACGGCATGGGGGTCGACTTCCAAGTCGCTGCGTCGGAGGCTGCCAAGGGAATCTTGGTAGAAGTGGAGGAGGAGGACGGCCTGTTCGTTGAGGATGCGCCTCGGGTTATGGAGAACCTGATCGTTGGGCGCTGCGAGGCGATCTCACGGCCTCCATTCACTGCGACTGAACCGTCATCGACCGCGCTCTCGGTTGGCAAGAATGTTGCGGCTTTGGTGCGCGATGGCGATTGCATTCAAGTGGGGATTGGGGCGATTCCAGACGCTGTCTTGTTGAGCCTGAAGGACCACCAGAACCTCGGGTGCCACTCGGGCATGATCAGCCAAGGAGTCGCTGATCTGGCCGAAGCGGGGGTGCTCAATGGTTCGATGAAGACCTTAGATAGTGGCCGCGTTGTTACCGGTTTCGTGTTTGGTGATCGACGCCTTGAACAATGGGCAGCGACCTCGGGCGCGGTGGCGTTACGACCTGTCAACTACACCCACGACGCTCGCGTTCTGGCCTCGATCGACAATCTGGTGAGCATCAACTCTGCGATCGAGGTCGACCTGCAAGGCCAAGTCAACGCCGAAATGATAGGCGATCGGCAAGTGAGCGGGACCGGTGGCTCGGTCGATTTCGCGCGCGGTGCCGCCTTGTCGCTTGGAGGGCGATCGATCGTTGCTTTGCCTGCGACAGCCAAGGGACAACAACGCTCGCGGATTGTTCGCTCGCTCGGTTCAGGCAGTCGTGCGACCTTGCTGCGCACCGACGTCGACACCGTGGTGACCGAATACGGGGTAGCGCAACTGAGTGGTTGCGATCTTGAAGAACGCAAGAGGAACCTCGCTGCGGTGGCTGCACCACAGTTTCGCGAGGGGCTACTGCAGTGAGCGCCGTGCGCAGCCCCGCAAACGGCGTCGCGGCGACGGTGGACGTTCTTGTCATCGGTGGCGGTCCGGCTGGTTCCACTTGTGCGGCGCTTCTCGCCGAACGTGGGCTTGAGGTGATGCTGTGTGAACGAGAGGTGTTCCCACGTTTCCACGTCGGAGAGTCGTTGCTGCCGCGCGGCAATGCGATCCTCGAACGCCTGAACATTCTTGATCGCTGTCGAGCGCAAGGTTGGACCACGAAGCCCGGAGCAAGCTTCCTCTTCGAGGATGCGGTGGCTGCGATGACCGCCAGCGGTCGACAACCAGAACAATTGATCGTGCAGGATAGCCCTGCGCAAACCGCATTTTGCTCAATCAAGTTTCAGGATGCTCTGTGCTCTCCTGAGCCTGATGCCCTCCAGGTCCCTCGCGCTCAATTCGACGCACTTCTGCTCGAACGCGCTAGGGAGCTTGGAGTCACAGTGGTCGAGGGCTGTCGGGTGCGCGATCTCAAGTTCAGTTCTGACTCGGCAACGGTAGCGGTGATCCGCGATCACGAAGGCGGCGCTCGCGCGCCGGAGACGGTCGTCGCGCGCTTCGTAGTTGACGCCTCCGGCCAGTCCGGTTTCCTTGCCAAGCGCCTAGGACTCAGGCAGCCGGACCCTGAGCTAGTCAACTTGGCGAGCTTCGCTCACTATGACAACTGGATCTGGCCAGCCGCCGTTCCCCGCGGCAACATCCAAGTGATCTCGCGCCGGGATCTTGGCTGGCTCTGGATCATTCCGCTGAGTGAGGATCGAGTGAGTGTTGGCTTGGTTCAACCGAAGGAGCGAGCGGCGCAGGGGATTGAGCGAGAGCGTCGTTTGGAGGAAGCGCTCGAGACCAGCACTCTCTTGCAGCCTCAGGCGCTGGAAAGTCGCCGAGTTTCTGAGGTGTTTGGTCTAGCAGACTTTGGATACGGAGCCAGCCAGTACATCAGCGAGCGCTGGGCGTTGGTGGGTGACGCTGGATCGTTTGTTGATCCGGTCTTCTCGACTGGGGTATACCTCGCTTTGTCATCGGGCGCAGAGCTGTCGGATGCTGTCTGGGCTCTACTCAGCGGTGAAGGCCGCTCGGCGTCGGTGAAGCGGCACTACGAATCCACCCAGCGCCGTCGCTACAAGTTCTTTCGCCGGTTCGTTCTTCAGTTCTACAAGCCGGGGATGCGCGACTTGTTGTGTCAGCGACGCGAGACTCTAAACGTACCGGATGCGCTCAGCACAGTACTCGCCGGCGAATGGAATCCGCCATGGAGAGTGCGTTGGCGACTGGAGGCCTTCTACCTCCTTGCGGCGTTGCAGCGCCGCGTACCTCTTGTTGAGCGTTTGCATCCCTCGACAGACTGACTCGCCCAAGGGTGTGACGCATTAGAAACTCTGTATGCAAGTGGCGTCAAGCAGTTGCCAAAGGCGCAACAGCAGCGTCGGTTCATGTGCCCTCGGGTCGCTATACTCCGCTCCGCCAAAGGCACCGACGGACTCTCCTGAGACACCTGTCGAGTGGTCCGTATCGCGCCCTCTCGGCACCTCCACAGAGCTTAACCTTCCTCCGAACATGACGACTCCACGCAGGCATTTCAAACCATGACCGCAGCTACAGATACTCCGAACGCTCAATCCAAAAACGGCACGCCCTCCGAGCCAGGCAAAGACTTCGTCAGGGAAACGGTCGAAGATCATCTTCACGGTGGTGGCGCAACGATCCACACTCGGTTCCCGCCTGAGCCCAACGGCTACCTTCATATCGGGCACGCTAAGTCGATCTCTTTGAACTTTGGCATCGCGCAGGAGAACCACGGCCTCGCGAACCTTCGATTTGACGACACCAACCCGCTCAAAGAAGACACCGAGTACGTCAATAGCATTCGAAACGATGTGCGTTGGTTGGGGTTCGATTGGGATGATCGAGAGTTCTTCGCGTCCGACTACTTTGAACAGCTCTACGCGTGGGCGATCCTGCTGATCGAGGCCGACAAGGCCTACGTCGATAGCGTTCCAGCGGACCAGGTTGGTGAGTATCGCGGTCTGTGGACCGAAGCAGGCAAGGAGAGTCCGTTCCGGAACCGGTCGGTCACCGAGAGCCTCGGCCTCTTCCGCAGGATGCGGGAAGGGGAGTTTCCGGATGGTGCGCACGTCCTGAGAGCCAAGATCGACATGGCGTCAGGCAACATGAACCTGCGCGATCCGATCATGTACCGCATCCGCCACGCAACGCACCATCGCACCGGCGACGCGTGGTGCCTCTATCCCACCTACGACTGGGCCCACGGCCAATCTGATGCGATCGAAGGCATCACCCACTCGCTGTGCACACTGGAGTTCGAGGATCACCGCCCGCTCTACGACTGGTATCTCGATCAACTCATCGCCGCTGGCGTGAGCTTCAGGAATCGCCCGCGGCAGATCGAGTTTGCCAAGTTCAAACTGACTTACACCTTGTTGTCAAAGCGTCGGCTGATCGAATTGGTCAAGGACGGCCATGTTGATGGATGGGACGATCCACGCATGCCGACGCTCGCCGGACTACGCCGAAGGGGCTACACCCCAGAATCGCTGCGCGACTTGTGCTCGCGGATCGGTTTGACCAAGCGTGACGCGACGGTCGATCTGTCGTTGCTTGAGCATTGCGTCCGCGAACAGCTGAATCGCGATGCGCTACGACGAATGGCAGTGCTTGATCCCATCAAGCTGGTGATTGAGAACTATCCCGAAGATCAGTTCGAAGACATGGATCTGATCAACAACCCAGAGGATGAGGGCGCTGGCACTCGCAAGGTCGCGTTCGGCCGTGAGCTCTACATCGAGCGTGCCGATTTCATGGAAGATCCGCCTAAGAAGTTCTTTCGCATGGGCCCGGGCCGGGAGGTCCGGCTGCGCTCGGCATACCTGGTCACCTGCACCGGCTGCGTTCACAACGACGAGGGGGAGATCGTCGAGGTGCGCGCCACCTACGATCCCGAAACGCGGGGTGGTTCGGCTCCGGATGGCCGTCGAGTCAAGGGCACCATGCATTGGTTGAGTGCTGCTCACGCGGTAGCGGCCGAAGTGAGACTCTATGAACCGCTGTTCGAGGTGGAGGATCCTGCTAGCGACGAGCGACCGTTGAACGAGCAGATTCGGGCGGACTCGAAGACAGTTCTGGACGGAGCCTTCGTTGAGCCAGCGCTAGCCGACCTCGCGGCCGGTGAGCAGGTTCAGTTCGAGCGCACTGGCTACTTCGCTGCTGATCCTGATGGAACCCCGGAGCGGCCCGTGTTCAATCGTATTGTCGCCTTGCGCGATACCTGGGCCAAGATCCAACGCAACAAGAGCTAGTCACACGGGGTGGCGTGCCCTCCTGAGGGGTTGCAGACGCAACTAACGGAGCGTTGGCGGCAGGCCACTGTCAGTTGGTGGAAGACGGGGCGATGCCTGGTCGGCGACTAGGTTACAGAGTTGCGTGGTGCAGGTCGAAGTGGTGAAGCTGCGGATCGCGGCCAGTCCATCGGCGCCAGCCGTGAGCGCCTGGGTGCCAGTGTCGATGTTGATACCGCCCAAAGCGAGCACGAAGAGTTTTAGCTGCTCGGGGCGGCCTTGTGCCAGCTCGATCGCTCGAACGCCTAGCGGGGCTCCGTAGGGTCGCTTGCTCGGCGTGTCGAAGATGGGGCCAAGAACGGCGTACTGAGCGCCGGCTGCTTCGGCCAGAAGGAGTTCTTCGAAGCTGTGACACGACGCACCCAGCAGTGGGCAACTATGGGCTGGGTTCGATTCTGCGGGGTGGTCGGGTTGGTTGGGTTGGTCGGGTTGGTCGGGTTGGTGAAGACGCCTCAGCTGAGCACTAGTTAGATGAACGCCGTGGAGGCTAAGGTCAGAGGCGAGCGCACGATCACCATTGAGCACTAGCCTTACCTTGGTCGGAGCGCAAGCCGCCTTTAAGACCAGCGCGAGTTCCGTCAGCTGCTGACGATCAGCGCGCCTATCGCGGATCTGAATCGCGACAGCGTTCATGGCCAAGCGAGAGTCGGCGATTCCTGTCAACACGGCCCTAATCCAACGCTGTGCAAGTTCTCGGGATTCCGAGAGGCGCTCCGGAGTGATCGCGAGAACCCGAGGTGGAGGGGGTGAGTGTTGGCGGGCCAATCTACCGTAGCCAATCTACCGTGGAAGGTTGCGAACGTCCACGCCGGCACTGGAATGGGCTGTCGAGGTTGACCGCCTACGCCCCATCAACTGGTTGAGGTCGTGAAATCCCCAGACCATGTGTACCAACCCGAAACCGGTGACGATGCTGCGTCCCAAGGGCAGCATCAAGATAGAGCGGAGCCGATCGAAGGGCAATTCGACAATCAGCCGCGGCCACAGCTCGCGCCACGGAGCGAGAGTCAGCAGGACACCCGCTTCTATGCAGTAAATGATGAAGAGCACCCGAAAGAGGCTTCGCCCAAATGTCGACCAGCGCATGCTGGCGAGAGTCTAGTCGAGGTCTGGGGTGACCTCGACTAGAAATACGCAGATCGTTGCGATCAGTGGCTAAGGGTCGACGGGTGGCTTCTTGGACGATTTGGAACTTGTCCGAGTTGCGGGGCGCGAGGCAGGGCGCGCGGACGGCCTAGCTGTCGATCGAGGCGCCGACCGCGAAGTCGTGGACCGCGAAGTCGTGGACCGCGAAGTCGAGGACCGCGAGCTAGACGCTCGGGAACTCGACGCCCGCGAACTCGATCGCGCGGGTGCCTGAGCCGACGGTCTGCTCGCAGGAGCGCTGCGTTGCACCTGGCGCGACGCGCGTGCCGGTGGGCGAGCACTCGAGCTGCGACTGCTGCTCGAGCGGGTTGCGGCTGGTGGCCGGCTGGGTTTAGGGGCGGGCCTAGCTGCCGGTTTGATCGTGGTCCGCGAACTCGACCTCGAATCCGAGCGGGCAGCTGGGGGCTTACTGCTGCGGCTCGATGATGCAGGTGGTCGAGTGCTGGGGCGGGTCGACGATCGACTTGAACTGCGAGCTGCTGGAGCGGACGGCGGCCGCTTTGCCCGCGAGCTGGGTGCGGCAGTTGGGGTGCTGCGCGTGGTGGCGGGTGGCCGCGTCGTTGGTTGGCGGTTGGACCGGCTGCCCGCGCCGTCGATCACCCGACGAGCGGGTGAAGCGCCCCTACTCGAACCGGTCGAGCGGCTGCTACTCGCCGGAGGCCGGGTCGTCGGCGTTCGGGTTGTTGATGGCCGGGTAGATGAAGGTCTTGTTGACGGGCGGACCGCGGGGGTCGAAGGCCTACGCACCGCGCCTCGCGAACTCGAACTCCCCGACGCACCCTCCGAGCCCGACCGTCCTGACGGAACCACGCGGGTAGTGGATGAACCGCTACGAGTTGAGCTACCGCTGCGCGTTGCTGAAGCTGCGCCGCGTGACGACGTACCAGACCTGGTGGCGCTAGAGGCCGCGCCGCTATCTCGAGTTGTGGCACCTCTAGAGACAGCTGCACTCGGATCCGCGATCCGGCGGACTGCGGTCGCAGAGCCAGTGGCACCGCCGGTCCTGGTGCGACTGCTGCCGCGACCGAAGTCGCTAGGTGCTGCCTCACGAGTGAGTAGTGCACTGCGAAGCTGGGGAGTGAGTTCCCGCTTGGCCACGACCGACGTCACGTCAGTCAATCTTTCATCGGGTCGATCAGCTCGCCAACCGCGTTCGAGCGCAGCGCCGATCAGCGCAGGCCGACGAAAACTGTCCCGAGTTACGCCATGACTGCTGGTCGCGATGATGCCTCGATCAAGCCGGACGCCGCGTCCGCCAAGGGTCCGACCGCGTTCGTAGTAGCGAGAGGATCCGCGATAGCCGAAGCGCCCGACAGGACAGAACGTCCAGTCGTAGAAGGGATCCCAGCGGAAGCCGGCATAGCCCAACACTCCTGTGCGGAAGCCGAATCCTGCGTAGCGATCACGGTAGTGACGGTTGTAGTAGCCGCTTGGCACCCAACCGGCGTAGCTTGAACCCCAGTACCAGTAGACATGCGCGGGACGATAGCGGTAGCCGGGGTACCACACCCAGCCGTAGCGCGAGTGCAGGTCCCAAGAACCGTAGCGGTAGGTCACTGGCAGCCAAGGATCGGCCGAGACCCAGTAGAGACCGCTCGGCGTGTGAGCCCATCGACCTTGGTTGTAAGGGCGCCACGAGGCTTCGACTCGGGGCTTCCAAACGGTAGTGGTGTCGATGGTTACCCAGTCGCCGTTGTTGTCGAGATGACCGGTGCCTGAGAGCGGCTCATCGACGTAGTCGCTTGAGGTGCGGGTGTACTGTTCTTCGGTTGAGCCAGCCCAAGCGACAAGCGCAGAACCGCCATCGGCTGAAAAACGCGTCACGTGCGCATCGGTACCATCGAAGGTCGCGGCATCTCCTGATCGCAGGATGACGGAGTCAACCGGTGTGAGGATCTCGACAGATCCGTTGTAGACCGAAACGCGGGTGAATTCTCGAGCCGTCGCTTCTACCGAGTAGTCACCATCTTCTTGGATGTAGATGCGTGTGTTCGCGGTGTCCAAGACCGGGTAGTAGTCCGAGGTGCGGTCCAGACCTACCGAGAGATAGGCCTCACCCTCAACCAGGTTGAGGAGAGTGCCTTCGCTATCGGAGCGCCCGTCAGGAGAACCGCTCAGGTTCTCGAACAAGATCTCGCTGTTCTCGCCGAGTGCGAGCTGGGTGCCGTCCGAAAGGACGAGGTCTACACGAGAACGACGGGGAAGCAGCAGCCGATCGCCAGTGAGGACCGGATAGTTGGCCACTGCCTCGGTCTCTTCGGAGCCGTCGGCGTTGAGCAGATTGGGAGTTCCTTCGACGACGCGAAGGAAGCTGTATCGGCCGTTAATCTCTTCTTCAGCATCTTCTGCAAAGACGCTGGCGGGCGCTATGAGCCCAAGAAGTATGGCGACGCTGCTGACAAGAAGCAGGCGGTATGAGGAACCAATTGGGTTCGAGTTAGTATCGTTGCAAAAGCGAGTGGACCGCATTGAGTAGGACCTCCGAAGTGTTTGGCGTGGCCAATTTGCGCCACACAAAGCCCTTTGATTGCAAGTTGCGTGCACAATCTCGGAACTCAACCAGTGTAACCGACGCAAAGCCCAGGAATTTCAGGGTTTTGCGTGCTCCTGCATGGATCATCTGGCTCCGCTAGAGCTTGTGAATCTGGGCGGCCGGTGTTGGGAGCTGTCCACCGCTGGACCCGAGGGTGTCCTGGTCTGAGGACGGCAGTGTGTATTGGAATATGGGTTGCTAGGTTGGCTCGACCGCAATATCCTCTTAGATCCAGCGGCCGCGGTGGTCTGGTCCAAGATCGAGAGATATCTCGCGATCCTGCCGGCCGAGCGGCGCCTTGGATGTACCTATGGAGTTCTTTAAAAAGAAACAGCCCCGCGCCCACTCAATTGATGACTTGATCATGCTGCGCGACTATGAGTCTGCCGAGAAAATGATCAAAGCGCAGTTGCGAGATCATCCCGATGGGCAGTTGCGCATGAAGCTGGGTGATGTGTTGCGGCGACAGGGGCTAGGGGACGCCGCAGTGGGTGAGTATCTAGGCGCATCCGATGAATTCCTGCAGCGCGGTTTCACCGACCGGGCAAATGCCGCCTTGATACGCGCACAAAAGATCTCTCCCGACCGCCCGGAGATCGAAGCCCGCGTGCAACGCATGGAGCGTCGCAAGCGCCTCGACATGATTCGCAGCCGAGCACTCGAAGCCTTGGGCGACGGCAGTGAGGTTGACGAGACCGAACAACGGACCAGTCAGCTGCAGCTGGATGGCGTCTGGGAGCTGCTATCGGCCACCGAGTGGATCCACTCAGTTGCCAACGATCAACTGATCCGCATCCTTCACGGAATGCAGATTCAGCGGTGCGCTTCGGGCAAGCGTCTGATCGCCGAAGGAGCACTCGACTCGGCGTTGTTCCTACTGTGCGAGGGAGAAGTCGAAGTGCGGCGGCTCGGGTCACGCGGAGTCGTTGCGCTCAGGTCCTTCGGCGCTGGCGACGTCTTGGGCGACAAGGCTCTGCTCGACCAAACGGCGTGGCCAGCCTCGTTAATCGCAATGACCGATTGCACGGTGCTCAGGCTGGATCGGTCTGGCTTTGAAGTGGCGCTGGCCGGCAACCAAGATCCTCGAGGTCTCATCGACGCGCTTCGCTCTCAACACAACGACGACGAAATCGTGCGACTGGTCAATCGCCTCTAGGAGCTTCGATCGATGAGTGTGTTGCAGATCCGCCTTTACCCTGACCCGGTGCTGAGGGCGACGGCCAAGGCTGTTGAGGCGTTCGACGACGAATTGCGCCAGCTGGTGGCCGACATGATCGAGACCATGAACGAGGCGCCTGGTGTGGGCCTTGCCGCTCCGCAAGTCGGCGTTTCACTCAGGATTGCTGTAGTGAACCCGGATCCGGGCGGGGAAGACTCCCAGGAGTACGTGTTGATCAATCCCGTTATCGTCGAAGACGAGGGCAGGTTGATGGATTCTGAGGGTTGTTTGTCGATCCCGGATTTCACCGAGAAGGTCCCGCGTGCCACTCGGTTATTGTTACGCGCTCACAACGCACTCGGCGAGCAGTTTGAGTTGGAAGCGACCGACTTCTTGGCGCGAGTAATTCAACATGAAGTTGACCACCTCGACGGGATACTGTTCGTCGACCGGCTGCGTGGCCTGCGCAAGGAACGCGGCCGCCGACATCTGAAACGCTTGGCTGCGGCCTAGTCCGCCGATCGAAACTCGGTGGTGGGTTAACGCCTACGAACCTCCGGCTTAGCGCTTTCACTTCAACGATTTAGAACCAGCAGAGTCCAACACCATGCCCCTTGTTCCAGGTCTTCCATCTCGCGCACTGTCGCGTACGCTTCAAAGGCTGGCCGCGGTCGCCATCGTCAGTAGCTCATTGTTGCTCGCCTGCGGCGGCGGTGGTGGGGGTGGAGGCGGCGGACCAGCGCCGCCCACTCAGCCGCCTCCGGTGCCTCCAACGGCGCCCGTCAGTTACACGCCTGATAGCGGTGCCACTTCACCGAGTTTGTCGATGAGCGCGGATACCAGCGGGCAGCAAGTCACCTTCACAGTCACCGCCACCGACGTCAACAACCTCAACGGCGTGGCCTTCGATCTGGTCTATCCGGCCGCACTGTTGACCTTCGATTCAGCCTCCGAGCTGACTGTATTCGCGGGTGGGGAGATGACCTCGTTCCAAGTCTTCCAACAATCGGGTCGTTTGGTGATGGGCTTAGCTCGCATTGGTGCCGCCTCCGGATTCAGTGGCACTGGCGGGCTGTTGACGATCACTTTCACTGTAGGTACGAGCGGAACTGGCAGGCTCGATTTTGAGAACCAACAGGGCACGCAAGCCAGCTCGGCGATCATCGGCGGACTGGACTGGATCGGCGGTTCGGTCACAGTTAACTAGGGCGTTGGCAGGTAAGCCATTGGCTACAGTTCAGTAGTAGCTGGGGCCTAGGCAACTGAACCGTTAGTAGCGAGTCCTTGATAGCTGGACAGCTCGGCAAGAGGCACCGGTCATTGGGCGACCCCTCGGGCTAGGCAACTGGGGGCAAAACTTGCGTCAGCCACTCACAGTCACCTCTTTGATGTTCCATTCCCAAGGATCGATCGTCGAGCTTTAGGGTACTCAAGATGCAGTTCAAGATCTACAACACACTCACGCGCACGGTCGAGGACTTCGAGCCGCTGGTCGCAGGCAAGGTCACCCTTTACACCTGCGGACCAACGGTCTACAACGCGCCTCACATTGGCAACTTGCGGAGCTTCATTTTTGAGGATGTGCTGCGGCGTGCTCTCGAACTCTTTGGGTTCTCGGTTGCGCACGTGATGAACCTCACCGACATCGAGGACAAGATCATTGCCAAGGTCATGGAGACCGGGCTAACCCTGGATGAGGTCACAGAGCCGCACATTGAGGCTTTCTTCGAGAACCTCGACCTGCTGCACGCGCAGCGCGCTCACCATTACCCCCGGGCAACGCGCTATATCGAGCCGATGATTGCGATGATCGAGACTCTGATCGAACGAGACCACGCCTACGAGAGCGACGGTTCGGTCTACTTTCGGGTGGAGTCGTTCAAAGACTATGGGCGACTGTCGCGCGTGGACCTGTCGCAGATGCGCAAAGGTGAACGGGTCACCAGCGACGAGTACACCAAGGACGACGTACGCGACTTCGTGCTATGGAAAGCAGCGAAGGAAGGCGAGCCCGCTTGGCAGTCGCCATGGGGTCAAGGACGGCCCGGTTGGCACATTGAGTGCTCGGCGATGGCCAGAGATCTGCTGGCAACCAACATCGACCTGCATTGCGGCGGAGTCGACAACATCTTTCCGCATCACGAAAACGAGATCGCGCAATCAGAATGTTCGGCGGATGGCGCGTTCGCGCGCTATTGGGTGCATGCGGAGCATCTGCTGGTAGACAGCAAGAAGATGTCCAAGTCGCTGGGCAACCAGTATCTGCTCAGCGACCTGGCCGAGCGCGGCATCTCCGCACGGGCGGTGCGCTACTTATTCACCTCGGTGCACTACCGCCAAAAACTCAACTTCACCTTTCAGTCGACCGAGCAGGCCGTGGCTGCGTTGCGTCGCCTGGATGAGATGCGCACACGGCTAGCTCGCGCGACCTCAAAGAGCGCAGAGGGCGGAGGCTTACAAGAACTCGCTGATGCCTTTCGGAGTGCCTTTCAGGCCACTATTGGCGATGACCTCAACCTGTCCGGCTCTCACGGTGAAGTCTTTCAGTTTGTCCGGGGCGTCAATCGCGAACTGGACGCGGGACCGGTCTCGGTCGCAGGAGCCCGCGCCGTCGAGGAGGCGATTGACTTTGCCGACTCAGTGCTCGGCACCCTCAAGGCCGAGGACTGGCAGGTCGGGGAGGCCGCGCCTGAGGACCAGGATGGATTGAGCGCCGAAGACGTCGAGAGCCTGATCGTTGCCAGGGCGGCGGCTCGCAGCAATCGGGATTTCGCTGAAGCTGATCGCCTGCGAGACGAGCTGACGGCGGCCGGAATCGTACTCGAAGACGGGCCTTCGGGGACCACCTGGAAGCGCGCTTGACTCTGGCCCGCGACGGTTCTGCGGGGCCTACGGGATCGACCACCAGCATTGGGCGAGCTGCGGAAGAGCGAGCGGTGCGCTTTCTCGAATTGCACGGCTACCGGATCCAGGCTCGCAATGTCGAGACTGGCCGCGGCGAGATCGACATCATTGCTTGGCATGGCGAGACCCTGTGCTTCATCGAGGTCAAGGCGCGATCGAGCAGGGACTACGGTGGTGCGCAGCGCGCAGTCGATGAACAGAAGCAGCGAAGGCTGTGGAAGGCCGCAGAGGCCTACCTAGCCAACGACGACCAACTCTGGGCGGATCAACCAGAGTGTCGGTTCGATGTGGTTGCGGTGGCGATTTCAAAGGATCTGGCCCCTCGGGAATGGGCGTGCGGGCTGTTTGCCAACGCCTTTGGGTCGGGCCAGGACCCCTAGTTTGGGCAGAAAGTTGAAACAGGCTCCCACACGCCTTGACATGTCTTAAGGTGGGTCCATATCCTTCGCGTCCCGAGCGGGAATAGCTCAGTGGTAGAGCACAACCTTGCCAAGGTTGGGGTCGCGAGTTCGAATCTCGTTTCCCGCTCCAGTTCATCTTTCGCGTCTTAGCGCTTGGCACTAGCTGAGGCCCGAATGATCCTCGCGGTCGAGGACGGTACTCAACCAGCGGCGACGTGGCCAAGTGGTAAGGCGGGGGCCTGCAAAGCCCTTATTCGCCGGTTCGAATCCGGCCGTCGCCTCCATCGGGATCCGTGCCGAGAGCACCCCAGCCTCACGGTCGCTGCTGCTCGTTGCTTGTATCCCGTGGGAGCCCAGCGCGCTGCGGGCGCCTCGGAAGGGGAGAACGGACAAACGTCAACTGCCATGACGCTGAGAAGTAACTGCGTCGGAACGGCTAGGTTCAATCCGACCGGTGCTGTGCCCGCATTGGTAAGGCGATTGACCGCTGGCCGCCCTGGTTGAAGCGGTGTAGGGTGCGGTCCTCAGAGCAGTCAGCTCTTGCACGGCCGAAGTTCCAGCCATGCGATATCGCTCATTATGACCAGCTAGAAGACTGCGGGCCGTTTGGCACTATCGGTCGCTGGTTCGACGACAGCAACCAATAGGAAGTACACGATTAATGAAGAACTCGATTTCTCACCAGTTTCAGAATGCCCGCATGGCACCAGCTAAACGAGCCGGGGCCGGACCCCGCTCCGGGCTACTCCTGATCGCCACCGTGGTTTTGAGCCTGCTCGCTCCGATGCTTGCAGCTCAGATCAACGGCACAGAGAAGGAACGGCCGATCCTCACCCGGGCCGATCTGGCCCAGGAGACCCCGAAATCGGCAAACCCCTATGTGAGTTTTCTGCCGGTTGGGGTGGATCCAGACTTCCGATACTGGGATGCCGTGCGGCGCTTTGTAGGTGAGGACAGAGCAGACGAGCAACGTCGTCTGAACCGCCGCGGGGAGCTAACCGTTGAGACGGAAGACAACAACTCTCAGGTGACCGCGAATGGCCTAGGTAGCTTCGGCCCGTCGCCAGCTGCCACCTATACCCTGATCATGGGCACCACCGATGCTGGGCCAACTACTGACGACTATTTCTCTGTCGAACTCAACGCCGGGGACATTCTTGGGGTGGCGTCTGACATCTCCGGTATGCGCCTTTCGATTATCGACCCCAACGGCATCGAACGGTTCGGATCGACCGGTTCCGTCAGCTTTATTCAGCCGACCGACGATCTTCCCATGGGCGCCGTGGAGACCTCCAATGTCGCAGCCGAAGATGGGGTGCACTACATCCGCGTTCGACCCACGGATGCGGGTGGTAATGCCTACACCCTCATGGCGGAACTGTTTAGAGCAAAGACTGAGACCACCAATACGGCGCAGGTCATCTTTGTCGACTTCGACGGCCAGACCGTGAATGCGCCCTTCTGGTGGGGCAGCGGGAACAATCCTGCTGTGCTATCTCCTCTGTCGAGTTTTCTTGCCGGGTGGGGTTTGGCTGGCCAAGAGGACGCGGTTATCGACTCCATTCTTGCGAGCCTTGACGAGACTCTGGACAGCCTCAGGTCTACCAGCCCCAGCACAGAGTACACGTTGCTTAACTCGCGCGATCACGGCGACCCTGGGTTCATCTATGACGCTGTTACACCTACCGTGCCTGCAAACACGAGTCGATTAATCATCGGTGGATCTATCAGTCAGTTGGGTATTTCGACGATCGGCATTGCCAGTTCAATCGATACGGGTAACTTTGGTCTCGAAGACACCGCGGTCGTCCTGCTCGACTTGCTGAGCCAACCGGGCGCGGGCCCCAACTCACTAAACCAGTTTGGCCTGGCCGGCGCAGCGACACAGACCGATCTCGTCGGCCAAGGCGTGGGTAATATCGCCGCGCATGAAGCCGGTCACTTCCTGGGCAACTGGCACACCGAACAGTTCAATGAGATCTCGGCCATTCAGGATCAAGGTGGCAATTTGGCGGGCACGGTCGGCGTGGGGCCAGACGACAACTTAGGTTCTGCGGACGACATTGATGTCGATTTTGTGGAAGACGCTTTGATTGCCAACGAGGGTTTTACCGGGATTGAGCATCAAGCAGCTAGAGCCGGGTTTGGGATGCTAGGAGCCTTCTTCGCAGATGGGTTCGAATCGGGGAGTACCTCTGCGTGGTCGGCAACCAGCCCCTAGATTGGGGCGCCCCTGACTGAGGCTCCCGCAGAGGGTCGGGAGTCTCAGTTGCCGTCGAGCATGGTTGAAGAGCTGGCTCCGGTTGTCCGTTACCGTGGCCGAGAACCTTCCTGGCTGGGTACATGGCAGGCCATGGTCTCGGTTGAATAGCGCCCGACCTAGGATTCAGCTCTCAGCTTCGAAGAGCACTGCCGCTTCGGGTTGTCAAGGATGGCCTGCTCGGCACCTGGGTTCGCAGGTGTCCCAGCAACCGGCTTCTCATCGTCTTACGGGCTAGCGTCATCGACGACGCAAGAAGGGGGCCTCGAAAGACCCTGAGCTGGCGTGGCTAACACCGTCGGTGACTGGCCGCTAGTGATCAGAGGCTGATGACGCGAAACCCACCTCGAGGAGAAGCAGAAAGCCAATCGACAAGGGTGGGCGAAGAAGGAGTGTTTCTGCCGATCCACACAGGCCATCCGCTCGGATCGTTCTAACGGGGAGGGACCCGTCTCGCAGCCGGCTTTCCCCATTGCCCGGCTTGTACCCTCCCGTCTCAAGAGGCCGGTGACCGACTTGGAGCCGATTCTCCTCCGATCCACGCTCCTATTTGCCCCGGGCCACCCGGCGAAGGTCGTTGCTGGTGGCGAGGTGGCGGTATTGCTAGCGATCTGTCGCATGAACAGAAGACCGGCGAAATCCGATCTCGCGTCCGTAGCTTCGGCCTTTCCACCACCGCCACTTCGAGGAGCCCTCTCATGTCATCAAACCGCAGAATCCCCAACCAGTTCGCACAACACGGCACTGCGACTCTGTTTGCCTGTTGTGCCTTGGTCGCCGCGATCGTCAGTCCCACACATGCTCAGGGTCGCGAGTTTTGGAACTTTGACATGGGCCACTTCGTCATTGACAACACGAGCAACCCGCCCACGCTCGAGTCGTTCTTTGTCAACCCAACCGGCAATTGCTCCGGCGCTTCACTGAGCCTCGGCGGTAACGGTGACTACTGGTGTGAACCAACAAACGGGTTCTTTGATTGTGGTCCAGCCGTCGGAGGCCTGCCCCGCAACGAGCACTCGGCACTTGATCGCATCAACTTGGTGCCGCAACCCAACGGGATGAAGCAAGTCTTCTTCGACGTCTATTGCTCTGGTGATGACGGCGAGACCCTCACCGACTTTGGCCAAGCTACCGCTCACAAGACGGACTGTTCCCCATCAAGCACGTCCCTTTGCCTCAACGATGGCCGTTTCAGGGCAGACATCGAGTGGAGCAACCAATTCACCAACGGCCCGCGCGCCGCGATGTCCGGGGGGTTGCTCGGAGGCGGCGATACAGGAATCTTCTATTTTGATGATCCCAGTAACGTCGAGTTTGTGATCAAGGCACTCGACGCCTGCAGTTTCAACAACCACTTCTGGATATATTCCGCTGCAGCCACCGACGTCGAGTACACACTCACGGTGACGGATACCCAGACAAACCACTCCAAAACCTACACGAACCCACTAGGGCAAGCAGCCGAGGCGATTACCGATACTTCAGCCTTTGCAACCTGCCCCTAGCCTCCGACCCTTCCTAGCCACGGAACCGGTTCCTCTCAAATCACGCGTTATGCGCAGTTGTCTCGACCGGAGGCCGCGCTGGCTTGGTTCCTTCCGTTCGGACTGCACATAAATAGCGCAGCTGATCGGCATCAACCAAAGGAACCGCTCACGAAGGGAAAGCCAGGGGGCTGGAGTCCGCGACCAGATGAACCGTACACCTGAGGCGGTTTTGCCGATCATGGTCGATTTCGATGAGGGCTCTTCTAGAACAAGCGAACAGGACGAGGACGCTTCCTAATCTGCACACCGGCCCGGAAGGAGCACCGAATTATGCGCAGTCTTTGCAACCAGACGCCAATGAAACCGGGCGGTTCACTCTCAACTGCGCATAACTCGGAACCGCACAAAACACCAAACACCCACCTGGCAGCCGGCGAGATGCCGCAGGTCGCGCCGTGTGCTCGATCAACCAAAGAAGTCGATGCCGTGTCAACGAGCCGTCAACCCATGGGCCTGAGCACTATGCGCAGATCGGTTCGCTGAACTCTTGATCCTCCTGGGTTCTCCGTCTCGTTGGAAGGTGGCGGCGAATCCCTGCGGAATCGCTCCGGCAAAGTACACGTGTCTGCATCCCAATCACCGGAGCAGAGCTCATCGCAAGGAACTTGGAGTCGCTGCTCGCGGCCGGCCGGCAGAGTATAGGCCTCAACCTTCAAGCTTGACCGATTGGATTCAGGTGGAGACATGCCACAGCCTACCCTTGCGAGCAACGCCGCGCTGGCCAGACTGATCCGATACTTCACGAATGGCCCCGCCTCTGAGCGGAGATAGGCCGAAGAGGCGATCCAGGTCCCAGACTGCGGCGAGCTCGCCGCGCTGCCAGTACGTGTGGTACCTGCCGCGCTGCCACTTGTTCTGCGATCCGTCCACGCGTCCGGTCGCTAAGGCCACATTCTTGTCACTCGTTGTCGCCCGCACTGACCTTTTTTGCCGCAGATTGCGACGGTAATGCTGGATACCCTGAGCGAGACATGTGTTTCTCTGGGCTTTCAAGGTTTGGAATGAATCTTGCATTTCCAAGAAATCATGAAATTTACTAGAATTACTAGCCCATGTCGTTCAGCTGGATTCAATCTAATCGAGTTAGTCGTCGCGCTCGGGATCTCCGGACTGGTGCTCGCAGCCGCTGCACCCTCGTTCAATGGCTTCATGCACAGAATTCGGACTGAGGCAACCCTCACCGAGCTCAGTACCGCGCTGATGAAGGCGAGACGCGAGGCAATTCTGCGTTCTGTCACAGTCGTAGCGCAGCCCCTGCCTGCCACACGGGAGCTGCTGATCTATGCCAATGTAGACGGCGACGATCTACTTGAATATCAGCCCGACAGTACGGCCCTGCCGAGGACCGCTGACTACCAAGTCTCGAGAGTTGAAATGCCGCTTCTTTCCAAAGTATCGTACAGGTCCCCGTCCGGACTTGGGAACGGAAATGGGAACGGTCGCGGAAATGGGAACGGGAACGGTGGCGGAAATGGGAACGGGAACGGGAACGGTGGTGCGGTTGTTCAGGGACTTACAAACCTGTCGTCCGGCGAGAACGGGCTGGTGTTCGACGCTGACGGATCAATAAGGGATGTCGGCGGTCTTCGCGTCGGAGATGAGTTCGGCAACTACTTTGAGCTTCGGGCAGGGCCCGCCGCGACGGGCAAGATCACCGTCTTCAAGTTCCGAGAAAACCCGCCATGGGGCGACGAACCTGGTTTCTACCCTCGCGGTTCGGACCCGAACGGTGTGTACCCAATGTGGTCATGGACCAGCGCCGAAGTGGCGTCCGGCCCGCGCAACTAATGAATCTCAAAGCTAGCAACGAGGAGAACAGCTTGCAGAAGAACCGGTTCCGCTTGACACGGCGACAGAAGATGGCCGCAGGCTTTACACTGATCGGTGTCTTGGTCACCGTGTTTATCATTGGGGTGCTGGCAGCGATGCTCGTGCCTTACGGCCAGTGCGAGATTCAGCGAGCAA
>JAJCXN010000027.1 GCA_029263415.1 Acidobacteriota bacterium
GCAGTCTCCTCATCAGAAGTACCTGCTCGTTGTGAATCATCCCGAGATCCTCCTCGGGTACAACTTTCACTCAGCGAACAGGAGCCGCGGGACCGGCCATTCTAATTGGCGCGACCGGCCAAAGTAATTGTCGCGGAACACCTGCGCTCCTTTCGCAGTTTCCTGGACGGCAACATCGAGATTTGGACCCTGCGGACCGGTGCTCGATTGTTCGGAGCGTTTGCGTTGGTTGCGCTTCTTCTGTCCATGGCCGGAATCTATGGTGTCCAGGCCTTTCGCGTCGCACAGCGAACCAAAGAGATCGGCTTGCGAATGGCCCTCGGCTCGACCCTCGGACGCACGGTCAAACTGATCATGCGCGACGCTCTTCGAGTGGCGGTCATCGGCGCGACACTGGGTGTGTTGTTGGCGGCAGGCGTGGCCACGGTCATGCGTGCAGTCCTGGTCGAGGTCAGCGCCACCGACCCGTTCGTGCTCGGAGCATCCTGGTTGACACTGCTAGTGGTCGCGTTCCTAGCTAGTCTGGTACCGGCTCAGCGGGCGGCGCAGCTCGATCCCCTGCGCGCTTTGCGTGAGGAATAGTTCTCTTCGCAGCTCGTGGAATGTCGGGGGGGCTTTCCTTGTGGGGCACCTAGCACTTGGTCCAGCTCTTCGATCTCGAAGGCAGTGGCTCTGGTCGGGCCTCGCGAAGCTCCTTCAATAGCGCGTCGATCTTCTACCGCCTCAACTTTTGTGTGCTGGTCGGCAGCGTTGACCTTCTGGCTGGTGGGCGCTGACTAGGCGCAGCAACTCTGTTGCTCGCCAGTAGGTGCAGTCGGGCGCGATCGGCGGCTTGAACCAGGAAATCCTAAATCCTTAGGAGTTTTTGAAACCTAAGGTTTTAGGAGTCGTAGAATAGGGAATGTCACGAACAACCAGCAAGACCCTGACCGACGGTGAACTGCGCATCATGAAGGCAGTCTGGCGGCTGAAATCCACCAACGTGAAGCAAGTCGTGGATCTGATCCGAGATGAGGGAGAGCTTGCATACAACACGGTGCAAACCATGATGGGGATCCTCACCTCTAAGGGCTACCTCGAACGCCGTAAGGAAGGGCGTGCGTTCGTCTATGAACCGCTGGTGAGTCGCGGCGGAGCGAGAGCCGAGGCGTTGGGGCATGTGTTGATTGAGTTCTTCGGGGGCTCTCGCCAAGAACTTGTGCAGAACCTCTTGCAGAGCGACGACGTTGACGCCGCAGAACTCGATCAACTACGCGAGCTGCTCGGGGACAGTAGGCAAGCGACGACGACTAAGCAAGGGGGCGAATAGTGCATTCGTTACTAGAGATCGGGAGGTTCTGGGGAAGCGTCTTGGCGTTGCAGTGGCTGGTTGTGGCGGTTCTCGTTGTTGGCGCGGCGGGTTTGTTGCGCTGCCTGCCCAAAGCCAATGCAGCCACGCGACACTCGGTTTGGACATTGGTCCTGGTCTGCTCCGCCATTCTGCCGCTGGCCTCAATTGCACCCTCAGTTGCTGGCGAGCGATGGCTCGATCGGCCAACTGCCTCAAAAACAGTGACGGTCGACCACGATCGTTCGGGTGAGGCCGAGTCGCCTGACCTTCTCGCTAGTGAGCCGGTTGTCTCTCTTCCGGCAGAGCTTCTTGGCCAGGCAGTCGCTAGCAGCGCGCTCTCAGGTGCGGCTGTTGTCCTAGCGATGGGCTGGAGCCTCCTGGTTATGTGGCGCTTGACCCGACTAGCCTTGGCACTCAAACAGACGGTTCGGCTGCATCGCGAAGCGACATCCTGCGGAGACGAGATCCAAGGATTCGCAAGCACGCTGGCTGCAACCGCCAAAGTTTCGAAGGCGCCGGTGGTGTCCTCCCACCCGGCCTTGAACGGTCCCGCCTGCACCGGGTGGTTGCGGCCCTCGATCGTTGTGCCCGCCGAGTGGCCCGCCCAACTCTCGCGAGACGCGCAAGGACATGTCCTCTTGCACGAGATGGCGCACGCCGCACGCCGCGACGGTGTCGCGCAGTTGCTCCAGCGATGCGCGGACTGCCTCCTGCCAATGCATCCCGCCACCGCATGGGTCTCGCGTCAGATCGACTGGGAAAGAGAAGGCGCCTGCGACGACTGGGTCCTCGCGCGCACTGCGGAGCATCCTGAGGACTATGGCGAGAGCCTCATTGAGTCCTGCGCCTGGCGTATCGAAGACGATTCGAAACTACTGGTGGCCGGCTGTGTCCGATCCACCAGCCAACTACACTGGAGACTGAAGAGTATGACCAGCCACAGCCGATCTCACCAAGCACAATCGAGTTGGTTCCTTGTTGCAGCACTAGCGCTCACCATGACCGTTGGTTTCATTGGGACCGCCTGGGCGTGGCCGGCTCCTCCCCAAACAAGTGGTCCGTCCAACGTCAACAAGCCGGTGGCCCAAGGCGTGATTGGCGCTCTGCAGGACACAGCGCGGACGGTTCTTTCCGCCGATGATTCTTCACTGTACCCCGCGGTACGGTCAGGGGCGTTTGATCGAGTACGCCGCATGCTGGACGCTGGCGAAAACGCTAACGAGATCTGGCCTGGGGACGGCTCGCCCTTGATCGTGGCGAGTCGCCGCGGTCATAGGGATGTCGTCCAACTCTTGCTGGACAGCGGAGCCGAGGTTGACCTCGCAGTGGACGGCGATGGCTCGCCCTTGATCCAGGCCGCAAGCAACGGCGACTTAGACTTGGCCGAGATTCTGCTGAGCTACGGGGCCGATGTCGATCATGCCGGCCCCGGAGGCGACGGCAATCCTCTCATCGCTGCGAGCCTTGCTGGCGAACTGGAGATGGTTGAGTTCTTGGTGCAGCGCGGCGCCGACATCGATCTACACGTAGAAGGTGACGATACTCCGTTGATCAACGCGGCACAGCAAGGGCGCCTCGATGTAGTCATGTACCTGTTGGAGGCGGGCGCCGATCCAAACCTCTCAGGTGACTACGACCGGGAGTTGCTGGTTCAGCGCACGCCGCTCAACCAGGCTCGGGATCGGGGCCATCGGGAAGTGGCGCGGCTTCTCGAAGCTAGGGGTGCGGGGCGGTAGGGGAAGAGTGACATTGGATGGCTGAAAATGGTGTCCAAGGTGTCTGAAAAGGGTGTCCACTGAAAAGGGTGTCCACTGAAAAAGGTGTCACTGAAAAAGGTGTCCAGAACAAGGTGTCTGTCCAGAACAAGGTGTCACACGAGTGTTTGAGAGCGTGCCGGCAAAGTCCTGATTTCTGGAGTTCGCCCACGGTTTGGGTTGTCGCGGTAGTCCTTGAGCGACTCGTCGGGCGCTTGTTCGCCCTCGTCGCCCCATTTCGACCGTTCTTCGGACAGAGCAAAGCCGCCAGGTTCTTCCCAGCGGCTGGCAGCGGACAGATTGTGTCGTTCGTGAGTCGCTTCGGTCGTGAAACGGTAGCTTGACCTAGGGCACCGCAGACGGGAAGGGAGGGTGGCATCCGGAAGGGAAGTAGTAGGGATCGTCCTGGGGCCTCAGGAACATCTCGAGTCTCGCCGTAGCGGCATAGAAGCTTCTGACGAACTGACGGTAGGCATCTCGCATTTCTTTGCGACGGGCTGGGTCCTTGCAGTGGACCGCGGGCGCGGCGGATCGCTTCGGGTTCATGGGACGATCTTCAATGGGTTGAGCGAGTATCTTTCGTTCGCCCAAGAACTCGAGGTCTGAGTAGTCGTCACGGATTTGTTCGAGGCGTTCCAGCACCCATCGCCGGATCTCGTTGCGATCGAGGTGCTGCCAGCATGGGAGCGGATCGAGTTCGAACGACTCGTTAGATCGGTAGTCGGCGCGTCTGACTCGGCTCCCAGCTTGTCGCATTCGATAAGCCTTGGTGAGATCGTCCCAGTGGCCGTCGACGTTCCACTGCCCTTGAGCGTAGTGCCAGGCGCAGTGCATGCCGGGCCATTCAGTGGGGCAGCGAACTAATCCCTCTTTAGTGCCGTGAGGAAGAGTCATCAACTACACCGCGATCAGTCGTCGAGCGGTTTGTGATCACCCACCCATTCCATCCAGATCGAGGCGCGGAGTACTCGTACGTAAGGGTTCGAGTTTCATGGGGCGAGGAACGGGTTTACTACT
>JAJCXN010000028.1 GCA_029263415.1 Acidobacteriota bacterium
GAGTGTGCCCGCCAACTTCCCATGCGGAGTCGACCAGGCGCAACACGCTCTGCTGGAAACGCATGGGAATCGCCCCCAAGCACTCGGCGTGCAACGGCGAGTGTGCCCGCCGACTTCCCATGCGGAGTCGACCAGGCGCAAAGCGCCTGGCGGAAACGCATGGGAATCGAACCCACCCCGCCCGCTCACAGCGCGCGACAACGGTTTTGAAGACCGCAGGAGGCACCAGCCCCCGAGCGCTTCCGTAGCGGAACTTATCGCAGCTCAGGCTCGCTCGGCATCAAACGCCGAAGTAACGGGCGTCGGGATGATGGAAAACGAGTGCTGAGACGGTGGCCTCCGGTTCCATCATGTCGCCTTCGGTGAGTTCGGCGCCGATCTCTTGGGGCTTGAGTGCATCAAACAGCGGGCGTTGGTGTTCCAGGTCGGGACAGGCGGGATAGCCGAAGCTGTAGCGCTTGCCGCGGTAGTTGGCGATCAAGCGGTCGCGCGCGCTCATCTCTTCGGGGTCTGGGAAACCCCAGGCGGAGCGGAGTTTTGTGTGCACGCTCTCGGCGGCGGCTTCGGCGGTCTCTAAGGCCAGAGCTGCAAGGCCGTGGCTACGGAGGAACTCTCCTTCGGCTTTGTAATGCTCAACTCGGTCACGAATGCCAACGCCAGCGGTGACCACAAACAAGGCCACGTGGTCACCGTCGAGAACATAGTCGGTCAAGCACAGGCCATCTTCCTTGGCCTGTCTCGGCAGCGACCACTCAGCGACGACCTTGGCTCGATCAGAAGCCTCGCGAAGAGTCAGGGTGTTGCCGTTGGCCTCAGCGGGGAAGAACTGCCACACGCCGGATGCGGTGATCGCGCCGTTGCGCGCTTCCTCTTTGAGTTCTACTAGGAGTTCCTCCAGGCGACCCAGCTTCTCGTCTTTAGCGGCCCGCAACTTCTCCACCGAACCCTTAAGACCCAAGTGGCGACCGAAAAGCATCTGCAGGTTGAGGTTGTGCCAAACCTGTTCGAGGTCTAGTTGCTCCACATGTCGTTCGAGATCGGCGGGCTTAGGCACCGCGACATCCAAGGAGACCTTGGAGCTGCGCGACGTGCCAGCCACCACCACAATCTCTTGCTTTGGCTTGGCGCCTACTTTCTCGTCACCAGCAACCAGCGCAGCGACTTCGGCCAACATCTCGGGACGCTTGTTCTGATCACACAAACGCTCGGCGAGCGACAAGCCGTGCATAGCGTCCTTGGCGTAGGTGCAAACACCACCGTACTCCTTAGCAATGCGCAAGTGAGTGAAGCGACGTGTCAACGCAGCGCCACCAACCAAGAGGTCGGTGTCGACTCCAGCAGCTGCCAGATCGGTCGCGGCAGTGATCATCATTTGGGCGCTTTTGACCAGGAGACCCGACAAGCCGATCAAGTCCGGCTGGTGTTCTCGAGCCGCCGCAATCAAGCGATCGTTGGGCACTTTGATGCCGAGATTGATCACCTCGAAACCGTTGTTGGAGAGGATGATGTCGACCAGGTTCTTGCCGATGTCATGCACGTCGCCCTTGACCGTGGCAAGAATGACCTTGCCGCGAGAGGAACTCTCGGTCTTCTCCATGAACTGCTCAAGATGATTCACTGCAGCCTTCATCACTTCAGCACTTTGCAGCACCTCGGCGACGATCAACTCGTTGGCATTGAACAATCGACCCACTTCGGCCATGCCGGTCATCAGCGGACCGTTGATGATGTCGAGTGGCGCGGGATACTTGTCGGCGTTTTCGGGGCCAGTTCGCGCAAGCTCTAGATCGTCGATCAAGCCTTCCTTGCTGCCTTCGATCACATTGCGTGCGATCCGCTCTTCTAAGGGAAGCGTGTTGCGATCCACAGCAACAACCGCCGACTTGCGGCCTCTGAAGTGAGCAGCAAACTTTTCGACGGCGCTATCGGCCTCGGCGACCTGGCCTACTTCAAGATCTAGTAGTAGCTCTGCGAGCGCGCGATCCTCGGGCGGGATCTCTGCATAGCGCGCCAACTTCTCGGTATTGACCAACGCCGAATCGAGGCCAGCTCTGGTGCAGTGGTACAAAAATGCCGAATTGAGAATCTCGCGACCTGCATTGGGAAGGCCAAAACTGACATTGGAGATACCCAACGTGGTGCGGGCGAGCGGGAAGGCTTCCTTGATCGCGCGCACGCCTTCAATGGTGGCCTTTGCAGAGCCAATGTAGTTGGCATCGCCGGTGCCGCATGGGAACACCAACGGGTCAAACCAAATGTCTTGAGGCTCGACACCAAAGTCCTCGGTGAGGATCTTGTACGAGCGATTGGCGACTTCGAGCTTGCGCTCCACGGTAACCGCCATGCCTTCCTCGTCAATCAGTCCGACCACCAACGCGCAGCCAAAACGCTTGGCCAGCGGCACCACCTTCTCGAAACGCTCCAGCCCATCTTCGAGGTTGACCGAGTTGAGGATCGATTTGCCCTGACAGTAGGTCAGCGCGCGGGCCATCACGGCCTCGTCAGTCGAGTCGATCATCAGCGGCACCTTCACTCGCCGGATGACCTGCTCTAAGAACTCCTCGACATCCGCGACTTCATCGCGATCAGGATCCTGCAGGCACACGTCAATGATCTGGGCACCGCCGCGCACTTGCTTGCGGCCAACCTCAGCCGCAGCTTCGAAGTCACCCTTGGCGATTAGCTGCTTGAACTTCCGGCTACCGAGCACGTTGGTACGCTCGCCGATGAGGAGCGGTCGATTGTCGTCATGCAGTTCAACGCCTTCAAGACCAGAGACCAGCGCTCGGTTGTGTTGGGGAATCTCGCGCGGCTGCTCGCCGCGCACCAATGCCGCAAGCTCGCTTACATGCTTGTCGGTGGTGCCGCAGCAACCACCGACCAAGTTGATCCAGCCCGCGTCCAAGAAGCGCGAGAACACCGTCTTGAAGACTTCGGGGCCTTCTTGGTATTCGCCATTCTCATCTGGCAAGCCGGCGTTCGGTACTGCGGCCACACGAGTGCGGCACAATTCTGACAAGGTGCGCAGATGGTCGGCCATGTACTCAGGCCCGGTCGCGCAGTTGAGCCCGACATAGAGCAAATCTTCGCCCATCAGCGAGATCGCCAAGGCTTCCGCGTCTTGGCCGCCGAGCATGGTGCCCATGGTCTCAATGGTGACCGAGACTGCAACCGGAATGCTCCAACCAGCCTGCTCGAACGCCTGCTTGAAACCGATCAAGCCCGCCTTGATGTTGCGGGTGTCTTGGCAGGTCTCTAGCAGTAGGTAGTCTGCGCCACCGGCGAGCAGTCCAAGGGCCTGCTGCTCGAAGTGCCAGATCAGTTCCTCGAAGGTCACGCCACCGGTGACGGAGATGGCCTTCGTGGTGGGACCCGCCGAACCGCAGACAAACTTGGTCGGGACCGGATCTGATGGGTCCTCGAACTCGAGACAGGTCTTGCGAGCAATCTCGGCTGCCAGCCGGTTGAGCTCGAAGGTCTGCGCTTCGAGGCCGTACTCGGCGAGCACCAATGGTGTGGCTCCAAAGGTGTTGGTTTCGACAATGTCGGCCCCGGCCGAAAGATAAGTACGGTGAACGAAGGCCACCACATCTGGCCGCGTCGCGCACAGGTTCTCATTGCAACCGTCGAGGTCTTCACCGCCAAAGTCCTCGGCAGTGAGGACCTGCGACTGCATGGCGGTGCCGGTCGCTCCATCGAGCACAAGAATGCGATCGCGTAGAGCGTCGAGCAGAGCTTGCCGGCGGATAGCGCAATCCTTTGGCACGTGGAGTGTCATCTTCAATGGGCCTCTTTCGAGCCTGCTTAGCGCAGACGGATTAAAGGTCGATCTGGTCCAGAACTCGGGAGACCGCGATGGCGTTCGACATCACATAGAAGTGAACGCTGGGGACCCCGTGTTCAAGCAGTTCGCGGGTTTGCTGCAACGCCCACTCGACACCAACATCGACTACCTCGCTCGATTTCTTGGCGCTCGAAACCGCGTCTGAGAGATCGGTCGGAATCGACAAGTAGAAATTGCGCGGCAAGGAACTCAAATGAGCGGCGGTGGTCAGAATCTTCAAACCCGGAATGATCGGCACGTCGATTCCTGCCGCACGACAGGCCTCGACATAGCGAAAGTAGTGCTGATTGTCGAAGAACATCTGAGTCACGATGTACTCAGCACCGGCTTCGACCTTGCGCTTGGTGTTCTGAATATCGCGTTCGAGGTTGGGTGCCTCGAAGTGTTTCTCGGGATAGCCGCCAACGCCGATGCAGAAGTCCGAGTGATCCGCGTCGAGCAGGCCTTGTTCTAGGTAGGTCCCGTTGTTCATGTTGGTGATCTGCTGGACCAAGTCGCTAGCGTAGGTGTTGGCGGTCCGCCCGTCTGGCACGGGCTTGACGTAGCCAGTGTGATCACCGCGTACGGCCAAGACATTGTCGATGCCCAGATAGCGCAACTCGATCAACAGATCTTCCGTCTCTTCCCGGGTAAACCCATGGCACAAAAGATGTGGAACCGTGTCGATCTGGTACTTGTTCTGGATCAGAGCACACACACCCAAGGTGCCCGGTCGCTTGCGCTTGACGCGCTTGTGGATGCCTTCCTTGGTTTCCTCGAAGATCGTCTCGGCTGCATGCGAGGTGATGTCGATGAAGGGAGGGTCATAGCGGCGCAAGCCTTCGATCAAGTCGAGCAGGCGTTGCAGCGTGCCACCCCGCAACGGAGGAATGATCTCGAACGAGATCAGTGGGCGCTCGGCGCGCTCTAGATGCTCAACGACTTTCACTGGATCTTCACTCTCATCATAGGTTTCGGTTGCCAAGCGGCCGAAGCCCCTCAGCAGTCGAGGAGTACGCTATCTTAGCCAGCGCACAAGCGCACTAGTTGTGAACCTTGTGAGCCGAGAAAGGGGATAGGTTCTCAGTCATGCCAGCGGAAATCTCAGTCACCGGTTGGCGCCTTCTGCGCGCTATGGCAGACCTCGTCTGCGGCCTACTTGCGCTGTTGGGCGCATTCTGGATCCGTATTCTGGTGCCGGTGCCGTTCACCGAGAGTTTGCTTCCCGTCAACCGACTCGACTTCGTGGCCCTCGCCTTGCCGGTGGTGATGGCGCTGCAAGTGCCCCTACTCTATTTCCTAGGCTTCTATGAACTGCCTCATCCGCGTGGCAACAACGATCGGCTGAGGCGCTTGGTAACCGCGGTTGGCCTGCAAGGCCTAATAGCGGTCGCATTCTTCTTTCTCGCGGGCGAGGAGTTCCCGCGCACCGTTCTGATCTTGTTCATCGCGTTCAACGTCGTCTTGCTGTTGCTAAGCCGCCAATTGCTCGATCGGCTGGTCGCAACACCGAGACGCAAGGTCGCGATTATCGGTACCGGCATGAAAGCAATTCAACTCGCGCAAGACATTGCAAAGTACCCATGGTTTGGGGTCGAGATCGTAGGCCACGTGCCGGCGCCGGGCGATTTGGGTGACGGTCCCGGACCGCTGCTGGGGTCTATCGACGACGTGGGCACGCTCATCGCCTCGGGCACGGTCCAGCAAGTTCTGATCGCTCACGATCAGCCCTCCTGGCAAACCACCTTGGTGGAGACACTTGCCACCAATGAAGCCTCGTCGAGCTTACTGTTGTTGCCCAACCCGTTTGAGAGTCTGCTCGGCCGAACCCGCTTTCGCTCAGTGCATGACATCCCGCTGATCGAGTTGAGCGCACGCAGAGAGTGGACTGGCCACGAGTTGTTGAAGCGTGGCTTCGACGTTTTCTGCTCTGTGACTCTCCTGGTGCTTTGCTCTCCGATCTTTTTGGTGGCCGCGATCGTGATTCGTGCCACCTCAAAAGGACCTGCCCTCTACTCCCAGGAACGCGTCGGGCGATACCAGCGGCGCTTCGTGCTTTGGAAACTGCGCACCATGCGCCACGATGCTGAAAGCAACGGCGAAGCGATGGCTACGCTGAACGACCCGCGCAAGACAGCCGTAGGCAACATTCTTCGCGCCACCAGGATCGACGAGATCCCGCAACTGGTGAATGTCCTCAAAGGCGACATGAGCCTGGTTGGGCCACGACCTGAACGCCCTGGCTTCGTGGCCGAGTTCCTCGATGAGATTCCCGGCTACGCAGCACGCTTTGCCACTCGCCCCGGCGTAACCGGACTGGCGCAGGTCAATGGCGAATATCAGTCGACTGCGGTCAACAAGCTGCGCTACGACCTCGCCTACATTTCCAACGGCTCGCTGTGGCTCGACGTCACCATCTTGATCCGCACTATCCGCACCGTCCTCACGTCGCGTGGGGTGTGATCAGGGCTCGGAGCGCGGTAGAGAATCAGGAAAAACGAAATCTAGAGAACCGGTAGCCGGCGCCCCGCCTCTGACTTGCGATCGGCCAACTCTGACGACTCAACCTTGCTCGCGCCGCTAAGTCCCTGGTAGGCCTCAAGGATGATCGCACCGCGCCTGCGGGAGCTGTCGTAAATCTTAAGCGGGTCACCCGAACGCGTATGTGCCAGTCCTGGACAGAACGACATGTACTGACCACGGTCGCCCTCGCCGTCGATCAATACCGCTGCTTCGGCGGTAGTCCGACGAATCTCGTCCAACTCGGAACGGTCCTTCCAGATATCGATGATCGACCGTTCATGCAGGTTGCCGATCGATCGCCGCCACTGAACACACGGAAAGACGTCACCAAAAGGATCGATGGCGATGCCGGTGGAGCCCGCGCCACAGTGCTTGCGCTGCTGAGTGGGGCCTGCCGGCGCGGCCTTCATCAGGTCCGCGTCTTGTCTGCCGATGGTGGCTGGCTGCGGTGCAGCAGGACCCTCGAAGGCAAACTCTCTGGCCCGCTGTGCTTGAAACTCGTACAGACCGCGGATGCCTTCTTGGGTCGGAGAAATATCGAGCGGTTCAATATCCCCGTCGTCTCGCGGAGTGACCTCCGGATCGATCTGCAACTGACACTGCAACCGATCTGCAATCTCGAAGATCTGCTCGACCTCGTGTTCATTCCACCGGGTCAGGGTGCAGTTGATCTTCACCTTTAGTCCCAAGGAACGCCATTCGGCGATGTTTTTCAGCAGTCGCTCAAAGCTTCCTGGCACTCTGGTCTGGCGGTCATGAGTTGACGCAATGCCGCCGTGCAGGCTGGTGTCGATCATGAAGGGATCGATCTCATCAGCCACTCGCCGAGCTATCTCGCCTCTGAGGGCGTGGCCATTCGACTTGATACGCACCATGAAGTTGCGCGCGCGCGCATAGGCGCCGATGGCAAAGAAGTCGGGATGCGACAGCGGCTCGCCACCGCTCAAGATGAGGTTCATCACCCCCATCTGTTCGAGGTCATCGAAGAAACTCTTGTACTGCTCCACCGAGAGCGCTCGGCCTTTGAGCGACAGGTCGTTGTAGCAGAAGTAGCAGTCTAGGTTGCAGCGATAGGTCAGCTCCACCAGAGCCGACAGCAACTGATCTTCGACCAGGGCGCGCTGCTTGATCTGACCGTAATTCAAGGTTGACTTAACTCCTCGTTGCCGAGCGGTGGTGCAGCGCGGACTTCCAAGACGCCAGCCGCAACCAACTCGCCGATGAAAGCGCTCACGTCGTTCCGGAGTTGATCCTTTGTTGCATCAAACTCTGCACTCAGATCATCAACGATCTCGCCCACCGAACGTTTCTGCGCGACGAGCTCGAGAATTCGAATCCCAACGGTGTTCAGCACGAGCACCTCGGCAGCACGCTGGCGAACCACAACACCCTCTTCAAACACCGTTCGGAAGCGCACGTCGCTCGCGATCGAGTGCGCAACGATCGCCTGAGGGGATCGGTGCTTTGATAGATCAGTGTTCATGATGGTGTCTTCAGTTCCGCCTGCCCAAGAGATAGCAGATCCCAAAACCCAGCATCTTGGCGGAACAACAGTCTATGGCCTCCGATTGAGGCGACCAAACGCAACAACACTTCAAGCAAGCGGTCCATTCGATGTTCGTCGCTGTTCACAAACGGGGAGTTGGCCAGCAGCAGGGCCAGGGTGTCCGAAGGAGCCAGCGGCTCAAGCCCATGCTTTTCGGCTTGGACCAGTCGGTAGATGCCCACGAGGGGAAACTTTCCTTCGCTCAGACGCTCGTTACCGAAGTCGCCAGCAAAGGGAACCTGGTCCACCGCAAAGCTGTTGCCTTCGGCCCGGTGGGGCACCAGTGTGTTGATGTCATCACTTAGAACTTGGTGACCAGCATCTGCCGACAGCTGCGAGAGCGTCGACTTTCCAGCGCCTGAGTGACCGACGAACACACGAGCCCCATCACAGTTCGCGACCGCCGCACTGTGCAGCATCACCCCGCCCCGCCCCAGCAGCCGGTAGCTGAGAACAACCCGCAAGAAGTTCTCCAGAACGCCGATGCTCAGACTCTCGCTCTCAAACGTCCACAGCGCAGCCCGTGTCACACGATCAACAAACACCGCTGACTCACTCGTCTCGCTCGGTGCGGCTCTGTCGAATTCGACAATGCCTAGAAAGTCCACAGCTGCCATCCGCACACGCTGGGGCTGATGGTCGAAGTCCATCCAGTAGGTCCAACCGGCCACATCAAAGGTGGTGAACTCTTCCTTGGCGATCGGAAACACTCGAATCTCCACATCTCCTTTGCCCGGCTCACGCAGCCGGGTAGGGAAGCGCTGCTCCACCGACGCCCGCTGCAGATGATTGAGCCCTACCAAGCGATAGCGATCGCCCGCGAGCTCGATTGAGACCTGCGCCTCACCGAACGGCTCGCCGGCAATACGCCCAGGAAAGAAATCTGGAGTGCGCAAAAATTTCGACGCAAACGCGGTCATCGCTTCGCTCTGTCATCAGAACTGCCAAAGGAGCGACGAATGCGGCGGCCCAGCGTGCGCACAGCGTATTTCGCTCCCCACCCCAAGGCATAGAGTCTCTGAGCTGGACCGACGTGAACAGGCGTAAAGCCCTCTCCATCGAGCGTTCGAACACCGTTCACCACACCCAACACGTCGCCCAGCGGGACTTCGGCATCAAACCCTTCGCCGTCATCAGGTCGGGTAACAGCGAGTCGGTGCCAGCGCCCAACTCGGTCGCGCCAAGGGCGAGTTCCGAGATAGCGATGGACGACCAGGCTGCCGTCTTTGCGCACCAGAGCGACGATGTCGCCAGGTCGTGATCTCCGAGGTTCCACCTCGACCTGCCAACCATGCTCCAGCACCGGGGCCATGCAATTGCCGTTCACTTGGACCACCACACGATCGCCCCGCAACATGTCAGCGACTGCGCGGCGTCTTTCAAGGTGTTCGTCACTGATTCGCACGCGGTCGGCCTCGTCTCGAGCGGGCTGCCGGAAAATGCCCCATGACCTCATCGCGCACGCTATCGAACTCGCCCCGGTCGAGTACCCGGCGGCGCAGCCGATCAAGGCGAACGCCCCGCACCAGCATGGCCACCGCCTCATCACGCCGGCCCAGTTGCAACAAGGCCCGGCCCATGTTGAAAATTGTCTCAGGTCTAGGAGCGATGTCCAACGACTTTTGGTACCACGGCTCCGCCAACTCAGGCTCTCGGAGTAGGAGATGGTAGCCGGCGATCGCCAACGGGATGCGTTCATCCCACGGCGTTGACTCGCCGGCACGTTCGAGCGGCGCCAACAGCGACTTCAACACAGTCGGATAGACACGACCTTGCTGCGCCATCGAGGTGGCCGTTGATTCAGCCAACAGCAACATTGAAGACGCGCGAAGTCGCCGCTGCGACACAGCCATCGACCACATGAGAAGCATCAGCGCCACCGCAACTCCCGCCCACCGTGGCCCACTCCAAGACCCAGGCCCCGCCACCTTCTCTGCGTTTGGCGCCTCGGCGATCTCAGCCTTCTGGCCACCCAGCATCGCCGCAATCAGCAAGACCCATGGGTAGGCCAACAACGCCGTTCGGAACGGGAAGTAGGTCGCGCATGCAGTCACCAGAGCCAGTAGCAGCGCAATGACCAGCGATCGCTCAAGCCGCACCTCGAAGTCCGACTCGCGCTCATCCACGCTCGTCGCCGGCGACTCAAAATAGTGCGACCGTATGGTCTTGGCTGCAACAAAAAGGCAAGCCAGCAACACGAGCATGCCCAGCCAACCGGTTTCTGCACTCCACTCCAGGAACTCGTTGTGGGCATTGGAGAAGGTCGACTTGCCAACGTGGCGTTGAAAGAAGCTCCCGCCCGCTTCCACAAGGGCCTCCTTCGCCGGCGTGAACTCGGCGATGAAACCACCGAACCCAATTCCCAAGACCGGCCTCTCCTGCAGCATGTAGGCTGCAGCTTTCCAACCGTCGGTACGCCCTGTCGTCAGCTCATCGATCTGCCCTTGGACCAGGAACCCGCCCTTCTCCTTAACGCGACCGCCAAGCGGGGACAGCAATACCCCAACGAGCAGCACCACGGCTGCTACCACCAACCCAACTCGCACCTTGCGGCTGATCGGAGCGCTCAAGCACTGCACCATCGCGCACAGCACCACAGCACCAATTGCGGTCGCTGTCTCTGTCGCAAGAATCCCGGCGATCAAGAGCAACCCTGTTACGACCCAGAATCCGAGGGCCCTCCTAGAACCACCAGTCGCGACCCGGCGCAAGCTCCGATGAATGCACACGCTCACCGGCAGCGACATGAACATGGCCGCTTCGCCGACATTGCCGATCAAGCCCGTCATCTGAATCCGCTCTAAAGACACGCTGAGGTCGAATGGTCGCCACAGATCGAACCGTTGCAAGAGAACTAGTACCGCGGTGACCACGCCCGGCAGAAGCGTCCACCCCAGGACCCGCTCGACCTTCAGCGATCTGGTGCCCCACGCCAACATCACAATGAGCGCAGCTCCAAAGTTCCAAAGAGCAATGCGACCATGCATCGGATGCGGCCCAAGCAACGCTGAGAGCGCCGCTATGCCAAACAAGGGCCCCGCGATGAGGAGCAGCGTCCTTGATTTGCGCCACTCCAAAAGGCCAGCAGACGACAAACCCAGTAACCCCACTGACAACAGCATCAGAGCCTCAGCCACTGCCAGTTTCGGTAGCCGAAACTCGTCAGCGATACCCGGCAGCACGACCAACGAAGGCAGCAGGAGACCGAGAGCCGCGCACCAAGTCGCCAACCGCTCAAACGACAATCGACGCACCAAGGATCGCTTGCGCTTTGCGCCCGAACGAGCCCGGCGCTGCTTGCCGCTTGGTCCCTTTTTTCTGCGCTTCTTGACCACTAGTGAGGAGTCTCGTACCGCTCAATCGCGAATGAGCTGTGAGCATAGCCCTTCATGGACGCTTTGCTCACTGCCTCATTCGTCGCAGCAACAGCCACCACGGTAAGCACACTGCCAGGCAGCCGAAACCGTCGGCAACCAGATCGGTCCACTCTGCCCCTCTGGTCGGCACCGCGATCTGGAGACCTTCGATCACGATCGCGTACACCATCAACAAGACAAACAGTCTCGCCGCCTCGCCCAGCGGCGATGCAGCCACGGCTTCCGTGCGTGAAAGGGACTGCTGGCCAAGCGCCCAAAGGCCCAGAAACATCAACACGGCAAAAACCACGGCATGCGCCAACTTGTCGCCCGCTATCGGCAACCGCGACAGCAGTGATGGCATCTCAGGACCCGCTGGAAGCCAGCCAACGGGCATCAAGAACCCCACAGTCGCTAGAGCCAGCGCGAGGCCGAACGGGCGCCACATCGCCGCCCTCACCTCTCGATCAACGGCGACCGATGAAGCCTTGCTTCTCGAGGTAGAGAACGATTTCCTGAGCCGACTCCTCTGGCGAAAGATCAGAGGTGTCCAAGCGAATTTGCGGCGCCTCGGGCACTTCATACGGATCGGAGACACCGGTGAAGGAACCGATCAATCCCGCCCGAGCCTTGGCGTACAAGCCCTTGCGATCGCGCTGTTCACAGATCTCAATTGGTGTTGCCACATGCACAAGTACGTAGCCACCGAGCGGCTCGATCATCTCGCGAACCTCTTCACGAACCCGCTCGTAGGGCGCGATCGGAGCACAAATAGCGATGCCACCGTTCTTGGTGATCTCAGACGCCACGTAGCCGATGCGCTTGATGTTGATGTCGCGATGTTCCTTGGAAAAACCAAGTTCCTTGGACAGATTGGTGCGCACAACATCGCCGTCAAGCAAGGTGACTGGACGCCCACCCATTTCGAGCAGCTTGACCATCAGCACATTGGCGACGGTGGACTTGCCCGATCCTGAGAGCCCTGTGAAGAACACTGTGAATCCTTGCCGTGAGCGCGGCGGATGGCTGCGCTGCAGCTCCGCAGCCACGTCTGGGAAGGTGAACCACTCAGGAATCTCGGCGCCGCGAGCAAGTCGATCACGCAGTTCGGTGCCTGAGATCGACAACGTCCGCGTGCCCTCTTCAACTGCGTCGATGGGCTCGTAGCTATCGCGATTCTCGACATACACCATCATCTGGAAGGGCACCATCTTGACCCCGATCTCCTCCTCATGCTGGCTCAGCAATTCCTGAGCTTCGTAGGGGCCATAGAACGGATTACCTGCCGAGTCGCTACCGGGACCGGCGTGATCGCGACCAACGATAAAGTGGGTGCAGCCGTAATTCTTGCGAATAATCGCATGCCAGACCGCTTCTCTTGGTCCCGCCATGCGCATTGCCAGTGGCAGCAGCGAGAGCATTGCGGTGTTACCCGGATAGTGCCGCATGATGCGCTTGTAACAACGCACTCTGGTGTAGTGATCGAGATCGCCGGGCTTGGTTTGCCCAACAACCGGATGCACCAACAGGTTGGCTTGCAGGTCACGCGACGCACGCAGGGTCAGCTCGAAATGAGCGCGATGCATGGGATTGCGCGTCTGGAATGCAACGGTGTTGCGCCAGCCAAGTCGCTCGAATTCGGCGCGCAGTCGCTGCGGCGTGTGGCGGAGCTGCTTATAGTCATACCAAGTCGGCAATTGCAGACCTTCGACCTTACCGCCCAAGAGCACGTCTTCGGTGCGCTCGTGCAAGTGCTTGACGCCCGGGTGTTCGAGACTAGTGGTGCCGTAGACATGCTTGGCCTCGAAGTCACGGTCATTGTCGAAGATGTCCTCAACATTCAACACTGCGAGCATGACGCCTTCGAGGTCGCGCAAAGCAACCAAGGGGGTCTCGCCGTCATCCGACTTGAGACCCTCAGCGAACTCACGACTCACATCAAGGGTGATCGGAATCGGCCAGATAGCACCCGAGGGTAGTCTCATGTCACGCGCGACTGACGCGACCTCTGCGCTGGTCATGAAACCCTCAAGCGGTGAGAAGCCACCGTTGACCAAGAGTTCGAGATCGCAGATCTGGCGCTGATTGAGCGTCAGCGAGGGAAAGTCCTGGGAAGCAGCCGTAAGTTCACTAGACCTGGCAGCGTCAGCCACCAGGTTCACGAGGCTGCCACCGTGGGGGGAAATCAGGCGGTCGGTCATGTTGACTCCGGAAGTGTCGAATGGGTCGATAATGGAAGCTGTGCTTGAGCGACCGTGCTAGGTCTAGCTAGGTGCGGACGCAATTTGGACAACGATTCACAAGGTGCTGCGCTGAAGCACTCGCGTTTGAGCATCGCCGAGCAAGCACTGGGAGTAGGATCTCAAGAACACTCGTAAGAGTGTCCGAACCAGCGGCGGCTAAGCTTATCTTCAAAACCCCAGCAGGCGCCCAGAAAGTCGCTCCGCTTCACAACGTCTGAAATCACACCAACGCTCCATGACACTGATTAGCAAGCTCGCCATCTCGGCTGTAGCGGTCAGCCTCCTTGCAATAGGGGCACTCGACCTGCGCCATCACGACGCGCAGCGTCAACGTCTTCACACGATCTACCAAGAGACAGGCCTAGCCGCGACCGAGGAGCAACTGGGGCAGCTACTCAACCGTGACCCCGATGCGATCGAGTCGACCGACCGCCTGGCGCTAGCCCTCATCGCTCAGCTGCTGGACCCAAGATCCCGTCAAGCTGCTGCCTCGCCCAAAGAGCTTCAGTCGCTCTTTGAGGCACAGATCAAACACCTGGACGTGGCCGAACAGCTAGCGCGGGAGTCGATCAAGCAGCGGCCAAACTCATGGCGGGCACTAACTGCGATTGGCGCAGCGATCTATCTTCGGCGCTCGTTCGCTCGCGACGACCGCTTGGTACGCAACTACCGGGACTGGGAGAGGCCGCTCGAAAGTGCGCGTGCGCTTGCACCGGCACGCGCCGAACCCAGTCGCTTCTTGACCATGGCCTACCTCGAAGTGTGGCCAATGCTCTCCAAGGAAAAGCAGCAACTCACGCGCGACTTGCTCAAAACCAGCCTTTCAGACCCAGCTGTGTATCGCGTCACCATCGAGCCGTGGCTCGCAGTCGCAGACAACGATCTGGATGCGCTCGGCCTGCTGCCAGTAGAGGGTTGGGTGTTCAAAGACCTCCGAGTCCGCTTCACGACGCGTGGCAATCTCGAATTGGCGGTGGAAGCCAATCGGCGCTTCCGGCGGCGAATCGCAGAGGAGACCCAGGAGCAATTGGCACTGATCCAAAAAGCAAACGCACGAGGCGACATCATCGGCGCTCGCAAGCAGGTCGACAGAGCTCTCGGGCAGCTGCCGGTCGACCAGGGCTATGCATCCCAGGCTCAGGCACTTCTGCAATCGTTGCCCGCTGGACCGCTTGCGACCAACTTTGCCGGAAACGTCGCCGTCTGGATGAACTTCAATTCAGAACAATGTCTCAGGTCCCATTGCGCGTTCGCCACTGATCTGGTGAAACGGCTGTTCTATACGGTGCCATCAGATGCTCGCGGCCTACGAGCTCGACTTGCACTGGCCGACCTCAACGGCGCTAACAGCGCCGAACTGAAGTTAGAGCAGCGTTGCTCTCGGGAGGCCCGCGTTTACTGGCTGCACAAGGCAAAGTTTCTACTCGAACGTGGTCAAGTCAGTGACGCTAGAACCGCCCTTCTCAGTTGCCCCGTTGCCCCCCAACGCCAGGAGCGTGAACTCTTGTACCAGCGGCTGTTCGAGTCTTTGCGACCAAGCAACACGCCCGCGCAAGCCGTCACCGTCTTCGGTACCAGCGTGCGCCCCCACATCGCTGAATACCATCCACCGACGCAGTCGATCGAGTTCGCACTTCCGCGAGGCGACTATGAAATCGAACTCGTGCCCACCGTTGCAGATGAACGCCACAGCCTGATCGAACTGCTCGTGGACGGCGCCGTGATCGCCACGATGGCGGTCGGGCCGGAGCTGAGACCCCAGGCTGTGCGAGTTTCCGCCACCGGCTTTCCCCAACAGCTCACTCAAAGGCTCGTTGCTGGACAACCCAAGCGGCTCCGCTTCAGCGAAGCGCTGCCGGTGGGCCCGGCAAGACAACTCTAGCTCGAGGCGGTCCCAGGACGGCGCGATCTGTAAGTGACTCGCCGTGGCGCAAGCGCTACTCCCACAATCACCGCCAACGCGATGACGTTTGCAGGCATCGCTAGCGCAAAGTCGACCGAGGAGTGCAACGTAGCCGCGATCAGTGCCCCGAGCACCGCGACCGCCGTGGCCTTGCTCTCTCTCGATTCAGAACGAGCCCTCTTCAACAACACTCCTATGACCAGCCACAACGAGGTTGCCACCAGCCCGAATGCGACCAGCCCGCCGGTGGCGAGTAGCTCGATCCAGTCTGAATGCGCATTCCACCACTGTCCTCGAATATCAGCCGGAGCTCGCGCGGAGAACAAGGTTCGAAAGGACCCTAGACCCGCACCAAGAAGGGGGAACTCCCACCACATGCCTAGGGCGGCCTTATAGACCGGGAGTCTCGCTCCTCCGAACGCCGCCGAGGTCTGCGCTTCCCACAGTCGAACTCCCAATCCGGTGCTCATTCCCCGCCACACCAACCAACCGATGACAGAGCCACCGGCCACAAGAGCCAGCAGAGCCGTTCGCAGGTTGGTCCGGAACAACAAGATAAGTTGAACGGCCAAGGTAGCCACCATCACTGCTGCCCCAGAGCGCGACTGGGTCAGTGCCAATCCACCTGCCAGGAGTGCCCAGACGATCCACGGCAAACCAGCGCGCAGGACCCCTAGAGAGTTGTATTCATCACTGCGGAAGCGCGAACCCGCAAGCCAGGTCCAAGCAGTAACCAGCGGGATGGCTAGGCCAAACCAGAACGCCGCATGGTTCGGGTTGACGAACGTGCCGCGGAATCTCCCGTCAGCGCCAGGCATCTCGCGCCCCCAAATGAGGTCGGCGCCACCAAACAGGCGAGGTCCGCCGTACACCGCCTGGACGATTGCTGCGCAGACCATCGCGCCAAGAACGATCTGGCGTTCGCGTCTGGACTCGAGCATGGAAGCCGCCAACAGGGCCAGCGCGGCCATCGACCAGCCCAAGGCCGACCGCTGCGAAGATTGGCTGGAGAACGACAGAGGAGCCGATCGAGGCCCCGCGGACTCGTCGCTTGCGCCCCCTTCCGACGCTGCAACTTCGGACACAGCATCGCCGGACACAACACCGTTGGACGCGCCCCCAGGCCCTGCGGCTCCGCCGGCATGAGCTACCCGCGCCATCGTCGCATGCTCCGAACTGAGCACTGAAACCAGACCTATGGGCCACCAAAGGCTCTGAACCAGAGCCAACGCAGCCACCGCGAGGACCAGTAGAACCGGTGCTCTCACGCCACCCCACGAGCGCGCCAAGCCGCGACTCCACAGACCAGCCACAAAGACCACCACCACCCCGGCCCACAAGATAGACCGGAACGTTGCGCCGACGCTGCCGAAAGGCATCGGCGCCCACAACAAGAGGAGGCCGAGAGCAACAGGGTAAGCAGAGAACCGGTGTCGTATCATCATCCGCCTAAACAAAAGGGGAAAGAGCTGAGCATCGGGATGGCGGAAGGGTCGGACCGCTTGGGCTCGTGAAACCTACTGTTTCAGAAGTCCCCAGGCAACGGTGGTTTCGACCCTGCGATGGCAACGGCCAGCCCCATTGTACGCTTGACCACGCTTGGCACCATCACCCGACAATTCAATTCCAGAGTTCGCAGAGGAACCCATGCGCAGATTGATTTCATTCCTCGTGCTGTGCACGGCCCTTGGCGCCCTCGCCGCACCCGCCGTCACCCAAACACCAATCAACCCTCTCTCGTCCACCCCGCTCTTTGAGCGCCTCTCGAACGATGCAGAGTCGGCACGCTGGCTGTGGGGATCGGTGCGAGTCAATCCATCCATTGGGCTGAGTGATGTGCAGTTCGTCGACAACGTTTTCGTTGACTCAGGGGTCCAGCAGCAAGAACCCGTCAGTGATGTCAGCGCCAGCGTGTTCGCGGGTCTCAACTTCTACCAACTGCTCGGCGACAGCAGTGCTCTGGCGACCTTCGTCCGCCCGACCTACACGTGGTGGCAAGATCTCTCTGAACGCAACCGCCTCAACCTCGACGTGGGCGCGGCAGCCGCGATTGAAGTCAGTCGACTTTTCCTCAACGCTGAAGTGCGCTCGCGGGAGCGACTTGGCATCGCCACCGAAGAAGCGGAACAGGAGATCAACTTCAAGAGCGACACGCTCGACATCGAGATGGGCGTTCAAATCTACCGCTCCCTTGCTCTATTCGCGGGCTTCGATCGGATAGAAAGCGAACACCTGCTCGAGCAAATGCCCTCGAGCCTGGTGCCTAACTTCAGCCGACTTGACCGAACTGATGAGACCACAACCGCAGGCTTGCGGATCGAGCCCGGACGCGACGCTACCTTGGCGATAGGCTTCGTGGAGAAGACCGGTCAATCTCCAATCACCCGTCGCGACTACGACGGCGACGGCGTGAGCCTCTCGTTCTCGCTCGCGCGCCCCAACCTCGCGATCGTGGCCGCCATCGAAAACGTCGACCTCCAGCCCGTCGCCGGCTCCACGTTCCAACCGTTCGACCAAACGACCGGCCGAATCCAACTACGCCTGGGGACCGATACCGGGCGATCACTGGCTTTCCAAGCACGGCGTGGCCTCACTGCGTCAGTGCGAACCGCTTTCAGCGACTTCGAATCGACCCGCTACCAAGTCACCGGAGCAACTCCGCTCGGCCAACGCTTCCTATTGACCGTCGGTGCCGAGGAGGGCGATCGTGATTTCCGTAGCAGCGTGCGCCAGGACGACACCCGGCGCGCCTTTGCCACTCTGCGCTTCGAGCTGGTCAGCACGGCGGCGATGACCGCGAGGTACGAGCGAAGCGAGATAGAATCGAGCGAGGCGCAATTCAGTCGAGATATCAACCGTTTCACGGTAGACTTCTCGATCGGCTTGTCCGGTCTTGCGTGGCCATAGAATCTGCTGGTAATCGCCTAACCCCTTTGGCGACCGACAGTTACACATCAGGCACGCTGGTCCGAAACCACCCACCGGATTCGCCTCGATTCCCTTTCGGTTTATCTCATGTCTCGACCAACAGTATTCGCCCTACCCTTGCTCAGTACTGGCGCCGCATTGGCTTACACCTTGTGGGCGTGCGCAGCGTGGGCGCAAGCGCCGGACCAAACCTACCGGTTGGGTGCTGGCGACCAAGTTTCGGTCACCGTAGTCGAAGCCCCTGAGCTCAATACCAACCAGGTCGTCGACAACGCAGGTGTCTTAACGTTGCCCCGCGACGCGGGCAGGGTAAGTGTGGTCGGGCTCACCGTTGTGCAGGCAGAAGCGGCGGTCAAGGAGCGGCTCGAGCGAGAACTGCGCACCGCCACTGTGGATATCGCAGTCGAAGGAACGCGATCCAGTTCAGTTCGCCTACTCGGCGCAGTGAACACTCCCGGTCCTCGCACGATCGGAACCGCGACCGGTCTGTTCGAACTCCTAACTCGAAGCGACGTGATCAAGAGCCCTAACGCAGGCATTGTGAAGGTCCGGCGAACCTCGAGTCACGGTTTCTCTGAACAGGTCGAAATTCCACTTGCACCTTTGCTGCAAGGACTCGAGCCTCGATACAACCTACCGCTCTTGAATGGCGATCTCATCACCGTCCCCGAGGGGGAGCAGATCACCGTCTACTTCGCTACAGAGTTGTCGGGCTCAGTGACTTTGGAGGTTGGCGAACCCAAAACCCTCATCCGGGCCATCTCCAAGGCGGGCGGACTGACCGAACGATCGTCCGGCAAGATCATCATCGCGCGCACCCTCGCCGACGGCACCATCAAGCAGATCGAGGCCAACTACAAACGGATTCTCAACTCGCGCGAACCAGACGTGCTCCTTCAAAACGGCGACCTCATCAACGTCAAGCGCTCCATCTTCTAGTCCCATACCCACACCCTCCGCGAATCACCCGAAGGCCTAAGACCATGGATCAACCACTGCTCGGCAGCACCAGCCAACCCCAGCAGCTAGCAGACGATGGCTCGTTTGAGTTTGACCCCGCTGAATACTGGGCCATGTTGCGCCGTCACTGGCTGACCGTGATCGCTGCGGCACTTCTCGGACTGGCATGGGGATTTGTGCAATTCATCAACACCCCTGAGACCTTCAGGACCTCAACCCGAGTGCAAATCGAACGCCGGGTACCGAGTCCTCTGGGGGGCCAGAACGTGTGGATGCAATCCTTGTGGAATCCAGAGTTCTACCCAACTCAGTACGAAATCCTCAAGGGCGCTGGACTGGCGCTCAAAGTCGTTGAGAACTTGAAGCTCTGGGAGGACCCGTACTACGAAACAGCTGGAGCACTCAGCAGTTCGTCCACCTCGGGAAATACCGCCGAAGACGACAACCGCATGAAGCTCAGCCTCGCCGGGAGGATCCGGGGTGGAGTCGAGATTAGACCGGTGCGCGGGACCTCTCTGGTCGACATCTCCTACCGCGCTCGTAATGCAGACCTAGCGGCCAAGCTCGCGAACGGATACGCCCAGGCATTCATCAACCAGAACCGCACCGACCAGGAGAGCGCGGCCAGCCACATTTCGACCCAGCTCGAGACCGAGATCCAATCCGCGGAAGCGCAGATCCGTAAGGACGAGCAACGGATCTACGAACTTGCCGATCGCACCGGCCTGCTTGCCCCGAACGCCACCTCCGAGGTCCAAGACTCGCGCGTAGCCGCCGCTAACGATCAACTATCGAGCGCTGAACAGCGCAGAATCGCTGCCCAGTCAGAATACAACTCCAAACGAAACCAACAACCGATGGCGGTTGCTCAAGTCAGCGCTCCGTTGGAGTTCAATACAGCACGCAGCAAGTTGACCGAACTGGAGGCCGAGTACGACTCAAAGAAGGATGTCTACCTCGACGACTCCCAAGTCATCCTGCAACTGAGAAGCGCCTTGGACGCTGAGCGCAAGCGGTTCGAGACAGCAGTGACCAATCTCGCGAACCGCGCGGTCAACGAGGCGCGCGGTAAGTACGAGCAAGCGCAGCGCGAAGAGCAAACACTGTCAAACAGGTATCAAAGTCTCAGGCGCAGCGCACGAGCCTCGCAAGTTGATGTCAACGAAACCGACAACCTGCGCGACAGTATCGCCGCTCAAAGGGGAACCCTCACCCAGCTCCGCTTGCGCCAACAAGAGTTCAACGTTGCCAACCGAAACGCGGGCGAATCGTCGATCCGACAGATCGCTGAGGCGTACCCACCAGGGTCGCCAGTCTCTCCGCAGCTTCGCTCAGAGCTTACCGCGGGACTCGCTCTGGGACTCATGCTCGGCATTGGTCTGGTGCTCTTGCTTGAGCTGCTAGACCGAACCGTCAAAACACCAGGCGAACTCGAGCGCCGACTCAACCTGCCCATTCTGGCCGCCATTCCAGACATTGCCGCTAAGCGTGGCTATGGCCGCTATGGGTACGGCTATGGGTACGGCTATGGGTACGGTCGCAGTTCGTCGCGTAAGCCCAAGAAGCGCCGCGTCAAAAAGCCTGACGAACCATCGATTGATCTGATTCCCTTTCGCAAGCCCAGGATCGCTGTTTCAGAGGCCTACCGCGGCCTCCGCACCAACCTGCTCCTATCGACTGCTGATGAGTTAAAGGTGGTTGCTGTCACCAGCTCCTTCCCTTCCGAAGGCAAAACTGCAACCACAACCAACCTTGCGACCGTGCTCGCGCAGCTCGGCAAGAAGACGCTAGTGATCGATGGCGACCTGCGTAAGGCGCGGATTCATGAGGTCCTTAAGATCTCCAACCGCAGCGGGTTGGTCAACTATCTGGTCGGCGCACAGCCGATCGAGAACGTGGTGCTGGCAACCCAGGTCGACAACCTTTTTGCCGCACCGGCCGGCCCCGCCCCACCTAACCCATCCGAGTTGCTGGCCTCCGCTCGCATGGAGCATTTCCTCAACGAGGCGAGGAAGGCCTTCGACTTCGTTGTGATCGATACACCGCCGGTACTCGCGGTGACTGACGCAGCAATCCTGGGTTCCTTAGCAGACGGACTGGTTATCACCTGCCGCGCTGGACGCGTGACACGAGACGAACTGCGCAGTTGTCGCGACCGACTGTCGATGGGCGGGGTCAAGATTCTGGGCGCCGTTCTCAACTGTTTCCGGCCCCATGCCAGTCGCGGCGAGCGCGGCTACAGCACCTACCACTATGAGACCTACGGGCATGACGACGACACCGACATGTACGATAGCGATCCCCGTCAGGGTGAAGTTGCATGATCGACCTGCACACCCACATCCTGCCATCGATCGACGATGGAGCCAGCTCTTGGGATGAGTCGGTTGCCATGTGCAGAAACGCGGCCGAAGATGGCTGTAGTGTTCTAGTCGCAACGCCACACCAACGCCATCCCCACTGGTGGAACGATGACCTAGCCGCAATCAGCAGGCTGCGTGCGGAACTCCAGTCGCGCTTAGGTCCTCATCCCAGAATCGTGCTGGGAGCGGAGGTCCGCGCAGACGTTGCCATCCTCAACGCAGTCGACTCCCTTGCTGGCGAGCCGATGATCCAACCCCTCGCAAACTCGCGCTACTTGTTGCTTGAGTTTGGTACCGAGGCAGGCCCCGAGCCCGAAGCTGTAGTGCACGAAATGAGCATCGCTGGGATCACTCCGGTGCTCGCCCATCCCGAGTGCATTCCATGGCTCGCTCATGACCTCGAGCGCCTCGACAACCTAGTGAAACTCGGCGCCCTACTGCAGATTACTGCGATGAGCGTGCTCGGTGACTTCGGACGTGGTCCACGCGACTCCTCACACAACCTTCTCGATGCTGGTCTGGTTCATGTAATGGCCAGCGACTGCCACAATCTTGAGCACCGACCTCCGGGGCTTTCATCCGCCGCAGCACTCATCGAGCGGAAGTATGGATCTGCTACTGCCACCGCCATCACCATCACCAATCCCAAAGCCATCATCAACGATCACGCCGTCAGCGTCGCTGCTTAGGGACGGATAGCAAGACGATGAACCTGTTGTTTGCCAAAGTGCGCTGCGTTGCGCCACCCACCTTGCTCAGCGTTGCTCTCGCCATCGTTTGTTCAGGAAGCACGGGCGCCCAGAGCTACTCAGAGGATCGACTGACTGCGGGACAACGACTGCACGCATCGGGCAACTACCAACAGGCGATCATTGAATTCAGCCTCGCGTGCATTAGCACGCTTGACCGCCCCGTTGAATACGGCCGCTGTAAGACTCTCTTGTTCTTGTCGCAGATTGGCGACCGACAACGGGTTGAGGCGAGGTCGACCCTGCTATTGATCGCACGCATCGAACAAGATCAGCGGGCCTTCAGTACCGCTGACCTAGGGTCGCAAGTCCGACAGCTGTTCTTAGGTACCGTTCTTCAAGACTTCTCCAGTGAGAACTTCTCGCAATCGCCACGCTTCTCAGCCTTACTGGAAGCGGCGCGAGCCCAGCAGCTGCCTGAGCAGTCGCATCAGTCGCGGTCGCTCGCTGAGCTCAAGGCTCACGCGGCGGCAAACCCCAACGACCTGAGAGCGCTTGAACGTCTCACCGAGCGCCTCTATCGTCAGCGGAAGGTCGCCGATGCGTCCAAGCGCTCCGACAGTTTGGTCTCCGCTGAACCGACCAACGCAACTGGCCGGTGCATTCAGGCAACCACCCGCGCCGCACGCAATCGCTCACTTTGCGCGAGCTACTTGCCGGCCATCGACGAGTGTTCGCAGAGTTTGCGAACAGCCTTTTACGTCGAGACGGTTCTGCAATGTCATCTCGATCTTGAGTCCTACAACGAAGGTCGTGACTTCCTATCGACATTGACTGCGCAAGTGAAAAGCACATCAAAGGTCACTGGGCTCGCGCGGAAGATCACCAAACGCGCTGATCCTCCGTCTTTCCTGGATATCCAATCAGCGAACCAAACAGCGAGCACCGAAACCGCTGCTCAGCCCAAGAGGCTCGACGCGAGCGCTGTGACACCGACGGCTGCAAAAGAACAGATCCTTGACCGGCAGATCATCGAGCACTCCCAAGAACTTGAGCGAGCGGGAGACGAGGCGGTGAAGAATCGCGATAGGCCAGCGCTCTTGGCGATCCAGGAGCAAGTGCGCCGGCTGGCGGACCAACACCAGTCGATCTTTCAGCCTCAGCGAGTCGCCGGCAAGTTCGGGTACGTACTGAGAGACTGGGCGGCGACAGTCAAGTACATCAGGCGCGCCCAGGGCTTTGGAAGCACGAGCGCCAACCTGACCTTCTACCTGGCTGTCGCCTACTATGAACTGGGCGACCGCGCCTCGGCCGAAACGGCCATGCGAGACAGTCTAGAACGTAATGTCCGACGATCTGACTTGGTCAAGGCCTACGAAGAGAAGATCCTCGGCTCCGCGCCATGACTGTCGCAGCAGTCTCCGCGGAACTCCGGCAGCGCAACGCTGCGGCTCGGCCATGGTTTTCGCTGACCTTCGAGCGCTTCGTTGGCCTCGCAGCAGTGCACGTCGTGTTCGCAATCTGGCTTCCCAGAGCATCACTGCCCGCCACAGCCTTCGCATTGGTGGTGGTTGCCGGATCGATCGCAGCCGCCTGGATTCGCCCCAGCGCGGGCCCGTACTGCGCTCTTTACATCGCCGGAGCTGAACTCCTCTGGCGAATGGCTGCTGCCAACGTCTTCTGGGAGCTCGGAAAGTACGGTGCCATAGCAGCCTTACTGTTGTCGCTGCGCGGACGCTTTCGACTCACTCCGGTCACCACCGCGGCTACAACGTACTTCGTGCTTTTGATCCCTGCTACAGCAGCGACGGTCGGCATGCTCGGCATTGCGGAGGCTCGCAGCCGAATTGCGTTTAGCCTGAGTGGCCCGCTACTACTCGCGATCGGCATCATCGCATTCTCGGTGATGCCCCTCGAAGAAGTGCGTCCTCAACGACTACTGGCCTGGCTTGCACTGCCTATCATTGGCGTCGCCGGGAGAGTCGGCTGGCAAACAGTGAGAGCTGAGGAGATCATCTTTGAGTCGGAAGCCAGTTTCGCCACCAGCGGCGGTTTCGGCCCCAACCAAGTCTCGACCATCCTGGGAGTTGGTGCGCTTGCACTCTTCTTGCTCGCCGCACAAAGCCAGCGAAGGTTGCACCAAACGACCTTCAATGCCCTAGGCGGATTGCTGTTCCTAGAGGCCGTGTTGACCTTCTCCCGAGGCGGAGTCGGCTCGGCATTGTTGGGCAGCGGTGCGCTGCTGATTCATCAAACGGCTTCTCCACGACGAGCTCGGGGATACCTCCTCGGCGCTCTGGTTTTGGGGCTGACTCTGTGGTTCCTAGTTCTTCCCCGGGTGGACCAGTGGACGGGCGGCGCCCTTGGAGAACGCTTCAGTTCGCTCGATTCCTCAGGGCGCATGGACATTGCCAAAAGCGATCTCGATCTGTTCTTGAAGAAGCCCATTCTTGGAGTAGGAGTTGGCCTTGCCCCCAACTTCAGACAGGTGAAGAACTTTGGCGTCGCCTCGCACACTGAACTCACTCGCGCGCTGTCCGAACACGGAAGCCTCGGGCTCTTGAGTTCGCTGTGTTTGATTGGCCTGATCTCAGTTTGCTACTGGAGAGCACCGAGCTTCGGATCGAAGGCGTGGACCGCCGCACTGGTCGCATGGGGACTCGGCAATATGGCAACGGCTTCGCTCCGGCTCGCGGCTTCAGCCGCTGTGATCTGCCTAGCTTTCATCGACTTTCGAGGCCTCAAGGAACCGGGTCCGGTGGATGATCAGTGACCACACGAGGGCCCGAGATGCCACTCTTTGTCGACATTGGACTTGGGCCAGCCTTCGCTAGCCGCCGACGCTAACGCTATGCCTCACGACCCGAAACCAGGATTGCTGCTCGTAGGTAACCACTTGTCCAGGCGTGGCCGAGGCCGGACCGTCAGCGAAGACCTCGCAATACGACTCTCCAAACGCGGCTTCCCCACCTTAACGACCTCAACTCAGCGGATGGTCGCACTTCGCGCGGCCGACATGATGGCGACCTCAGTGCTCACCCGTAGTCGTTACCAACTGGCGATAATCGACGTATTCAGCGGGCGCGCCTTTCGCTTCGCTGAAGCGGTGTCCTTCGCTGTCTGCAAGCTGGGCCGGCCGGTGATCTTCATATTGCACGGCGGAGACCTGCCACGCTTCGCGACCCTGTTCCCAGAACGCGTGAGGCGTTTGCTGACAAGAGCGGCAGCTGTGACCAGTCCAAGCCAGTACTTGGCCTCACACCTCAGCGATCTCGGCGACATTCAGGTGATCCCGAACCCGATTGACGCCCGGCGGTTCACCATGCCAGCGGCCGCATCGACCGAGCCTCCGCGCACCGTTGTTTGGTTGCGAGCGTTTCACAAGATCTACCGGCCATGGGATGCCGTCCATGCTGTAGCCGAGGTACATCGAACGCATCCTCAGATCAACCTCATCATGATCGGACCTGACAAGGGGGACGGATCTCTAGCCCGCGTCAAAGGCGCGATCCGCGCCACCGGTGCAGAGAACTATGTGAAGCTCGCCCCGACCGCCATCCCTCACCAGCAAGTGCCACGGGAACTGCACAAGGGAGATATCTTCCTCAACACCACATCAGTCGACAATGCTCCAGTGTCGGTGCTTGAGGCAATGGCATCGGGGCTGCCGGTAGTCAGCACTAACGCTGGCGGCTTGCCTTACCTGCTCAAGAACGAGCGAACGGCGCTGCTTACTGAAATCGGAGCGGTGGACCAGCAAGCGGCTGCGCTACGCCGGATGATCGATGAATCGGCCCTGTTCGATCACCTCCGGGCGAATGGTCGCGCGATGGCGAAAGCCAATGATTGGGACGTGATTCTTCCGAGATGGACCGCCCTAATCGAGCAGGTCGTTTCCTCGTCCACTACCAGGCCAGCATGATCAGCGGACGCTATTCCTCCGCGTCGGCCACCTCGGAAACCGACACCACTGCGTTGTTGAAAGCCGCGCTGGGCCACGGCCCGACCACAACGATCAAAGCCGGTAGCTGTCAAGGACTCGACACCTTGCTCGCCTATCGATCTCGGGCACGATCTGAAGAGCCCGCGCTTTCAATCGGTAGCAGAGCCCTACACGACGCTGCAACCTGGTCGGTCGTCGAAGCCACAGCAGAAGCGGTCTCGACGTGCCTTACCAAGGCTAGCGAGCCCTATGTTCTGATCAAGGGCGCGGCTCTAGTTGAGGCCTATCCAGAACCGCATCTGCGACCGACCAGCGACCTCGACATCCTGATCGCCCCTGAACAGCTAAACCGCGTGCGAGCAGCACTCGAGGCACACGGATGGCGCGCTGCGGTGACCGGGCGCTTTGCCGAAGCCTATCTACGCGAAGAGGGCAGCTGCTGGCAGGCATACCGTCCTGGCGAAGCCGTGCTCGAAGTTCACTTCAGATTCTGGGGCAGCGTTCCTGAGATCTTCACCGAACGCGTCCTTGCCGGTGCTGCGAAGAACGCTGCTGGCACGCTCGTTCCGTCACCGCTACACAGCCTGATCATCGCCAGCGCTCACCGGTGGCGGCAAGCAACGCCCCGCCGGGCGGTCGACTTGGTGGATGTGTGTCTTCTGCTCCAAGAACATGGGGCCGACGCTTTTGGAAACCTGGTCCGTGAAACTGAACGAGCAGGGCAACAGCTGCCAGTTTGCCTCGCAATCTTTGAAGCGGGCCTCGTGCTTTCACAGCCATGGATCGATCAGCTTCTCACCGAACTCAAACCCCAACTCAAGAGCAGTGAGATCCGCATCTTGCAACGGCTCGAAGGCAGTCGGGCGGACGCCGTTAGTTGGCCAAGCGTGCGGCTCGCGATGCTTTTCGCTAGACGCCCAAGCCGAGCCGGATGGAGATCGATTCTGCGCCGTGTGTGGCCCCACCCCGGGGTACTGGAGCAACGCACACCAGCCAACCGCTCCTGGTCTATACGTCGACTGATTGCACTAGCGCGACTCCTAAGCCGACGGGCCTAGAAGCGATAGGCTTCTCCTAACCCCGCGATCCGCCGAAACACTCAAAGTAAAGAAGCCTTCAAGGCGCAAAGAAACCCAGGACCATGACCAAGCGACATCCCAACGAGCTCGAACCCCAGGCTCGGCACCTGCTCTATCGAAAGCTGCGCAACTGGGACCGTCAAAGCCAGATGGTGATCGACCTTGCGGTTTTGGTTCTCGCCTTCTGGGGCTCCTATCTCCTGCGTTTCGATTTTATCCTCGAACGCCCATACTTCTTGGGCTTCCTGACCCAGCTGCCATTAGTGCTGTTGGTGCAGGTGCTCACCGCATACGCGATGGGGATCTACAGCTTCATTTGGCGCTTCGTTGGCCTGACCGAAATCAAAGCGTTTGCCAAAGCGATGATGATTGCGCCAATCCCGCTGCTTGCTCTTCGTTTTGGACTTGGCGTCGAGCAAGCCGTTTGGAAGACCCCGCTATCGGTGATCCTCATGGACACCCTTTTGGCCTTCGGCGGCATGTTGTGTGTACGAGTCGTGCGCAGAGTCCTCCACGAGCGCAAAAGTGCACGGACCCAAGCGTACGGTCGATCCCCTGTTCAGCGCGTCCTTATTCTTGGCGCCGGCCACGCCGGGATCTCGATAGCTCGCGAGATCGGCAGGCGAGGCGATACCGGTCTTGAGACCGTCGGCTTTCTCGACGACGATCCCGCCAAGCGGGCATCGGTGATCGGCGGCGCAAGAATCCTGGGCACATTCGCAGACCTGCCCAAGGTCGCTGCTGCACACGATATCGACCAAGTGATCCTGACCATCACCAGCGCACCGCGCCAGCGCGTTCGCAGTATCGTGGAGCTGTGTGAGGCGGCGCACTTGCCTCTGCGGGTTGTGCCCGGGTTGTCACAGATCCTCGACGGCAGCATCGGCATCTCACGACTGCGCCCAGTCCAGATCGAGGACCTCCTGGGCCGCGAGCCCGTGCAACTGGACACCGATAAGCTCAAGTCTTTTCTCTCGGGCAAGAGAATCCTCATTACCGGGGCCGGAGGGTCGATCGGTTCGGAGATCGCACGGCAAGTTCTCCAGTTTGAACCCAGCACCTTGCTCTTGCTGGAACGCGCCGAGTATCCGCTCTTCGAGCTGCTTCGCGAGTTCGACGAGGGCGCCGATGCAAAGAAGCGCAGGTTGATTCCGCTGGTGGCAGACGCGGGGGACGAGGCGCGCATGCGCAGCATCCTTTCCACTCATCGGCCCCAGGTCATCGTGCACGCCGCCGCCCACAAGCATGTTCCGCTAATGGAACTCAACGCTTGCGAGGCGATTCAGAACAACGTTGGCGTGACCGCGAGTCTCGCCAAACTAGCGGGGGACTTCGAGTGCGAGACCTTTGTGCTCATTTCCACCGACAAGGCGGTGCGTCCAACGTCAGTGATGGGAGCGACTAAGCGCGTCGCCGAGATGCTGATCTTGGAGCAGGACCGAGAGTCTGCAACCCGGTTCGTGGCTGTACGTTTTGGCAATGTCCTCGGCTCGACCGGCTCCGTGATTCCGATCTTTGAGGAGCAAATCGCCCAGGGCGGGCCAGTGCGGGTCACTCACCCCGACATGGTGCGCTTCTTCATGACCATTCCCGAAGCATCGCAGTTGGTCTTGCAAGCTGGCTCGTATGGTCGCGGTGGCGAGATCCTGATTCTCGACATGGGTGAGCCGGTACCCATTGTGCGGCTCGCTGAAGACATGATCCGACTATCAGGCCTGAGGCCCTACGAGGACATCGACATCACATTTTCCGGGGCAAGACCGGGTGAGAAGGTGGTGGAAGAACTCACGCTTGACCCAGCAGAGCTCAAGCGCACCCGCCATCCGAAAATCTTCGTGTCGGCACCCTTGATCACCGGACCCGCTGTGACCAAGCAGATCGGGGCCCTGCTGAACCTCGCGACTCTCGGTCTTGAGCGCGACGCGCGCGAGCAGCTGAGCCAACTCGTTCCAGACGCAACACTCGCAATGTCGGGTGTAAGCCAAACCAGCCGCAAGGCAAGCACGGCGGCCAAACGCCATCAAGGCGATCCCACCAAGCATTGATAGTAGCTCGTGGCGCCGACATCAGTTAAGTCAACAGAAACGGATCAGACTCATGGCGGGAGGCGATGCCTCAAGCAACCAGCTAGGCAGTGAACTCGAGGTCGTGGTCCACCATCTTCTCCACCAGCTGTGCGAAACCGACCTCCGGTCTCCACCCTAAGCTGCGCTCTACAAAGGAAGCGTCTCCAAGGAGCAAGTCGACCTCTGATGGCCTGAAGTACTGCTTGTCGACCGCGACCAACACGCTACCATCAGGGCCCAAGCCACGCTCATCAACGCCTACGCCCTGCCATTGCAAGCGCAGACCGAGCCGAGCGAATGCGATTTCGCAGAACTCACGAACGGTGTGCGTTTCTCCGGTCGCCAGCACAAAGTCGTTTGGTGTCTCGGCCTGCAGCATCATCCACATGCCGCGCACGTAGTCGCCAGCAAACCCCCAATCGCGACTCGCATCGAGGTTGCCGAGCCGAAGCGTCTGTTGATGACCATGCTTGATACGCGCTGCTGCAAGACTGATCTTGCGGGTGACGAACTCTTCGCCGCGTCGGGGCGATTCGTGGTTAAAGAGGATGCCGTTGCAAGCAAAGAGGCCGTAGGCCTCGCGATAGTTGCGGGTGATGTAGTAAGCGTACGCCTTGGCCACTGCATAGGGGCTTCGAGGATGAAAAACCGTGGTCTCGGACTGAGGCACCTCCGCCACCTTGCCGTACAACTCGGACGACGAGGCTTGGTAGAACCTGGTTTGCGGTGAGAACTCGCGCACCGCTTCAAGAAGTCTCAAGACACCCACTCCGGTAACGTCGGCCGTGTACTCGGGCGTGTCGAACGAAACCTGGACGTGAGATTGCGCCCCTAAGTTGTAGAGCTCATCCGGTTGCAAACGCCGAATCGCTCGGGTCAACGATCCTCCATCGCCGAGCTCGCCCTCGATCAGCTCTAGATCGCCGAGCAGGTGATCGATCCGTGATGAGGTTGGCAAGGACGAGCGGCGCACTAGACCGACCACGCGGTAGTCCTTCTCCAGCAGCTGCTCGGCAAGGTACGAGCCATCCTGGCCGGTGATACCAGTGACTAAGGCGATCTTTGATTGCTGTGATGACACTCTACGACTCCCTCTACTCATTACACTCGACAACGACCCTGAACCTGCGACTAAACGAACGACAGGAGGTGCCCCATCTTGTCGCGCTTGGCGCGCAGATAGTCGCGCGTCGTGTCAGTGGCCGGAATCTCGAGGGCCACTCGCTCCGAAACCTCAAGTCCATACGCGGACAGGCCGATGTACTTCTTCGGATTGTTGGTCATTAGGCGCATCTTGGTCACGCCCAGTTCGCGCAGGATCTGTGCGCCGATACCATAGTCGCGATGATCGGGCTTGAAGCCGAGCTTCTCATTTGCCTCGACGGTGTCGTGCCCCTCCTCTTGCAACTCGTACGCACGCAGCTTGTTGACTAGACCAATGCCGCGCCCTTCCTGCAGCAAGTAGAGCAACACTCCCTTGCCTTCCTCGCCGATCCGCTCAAGTGCACTAAACAGTTGAGCGCCACAGTCGCATCGCTGCGATCCAAACAGGTCGCCGGTCAAACACTGGCTATGCACCCGCACCAAGATCGGCTCATCGCCCGCGACGTCACCGAGGGTGAGAGCCACATGCTCTTCGCCGGTGACCAACGAACGAAACGCTCCCATCACAAAGTTCCCATAAGGCGTGGGCAGTTTCGGCGCTGCGACGCACTCAACGATCTTTTCGTGACGCAGGCGATATTCGATCAGATCCTTGACCGTGATCATCAAGAGCCCATGCTTCTCGGCATAGGGAACTAGATCCGAGACCCGAGCCATGGTTCCGTCCTCGTTCATGATCTCGCAGATCACGCCCGAGGGATCGAGTCCCGAAAGAGCTGCCAGGTCGACTGAGGCTTCGGTTTGACCGGCTCGCTTCAGCACTCCGCCAAGCTTCGCACGCAGCGGAAAGACATGCCCCGGCCGCAGCAAGTCGGCGGCCCTACACTCAGGATCGATCGCCGTCGCGATGGTCGCTGACCGATCGGCGGCCGAAATTCCAGTTGTAACCTTGCCACGCGCTTCGATCGAAACCGTAAACGCCGTCTCGAAGGGCGAGGTGTTGTCGCGCACCATCAGCGGCAGATCAAGCGCGTCGCAACGGGCTTCGGTCAAGGTCAAGCAGATCAGGCCGCGGCCATGCAATGCCATGAAATTGACAGCTTCCGGAGTGATTTTCGCCGCTGGGATCGCCAGATCGCCTTCATTCTCGCGATCTTCGTCATCCACAATGATGACCATCTTGCCGTTTTGAAAGTCGGCAATCGCGTCTTCGATAGAGGCGAAGGGACTAGACATTGACGTTTCTTCTTTCTTGGTTGAACAGCTGCGCGGATCGCAACGATGCGGCCACGATCCGGCAACTTCATTGCTTGTGGCCCGCTAAGGCACTCGAGTCTAGGCAGATGAGGGCCCAAACCCTTGGGCCAGTGGAACTCTGAGCAGTCGCGCCTACGCTGCTCCGTGTCCATCTGGCAACCTCTGGTCACCTTTGATGCCAGGCCTCACGGTGGCTCGTCCGGAGAGCGACGAGTGACGGGCGAAGCCTTCAGGCAATCAGCGCCCAGATGCTAAGAACATTATGCCACGGCCCGTCCCCAGCTGGTGCCCCGACTCACTCTCCCCACTTGAGCTTCTCTCGCAGAGAGTCGTAGAAGGTGCGCTCGGAGACACGCACCAATCGGACCGTTTCGTCCGCGACGCGAATAAGAATCGAATCGCGGTGCCCCAAGGTAACTCCCTCCTGACCGTCCAGAGTCAAGTACACCTCTTCTTCGGGGGTATCCAAAGTGATCTTTATCGTGCTCGAATCCGGCACCACCAACGGACGCATTGACAGCGTATGTGGACAGATCGGTGTGAGGACCGCAACTCCAAGCCCGGGCTCAATGATCGGGCCACCGGCCGAGAGGTTGTACGCGGTCGAACCGGTGGGCGTGGAGACGATCAATCCGTCGGCCCGATAGTCGGCAACGGGGCGGCCACCGATCGAAACGCTCAAGCGAATGATCCGAGCCAAGGCACTTTTGTTGACCACCACATCGTTAAGCACGGCGTATTTGGCGTAGGCCGACGGAGCTGACAGGGCGAGCGACGGTCCGTTGGTGCCGTTCTCGCTCGAACCAGCAGCCGAACCAGCCCGTTCCAGTTCAACGTTGAACAGCGTCCGTTCCAAGATCTCGAACTGCCCTGCAAGCACCCGCACCAACGCTGGAAACAGCTCCGTACGGTTGACCTCGGTCAAGAATCCGAGCGTGCCCATGTTCACTCCAAGGATCGGCACTCCCCCCGCCTGGTTGCGAGCGACCGACAGCAGCGTGCCATCGCCTCCGAGAACGACGATCAGATCTCTCGTCTCGCGTTCAGAGAACCGAACCAAGCCCTCGAGTCCCAAAGCACGGATCAAACCGTCATCCACTTGGACCTCGAGATTGCGACGCTGAAGCCAACGCGCCAACTCCAAAGCCAAGGCCACCACCGCTCGGTTGCTGTGCTTGACAGCGATGGCCACACTGCGAATCGGTCGCTCTATTGAAGGCATTGGGAGGTCTTCCATGCTTATCGCTTCACAAACAGAGCTACCGCTTCGCGGTTGCCACGAGCTCCGTGCGTCGCGCAGTCCAGCAAACCACGATGTTCGAGTCCGAGCAATGCGATCTGGGCCACCGTCTCGGTAATGACCGTCCCCCGAACGCTTTCGTCTCTGACGATACCGCCTTTGCCCACCAGTTCGCGACCTGCCTCGAACTGAGGTTTGACGAGTGTAGCGAGCAAACCACCTACCTTTAGGTGCGGCAAGGTCGCGGGGATCACCTTGAGGAGCGAAATGAATGACAGGTCCATCGTCACTATGTCGCATTCTTCGTCGATCGCGTCGGCGGCCAGGTGGCGCGCGTTGACTCGCTCCATAACGACTACCCGCTCATCCACTCGCAGCTTGTGTACCAACTGACCGTAGCCGACGTCCACCGCGTAGACCCGACGTGCGCCCCGCTGCAAGAGACAATCGGTAAATCCTCCGGTCGAAGCACCGACGTCTAAACAAATGGCATCGCTCACGTCCACCTCGAAGCTTTCGAGCGCCTCGTCGAGCTTGCGACCAGCCCGCGAAACAAACGGCTCCTTCGGCCCGTCGACGCGCAGGACCGAGTCATCCGCGACGTTCGCACCAGGCTTGTCCACGCGCTCGTGGCCGACAAAGACAATGCCCGCCATCACGGCTCGGCGCGCCTTCTCTCGACTCTCAAAGAGCCCACGAGCCACAAGCAGCTGGTCCAGTCGCACGGTGTCTCGGTCCGGCCTAGTGGACTGCAACAAGGGAATCGAAACTGCCTGATCGGTCCTTGCGGTCAATCTCTGCGTTGCGTCTCCTCGACATAGCCACCGCTATGCCTGCGTCGACACGCCTTGATCTTGGCCGAAGATCTCCAATCAGGGTCTTTCGAGGTTGCGACGAAGCTGCAAGATGAACTTGGTTGAACTCTCCTTGGTTCCCAGTCCTCACAGTTCCGATTCCCATGTTGCCGTCCACTAGTGGTCGCGGTCTTCGAGGAACCGGACAAGTTCGAGCAGACTGTCTTGCGCGAGACTCGGCTCTAGTTCAAGGATCGATTGCCGCGAATCAGCAGCTTCTTGCTTCAGCCGCTGCTTGCTGCCCTCGATCCCGAAGAGACTGGGATAGGTGAGCTTCGCCGCCTCAATGTCCTTGCCTGCGGTCTTACCGATCTTCTCGGGATCGCCCTCGATATCGAGAATGTCGTCGCGAATCTGAAAGAGCAACCCCAGTGATTGCCCCAGCCGCGAGAGCGCGTCGAGTTTGACGCTGGAGGCGCCCGCGCACCTACCGCCAATCGTCAGGCTTGCCTCGAGCAGCGCGCCGGTCTTGCGCCGGTGGATCGACTCAAGCAGAGTCGCTGCCTCTTCCGGTGCAAGCGGACCAACCTTCTCGCCGAGAAGGTCTGCCATCTGACCGCCGATCATGCCGAAGGTTCCGACGGCTCTAGCTGCTGACACCACGTTTGCGTTGCGCGCCTCCGCCGTCGCGCTCTCCGGCGTGAGTGCGAGAAGTTCGAGCGCGAGGTTCAGCAGCGCGTCGCCCGCAAGAATTGCGGTCGCCTCGTCAAACTGACGATGCAAGGAGGGTTGTCCGCGACGAAGATCATCGTTGTCCAGAGCGGGCAGGTCGTCGTGAATCAGACTGAAACAATGGATCATCTCCATCGCTGCGGCCGGCGCAAGTAGATCTTGCCGCTTCCCGCCGCACGCCTCGCCGCCCAGAACAATCAGCACCGGACGTATGCGTTTGCCGCCAGCGAAAGAGCTATAGCGCATAGCGCTGTGAAGGCGCGCAGGATCAACTGATTCGGCCGGCAACAGGTGCCCGAGCTCCTGGTCCACCAGCGCCGCGATCTCAGACAAAAAACCTGGGGGTAACAAGAGAATGGTGCGATCGCGAGATCCAGGTGTTGGCCGAGGGGCGAGACTGGCCCTCACCCTGCTCTACTGCGAACTCCCCAGAGTGCTCGCCGGAAGCGCTTCATCGATGAGCATGATCGGAATCTCTGAGACGATGGGGTAAAGCAGAGCGCTTTCTTTGCAGAGTAGGCCCTGCTCGACGACTGGCTCCTCGTCTTGAAAGTGCTCGCGGTACTTGTCTCTGAGTGAAGCCCTCAGCGCCTCAGGCAACGGCACCAATTCGAGCTCGGCCTTGCTCTTGGGACACACCAAAATCTCGAGTAGTTCGTCGAGTTGACTAGGTTGGCTCATAGTGATCGAACGCTAACACGCAGGCCCAGCGGCCGGCGGTGGAATTCACCTGTACTCGAGCCTTCTCACAGTTCGGCCGTCGGCGAAGGGCGTCCGACTACTAGCGTCCGCCAAAGACGTAGCGGATCAAGAGGGTGTTAGCTCCCGGATTCTTGTCGTAGATGATCGCGTTGGAGATGTGGTAGAGCCCAAACGACAAGTAGCCCCCATCTGGCATGCGAAGCATCAGATCTATGCCTGACCGGAATTCGACCACGCCACCGAGGTCTTTGCCATCACCCCCCTGGTAAAGACCGGTTGCAGTACTAAAGTCGACCCTAAACCGACGGCTCTTGAGCGGCAGCGAGTATCTGAAACCCACAAAACCGAAGTACGCATCGTCATCGGTGACCAGGATCCCGAACGATTGCTTGATGCCCCAGAAAAGATCTCGCTTTAGGGTGACATCAAAACCTAGCTCAAAGGCCTCTCGCGGCCTGTCTTGCTCATACAAACCGGCCCAGACGGCGACCTCGTTAGCGTCCGCCGAATGATCGTCCTCGGCTCTTGCGAGACCGGCCACGGCCAGGACCAGCACCAACAGGGTGATGACACGCGCTCGGAAGAAATTGTGGTCCGGCCCAAGGTTCTCAACTCGAGATTGGATATCGTTCGTGGTGTATCCCACGGCTGTCGGTAGCGCTACCATTGCCTCTTCGTTCTCTCTAAATCTCTTGTAGGTAGTCTGGTAACAGCCGATCAGAACTTCACTCTCTACGGCCACCCCAGCGCGGTGGACTTGGGGCTATAGAGGGAATCTATGGCAACAGCGATACCCTTCGAAACACGACTGGCGGAAGATAGCAAAACGCCGCGCGATCCCTCTACGGTGCCGCGTACTGTCCCCAACCACTAGGTTCCTTTCGATGCTAAAACCCTCCGAAGCAACAGCTCCAAGCACAACCGAGACCGAAGCCCCACAAAGAGCTCCAGGGAAGGTTGGCCGCGGTGTGTCGGCCCTGGTCACAACCTTCAACGAAGAGCGACACATCCGCGAGTGCATCGAGTCTCTGCTGTGGTGCGATGAAGTGCTGGTGGTGGACTCGTTTTCCACCGACTCTACTCCCGAGATCGTTCGCTCGTTCGAGACCGTCAATTTCGTCCAGCGCACCTACTTCGGCTCGGCTTCTCAGAAGAACTGGGCCATGGACCAGACGGAGAACGAGTGGATTCTGATTTTCGATGCCGACGAACGCTGCACCGACGAACTGCGCGAAGAGATCTCAGCCTTGTTTCGCGACGGCAGACCGGAACAGGACGCCTACACCATCAAGCGCACCGTCTACTTCTTGGGCAAGATCATTCGCTTTAGCGGTTGGCAGCGCGACCGCGTCGTTCGGCTACTCAAGCGTGGCGCCGGTCGCTATCCGAACCGGCGTGTACACGCCGATATGGTCACCCGCGCCCCAGCCCCGCTTCTCAAGAACCCCATGCTCCACATCATGGTGGAAGACCTGGTGATCTACGCGCGCCGCATCCAAAAGTACAGCTGGTGGGGCGCGGCACAGGCCTTCCGAGAAGGCCGTCGCAGCGGCGTCCCGGAGATTCTCGGGCGTTCGGTGTGGCGCTTCTTACGCACCTACATCTTTCAGTTCGGCATCCTAGACGGCATGCGCGGCCTCGTCTTCTGCCTGCTGCAGGCGTACGGCACCTACACGAAGTGGGCATATGTTTGGTCCTGGAAGATCAATACCCAGGACGGCCTCGAACCGAACCTTCCGGTGTTTGATGACAGCACAGCGACTTGGGAAGGTTTGAGCGAACTCAACGACCACTCGAGCTGATGTTCTCGTCGCACCAGCACGTCGGCCGACAGCACAAACCGTCTCCCTCGGCTCGCCCCGCGAGCGACAGTCCTGTGGGCTAGCTGAGAGTCACCGGCAGCAGCAGCGGCTCCATGCGCTCACACTGACCGGTTTGCTCGTCCACGTCTATTTGCACTGCGGCCACTCGCACATCGCCCTTGGCCACTTCGAACGGGGCATTGCGCTGAAGTTTGAAGCGCTGCAGAACCTTGTCTGCGCGCATGCCAATAATAGACTCATAAGGACCGGTCATACCGACGTCGGTCTGTAAACCCGTGCCCGCAGGCAACACGCGCGCATCGGCGGTCGGGACGTGCGTGTGGGTTCCCACCACCGCACTCACTCGACCATCAAGGTAGAAGCCCATCGCCTGCTTCTCGCTGGTGGCCTCGGCGTGAAAGTCGACAAAGATCACCTTGACGTCCTTGGGCAGAGTCTTGAGTAGTCGATCGGCAACCTCGAATGGCGAGTAGATCGCCTTCATGAAGACCTGGCCTTCGAGGTTCAAAATCGCGACCGGAATCCCTGCAGCGCTTTCGCCCAAGAAGAGGCCCTTGCCGGGGTTGCCTTCGGGATAATTGGCTGGCCGCAGTAGGTCATCGCGAGAGTCGAGCATCGGAAGGACTTCGCGCTTGTCCCAAACATGGTTGCCCGTGGTGTAGCAATCGATCTCAAGCTCGTCGAATTCGCTCATCACCGAGTGGTTGACGCCGAAGCCGCCAGCCGAATTTTCGATATTGACGATAGTGAAATCGATGTGCCGTTCCTTCTGTAGGCGTGGCAAGGACTCGCGCAGAGCGCGGCGTCCCGGGCGGCCCATCACATCTCCAACAAACAGTAGCCTGATCATGGGGTCTCTCCGATCATCGCGCGATCTCCACCGATCGGCTCTCGCGAATAACAGTCACTTTGATCTGACCAGGATAGGTCAGCTCACTTTCGATCCGCTTAGCGACATCCTTTGACAGCCACAGCGCCTTCTCATCCGAGATTTTCTGACAGTCGACAATAATGCGCACTTCCCGGCCCGCCTGAATGGCGAAGGTCTTCTGAACGCCATCGAAGTCAGACGCAATCTCCTCCAACTTCTCCAGTCGCTTCATGTAGGTCTCGAGCACCTCGCGGCGAGCGCCAGGCCGCGCAGCTGACAGCGCGTCGGCAGCGGTGACCAAGACCGCCTCCACCGTTTCCGGGTCGTAGTCCCCATGATGGCAGGCCATTCCGTGCACGACTTCTTCTGACTCGCCGTACTTGCGCAAGAGCTCGATGCCGAGCTCGAGGTGCGTGCCTTCCATCTCGCGATCAACAGCCTTACCGATGTCGTGAACCAATCCGGCGCGCTTGGCAACATGGACATCAACCTTCAGCTCGGCCGCCATGTTGGCCGCCAACATGGCCACCTCTTTTGAGTGCTGCAATACGTTCTGGCCATACGACGTGCGGAACCTCAGCCGCCCCAGGAGCCTAATAAGCTCGGGATGAAAGCCCGACAGATTCAGCTCGAGTGCCGCGGACTCGCCTTCCTGGCGCACCCGTTCGTCAAACTCCGCCTTCACCTTCTCAGTGACCTCTTCGATCCTCGCGGGGTGAATACGCCCGTCAGCGATCAACCGCTCCAGCACCACTCGCGCGATCTCTCGACGGTAAGGATCGAAACCCGAGAGAATCACAGCTTCGGGCGTGTCGTCGACGATCAGGTCGACGCCTGTGACCGCCTCCAAGGTGCGAATGTTGCGGCCTTCACGACCGATGATCCGGCCCTTCATATCGTCGCTCGGCAACATCACCACCGACACGGTGGTTTCGTTCACGTAGTCCGAGGCTGAGCGTTCGATCGCCATACCGATGATCCGTTGGGCCTCGCGCTGCGCCTTTTCGCGCGCCTCATCTTCGATCCGCTTGACCATGTGCGCCGCTTCAATCCGCGCATCACTCTCGAGGCTCTTTAGCAGCTCGTCTCGCGCTTGGCGCTGCGTGAGCCCTGATACCTGCTCAAGCTTGTGGCGATTCTGAGACAGCACCTGGGCCAACTGGCTCCGGGTGCGGTCGACTTGCTGCTCACCACTAGTCAACTCTGCTTCCCGCTCACCTAGGCTGGCTGCAAGCTTCGCGAGCCTCACCGTTTCACGATCCAAGTCGTCACGATCTGCCACCGTTTGGCGTCGGTCCTCTTCGAGTTGGTCTCTATTCTTGGCCGAGACCGCCTCCGCCTCCGCACGCGCTTGCAAACGACGCTCGCTTGCGGCCAACTCGGCCTCGCGCAGCTTGGCAGCAGCATCCTTGTCCGCTGCTTCCAGATTGCGGGCCGACTGTCGTCTCGCCTGGGCAACCATGCGACGGGCCGAAGCGCGGGCGCGATAGAGCAGGAAACCACCAAGGATTCCCGATAGCGAGAGCGGGAGTAGAAGCCAGATCAGTGTTTCGGGGGTGCTCGGCAAGGACGCGACTCCAGAGATCATCTCAACGGTGAAACGGCTACAACGAAGACCAACAACTGGTCATCGCCCATTGATGATGCCGGCGCACGCGCCCACTTCCCGAAACGAAGCAACATCCTCCGCCGAGCCGTGTGAACCCACCGGCTAGAACCAAACCAGTTCTAGGTGGGTGTCCTTAACGGATCCTCTCAGCGTCCCTGTACTGGCAGGGCTTGCACAAAGACCCGTGCTCCGGACTCCGCAGCGGATAAGCGTTGGTTCTACAGAATGGCAGACCCATCACGAAACCCCGCAGAGAATGCAACCTCGAGACTCGAAAACTATCGTCATGAAGCATCACTCGACGCTTCGGTACATATCACCATCAATGCCGGCCTCGCCAAACCCGAGCCAGCAGCGCTTCCAAACTATTCGCCGCTGTCGGTCAGCACGTCTTCGAGCTGATCAAGCAGCGTGTTCGCTTTCTTCGCCACTGGTTCAACACTTGCCGCCTTCTGCTCCCGCTCACGAGCGAGTTCATCGGCGATGTTCAGCGCTGCCAAGATCGCGATCCTCGAGGTCTCAACGGCGACGGTCTTGCCCGCGATCTCTCGCATCTTCTCATCGACGAACGCAGCGAGCCCCAATAGGTGCTCCGGATCGCGATCTGAGCGGACGCCGTAGGCCGACCCGAAAATCTCCACCTGAAGAGTCGTACTGGTCTTAACTGCGTCGTCCGAAGAATCTGCTGAGTGTTGCGTCGTTTTACCGCTCACGAGTGCTCGGTCCCGTCGAAGATCTCTGGCACCAATTGGCGCCAAGAATCACGAAAACAGACGAGCAAGATATCAGACGACCAATCAGAACTGGCCAGCTCGGAGCCTACCTACTCGCTGAGCAGGCCCTCGAGACCGCTGACCAAGCCGTCAAGGCGAGATTCGATCTCGTCTTGCTTCTCACTCCATTGCGACAGAGCGCCTTGGCCTTCGTCCCGCTCCTTCTCGAGCAATTCGATCTTGGCCTCGAGCTGTTGGTTCGCGCTGCGCAGAGCAGAGATCTCTTCACTCGCCTGGGATACGAGCTGCTCTAGGCGCTCCAACAAGGCGTCCCCTGATTCGTCCTCCCGCGACATAACGAAACGCTACGCCGCGAGGGCGGACTTGGCCTGTTCGGCCAACTTGGCGAATGCCTGTGGCTCACGTACGGCGAGGTCAGCCAGCATCTTGCGGTTGAGCTCGATGCCGCTCCGTTTGAGACCGTTGATGAAACGATTGTAAGACAGGCCGTTGATGTGAGCCGCTGCGTTGATTCTCACGATCCACAGCCGGCGAAACTGACGCTTGCGCTGGCGACGATCGCGATAGGCGTACGCCAGACCGCGCTCGACCGCGAGTTTGGCCAACCGGTGAGCACGCGACTTCAGGCCGTAGTAGCCCTTCGCTTGCTTGAGAATCTTCTTGCGTCGTGCGACGCGCTTCGTTCCACGTTTTACACGCGACATACCGAACCTCGTTTTCTGTTCGCTGGATCAAGAGCCGCAGCTCGCTGATCACAGGGGGTTTTGGTGACCGCTTGAAGATTGGAATCTCTATTCCTCAGTCCTCTCGCCTGGACAGGTTCGTTCCAGGTGGAGAAGAGCCTCTCAACCGGACAAAGCCAGTCGAGGTCTTCAAGCTGCTATCGATCTATTCTCGACCTGCAACCGATTGTCTGCAGAGATGTGCAGACTGATTGGGCTTACGGCCTGCCTAGACGCTGATCATCCGGCGGATGTTGGCTGCGAACTTGCCGGCAACCAGGGTCGACTTACGCAGATGACGCTTCCGCTTGGTGGTCTTCTTCGTCAGGATGTGATTCTTGAGTGCATGCTGGCGCTTAACCTTGCCCTTGGAAGTGAGCTTAAAGCGTTTGGCGGCACCGCGGTGAGACTTGAGTTTTGGCATTTCTTCTCTGTCCTATTTCCAGACCCGCCCGTAGGGCTTGGATCTGCTTGCTATCCAGGTATCGCAGTTGTCCAGATATCGCGCTCACGATGACGAGCTTGAGCTGTCTGGAAATCTTGGGCGGTGGCGCAAGTCCCCGACGAGCGCCCGCGCGGCCGCTGATGGTAACACCGACTGGCTAACGCGAGCTAGGCCCCGCGCGTGTTTTTGTGTCTGGAGCTGTAGGTTCAACTGGCGGGCTCAAGCTCCAGTCCCAATGACCTTTCTTGAGACAGGGTGCTGACCTGCTGAGCGAAGTCTTCCACCGACCACGCACCGAGATCCCCGCCACTGCGGCTGCGTACCGAAATGGTCCCGCCTTCTACCTCGTTAGCGCCGATGATCAGCATCAGGGGTACTTTCTGCAGCTGTGCTTCGCGGATCTTGTAGCCCAACTTCTCGCTACGGCCGTCGATCTCCACTCGCACACCGGGAAGTTGCGCCTTGACCTGCTCCGCATACTCAACAAACCGATCTGCCACCGGCAGCACAGCAACTTGAACAGGAGCTAACCAGAGAGGAAAGGCGCCGCCGAGATGCTCGATCAGAATGCCAAAAAAGCGCTCGAGAGAGCCCAACATGGCCCGATGCAGCATCACCGGACGGTGAGTGTCACCATCGGCGCCCACGTAGGAGAGATCGAATCGCTCGGGCATCTGGTAGTCGAGCTGGACGGTCCCCAGTTGCCACGATCGCCCAAGAGCGTCGCGCACTTGGAAGTCAATCTTGGGTCCATAGAAGGCACCATCGCCCTCGTTGGTGTCGTAATCGATGTCGAGAGCCGTCAGCGCGTCTCGCAAGGCGGCTTCGGCTCGATCCCACATCTCGTCTGAACCTATGCGCTTTTCAGGCCGGGTAGACAGTTCAATCTGCACGTCCTGAAAGTCGAACGTTTGATAGATCTCGAGGATACTCCGGACCACCCCAATCACCTCGTCACCGATCTGCTCTTCGGTGCAGAAGATGTGGCCATCGTCTTGGCAGAAGGTACGAACGCGGGTGAGTCCCGAGATCACGCCACTACGTTCCCACCGATGCAAGCGACCAAAGTCGGCGTAGCGGATCGGAAGATCTCGATAGCTGCGCAAGCGAGTGCCGAAAATCAGACAATGCGTCGGGCAGTTCATCGGCTTGACTGCATAGCGACGATCATCGACTTCGGTGAAGTACATCGCGTCGCGGTAGTTCTCCCAATGGCCAGAGCGGTGCCACAGCTCCTCGTCGAGGATCTGCGGGGTCACCACTTCGCCGTAGCCAGAAGAGATCTTCTCGCGCACAAAGTCAACGAGCTGGTTGTACACCAGCGTGCCTTTGGGGTGAAAGAACGGGCTACCCGGGGCATGCTCGCTAAAACTGAACAAGTCCAGCTCCGGGCCAATTCGGCGATGATCGCGCTGGCGGGCAAGTTCCTGCAGCTCCTCGTATTCTTTGAGAAGATCTTTTGAAGCAAAGGCTGTCCCGTAGATCCGTTGCAGCCGCTCATTGCTTTCGTCACCCCGGAAGAAGACGCCTGAACTCTCAAGCAACTTGAAGGCACCGATCTGATCAGCGCGTTGCACATGTGGGCCCCGACACAGATCCAGAAACTCGCCGTGCTTGTACAGCGTGATCGTCTCGCCTTCTGGGATATCGCCCAAACGCTCGACCTTGAGGTCTTCTCCACGCTCTTTGAATAGGGCGATCGCCTCCTCTCGCGAGATCTCAATGCGCTCGAAGACGGATTTCTCCTTGAGAATCTGCTTCATCTTCACCTGGATCTGTTGCAGATCCTCGGGCGAAAATGCACGCTCGAACCGAAAGTCGTACTGGTACTTCTCAGAGTGATCCTGGCGTCCAGCATCGATCTTGGTGTCGGGCCAAAGGCGCTGCACCGCATCAGCGAGCACGTGTTCAGCGCTGTGCCTGATGAACGGACCAGCACCTTCATCACGCGAGGTGAAGAGCTTGAACTTGCCGCCCTCGCTCAACGGGGTTCTGAGGTCCAAAGGCTCGCCATTGAGTTCGGCGCCGATGGCTGCCTTGGCCAGACCTGGGCCGATCTCCAGCGCCACGTCCAAAGCGGTACTGCCCATCTCGGCAGAGCGCTCGGAGCCGTCGGGGAGTACTAGTACTAGGGCAGTCATCTCGGGTGTTCCTTTGGTAGGCACTAGCGGACTCGAACCGCTGACCTCTGCCGTGTGAAGGCAGCGCTCTAACCAGCTGAGCTAAGCGCCTAAGAGTGGACTCGAAACCGGAGTGACTTGCGTTTTCTATGGAGAATGGTAGGCCCGAGCGGACTCGAACCGCTGACCTCTACGATGTCAACGTAGCGCTCTAACCAACTGAGCTACGGGCCTTCTCACAAGCCCGGGCCGGTCGCAATGAAACGACAGGACAATCGGGCGAATTCGAGCTGGAGAACGTAGCAAAGGCTCCAGGCGGGTGTCAATGAATCGCAGCGTCGATGATCGCGTTTCGGACTGGTGCACAACGGGTCGCACCGGGCGGGCCCGAGCCTTGCGACTAGGCCTCGCTCGCTTCCTCCGAAGACTTCTGCTCACACCAGCAGCGCATCCTCGATTCTCGGCCTTAGTACCGGTAGCATTCACTGCTATCCGGCAAGTCCACCGGCGACAACACGCAACACCAGACGAGAAACTCATGGTCACTTTAGAACAGGTCTACGAAGCTCGCGAGCGGATCGGCAATGCGATCTACAAGTCGCCTTGCGCTCGGTCTGACTTCTTTTCTTCGTTGTGTGGCGCAACCACCTTCTTCAAGTTGGACAACTTGCAGATGACCGGCTCGTTCAAAGAACGCGGAGCACTGAACAAGATCCTAACCTTGACCAGCAAGGAGCGTGAGCGCGGCCTGATCTGCGCGTCAGCTGGCAACCACGCCCAGGCAGTGGCTTACCACGCCCAGCGGCTGGGCCTGGAGGCGACGATCGTCATGCCTGAGCGCACGCCGCTGATCAAGGTCGCCAACACGCGCTCCTACGGCGGCCACGTGGTGCTCCACGGCGACAGCTTTGATGACGCGCTAGCCCGGGCATTCGAGTTGCGAGAGGAACACAACTTCAACTTCATCCATCCGTTCGAAGACGAGATGATCATCGCCGGCCAAGGCACCATGGCGCTCGAGCTGATCGATCAACAACCCAACCTGGACGTCATTGTTTCGCCGATTGGCGGCGGCGGACTGATCTCAGGCGTGGCCTTGGTTTACAAGGCGCTCAAGCCGGACGTTCGCATTGTTGGCGTCGAGGCCGAAGTGTTGGCGTCAATGTCGGCAAGTCGCAGTGCCGGAGAACGGCTGCACTTGGATCCGGCCCAGACGATCGCGGACGGCATCGCGGTCAAACAACCGGGCGCTATCACTTTCGATCTGGTGCAGCGCTACGTCGATGACATCGTCACGGTGAGTGAGGAAGAGATCGCCAACGCGATCATGCTCTTGCTGGAACGGGAGAAGACGGTGGTCGAGGGTGCTGCAGCGGCGACCTTGGCTGCGCTCGCTAACAGCCGCATCCCGGATGTCAGCGGCAAAAACGTCTGCATGCTCCTTTGCGGCGGCAATATCGACGTCAATCTGATCAGTCGCATCATTGATCAAGGTCTTAGCAAGGACGGCCGCATGTTCCGTTGCATCGTTTCGATGCAGGACCGCCCCGGCTCACTCGCGGCCCTGCTCGGCACCATTGCCGATGCCGAAGCCAATGTCATCGAGGTCCACCACCAGCGCACTTTCAACGTCGGCCTGGGCGAGGTCGATATCGCGCTGACACTGGAGACGCGGGGCTTCGACCACGTGGCGAGCATGGTGACACTGCTCGAAGAGCGGGGCTTTCAAATGCATCAGACCGAAGAACGGCCGGGTACGGCTCCGGTCGCGGGGCCCTGAGCGGTTTTCTCTTCAACTAGGTCGCGGTCAACGCTCGATCTCTAAAGCGACGAATGTCGGCCACAAAGTCAGTCGCGGTTTGGTAACGCTCAGCCGGATCCTTCGCCAGTGCACGCTCGCAGATTCGGTCCAGCTCAGCCGGCACCCGTTTGTTGGTTCTGGCGCTGGGCGGACCTGGGTCCAGATTGCGAATGTTGTGGAAAGTCTCTTGCACGTTGGCACCGCGAAACGGCTCGCTGGTGGTGAGAGCTTCGTAAAGAACCACGCCCATGCTGAAAACATCTGTGCGCTCATCGACTGAGTCGCCTGAGACCTGTTCGGGAGACATGTAGAGCGGAGTGCCCGGGCGCTTGCCAGTCATGGTCAAACGTTCAAACAGGATTTCATCATCGAGGTCATCCTGATCGGGGTCATGGTCCATGCCTTTGACAAAGGCAACGCCCCAGTCCATCAGGTACACCTCGCCATAGCTGCCCACCAGAATGTTCTCAGGTTTCACGTCGCGGTGAATCACGCCATGCGTGTGGGCATAGTGAAGCGCGTTGCTCGCCTGCACCAAGGTCCCCAGAATGCGGTCAAGGGACAACGTGTTGCCCTCCGACGTCTCCTTAGGAGCGCTCCGATCACGGATGATCTCGAACAGATTCTTGCCATCGATCCGCTTCATCGTGAAGTACAGCTCTCCATAGAGGTTTGATCCGATCTCATACACCGGCACGGTGTTTGGGTGCTGCAATTGTGCAGTCACCCGTGCCTCTCGGATCAACCGCTTGCGCTCTATCGGATCCTTCGCGTTCTTAGGCAACAGCGTCTTGATCGCGACCCATCGGTTGAGGGCTCGATCGAAGCACGAGCGCAGCACACCGTTGCCGCCACCAGAAAGCGTTGAGAAATCGCTGTAGCGTCGATAGTCGTTCTTGAACGAACTCGGCAGTTCGCTGTCGGTCCCGGTGACGAGGATCTGAGGGTACTGGTCTTTGAGCATGCGAAGGTCCTGTGATGGGTATCACAGGATCTTCCCATATCAATCGCTTGCTCCAAGCGCCTTCGGCGGTGCGAAGCCTCCCGTGGGACGTCGCAAGGTGAAGATGCGGGACACAAAGAGGAGAAACGTGATGGAGGCACGCTTCGCCGGACCCAAAGAGAGAACCGTGATTGAGGCACACTGCGGGTTTCCGAGCGCCCCACGCGGATCCTGAACGTGCCCTCCGAGAACCTGGCCATAAACGGGCATTCATCGGCCGCGGTGGCGACCCGCTACGGCGGGCTGAGTCCAACGGTGATCGAGCCGAGCTCGATGGGCGATCAGTTGGTGACCCAGGCCAAGGCCAAAGGCGCCGCCGAGCAAGACTCGCTCGAGCGAAGGGGTGTCACGCGCGGCACCTCATATTCATCTCGAACCGAACGCCACCGCTGCCCGTAAGGACACAAGAATCATCGCGGCCCCCAAGACTGACTTCACCACGCCGCCCCACACGAACGGCAGTACTCCACTGGATACCGCCTGATCCCCGCCGATCAGCCACACCAGGCGCAAAGCACCCAGACCAAGGATCAAGCAATGTAGCGCGGCGCTGAAGGCAAAAAGCAACGCAAAACGGGAGAGAACGGTGACCTGGCTTGGCGCCAATCGGCGCACCAACCACCCCATACACCAAGCCGCAATCACAAAGCCGACCAGGTAACCCGCCGACGATCCCAGCACCACTTGGAGGCCAGCGCCGCCATCGGCAAACACCGGCAAACCGATCACTCCCGCGCAGATGTAGAGAACTATTGCTGCCGAACCGCCCACCGGGCCCAGAAGTCCGCCGACAACTATGACCGCCAAAGTCTGTGCCGACTGCGGGACCGCAGCGCCGGGTATCGGGATCGAAAGCTGCGCGGCCAACGCAACGCCCGCGGCCGCCGCGGCGACCTTCACTGCAAAAGCGAAGGAGTCTTTAGTCCTCTCCCGAGAGTCAAATCGAGCAGCCACCAGCACTCACCTCGATCGAGCCGACCACCACGTCCTTAGAGATTTCGACCAAGGCCCGCTGGGTACTCGCCACCACGCAAGAGTGGTTCACCAGCACTCGCAGCCGATCGCCGATCGAGAGTCCTGCATCCTCCGGAGCGTCTAGCCAGCCGTGCTCCTCAGAAAGAGCATGGATTTGCCAACCGTTCTTCGCCTGGATTACTCCCTCGCGCGCAAGCGACGTCGAATCGAGCACCAGCCCATAACCCTCTTGCCCGGCTCGACGATCCGAGGTGAGAGTCTTCTTACCCGCGTCAATCAGCGCATGTGTCCGACCGTCGCGCTGGCGCACACTGACCACCGTCGCCAACACCGTGAGCGCGCAGTCGTCGAGCTTCGCGGCGCCCAGGTCGACCTGCGTGAGATCGTGGAACACGTAGTTGCCGGGGCGCAGTTCGGTAACCGGAAAGGTGGCGGCGCGATCTGCCTCGAAGCTCCAAAAGGTCGGGGTCGACCCAATCGACACCTCAAGTGCACCACGCTCGCGCTCGAGTGCCTCACCGACGAGCGCCGCTGCGTGCTGAGCGCGATCGCGCTCATCTCTTGCATACTGAGCGAGCACCGCCTGCTTGGACTCTCCCTCACCAGCCATAGTGTAGGCCTGACCAGCATGAGTCAACACGCCCTTCACCTCGATCGCCTCGAGTTCGCCGATCGCTTGGGCGGTCTGAGCAAACGCGATGTCATCCCAGCGCCAACCAGCCCGACCGTAGCCGCAGTCGACTTTGAGCAACACGCCAGCCGATCGATGAGAGTTCTTGAACGCGACTGACGCCGCTCGCGCCGCTTCGAACGAATCGACGCAGAAACTCACGTGCGCTCGCTGCGAGAGTTCGAGCAGGCGCTCTAGGCGATGACGACCGGCGATCGGGTAGGCAACGCGGATGTCCTCGAAACCAGCATCGACAAAGACCGCTGCCTCGCTCGGCTTGGCGCAAGTGATGCCGCAAGCGCCGAACCCCAATTGTCGACCGGCAATGTCGACGGTGCGATGCGTCTTAATATGCGGACGCAGGTTGACCCCGGCACCCTTGGCTCGTTCTTGAGCGGCACTGAGGTTGCGCTTCAGTCGATCGTAGTCAACCAAAACAGCGGGAGTTGGGATCTCTTCGAACACAACGCCAGTCTACCGACCTTGAAGGGCGCGGGCTTGGCCAGGGGGGCTTACTGACCAGTAATGCTCGTTTGACCAAAACTCATCGGATGTCATCCTGCACCCAAGCAAGCTCACGGCACCACCCACGTCAGCGACGATCTTTCTTTAGACCGCTGGTTCATGCACTAGTTCGTGAACAAGCCCCTAGAGCTCGACACCAAAGCCTAGCCAGATTCGTCGGCCGAGCTGCTGAGTCGCCGGCACTAGGTCCGATCCGATGCTGCCGGGCCGTAGCGACCCCAGCGCTTCCCCGCTCAACGTCGAGTGAGGAAACAGTCCCTCAATGCCCGCACCGATGAACACATCCGGAATCGCAACAGGCGGTTGTTGCTGATCGGTGACGTTCAAAACTTCAATGCGCCAGGTCAGTTTCGGTTGGTTCTCTCCGAGGAAAGGGAGGTCCGGTAGCCCGCCCATCCGATACTCGAGCACCAAGTCCAGCTGGGAGAGACTGCTCGGCCCGGTAGTCAACGAGCGCGGAACTTCAGTCACCACACCCAAGGACCTGTTAGCTACGTTGTGGTCGTCGACATACTCGAACACTCCGGACAGAACCCATCCGCGTTCGAAGTTCCGCACCACATGAAAGTGCGTGCGCTGGGTGGTACCCAACTCCGCTGCCGCAGCTGTTTGGCTAGGACCCGGGAACACAACCCCTAGATCTCTCAGTTCGTAGAGACCGCGAGCGAGCCAGCGCTTGCCAATTCGCGCTTCAGCGCCGAAACGAAATCGTTCTTCTTCTTGGGCCAGCGGTCGCAACGCGTGCAATCGATCGCCAGAGAATCGACGACGACCCACTTCGCTGTCAACAATCAGACCTGGAAACACCTGATAGCGCGAACTGATCGACAAAGCTTCGACCTCGACTCGATCGGTTGGCGGCAGTCCGCGTTTTAAGAAAGGTTCGAGACCAAGGTCGAAAATGGCGACCTGGCGCACCAGCTCCTCACCACCAGAAACCAACAGTGCCCACTCGCCGTTGCCAAAGACGTCCCACGCGACACCGATTCGCGGTAGCCACCAGGACTCATCGTTCTGTGCAGACGAGCCGGCTCGACGTTCCCTCCAGGTCAATCGTTCAACTCGCAAACCGACTTGTACCGCCAAGTTCTTGGTCGCCCGCCACTGATCGGACAAGCTCAAGTTGATGCGTTCGAGATCGAGATCCGCCCCGTCCGAAGCGCGTTGAGCGATGGCCTTGTTCAACGGCTCGGCAAGAAGATCGCCGGTGGTCTTTTCACGCGAGAGGCCAAGCACCATCGCGTGGCGCGAGATCAGCGTGTCAAGGCTCACGGCTTGGCCGTCGGTGCGCACCCGTCGCGTTTCAAAGGCGTCAAGCGCGGTGCTCGCGCGTCGATCGTTGAACTGGGCGATCACCCCATAGCGTCCTGCAAATCGGTTCAGCCGCACCATGCCACGAGTGATCTTGCTCTCGAACAAAGCAGCATCAGAGCCCCCTGCGAGAGTGAACCCGGAAGCGCCCACAGCGTCGGAGGCCTCTTCTTGTGAGCCAATCTCGAGCAGGCTTGCGCTCAACTCGAGGTTAGGTCCTAAGGGACCGCCGTTTAGCCTGAACAGCCGAGATCGATCCTTGCGCTCCGAACGAATCCCTCTCAACGCATCTGGTGCTGCAGCACCACCAAGGTCGACCGGGCGCTGAGTACTACGATGATTTGCGCGCCCAGCAAACAACCGAAAGCGCGAGCCCACCGGAACCAGCAAGGTCGCATAGGGCCTGACTTCTCGAAAGCGTTCAGACAGTCCGGGCTGATCGCCACCAGCAAGATCGTCCGTGTTGGTGCGAACACCGAAGCGACCATGCCAAAGAGTCGATGCGCCGCGCGTCAAAAGCTGCAACGAATCCAGGGTGCGGACTCGCGGGTCGATGCGCGAACCAAACAGGTCTGCAGTCTCGAACAGCTCCGACGCTAGCCGACCAGCCGCTGGCCTCCAGATGGCAAAGTCCAACGCCATTTCGGGCAGGAATTCACCCCCATCGATGTACAACGACGTGGTGGACACCAGCTCCGACTCCTGTGGCAAGAGCCGTTCGATGGCCGATAGGGTTCCGGCTAAAGGAAGCGACCCGATCGGAGGGTCAAAAAGCCGATAGGCAGCGCCTGCTGTCTTGGTGTCGATGATCGGCATGGTGGTGTACGACACCGCGTTTGGCTTGCCCAGCTTGAGCTTAAAGTCGATCCGTAGAGAATCGCCCAGACGCACATCGACCTTTTCTACCAGGGAGGTGATGTAGTCCGGGGCACTTACCTCAACGCTGTAGGTGTCATTGGGCAGATGATCGAACCGGTAACCCCACCGATCGGTCTTGCCCTGAAAACGGCGCTCGCCCACCACCAGAACCCTGGCATCAAGGACCGCGTTGCCCTCACGATCGACGACTTTGCCGGAAACGCTGCCGCCGACCGGCGCCAACTGACCGAAGGATGCAACTGCGATTAGTTGCGTTGCAAGCAGCATCAAGGCTGCGAACAGCAGCCGGCGACTATTCCTAAGCAAAGTTAACGAGCCTCCTTCAGCTCTCGAGTCCGCCCGTGCTTGCCCGCCGCGTCGAGGGCAGCAGCAGCAACAGACCGGCGGTGATTAGTCCTGGCAAGAACCCACACTGAATCACCGTCGAAAGCGGCCAGTGGCCCGCGAGAAGTCCAATACCCCAACTGGCCACGGCACCCATTGAGAACAAGAACCCCAGAGCATAGCCCGATGCCAACCCTCTGCGCACGGGCAGCAGGTCTTGCGCAAGCACCATTAGAACGCTGTGTGGAGCCCCCAAGAATCCGCCACAAACCAGCACCACCAGTAGCAACCAAGGGCCCGACGCACTCGGCAAGACCAGCAGTAAGAGCCCTCCGGCGAAGGTCGACAAGGCAGCTACCATCCGCTTACTCATGCGATCGGCAAACCACCCAGCAGCGATACCGCTAATGCCACCACCGAGCCAGAAGGCGCCGGTCAGCACGCCCTGCCGCGTTGGACTCGCCCCCGCAGCCTGAAACAGCAAGGGCAGGAACCCGGCGGTACCGATGAAGATCCAAGCGCGCAATCCGAAAATGACCGCCAGCAGAGTCACCACCCATCCTGAAGTGCTCGGGCCTTGGGCCAACTCGTCGACGTCGGTGGGGGCCGCCATCGTTTCTGTACCGGCCGCTACGATCGCAATCGCTGGCTCCGCGGCTTTGCCGCTGGGGCCCGACATGCGCAGCGCCATCCAGACAGGCACTGGCAACGCCAACGCTGCCAACCAAGTGATGCCGACCATTCCCACACGATCGATCATGAACCCCGCGAGGAAGGGCCCTAAGGACAGACCGATCTGACCGCAAAAGAAGAAGATTGCCGTGGTGGTGGCGGCCCGACCGCTGACTGCAACACCTGCATGCATCGTGCCTTGAGGATGAAAGGCACCCGAGCCAACCGCCGCCAGACCAAACAAGACCAGGAATGGAAGGTAGCCGATGCGCGGGGCAAACACCGCCGACAGTGCCACCAAGCCAATGACCCAGGCGACGCTCAAGGGTCCAAGTCGACGGCTGCCACGCCGATCCACTAACCAACCAAAGACCGGCTGAGTCGCTCCCGCCAGCAGCTGATAAAGCCCCACCGCGAGCCCCACTTGCGCGGTCGACAGCCCCATCGTCAAACGCAGTTGGGCTAGCAGCACTGGGCCCATCGAATTGAACACGTCGATCGCCAAATGCCCGATGGAGACGGCTTGAAAGTTCGACCGTCGGGCGCGCTCTTCCGCGGGTCTGCTAGACCCTGCAGGGATAGATGGGCTCATGAGAACGGCTTTGGCTGACTTACGAGAACCGATAGATCGCGTCGGTGGCCTCGGCACCCCAACACACCTGGTTCTTACCCAGCGCCTTGGCTTTGTACATCGACTCGTCGGCTACCTTGATCAAGAGGTTGCGGCGCATACGCGTCGGTGCGTCCGGGCGCACTCGCAAGTCTTGATAGGAGGCGACGCCTAGGCTTGCGGTAACCGTGCCCGCGGGCAAGAGCACTCCGCTCTCAGTGCCCGGCTCTATGCGAAAGGGCGAATGCTCGATCCTCATCCGGATGCGTTCGGCGAGCTCCAGGCCCTGTTGCAGGTTGAACCCTGGAGCGGTCACAACGAACTCGTCTCCACCGTACCGAGCAGCTTCAACGCCCTCGCCACGGACCGCAGAAGACAGCACCAGGCCGATCTCGCGCAGAGTTTGTGACCCAACCAAGTGGCCATGGCGATCGTTGACCAACTTGAACCGATCCAAATCCAGGAAGATCAGACAAAGGTCCGTCTTCCTCTCGTCGGCAACCGCTACCGCTTCGGTGATTCGTTGATTGAAGTAGCGATCATTGAACAGCCCGGTCAGATCATCGCGCTTGGCCAACTCGCGGTAGCGGGTGGCGTCCAACACGTTTTGAAATGATGTTGAGATGTAGCCTGCAAAGATCTGCAAGAGCTCGAGCTCGCTACGAACGTACTCGCCGGAACCCTTGCGATTTATCAGCTCTAGCACTCCGCAAGTGGAGTTGCCGAGCTGAATCGGTACACAGACGATGGAGTCCGTCCGGTAAGACGTTTCCTTGTCGATGGCGCCGTAGAAATCCTTGTCGTCGCGAGCGCTGGGGCTTAGCACCGGTTCGCCGCCCATGTAGGCCTTCCCGACAATGCCTTGATGTGCTGGCATTCTGCGCCCGACCAGGCTCTCCGATTTCGGTCCAAAACAGGTGACAAAGATCAGCTCTGAGTCACCTGGCTCCCACTGTTGCTGGAGCTTGAGATTTGGATCGTCGATCAACACCGAGCCCGCCTCTGAGGGGACAAACCGGTTAGCGATACGCAGGATGTCTTCGAACAGCGTGAACGTCTCGCTCGGCCGCTCCTCGTGGAGTGGGTACCGCTGGCGATCCAGCAGGCGCGCAATGTCCGAATTGGGGAGTGTGTAGATGTTCACAAAAAGCTCAATGGAGGCCGAGACACTAGACAGCGAATCACCGAACTCTACTCGCTAGCGATTGTCGAGGGGAGCAGTCCCCGCTTCACCCATCGGTACTTGTGGGGGCCGTGGTCGCACTTGCAGTTCCCGTTGCTGTTGAGCCGCCGACGGTCGCCGCCGCAACGCCTCCTCCGCGACGGGGATCGGCAACACCAACGAAGCCTGGATCGGTGGCCAAAATCGCCGCAACGTCCCCACTGTAGCCGCCACGCACCACCAGTTCATGGCCCATGCCTCGAAGGTCGGATTGCACCGCGGGTGACAAGCCCTCCTTCTCAACGAAAAGCTTGTCCGGGAGCGCCTGATGGTGCAAGCGCACTTGCTCCACGGCTGGGCCAAGCTCCATCCCGTGATCGATCACATTGCTGATCACCTGCATGACCGAAGTGATGATGGTGGGGCCACCCGGCGAGCCGACCACCATGTGTAGCTCGCCTGCGTCATTCAGCAAAATACTGGGACTCATCGACGAGAGCATGCGCTTGTGCGGCGCCACTGAATTGTTCTCGCTCTCCACCAATCCGAACATGTTCGGCTTGCCCGGCGCAGTGGCGAAGTCATCCATCTCATTGTTGAGTAGGAAACCAGCTCCTGCGACTGTAACCCCGCTGCCGAAGCCTGCGTTGATGGTGGTGGTGATCGAAACGGCTGCGCCCTGCGCATCGACGATCGAATAGTGGGTGGTCTCTGTACTCTCGACCGGAGCGAACAGATCCGCGGGCGTGATCGAGGCGCGCTCGGGATCGATCTCGGCACGCAGAGTATCGGCGTACTGCTGTGACTGAAGGCGATCCAAGGGCAACTCGACAAAGTCCGGATCACCCAGGTATCGATTACGGTCAATGAACGCGCGACGCATTGCCTCCGCCTCGAGGTGCACCAGTGCGCTGGTATCCGGCGCCGGCAATTCAAAGCCTTCGAGAATGTTGAGAATCAACGCCATAGTAATTCCGCCTGACGATGGCGGCGGCATCGAGAACAGGGTATAGCCCCGGTAGTCGATCTCGATCGGCTCACGCCACACCGGCTCGTAGGCCGCGAGGTCCTCGTGGCTCATGATGCCGCTGCCGCGCTCCATCTCAGCGACGATCAGGCCAGCGACCGGGCCAAGGTAAAAGCCGTCCCGACCGCCGTCCCGAATCTGCTCGAGAGTGAACGCCAGTTCAGGCTGCGACCAGGTCGAACCCACCGGCAACGGTTCGCCACCGGGAAGAAACTTAGCGGCGCTTGTTTCGAACCGAGCGAGCTTCTTAGCCGCGCTCTTGATGCCGTTGTGCCTGCTCTCGTCGATCAGGTGCTCCCGCGCGAGTTCAATCGCAGGCTCCACCAACTGACCCCAAGGCAGAGTGCCGTGGCGTTGATGCATGCTCCAAAGACCAGCGACCGAACCAGGAACCCCAGAAGCTAGGTGACCGATCACGCTGCGATCAGTGGGCTCTCCTGCATCGTCTAAGTACATGTCGTGAGACGCTGCGCCAGGAGCCTTCTCCCGATAGTCCAATGTCTCGACCTCAGCATCGCCGTTCTCATCCGGCGCCGGCCGGTAAACCAGGAACCCACCGCCACCTAGATTTCCAGCGGTGGGCAGGACGACTGCAAGCGCGAAGCCTGTTGCCACTGCCGCATCAATCGCACTACCTCCGCTGGCCAGCACATCGGCACCGACTTCTGACGCCAGAGGGTGGCCCGAGACGACGAGCCCGCTGGTCGACGTTACGGCGGGAGCAGTGTCAGCGAAAGGCCAAGGCTTCTGGCCAGCATCCTCTATCGGTTGCGTCTGCGCGCAGCCAAGAAGAAGAGCCGAAACCACCAGAACGACGATCGCCGCGCGCCCAAAGAATGACAGCGGACCAGACAGTAGTTTGGGTTGTTGGATATCCATACCAATGAGAGTCCTAGGAAGTGGCGAATCCCCGGGCAAACATAGAGCCGCACGACGGGAAATGTAGGCCAAGTGAATGCCAAGAGTATCGAATACCATCGCAAACCGCCGTGTTTGCTCGTGCTTGGTAAAGTCCCTGCGGTCCCGCCAGAGACCCTGCAGTCGCTTTGCGCTCCGAATTCCCACTTGAGGTAAGCCTGTGACCGTTCACCCTTTGACCATCGGCATCGAAGAGGAATACCAAATCATCGACCCGAAGACCCGGGAACTCCGCTCTTACATTCAGGAGTTTCTGGAACAAGGTCGCATGGTCCTCAAGGATCAGATCAAGCCGGAGCTGATGCAGTCGCAGGTCGAGGTTGGTAGCCATATCTGCCACAACATGGCAGAAGCAAGATCGGAACTGATCCGACTTCGCCGCGAGATTCACGAGATTGCCAGCAGGAACGGTCTAAGGGTCGTAGCCGCCAGCACCCACCCGTTCTCGCAATGGAGCCAGCAAGACGTGAGCGCGGGTGAGCGCTACACAAAAATGCAGCACGACATGGGCGAGGTCGCTCGTCGGCTCCTGATCTTCGGCATGCATGTGCACGTGGGCATTGAGGACAAGGAGCTGTTGATCGACGTCATGAATGACTCGATCTACTTCCTGCCTCATATCCTGGCACTCTCAACCAGTTCCCCCTTTTGGCACGGTCGCAACACCGGCCTGAAGTCGTATCGCTCGGTGGTCTTCGAGAACCTACCGAGATCAGGCCTACCTCCGTACTTCGACTCTTGGGCCGATCACACCGACTTCCTCGACACGCTGGTTCAAACTAGGTGCATCGACGAACCCACCAAGATCTGGTGGGACGTGAGACCCCACTCGAAATTCCCCACCATCGAATTCCGGGTGGCCGACATCTGCACCCGCGTTGAGGACGCCCTGACGGTCACTGGCTTACTGGTGGCGCTGGTGGCGAAGCTGATGAAGCTGCGTCGCGAGAACCTCAGCTGGCGTCGCTATCGCCGGCACCTGATCAACGAGAACAAGTGGCGAGCGGTTCGTTTCGGAATCGACGGCAGCCTCTTGGACCTAGGCATCCGCCAAGAGGTGCCGATGAAGCAGCTCGCCGCCGAGATGATCGACTGGCTGGACGATGTCCTAGACCCTTTGGGGGTTCGTAGGGAAGTCGAGGGCATCCATCGCATCATTAACGAAGGCACCAGCGCCGATCGCCAGATCAAGGTCTACGAAGAGACCGGCAGCTTCAAAGCGGTGATCGATCATCTCGCGGACGAGACAATCGAGGGCTGCCTCTAGATGTCTGGCTAAGGGTGTCGCCCGGAAGGGGCCCTCAATCAGGCCTCAGATGCTCGGATAGACCGAGCTGACCAACCCAGTAGTCCAATCACGCAGAGTGTCGCCATCGGCCACAGCACCGTTCGACTCGGCCATAGCCAAATCCGTCCGTTGTCCGCCTGACTCTCAAATGCCGGTCGCAGCGGCGCTTCGGCAGCAAATCCCGCGATCGCAGCGGTGTCGAACTCAGTGAGTGCAAACGGTTCTCCGTTGCTCCCGGTGAGCAGCAAGATCGCCGGATAGTACTTCTCCAACACTGCGTTCTCGGCGGTTGCAGTCCTCCAGTTCTCTCTTGACTGAGCGACGTTGCGAGCCGTGACATGCCACACCGCTTCGGTTCTGAACCAATCTTCCTTCTCGAACGGCGTCAGTGCTCCGGGCGGTTCTTGTAACCATACCGATGCTGCATCGCGATTGCGTTCGGCTAGACCGCTCAAGGAAAAGAACGACCTAAAAGTACCAATCTCGGGGTCGCGGATCTCGTGGCCGAGATGCACCAACTGAACAAAGCTCGCGATCAAAACCACGACGATCGACAGCAACGGACCGAGCACTTTGGCTGTAACCCGTGCTGATGGCAGGTGCGGCGTGGGCTCGGCGTGCTCCGGGCGCCAACCCAGTCTCAAACTAGTTGCGCCTCGATCAATGTCGATCTTGCCTCTGAACAGTCCAACCGAGAAGAGTCCCATGCCAACCGCGAATCCTGCGGCGCCAGCATAGAGGTTCAGCCCGATGTCGAACATCTCTCCGGTGCGCACGGGGACCAGCCACTGCACGCCTTCATCCAAGATTGCAACAATGAGGAGCACCGCGAGTCCGCCCAACGGTGCGGCTGCACGCAGACGGCGCATGGGGACCACGAGTAACGCGGCCAAGGACCCGTAGGTGACGAAGTGCAGATGCTCTACCACCGCCACCGCAGCGATCCCTCGATCGCTCATCATGATGTAGGCAGCCACCAACACCAGTCCGAAGGAGACCAACGCGATCCTGCGCCAACGCTCCTCTTTCAGGTGAATCCACCCCGCGGCGACCGTGGCGACCCCTAGCACTGCTACCACTGCAAGCAACGCTACGACAAAACGATCGGCCCCAAGCCGATCGCGCACCGGCTCCACCAGGTACTTGGTCAAGAAGGGAGCGCTCACGATATTCCACATCGCCACCAACGCTGCCGGCACTCCAAGCAGCCACGGGCGCGCTGAAAGCCAAGAGTTTTCACCGGGTTGATCTAGCAATGATGCCTCATGTTCTCAGTGCCTTTATGGTGTGATCAGGGCCTTGGAGCAAGAACCCTTGCCGGAATAGTCTGCAGGAACCGGCAGTTGCCTAGCGCACACAGCCGAAACGCTGTGTGCCGACCACGATTCTGCCTCACTGCTCCTTAGATAGAAACTTCGACCAACAGACTCAACAGAGGGCCAGAAGGTGCTGACCGCGACATCGCAACCCATCATGCGCCCCTCTCAGCGCCCGTTCGTCTCCGCGTACTGGGTATTCGCCGCGGCCGTCCTGCTTAGCGGACTCGCAAGCGCGCAACCTGCTGCTCTGGCCCGAGGCAAACTCACCGTCCGTGAAATCGTGCCCCAAGGTGGCCGCATGGCTTGGAGCGCACAAGGAGACAAGCTGGCCTTCGACGCCCCCGACAGCGATCGCGGCGACGGCCTGTTCGACATCTTCTTGCTCGATGATCCCCTTTCAGGCGGCGCCGATCGACGCGCCCGGTGCCTGACCTGCAAAGCGCCCGATTTAAGACAGCAACATGTGATCAACCCGGCGTTCCATCCTTCCGGAGGTCAGATCGTTTTTCAAACCATCGCCTTAGCCAAGAAGACGAATTTCTCGGCCCAAGACCTGAACACACCGATCAGGTCGAATCGGAGTGAAATCTGGCTAGCGCGCACCGACGGCAAAGACTTTTGGAAGCTCACAGACTTCGCTGGCATTGGCTCAGCGGTGCTCGACCCATCCTTCTCCTACGAAGGCCAGCGACTGGTCTGGGCCGAGCGAACCAACTCGAAGAAGGGGGCTTACGGCGCCTGGAAGTTGCGCAGTGGTTCGATTCGAACCCGACGCGGAGTGCCCAAGATCGCCGCCATGCGTGTTGAGTTCCGGCCCAAAACTCCAGCGCTCCTGATTCCGCATGGCTTCACGCTGGACGACCAAGGATTTCTCCTCTCAGGCAACCTGGAGGAAGGCCACACAACGACCGGTATCGACGTCTACCTCGTGCGAGAGGGCAAGGCAAGTCGGCTGACCAAGACCGGTGGTGTCGCCGAGGAGACGGCACGCTTTGATCCATCAGGCAAACACATCACCTTCGCTAGCAACCAGACGCTGCGCCGTGAACGCACACCCGACGGGCAGCCCATCCGCGAGCTCTGGCAGATGGATCTCGATGGCAACAACGCCAAGAGGCTTACCTTCTTCAACGAGCCGCCAGCCGACGAGTATCGCGGCCCAACGTATATCGGCGACTTCGAATGGCATCCAGATGGAGAATGGCTGGCCGCGCAGATTGTCTCCGGCCGCCGCGCGCAACCAAACCTGGTCCTGCTGCGCTTTCAAGGACGTCCTTGAAGTCTGCCGTTTCCTGAGAGCTGCGCACCTGAAGGCAGCTTGAGTTGCCGCTCAGCAAAGCCCCTAGCGGCGTTTGAATTCCTCGAAGCTTACGACTTCAGCCTCCGCGGAATCCTCCGAAGGCTCCGAGTCCTCTGAGATCGACGAGTCGCTTGTATCCGGTGGAGACTCTTGCTCCACCATCCCTTCCGCGGCCGCAGGCACCAGTTCCATCGCAAATTCCACCGACGGATCGGCGAACCCCACCAACGCAGCCCAAGGCACAACCAGTGCCTCGCGGATGCCTCCAAACCGAAGAGTCACAGAGAAGCCTTCATCATCCACGTGTAGTCCCCAGAACTGGTTCTGCAAAACGACGGTCATCAACTCCGGATAGTGCTCTTGAAGAACGTCCGAAAGCTCAACGCCGGCGGCGTTGGTGTCGAAGGTCAAATAGAAATGGTGCTCTCCGGGCAGGCCTTCTTCCGCGACACCCTCTAGCAATTCTCGAATCATTCCCAGCACCGCTTGCTGGTACCTTTGTGCGTAGTCAATGGTCTGGTCGCGGAACCTCATGGCCTCTTCAATTCTGCAAAGAATGGGTAGATCGCTGACCGGACGACGCTAACAGCTCACCCCTCAAGATGAACATCAAACACTCGATCCACCAGGCCTTTTGGGTGTCCGCCTGCTGGGCTCTTGCGATCCAGCCAGCGGCCCAACAACCGGCCGGCCCGCCCCACCAGCAGCATGCAAGGCCAGGTGGCATCAAACCGGCCGTGATCTTCGTTCCCGGGGTCACCGGCAGCAGACTCGAGGACCCGGCAACGGGCGAAGTCCTGTGGGGTGATGCAACGCAGCTACTCAGCCCCAAGGATCGAGGCTACTCGACTGTGCTGCCGCTCCACCCTGAGACCAGCAGTCGCAGCCGCTTCGTGCCGACCGGCATCCTCAGTCACATGCGCTTGCTGACTTACACGCGTGAGGTATACCGCCCGTTGCAACGTGCGCTCATAGGTGCTGGGCACCAACTTGGCGACCTCGATCATCCAGCATCCGATAAGGACCTCTATTACTTCACCTACGACTGGCGACGAGAGAATCAACAAGCGGTCGAAGAACTGCACCAAGCTCTCACTCACCTTGCTCAACGACGCGGCGACCCGAGAGTGCGCCTGTTGTGCCAAAGCAACGCTGGACGCATCTGCCGCTACGTCGCGAAGTACGGCGGATCAAACCCCGCCCAGCTCCTATCAGCCCACGGTGATCAGGCGGCGCTCACTGAACTCTTGGGCTCGCCTGAGTATTCGATCGAACTGATTGTCTTGATCAGCAACTCTCACGGGGGTGCGCTGCGCCAATTGCATGAACTGCACAAGGGGCGCAAGTATGTACCGGGCATCGGCCGCTTCATGGGGCCCGAAACGCTCTTCGCGCTACGTACCCTATTTGAAGACCTCCCGTTCTATCGAGACGACCTATTCTTGGACAAGGACGGCGTACCGTTGAAGATTGACCTGTTCGATCCAGAGTCGTGGCGCCGCTACCAATGGTCAATCTTCGCCCCCGAGATTACCGACAGACTCAACAGGTCGAACCCCAATCAGATGTTCGGCACACCCAACGAGAGGTTCGAATACCTAAGCGAAAGACTCGCCCAAGCAAGGCAAGTCAACCGGCTTCTGATCAGCGACTCTCCGCTGCCCGCTCCAGCTCTGTGCCTGCTACAGAACACCACCGCACCCTCGATCGAACGAGCGCTCCTGTTTCACGACCCACGGCGCCGCAGGTGGCGACTGCTGTTCGAGGGCGACCGTGGGGTACCCAAGGAACTCAAACCACTCCTCACCTCACCAGGCGACGGTCACGGCACCGAAACCAGTCAGAACCATCTCTCCTCACAAGAGCTGGCAGCAGTGACCACTCGGCACAAGATTAAGGGCGGCCACTTCGACTCGATCACCAAGCAGCAGACTCTAGACAAGCTCCTCGAATGCCTAGCCTTTCGCTCGCCACCCTGAGCCCCTATGGCCCTAGAGAAAGTCGGGCTGAGTCGAGAAGGCGGCCATCCCGCAAGCCACCTCCAGCAACACCTTAGGCTGAGACCGCCTTCAGCGTGCCCAAATCCCGCAAGATCCGGTAGGCATCACCATCCAAACGACCGCGCCCGGCCAAGTCCTTGCGGATGTCTTCGGCCCAAGCCGCCTCTGCTGCCAGCGGCCCAGCGATGATCTGGAGCAGCTCACTGCCAAAGCCCGATCCGTAGGAGAACGCGGCGATTCGTTTGCCGGTTCGCAGACCTTGAAGCGCTCCCGCAACCGAGATCCACAGGCTCGCGGTATACGCATTGCCGCTGAGCTTGTTCCACAGCATGGTCGGCTCCACCTTGTCGTGGAACATGTCGTTGACGCGTTCTGCTCCCCAACCGAACACCTCGCCCATGCGCATGACTGTCTTGCGCACCATCTTGGGGAACGGCACGTGAAAACACAGCGCCTCAAAGCTATCGATGATCGCGCCGGGATCTTCCTTGCCAATCAGTGCTTTGAAGCACGATTCCGCTGCCTGCTTGTAGCAGTCGAGGCTCAGCTTGCCGTCGACGATCGGATATTCATCGCCAACCGGCCGATAGAAGTCGAAGGCCGGCGAGGAGTAAGGGTACGACACGGTTTCGATCCGCGCGATATCCGGTTTGTCGATGATGAACGCAACCGCGCCAGCGCCCTGGGTCGGCTCGCCCGGATCCTCTTGAGCATAGGTGGCGACGTCTGCGGCGACAACCAATGCGGCCTTGCCTTGTGCAGCGCCTGAAAGCCTCCATTCAAGCGCCTGTCGCAAGGCCACGGTGCCGCCATAGCAAGCGTGTTTGACCTCGTATGAGCGGATATTGCCGCGCAGGTTGAGCCGTTCAGCTACGAATGCAGAGAGCGGGCGGCTCATATCGACGGCGGTCTCAGTACCGATCGCCACCATGCCTATATCGGCCGGGTCGCCGTCCCAACGAGAAATGGCGCGACGGGCCGCCTCGCTAGCGAGATCAACTACGTTGAAATCGGGTGGGCAAACGCCAAACTCTTCACACTCAAGGCCTACCAAATACTTCTGCGGGTCAACCCCACGCAGAGTGGCTAGGTCTTCGACTCGCATGGACAGAGGTGGAAGGTGCAAGCCCAACGAGGCGATACCAGTTTCGGGAATCGCTGCTAGATGGTTGCTCATGTGCGTCTACTCCAAAAAATACTGAGACCTGTTCAGTCCGTGGGGCGGATAAGAAATCCGAGTCATCGCTGAAGGTCGGACAGGAGAGTATACCGCCGCAACGGGCCAGAAGATTCACAGAGATGCTCGAACCCTTCAGTGGTTCACCCTAGCGAGCACTACTTGGAGCGTGGGCGCCAGCGAAAACGCTTGAGATCGACCCGTCCTTCAAGATCGATTTCCACCCCTTCTTGACGGAGCATCTCTTCTTGCAAACCTTCGAATCCAGGAGACGCGCGCACGCTAATCCGCCCTTGGGCGTTGATCACGCGCTGCCAGGGCAAGGCCCTCCGACGCTGATCTTCATCGTCCCAAGCAGCTAGCGCGTACCCCACGCTACGGGCGTTGCGCGGGAACCCGGCCAACGCTGCGATCTGCCCATAGGTCGCCACCCGACCTTTTGGAATCGAGCGCACCGTGGCGTAGATCGCAGCATAAAGCTCAGAGCTCTCAGTCTTTGCCACTGCTAGCCGACGCGTTCGCTCAAGAAGGCCGAAACACTGTCGATGGCAATGCGCTCTTGAGAGCCGGTGTCGCGATCGCGCACCGTGACGGTTTGTTCGGTAGTGGTTTCGCCGTCAATTGTGAAGCAGAACGGTGTGCCTGCCTCATCCATGCGCGCGTAGCGCTTGCCGATCGCTTGTTTGACGTCGAACTGAGTGGGGAACTTGGTGCGAAGCTCAAGATACAGCTTCTCAGCGATCTCGGGCATCCCGTCCTTGTTGACCAAGGGGAACACCCCGGCCTTGATCGGGGCAAGGCGCGATGGGAAGCGCATGATCTCCGGCGACGGCCGTTCCGGATCGACAAAGTAGGACTCGCACAGAATGGCGAGGACGCCGCGTGTGAGTCCGCTCGCGGGCTCGATCACGTGGGGCATGAACCGCTCACGCGTCTCGGGATCAAAGTACTGCAGCTTGGTCTTGCTGTGCTCTTGATGCTGGGTCAAATCGAAGTCACCACGATGAGCGACCCCCTCGAGTTCGCCGAAATCGGGAGCGGTGAACGGATAGCGATACTCGACGTCGTAGGTACCTTCGCCTTCCCTGGAGTAGTGCGCAAGCTCATCCTGGTCGTGCTTGCGCAGGCGAAGGTTCTCCTCGGCTACGCCGAGCGACTTCCACCATTCAAGGCGCGTCTTGCTCCAGAACTCGAACCATGATGCTGCCTCATCCGGAGCGCAGAACCACTCCATCTCCATCTGCTCGAACTCACGACTCCTAAAGATGTAGTTGCGTGGAGTGACTTCGTTGCGGAAGGCCTTGCCCACCTGAGCGATGCCAAACGGCACACGCACGCGTGAGGTGTCGAGCACGTTCTTGTAGTTGAGAAAGATCCCCTGCGCTGTCTCGGGACGCAGGTACGCGACGTTGTCCTCGCTGCTGGTCGCGCCCACGTAGGTCTTGAACATCAGGTTGAACTCCCGCGGCTCTGTCAAGGTGCCGGCCTTGGCCGCGTCCGGTCCGTAGACTTTGCTGCGTTCTTCTTCATTGAGCTCGCTCAACAAATGCGTCTCGAAATCCGCAAGATGGACTGACAGGCGCAAGACCTTCTTAGCGCGTTTGAGCGCTGGCTCCGGCTCACCTTCGAGGAAGGCAAACAAAGCTAGGTATTCACCCTGCTCTTTGGGCCGCAAGACCATCAGGTGATCAGCGCGGTAGCGCGCCTTCGACTCGCGACAGTCGATCATCGGATCACTGAATCCTCCGACGTGACCAGAGGCAATCCAGGCCTTGGGGTTCTGCACGATCGACGAATCGAGACCGACGATGCTAAGCGGATGTCCGTCCGGACCGATCGGCGGAGCCTCGACCATGTCGCGCCACCAAGCGTCGCGCAAATTGTTCTTGAGCTGGGCGCCCAACGGGCCGTAGTCCCAGAAACCATTGATCCCTCCGTAGATCTCGGAGGCCGGAAACACAAAACCCCGCCGCTTGCACAGCGCGACAATCTTCTCCATTCGTGCTGAACCGGTGAGCGAGTCGTTGGTCATCTCAGACATGGTTGAGTCTCGATAGTTGTGACGGAAGGTTTCTCGATGCTACGCAGTCGACGATCCACCCTCCAGTTCTCGAAGGGCGGTTGGACGACGCTGGCCGCCGCCGGACTCTTCCAGGGCGACTACCAAACGGTCAAGACCCCTGCGGGTTGATGGCGGTTCACGCCGATCGGCTCCGGCTCGCATCATCGGCGCAGTCGAACTCGGGCGACTCATCAACCCGGGCGACTCAGCCGCCGGAGGAATCATGTGTCGTGGCTACACTTCTAGCCCGCGAGACAGCCACTGTCGGATAGCCACTGTTCGACACCCACCCGTCCGATAGTACTAAGGAGTCAGTCTCGGGGCGGCTCGCCGACCCCTGGCAGTTTGTCCTCAAGCGCAACTAACTCCGCTTCAAGTGCTCGGATCCGCAACTCCATGTCCTTCAGATCGAGCTCCTTAAGTCGCTCCATCTTGCTGCGCATGCCGTCTCCGGAGAAGAAGACGTTCAACTCGTCGAGCACCAGATCAAGATCAGCTGAGGAACCAGAGCCATCGGTTCGGGTCGCAAACTTGAAGGTTTGATCGGTGGTCGTACCACCGCTCCTTTCCACTCGCTGGCGAATGATCGAGGGACTCAGCTTGACCACCACAGATCGACGCTGCTCAACCTTCACGTCAGCACTCTTGCGGGATCCTTCGCGGACGTACTCCATCGAAACAAAGCCGTCAGAGCGCTCCGCGATCGCCTGAGCGATCTGCTGAGACGAACGGACTGTGTCGCCATCGATGGCAACGATCACATCACCTGGCCGAAGTCCTGCTGAGGCCGCCGGACCGTCTGTGGCGGTCTCAGCCACCAGTACGCCAACACCTTCTGGGACTCGGAAGTACTCGCGCAGACCGCTGGTCAAGTTGAGCATTTGAATCCCCACGTGGCCTCGTGAACTCGCGATCATCGTGTCGACGGCCCTTTGGGCGGTGGGGCCCAGGATGTCAACTACTTTGCGCTCGGAGCTGGGTTGCGCCGAAGCCGGCGCGGCCAACATAAGGGCGACCAAGCCACTCCAAGCCCAGGTGATCAATCTACGGTGGCGCATCGGGCGAACTACCAAAGCGGCGGCTCAATCGGACTAGACGTGTCCTCGCTGTCAACACTGAGCTTCGCGGTCTCCTGCCATGCATTGGGATGCTGTCGCCGGGCGGCTGCCATCTCCCTGGCGCGCTCCTCCAACGCTTCGAGCAACTCGTGAATATCGACTTGAACCTCGACCCCATCCAACATCATCACCGTTACCGTGGGCCCGGCAGCTTCGCTGGTGCGACGCAAAGCTTCTAGTTCTTGCCGCACTCGCGCGGCTTCTGCGCGGAACTGCGACAACGAGCTACCGATCATCTGCGGGCTCCGCAACGAGGCTGCACCGGCACCTGGATTAGCGCCTGTATTGGCTACGATCTGCCCACGAGTCGGTTGGCGTGTGGTGACCGGTAACGGTCGTGGCGGCGGCGTTGAGGACGCGCCCGCGTTCTGCGAAGCGGTGGCGATCTGGCCAGCAGCGACGTCGGTCGACCCCTCGCCGCGCTCAAGCAGCGACGGCCCGATCACGAAGCCCAACGCGGCAGCCACCACCAGCGGGGCAGCCAGTCGCAGGCCACGGGCGAAGGTGAGTGGTGGCGTGGGCGCTGCGTGCACACGACGCAACACGCGCTCCTCGAAGCCCAGCCCAGCCTCATCGCGCGGCAGCGCGCGCAAGAGAGCGCTCAACTGCTCGTCGGTATCGACTCGCGGTTGCCTACTGGGAGAGGGTGGAAGGCCTAGCGATACGGGTGTGGGATTGTCTGAATGCATGGAGGTTCTGTCGCTTTGGGTCAATATTGAGAGCTTGAAGTTCGTTGAGGTTCTGCGATGACCGGCAGCTTCTCTGAAGTGCCGATCGGGAGTTCTGGTGCTATGCCTGGTTCTCGCGATCAAGCATCTGGGTCTGCCAATAGTCCTCGAGGATCTCTCGAAGCCTTGCCTTGGCGCGGTTGATACGGGATTTCACCGTGCCCTCGCGGCAATCGAGCGCTTGGGCGATCTCGGAATAGGAAAGCCCTTCGATCTCACGCAGAACAATCGGTGCGCGATAACGCAACGGCAACTCAGCCAACGCCTGGGTCACCACATCCACCACCTCGCCCGAGATCGCTTCTCGATGAGGCGAGACAGGCGAACGCTCATCTTCGATTGCGAACAAGTTCGACAGCGTCCGCCAGCGCGACTTACGTCGCTCCTCAGATCTCACCAAATTGGTGGCGATACGGTAGAGATAGGCGGTGAAGAAGCCGCGATCTTGGTAGCGCGACGAGTTCTGATAGAGCCGCAAGAACGCCTCTTGAGAGACCTCTTCGGCACGATCCCGACACCTAGTCAACCTGGACAGGTAGTTAACCAACGCGTTCTTGTGACGAGACATGAGCAGCTCAAACGCCGCTTCATCGCCAGCTTGCACCAGCACCATCAGAGCACCGTCTTCCTGTTCGCAAAGCGGCACGCCAGCGGCGCCATCCGCACCTTCAGTGGGGTTGGGTCGGGCTTGAGGTGTCGCGTTGCTACCGGGTTTGCGCAGTCGAGGGCGCAGGGTGGCGAGATCGTGGTCGTTCATGGTGGTGCTAATAGACGTCACGGTATTCATCCTGAATCGTTGCAGCTCTAACGCGAAAACCGCTAGGCCGAGATGGCCCAAACAGGGCTCTTCGCTCTCTCTTCCGCATAGCTACAACGTCCAACCCGCACCGCAAGTTCCCGCCTCAGGGTATCGATCTGAGACCGCGCTTTCGGGCTACCCACGAGCCGGACCGATGAGGAAACATATCCCGACCCGCACCAAGTCTCCGGTTTCTGAGTACTACCGACTGTAAGCCTTCGTATCGATCCCGAACTTCTTGACCTTGTAGCCGATAATCCGCGGCGTCGACTGCAGCATATTCGCCGCCGATGACACATTGCCGCGGCAGGTCTTGAGCGCATCCCGAATTAGGTCACGTTCGAACGCATCGACCCGATACCGTAGCGAATCGGTGGAATTCAAGCCAGTCGTCACCTCGGCGGTCTGCAAGGTCGGGGGTAAGTGGTAGGGATGGATGACATCGCCCTCTGCGACCAAGACCGCTCGCTCGATGCAATTTTCGAGTTCTCGAACGTTGCCCGGCCAGTGGTAGCTCATCAGCATGTCGATCGCGGCGCTCGAAAGCCGGCGCACCGGTCGCCGATTGGTGCGTGCATAGCGCTCGATGAAATGGTCGGCCAAGAGCACAACATCGCTCTTTCGCTTGCGCAGCGCCGGCACGTGGATTGGGAACACGCTGAGTCGATAGAACAGGTCCTCGCGAAAGCTGCGTTGCGCAGCCTCCGCCGCCAGGTCCTTGTTGGTCGCAGCGATCACTCGTACGTCAACCTGTACCGTCTTGGTCCCGCCCACCCGCTCAAACTCGCGTTCTTGCAAGACGCGCAACAGCTTGATCTGAATCGTCGCCGGAATGTCGCCGACCTCATCCAGGAAGAGGGTTCCGCCACCGGCCAGTTCGAAGCGGCCCTTACGATCGGCAACCGCGCCAGTGAAGGCCCCTTTGACGTGGCCAAAAAGCTCGCTCTCGATCAAGGACTCGGGCAGCGCCGCGCAATGCACTTTGACGAACGGACCCGCGGCACGATCCGAATCGTAGTGCATGGCTTGCGCCACTAGCTCTTTGCCAGTGCCGGTCTCCCCCAAGATCAGGACGCTGGTATTGCTAGTCGAGACCATCGCGATCTGATCGTAGACCTCTTGCATCTCATGCGAGTTGCCAACAATGTTGGATGGTCTGAAACGGTCCTTAAGTTGCTCGCGAAGTCGCTCGTTCTCTTGTTCGAGCTTCTCCTTCTCCTCCTCCGCCGCACGACGAATCTTGACCGCCTGCGCCAGCATCGTGCAGACAATCTGCAGCAAGCGAAGGTCCTCGTCCAGGTCAACGTCTTCGGTGTATGGCCGGTCGACCGACAGAGCGCCGTAGGTCTCGTTTCCGGCACGCACCGGAACACAGATGAAAGAGAGCTCGACACCAACTCCATCCTTGCCGACCCCTAAGCGCTGAGTCCGATCGAGAAAGAGAGGCGATTCACTGAGTTTGGGCACCACCGCGGGCTCACCGCTCTCGACCACGCGCCCAGTCACCCCTTCGCCCAGCCGAAACCGGCCCCGGCGTGCCATCTGATCGCTGACCCCGTGGGCTACCTCAATGAATATGTCGCCCGTTTGGCGGTTGAGCAGAGTCAGCGTGCCGTGCTCAAGACCCATGTGCTCGGCCAAAGCGTCGAGGACGGGCGGGAGCATCTCGCGCAGATCAAGGCTTCGCTCCAGCAAGTCGCTCAACCGGTAGAGCAACTTGAGTTCGCGCACCTCTCGACGATCTGGAACCGACTCCATCCCGCTGCGGGCAGAGTGGCCGGCAGCGAGACTTGCATCCGTGGAGCGGTTTCTCGACATGACAGGCGACGAAAGACTCCGGTAACTTCAAAGTTACCCGGCCAGCGCTACCAACCCATGGTCTTGATCAGCCGCCCGGTAGCTCGGTACGGGTCGGCGTTCGCGGCCACTCGCCGGTCCTCGAGGTAGCCCTTCCAGTCGTTGAGCACCGTGCCCACAGGAATGCGGATTGAAGCGCCGCGGTCGCTGACGCCATAGCTGAACTGATCGATCGACTGTGTCTCGTGCAGTCCAGTCAACCGCTGCTCGTTGCTCGATCCGTATTCGGCGATGTGCTCATCGTGCACTTCGCGAAACTTCTCACAGATTCCCAACATGTACTCCTCGCCACCTTCATCGCGCATCTGAGCGTTGGAGAAGTTCATGTGCATGCCTGTACCGTTCCAATCGCCATGCACAGGTTTGGGGTGAATGGAGATCGAGACCCCGTACTGCTCGCCAACCCGATAGAGCAAGTAGCGAGCCAGCCAGAGGTCGTCGCACGCCCGCTGCGCGCCCTTGGCAAACAGCTGAAACTCCCACTGCCCCTTCATCACCTCAGCGTTGATGCCAGTAATCCCCAGTCCGGCCTCGAGGCAGATGTCGAGATGGGTCTCGACGATTTCTCGACCAACACAGTTTTCTTCGCCCACAGAACAGTAGTAGGGGCCCTGGGGGCCCGGGTAGCCGTCCGCAGGAAAGCCGAGTGGCTTCGATGGGCTTTGCATGATGGTGTATTCCTGCTCGAATCCCAGCCACAAGTCTGGAACATCGTCAAAGGAACCGCGGTGGTTGCTCGGATGCCGTTCGGAATCCGGAGTCTGAACCTCACAAAGCACCAGAAAGCCGTTCTCGCGAGCTGGATCGCGGATCACTCGCACCGGCTTCAACAGACAATCAGACGAGCCACCTTCGGCCTGCTCGGTCGAGCTGCCATCGAAGTTCCACATCGGGCAATCATCGGGACCATCCGGGGCCTCGTCGACGATCTTGGTCTTACTCCGAAGCGACGATTCAGGCCTGTAGCCGTCAAGCCAGATGTATTCGAGTTTGTACTTCGCCATGAGTCTGTTGTGCTCTCTCCCCGCCAAGGGAAACGCGGTAGGCAACCTGCCGAGTCGGTTTCGACCAGTGCATGCCGCAGATTCGAGGGTCACAAGACCGCGACTCTCGATCCAAGTTACGGTTTTGTTCACAACGACACCACAGCAACCGGCATGCCACTTGCCGCCGCAAACCAGCAGAAGCCTCTAGACAGTTGCAATCGCAAGCAATTGCGACCAATCGGCCAGGATCTCTTCACCAAGACCGTGCTGACAATTTTGTCGCAATAACTGCTCTAACCACGTGCGCCTAGAAATCATCCACGAGCCGCCTCCCATCCGCGAGACTTTCCAGGGATTCTACACAATTGTCGCGATAAGAACGTCTTGCTACAATTTTGTCTGGTCAGGCGGTGACGACTTTCGATGAGATCAAATCTGGGTCGTAGCCTCGGCCTTTAACGAAAACGCCGCGGGTATCGATCACCAATGGGGCATGTTTGAGCACTGTGGCGTAGTCAACAGAGTCGTGATCGGTGACCAGCACCACCGCGTCACTCGACTGCAGCCGCTCAGAGGACGGCGAGACCGACTTGAGCTCTTCTAGATCGGGCCAGGACCGCATGCGCGGTGTCACCGGAAAGAACGGGTCGTGGTAACTGATCTCAGCTCCAGCTTGTCGGAGCAGCTCCAGAATCTCGAACGAAGGGCTTTCACGCGGGTCAGCGACATTCTTCTTGTAGGCGAGTCCGAGAACCAGAATGCGAGCGCCCTCGAGATCCCGGGGCAACACAGCTTCCAGTCGAGCCAGCACATAGCGAGGCATCTCGATGTTGATCTGGCCGGCCAGCTCTATGAACCGAGCACGAGTGCCGTTTTGCTCAGCTTTCCATTTCAAGTAGAAGGGATCAACCGGAATACAGTGCCCCCCCCAACCCGGCCCGGGATCGAAACGCATGAATCCAAAAGGTTTGGTCTCCGCTGCATCCAACACTTCACGCACATCGATTCCAAGGCTGTCGTAAACCACCTTGAGTTCGTTGACCAGGGCGATATTGACCGCACGAAAGATGTTCTCGGTTAGCTTCGCCGCCTCCGCAACCTTGGGCGATGACACTGGCACCACCTTGGGCACGATCTTGAGATAGAGCGTTTCAGCAACTCGCGTCGCCGCCGGATCGACTCCCCCAACAACCTTGGGAATGTCGGTGGTGCCGAAGTCTGGATTGCCCGGGTCTTCGCGCTCGGGAGAGAACGCCAGCAGAAAATCCGCGCCGCAGACCAGGCCTCGGGACTCGAGAATCGGCTGCAACACGTCCTCGGTCGTGCCCGGGTACGTGGTGGATTCCAGCACCACCAACTGCCCCGGACGGAGTTGCTCAACGATCGAGTCAGCGGTCGCGAGAACAAATGACAGATCCGGTTCGCGATCAACCGTGAGCGGAGTCGGCACGCAGATGAGGATCGCATCGGCCAACGACAGCGCCTGGAACGAGGTGGTCGCTGACAGGGCGCCCGCACGCACCAATTGCTCGAGCTCCGCACTGTCAACGGCGCCAATATAGCTTTCACCGCTGGTGATGCTGTTGACCTTCTTGGCATCGGTATCGACGCCCATCACTTTGAGCCCAGTCCGCGCGAACGCTACAGCCAACGGCAACCCAACGTAGCCCAAACCCAAAATCGCCACAGTGGCTGTGCCACTGAAGATTCGGCGTTCCAGTTCGGCCGCGCTAGATGGCTGCTCGGAAGAGACCATCTATCGGTCGTAGTAGTCGCGAAACCACTCAACGAACCGAGGCACACCCTCAGCGATAGACGTCATCGGTTGATACCCCAACATCCTCCGCGCCTTCGAGATGTCGGCGGAGGTGCGCTGAACGTCGCCCAGCTGCATGGGCAAAAACTGCTTCTCAGCTTCTTTGCCGCAAGCGCGCTCAATGTGTGCGATGAAGTCCATTAGTTGCTCGGTCTGGCCGCGACCTAGGTTGATGATCTCGTGCTCGTAGTTTTTCTCGACCGCTGCAACCACACCACTAGTGATGTCATCGACAAAGGTGAAGTCGCGCTGCATCTGGCCTTGGCCAAAAACCTTGATTGGCCGGCCTTCAAGGATCGCATCGGTGAACAAGAACAGCGCCATATCAGGACGACCCCACGGCCCGTAGACCGTAAAGAAGCGCAGCCCCGTGGCCTTGAGATCGTAAAGGCGATGGTACACACCCGCCTGGAGCTCGTTGCTCTTCTTGGTCATCGCATACAGCGACGCTTGACTCTCGGTGCGCAACGTCTCGGTCAACCCGTCAACCTCCTGATCGCCGTAGACCGAGCTGGTAGACGCATAGACTAGCCCTTGCACCTCGAATCGACGACAACGTTCGATGACCTCATGAAAGCCCGAGAGATTGTCCCGAATGAAGTCGCCCGGGTGATCGATGGAGTGACGCACGCCAGCTTGAGCAGCTAGATGACACACCCTGTTGTCGCCACAACCGCTCATCAGTTCGGCGAAGGCCTTGTCGAGAGCCGGACCGTCACACAACTCTGCACGGTGGAAGCTAAAACCGTCGCGGGCCTCGAGCTGCGACAGCCGGCGCTCCTTGAGGGCAGCATCGTAATACGCGTTGACGTTGTCGTAGCCGATTACTTCATATCCAGCATCCAACATCCGCACTGCGGTATGGAAACCAATGAAGCCGGCGCAGCCAGTCAGCAATACTCTCAAGGCAACAACACTCCAGTATCCAAGGCCCCGTGGACTAACGTGCTCGCCAGCGTTCGGCAAGATCAGCGACAGGTTCTATCAGTAACTGCTCTACGGACAACTCAAGCAAATGGTCTTCTCTGAAGGTGTCTTCGGTCTCCATGACTGCATCGCGCAGCTGCTCGTAGCGATTGCGGTAGCCCTGCAGAACGCCACGCAACACCGGCACGGTACAACGATCTTCGAGTTGGATGTGGATCAGCACTAACCCCTGCGTGCGGCCAGCCGCAACTTCGGGAACTAGAATGAACAGCCGACCGTCTGAACTCCCGCGAGCGACCAACACCCGTCGGTCGAGCGCCACTCGCCGCTTGGTGCCGCGCAACACAGGCTTGTGCGCGGTGCGCGACTCAAAATCTCGCGCCATACCAGAAGCGTCGAGCTTTCTGATCACGCACTTCTCGTCGGCGGGGTCGCCCTCGATGAGGTACCTGGTATGACCCAAGACCCGAAGCACAGCCGAATCCAACGCCGCCAAGGTCTTCAGATCCGCGTACGAGACGCGATCGCGATCGCCACCGCTGTCGAGGACGGCCGCCACCAAGGGCACCGTCAGAAGCGCTTCGTCGCTACGCGAAATTCCAACCGTCACCGTCTTCGCTTGATGCTTGATGGCATCGACCGGCCTGGTGAGTTCGTCGATGCCTTGAGTCAGTGCACCGCTCAAGGCCTCGATCACCGAAGCTGGGCTTGCTGGGCCGCCGAAAATGGCCGCGTGTCCCTCCAGGGTGATCTGCCCCATCACGGTGCGCAACAAGAGACCAACTTCAGTCGCAGTCGAGGCTTCGAGATGTCCGTTGTAGGACCCCTTCGCGAGCTCATCCAAGAAGAGTTGCATCTGTGCTGCGGACTGGGCCAGCAGTGAGGAGAAGAATTCGGCCTGCTCTCCTTGCTCGATCCAACGATGAGCGAGCTCTTCGATGCTCGAGCGCACCTGGCGCAACGGCGTGGCCTGGGCATCGATGGCAAGAGCGGCTGCGTAACCAAACAGGTGGCCCGCGAGCGAGGCCAGCACGAAATCAAGCGATGGGTGGACTCGGGGCACATTGATGACTGCTGAAGCAGCGTTGAATCGCTGTTCGCCTTCGCTTGCGATCACCACTGTGGTCGCCTTGTGAGCGCGGTAGATGGCAACTTCTTTGGCCACATCGTCAGCGGTGGAACCTTCAAGGCCCGCGGCACAAACAACGATCATCGGTTCAGACGACAGATCGATGTGCTTCTTGTCCTCGGTTGCATCACACGCGATCGACTTGTAGCAAAGCTCCGACAACTTGATCCGCACTTCTTCAGCAGCGATCCGGTTGAGGCCGTTCCCCACCAGAGCCCAGTACCGATGGGGCGTTACCAGGCGACCCGCGATGTTCGAAATCTCTCCACGGAGCCCGATCACACTCCGCAGAGCATCTGGAAGACGACGCAGGTTAGCGATCAAATCAGCGATCTTCCGGTGCGGTGTCGCCTCACCTAACACGCGTTCGGTCAAACCAATGGTAAGCAACAACCCCGCTGCGATCTGGGAGTAGAAGGCCTTGGTGGAAGCGACACTCATCTCCACATCGCGACCGTCAGAAGTGAACAAGACTCCGTCGGCCTTGTCGCAAAGATCACTGTTGCGCCGATTGACGATCGCCAGCACACCAGCCCCGCGGGACCGCACCAGGTCAACCGTCCGGTTGGTATCGGTGGTGGTACCCGATTGGCTGATGGCGATCACGAGAGTATCGCTCATCTCCGCTCGCATACCGAAGCCTGACAACTCGGTTGCCGGCAGAGCCCGCACCTCGCGGAGCCGGTCGCCTAGGAATCGCGCCATGACCTCCGCGATACCCCGACCGGCGACCGCAGCCGTGCCTTGACCGATGACCAAAATGCGCTCGATGGCGCCACTCGTCAATCGTTCCTCGATCGATGCCGGGATGGTCGACTCCCCCAACACGACGCTGAGCGCGCCATCGTCGGTCTTGCGGAATCGGCCGCGCAGAGTCTTCTCGAACGACCGGGGCGCCTCCGAGATTTCCTTCAGCAGGTAGTGCGCATAGTCACCGCGATCGACGTCGCGAGTGGTGATCTCGGCGATCCGCACGTCGTCCTCAGTTATCGGCAACTCGGTTCCATCATAGGAGAGCAGAGCAAGGCCCTCGAGACTCCCAGCGAGCGCACCATCAAGCGTCATCACCTGGCCGCGGGATCCGTTCGGGTTGTCTGGATTGCCCGGAGTCTCTCCATCAAGCCGCACATAGCGATCGCAGAGTTCGACCACGCCGTACAACTCGGACGCAACGATGAATGTGTCTTCTGCCAATCCCACGTACACCGCCTGGCCCGATCCATAGAGCGCGAGCATCATCTTTCCGGGCTCCTGCGCCGCCTGCAGGCCAATAGCAACCGAGCCCCTGAACGACGCGACCGTGTCGAGGAAGGCCTTTTCGAGACTACTGCCGGTAGCCAGGTGCTGAGACACCAATGCTGGGATCACCTTGGTGTCGGTGGTGATCTCGTCCGCGAAATCCAGACCCGCCTGCGACTTAAGGTCAGCGTAGTTGTCCACATCTCCGTTGTGGACCGCGACCGCGTAGGGCTCGTCGCCGCACCCGGGGTTGATCCCTTCTTGGTTGAGCGGGTGCGCGTTCGGTTCGGTGATGAGGCCGACGCTCGCCCAACGAGTGTGACCCAGCACAGCCACTCCAAGAGCAGAGCTACGCAGGGCACGAGCCAGGAGTTCGTCGTTTTCAATGTCTGCTCTGAGCGCTCGAACGTTGTCGCCCAGCTCGCCGATTTCCTTGGCGACCTTGAACACCAAGCTGAGGACGATTGAATCAGACGGGCCGGCCACGAATCGGACCTCGCGATTCTCGAACAAACGAGACGTGCGCTCATTGACCGTAGCCGCAATATCGGGCGCCTGTGGGTCGAGCCCGTGACCACTCAACAGCAAGTGCAATCCCGCCGAGTCGCGGCCTCTGACCTCCATGCGATCGAGCGACGAAAGACTCTGGTGAATCGAGAGCGCCGCAGTCACCGCCTCGAGGCTCATAGAACCACTTCGGGACAGCAAACGCCTGACCCCTTCAACCGCTCCGAGCGCATCGCGCGCGACGCTCCAAAGATTGTCGCGCTGTTTCAGCAGGGCGGCATTCGCTCTCTCCACGTCCACACTACGCAAAGACTCTAACGAGCCGGCAGCGGTGCCTCGCCCGTCGAGAACCGCCTCAATTCGATCGCACAGTTCAGTGCAACGGCTGGTCCGGTCCTGCACCAGGGCGACCAGCGACGAGTCCGCCAGCAACGCCCGGATTCCAGCAGGCGTCCGCACTGCAGAGACCACAGGATCCAGCAGCGTAGATGTGGCGTCGAGACCGTCGATCTCGGCTGTTCCCAGAGCGGCGGTCGAATCGACGCACGAGCACAGGACCTCCAGCACCGAATCGAAGGTCGCGCCGACTGTCGCGGCAAGCTCGGGCGCGTCACTCCTCGACGGATCGGGTCTGCGCAGAATGGCAATGATGCCGCACATGATTGTCTACTTGGGTGCTTTCTTCTGTTGGGGGTCTGAGAAACTCACACGGCACAGGACTCGGCAACTGCTTGGCCAGCGTAGCGACCGCTCAGTGTCCACCCTATTGGGCGCGACAGTACCAGCAAACAACCCTCGAACCCGCCGCGGCTTTATCCCTCGAGCACACGCTCGAGAGCCGCCTTGAAGGCATCCTGGCTGTGCTCGGCTCGCACCATAGCCAACCCCGACTGGGCCAGGGCAGAACGCCGTACGGGGTCGCCGAGTAGCCCTACTATCGCATTTGCCCAGGCCTGCGGCGACGATCCGCCGGGCAGGCAAACTAGAGCAGGTTCTGCTCGGTTGTCAGTTCCGGTCGCGACCCCAGCCTCCGCCCAAGCTGAGGCCACGATCGGCACCGACTCGGCCCATGCTTCGAGCACCTTTACCGGTACTCCGGCACCCCCGAATAGGGGCGCCACGGCCACCATAGCTCCAGCGAGGATTGAACGGAGATCTTGAGGATTGGCGACTAAGGTCACATCCCTCGACCGAAGTAGCGACTGAAGACGGAACCCGGGACGCGCTCCTGCAACCACCAGTTCGGCCTCCGGAAGTTTCTGTTTGACCAAAGGCCACACCTTTCCAGCAAACCACTGGGCCGCAAGGTCGTTAACGAAATAGCCGAGGTTGCCAGTGAGGGCGACCGTCATCAGCTCGCTTTCCCTACGACTCTGCTCAGCGAGGACCACGTGCAGCGGCACCACCGACGCCTTGCCCACTGCCTTTGGCGCGAACCTTCTGAGCTCTTGCAAGTCTCGGTCACAGACCAGACAGACACCATCGGCCAACTCCGTCACCCGAACCTCCGCACGCCGAAGCCGTCTTGTCTCTACGGACCAAAGTGGTCTCAACCACCATCGATCGAGTCGCGCGCGTTGGGCAAAATTGAGGGACAGCGTGTCGATCAGATCCACCACGACTCTCGGGCGTTGGTGCTGTCGCCTCCCCCGCAAAGCACGCACTACGCTCTTGAGTAGACGAAGCTGACGAGCCAGCTGGATCACCACCACATCACCGTTGCGTAGGTCGCCAAGCCGGGCAAGCGCAGCCCTCTCGAGAGCGCTCGAGCGGAAGGGGATCGACTGCAACGGCGCACCGCCGAGACATTCCACCGCTGCTCGAGTGCGATCTAAGGTACTCGGCGCATGCGCTGCCACCTTCATGCCTTGCGGCGGCTGCGCATCGCCTAGCGCCTCTTCAGCACACAACACCTCGACCGTGTAGCCGAGCTCTTGGAGGCCGCTAGCAAAGTCGCGAGCGCGCATCTGATCGCCACGCAGGGGCGGCCAGGGGTGGCGTGCGGCTAAAACTAAGGCTCTCATTGCGGGGCTGTTGGTCGGTAGGTGCACAAGACATGGGACGTGTCGGGCGTGGCGTCGGGCGTGGCGACTCAGGCAACATCTTGCCCGGCGCTTCGTCGCAGCCTGAGCTTACGGACTTCTGCGCCTAGAGTGCGCGTATCATTCAGCCTCTCAACTCCGTCGGTCAACCTCAAGGAGAGCTTGACCCGTCTAGCGAGGAACACTGTGCCTAAGTATCCCCAACTCGGCTCTCTGACCGACGCCATGAGCGCGGCCGTTTTCTCGTCGCTGGTCTCGCGGCTCAATACTGAGGGAGAGACCTTTCCGCTGCACGTGGGAGACACCTGGCTCGACCCGACGCCGACCGCACAAATGCAAGCGCTTCTGACCCAAGAACACCCCGACCTCCATCGCTACGTGGCACCACACGGGCACGGCCCGCTGCGTCGGGCACTGCTGGAACGAGAACGCGGCGCTAAAGGCGCGCCGATCAAGGACGATCAGCTCCTGGTCACAGCGGGCGCGACCGCGGGGCTCCATTGCTCCTTGAGCGCCATGCTCGAACCGCAAGATGAAGTTCTTGTCTTAGCGCCCCACTGGCCGTTGATCGTCGGCATCGTCCGCGCTTGTCGTGGAGTGCCGGTGACGGTTGATGTGCTCGACCTGCTGGAAGGCAACGCGAGTGACGCCGACGCTTTCTTGGATCGGGTCGAACGCAGCCTCAGCCCGCGCACAACGGCTCTCTACTTGAGCTCGCCCAACAATCCCACCGGCAGGGTCCTGCCAAAGAGCGTGTTGGAGGCCCTGGTCGCTTGGGCCGCCCGCCACGACCTATGGGTGATCTCAGATGAGGTGTATGAGCACTATGCCTTCTCGGTGGACCACGCGCATGGAGCCCAGTTCGACCCTGAGCGCACCGTCAGCTCCTACTCATTTTCTAAGTCCTACGGACTCGCAGGCGGACGCTGCGGCTACATCACCGGACCTAAGGCGCTGATCGCAGAGGCCGTGAAGGTCGGCACCCACACCTTCTATTCAACCCCAACGATGACGCAGATCGCAGCCCTTCACGCCTTGCGAGACGGAGACGAGTGGCTCAGCGAGGCCAAGGCCGCCTACCGAAGCGTCGGCGAGGAATCTGCTGAGATTCTCGGGGTGAGGCCACCCGAAGGTGGCACCTTCTTGTTCCTAGACTTAGGTGCCTCGATCGAACGCAACGCCGCCGACCCTCACGCAACACCAGGTCTTCTAGGAGTGCTCGAGGCCTGTGCAGACCGCGGATTGCTACTGGCACCAGGACCGAGCTTCGGCCCGTATCCTGAGATGGCTCGCTTCTGCTTCACCTGTCTCGAACCGAAGCAGACTCTAGCTGGCGCACGATTGCTGTGCGAGATCCTCGACTGACTATTCCAACCCAGACTCTCTCTCGAGTAAATATCCCATGACTCCGAATCCCGGCCCGCTCAGCAACCGGTTCCTAGCCGCCGCAATCAACATGACCTCGACCTCCGATGAGGAGGCCAATTGGAACAGCGCAAGATCCTTGATCGAGAAAGCCGCTAGCCATGGCGCTCGATTCATCGTCACTCCCGAATGCACCAACTATCTGGGGCCACACCCGCGCAAGGTCGAACTCGCAGAAACTCTCGAAGGAACCACCTGCCAGCGCTTTTCAGACCTCGCCGCGCGTTTGCGATTGCACCTTCTGCTGGGATCCTTCAACGAAAAGAGTCACGAGACCGACCGCTGCTACAACACCTCGGTCCTGTTCGGACCTGACGGAGCAATCCTCGGCACCTACCGCAAACTCCACCTGTTCGACGTCGATCTGTCTCCCGAGGTTCGCTTCTTCGAGTCCGCAACCTGCCGACCCGGCAAGGAGATCTCTTGTATCGAAACGGCTCTCGGGACCATCGGCCTCACTATCTGCTACGACCTGCGCTTCCCTGAACTCTACCGGCGCTTACTAGACTTAGGTGCCCAGCTACTCTGCGTGCCCTCCGCCTTCACCATGGCCACCGGCAAAGATCACTGGCATGTATTGCTGCGCGCGCGAGCCATCGAAACCCAATGTTGGCTCATCGCCGCTGGTCAATGTGGCGAACACGACGACGAAGGCCTTCGCCACAGTTACGGCCACTCGGTGATCATTGACCCGTGGGGCGTGGTGCGGGCCGAACTCGGTGAAGAGCCTGGAATTGCACTGGCTGAGGTCGATCTAGCAGCGGTACAGCGGGTTCGGGACGGCCTTCCCATGACCCAACACAGGCGACTCGGCGTGGACATCGTCTAAGGGGGTATCGCCAGGGTCGGCGAGAAGATCTCCCTGTTGCCGTTGCGAGGCGTATTCGCAGCAAGACCATGGAGAACGTGCACCCCTCCGCATACAATCTCTGTTTGACCCCAAACCCGTGCTGCTTCCTTAAGCCCCACAACCCACGAAAGCCACCAAATGGGCATCGACGTCCTCATCCTGATCGCCATCTTGGTCGGCACTCTGCTTGCCTTTACCTTCGACTGGGCTCCCATCGACGTGGTGGCGCTGACCTGTCTTGCCTTGCTGCTGCTGACCAATCTGATCTCGGCCGACGAGGCCATCGCCGGTTTCTCGAACCCTGCAGTGATCACGGTAATGATGCTGTTCATCTTGTCTTATGGGCTGACTCATAGCGGCGTTCTCGACAAGCTCGGGCGCAAGATTGCGCAACTGGCGGGTAAGAAATCGTGGTTCGCCTCGGCTTCACTCATCCTGATCGCGGGCGTTCTCTCCGCCTTTATCAACAACACCGCTGCGTTGGCGATCTTTCTTCCAGTATCGATTCAACTGGCACGGCACTACAAGTTCTCGCCATCCAAAATCCTGCTACCCCTGTCGTATGTGTCCATCATCGGCGGCACCTGCACCCTGATCGGCACCTCGACCAATCTCCTGGTGAGTGGCATCGCCGTGAGCATGTTTGGCATGGAGCCCTTCGGTGTCTTCGAGTTCTTTGGCCTGGGTTCCATCTTGTTCGTGGTCGGCGCGACCTACACCTTGCTGATACCCATGAAGTTCTTGCCACCTCGCGCGGACAGCTCAAACCTCACCAAGAAGTACCGCTTGTCGAACTTCCTAACCGAGATCAAGATCCCGGAAGGCTCCAACATCATCGGCATGACGGTGGTCGATGCCCAAATCAACCAGCGCTTCCAGCTGAACGTGCTTGAGATCCTCAGGGGCAGTGAGCGCATTGCTGCTGACTTGAGAAACAAGCCGCTCCAAGCCGACGACGTGATGATCATACGCGGCGATGTCGAGGGCCTCGTCAATCTGCGCGAGCGCTACGGCTTGCTGATGTTGACCGACATTAAGCTCGAGGATGCTGACCTCTCGGATGAGAACAACATCCTCTCTGAGATCCAGCTCTCCCCAACCTCGAGGCTCACCGGTAGCACCATCAAGGACATCGACTTTCGGCGACGCTACGGCTGTTTCGTGCTGGCACTCAATCGAACTGGCGAGATGATCCGCGACAAGATCACCTACATTGAGCTCAAGAGTTGGGACACCCTGCTGGTGTTTGGCCCCAGGTCGCGCGTTGAGAGCCTCTACAGCACCGACGATTTCGTGCCCCTCGAAGAACTCAAGCTGCGGCTGCGGATGCCTAAGCGCTGGTGGGTCTCGCTGGTGATAATTCCCATCGTGGTGCTCTTGGCTGCCACCGGAGCGATGCCGATTCTCAAAGCGTCGTTGCTGGGAGCCGTCGCGCTGATCCTGTCGCGGGCGATCTCCATTCATCAAGCCTACGACTCGATCAACTGGACGGTGATTTTCTTGTTGGCTGCGATCTTGCCACTGGGCACAGCTATGACCAACACCGGACTCGGCGAGATGATCGGCGTGAGTATCGCCGACTTCGGCCAAGGCTACGGACCGCTCATGGTGCTGGCATTGATGTACCTAGTGACCGCGGTCTTGTCCGAGGTGGTGTCGAACAACAGCACTGCGGTGTTGATGGCGCCCATCGCCTATACCGCCGCGACCAACCTCGGCGTCGACCCCAAGCCCATGCTAATGGCGGTGGCCTACGCTGCGTCTGCGAGCTTCCTCACCCCAATGGGCTACCAAACCAACGCCATGGTCTACGGCCCGGGCGCTTACAAGTTCATGGACTACATGAAGTTCGGAGCGCCGCTGAAGGTCATCTTCTGGGCGTTGTCAATCTGGCTGATCCCCGTCTTCTGGCCACTGTAGCTCCGTGCTTCGTAGCACGGAACTACAGCGCTTTGCTCTGATGCTCGTTGCTTGCATCCGGTGGGACTCCAAGCGGCTGACACCGCTTCGCGAGGGACAGGGACAGGGACAGTCCTGAGCCTCGCGCCCAGGAGCGTGTGGAAGCGCGAGCGACCCGCAGAGCGTCGCGAAATGGAGGATCGTAGACCACCTCCCTCGCATCCTCTCCTCGCGACGCGCCGAAGGCGCTTCGGAGCCCCACGGGATGCAAGCAACGAGCGTCAACACATCTGACTATGCCGTGCTACTCAGCACCGGCACAGTCAGTCACACAGCCGCCCCACGGAGAAGCTCCTCCAGGCGTGCGGTGACGACGTCCATGGCGACTCGGTTTTCGCCGCCTTCGGGCACGATGATGTCGGCATAGCGTTTCGATGGCTCGATGAACTCGAGATGCATCGGCCTGACCGTTCGCAGGTACTGCTCTAAGACGCTATCGAGGGATCGGCCGCGCTCCTCAATGTCGCGCTTTAAGCGGCGGAGCAGCCGTACATCTGCGTCTGTATCAACGAAGATCTTGAAGTCGAGCAGTTCGCGCACCCGAGGCTCGGCGAACAGCAGAATGCCCTCGACTAAGACCACCGGCTGTGGCTCCACGCGCACCGTTTCTTCCACTCGGCGGTGCACGGTGAAGTCGTAGATCGGGACCTCTACGGCCCGCCCTGAACGCAGGGCCTCGAGGTGGGAGACCAACAGGTCGGTATCGATGGCGTCGGGATGATCGAAGTTGTACTCAAGCGTCGCTCGGTCGCGTTGCTCGGTGTCCGCTGGCCACTCCACGTCCTTGTAGTAGCTGTCTTGAACCAGACAAGCCATCCGCTCAGGACCAACACGCCCCAGTAGATTCCGCGCGAGACTGGTTTTGCCCGAACCAGTGCCGCCGGCCACTCCCAGCGTGGTCACCCGTGAGTGAGCGGGCTGATCCGATGATGCACTCGCTTTCTCAGTGAGCTCGTTCGATGATGCCAATGGACAGTTCCTAAGAAATAGTGACCAAAGAGCACTAGCGCTGACAGCGCGTACAGTAGAAGGTCGACCGATTGGATTGCACAATTCTACGAATTGGCGCCTCGCACTGCAGGCAAGCCTCACCCTCTCGCCCGTAAGCCGCCAAACGCACCACAAAGTAGCCCGGCTCTCCGTCTGCGCTGGCAAAGTCGTTGAGGGTAGTACCACCCTGGGCGATCGCCTCGCTGAGCACTTCCCTAACAGTCTGGGTTAGCCGCCTCATGCGGTCGCGAGAAACCCGACCGGCAGCCCGCGCGGGATGGATCCCGGAGCGAAACAGCGCCTCGCAAGCGTAGATATTGCCTACGCCGACCACAACCCGCGCATCCATCAAGAAGCTCTTGATCGGCGCCTTTCGTCCGCGCGCTCGCTCAAACAGGGTGTCGTCGTCGAACGCATCAGTCAGCGGCTCGGGGCCCAGATGCCGCATCAACGGAAGATCCTCAAGACCATCGGTCTTCTCGATCAGCACCAAGCCGAAACGGCGCGGGTCACGGAACCGGAGGTCCTGACCGGAAGCGAGTTGAAAGACCACGTGCTCGTGAGACTCTTGCTCTGCTGCGCGCTCGAGGTAGCGTAGCCGTCCGCTCATACCCAGATGAATGATGATGGTTTTTGCACCTTCAACATCGATCAACAGATACTTCGATCGTCGCCGCAGCTCTAGCACCCGTCGTCCAACCAGGCCAGCGCGCAGTCTCCTGGTGGGGACCGGAAGCCGGAACCGGGCTTCACGTACCAACACCTTCTCCACACGCTCACCAACCAGGACCGGCAACAAACTTAATCGCGTGACTTCGACTTCCGGGAGTTCAGGCACTGATGCTGTGATCCGTCACAACCGCGAGGGCGCAGGGCGCCCGGCGCCGAGTTCGGTCACCAGCTCCACCAGAGCGCTCTCAGCCGCGCCACTCTCGCCCTTGAGTGCCATTTCGGTCTCGAGCAATCGCGGCAAGAGACGAGCAAGGTCGGTGGATTGATGGCGTGAGGCCGCTAGGTACACCCGATGCAACCTGAACGGGTGCAGTTTGCCAACAGGGTTCAGTAGACCGCCCGCGAGATCGCGCTGAAGCGTCGGCGCCACCGAGTTCTTGAACTGGTTGTAGTTGCGCTGCCCCACCGGCGCACCGGTATCGCGCAGCAGGCCTTGAACCGCAACTAGTTGCCGCGCAAAGTCGGCCAACAGCGAGAACGTCGACAAACGAGCACCCATGGTGTCGTCGGCGGAGTCGAGTAAACGCCGCAGGCGCGACACGGCAGCCCCAACCTTCCCCTCGCCGACCTCGTCCAGCACTTTCCAGACATCCTCCTCGCCCCGGTCCTCGACCGAGCCACTGACAGCTATGCGGTCAATCGTGTCTCCGTCGACCATGGTTGCGAGCTTGCGATACTCGGCAGCGAATCGTCCCGTGGACTCCGCATCCATCTGGCTTTGCTTGCCGCGTTGAGGCGACTTGCGGAGGGTTCGGCGAGCGAGTTCCTGCACTGCATCGGGGCGCATGGTCTTTCCTGTCGATCGCGCCAGCTCTGTAGCAAGTTCGCGTAGTCCATCGACCTGCCCCCGCCGATCGAACTCGACCGATCCGACAGCTGCGAAGGCCTTGGCCTGAACCAGAGCCTCCTTGATCGGATGTTCGTCAGCGACGCTGCTTTCCACCAACACCAACGAGTGTCCCTTGGGCAGTCCGTCGCGAATCAGCGCACTCAAGTCAGCCAGGTCGCCCTCCGCGTAGCCGAGCAGTTCGGCATCGCGTGCCTTCTCAAGGAGCATGACCAACCCCGCGCGCAAGTCGGCCGCCTGCTTCTTGCCCCGCGCACGGTTCTTTCGCTTCTTGCGAAACGCTGCTCCTCCAAAGTAGACCCAATCGGGCATCTTGGACAAAACCTGCTCTGGCGTACCCACATCCGGGGCCACACCGAACAAGCGCAGCGCCTGCAGCAGTCGACTCGCAGCTTCGGTTTCCTTCCCCGACAGCTCGCTGTCCTCGTCGACCTGCCCGACCTCAGCAGCCTGGTCGATCAGATCGGCGGCCGCGGCCTTATCGGCCAAGAGTGCGGTCTCGATGACCAAAATCACCTTGGCCGGATCAAACAAGGAGAACGTGCGCAGGTCTTCTAGTACCCGTGCTAAGTGCGGAGGTCGCCTGCGAACCACAACTTGACAGCCCGCGCGTTGAGCGATTGCCTCTGCGACTCGTCGTCCCGCAGGCTCGCTCAGCACCAAGTCGCCAACCAGCAGCGATGCCGGGATTTCCTCCCCAGCCTCGATGCGAGCGAGAATGTCGTCTAAAGGCATCTAGCCTCTCCGCGCCCGCGCGCGCAGTCGATCACAGCCCGCGGCAAAGCTCGCAGGCGGGTGGCATCAGTCCAGCAAGCCCCGCTCTTGGAGTTCCTGACAATCAATGCAGTTCGCAGCCCAAGGAACCGCCTCGAGCCGCAGCTCGCCAATGCCGGTCTTACAGTTGACACACTCGCCAAAGGTCCCGTCTTCGAGACGCGCCAGCGCACTGTCGATCTGCTCCAAAAGCGCACGCTCGCCGTCCGAGATGGCGAAGGTCAGTTCACGATTGTAGTTGGTGGTCGCTCGATCCACCATGTCCTCCATGCCATCACTGGAGGGGCGCAGCGAACTCGAAACATCACTCTCATAGCGCTCGACCGTTTCCTCACGCTTGGCCAAGAGGACCTGCGTGAAGGCACGCTTCTTCGCAGCCAAGATCTTAACGCTCGGATCGTGCGGCGGTGGCGGAGCAGCCTTGATCAACTGTCGACGCTTCGGCCTTTTCTTGGGTGCCGCAGGCGTGGGGTTCTTCGCTGCCGTGGTTTTCTTGGCGGTCGTCTTGCGGGCTGTGGTCTTCTTGGACCCTGTCTTGCTCGCCGTCGTCTTCTTGGCCGTTGCCTTCTTCGCCGTTGCCTTCTTCGCGGTGCTCTTCTTAGCCGTCGTCCTCTTGGTGGCCTTGGTCGCAGCAGTCGGCTTCGCTGTGCTTTTCTTTACCGGCTTCTTAGCACCGACCTTCTTGAGCGTCGCGGTGGTTGAAGATCCCACCCTGACCTTGGCTGGCCGCGGCGCAGCGGGCTTCGCCGCCGCACGCTTCTTGACGGTTAGTGTTCTTGATGCCGTCTTCGTCTTGGTCGACTTCGCCTTGGATATAACCTTCTTCGCAGCCGACTTCTTGGCAGTGGTCTTGCGAGCCGTTACCTTCTTGCCGGCCGCTTTCTTGGCTGTTGTCTTCCGGGCTATGGTCTTCCGGGCTGTGGTCTTCTTAACCGCCGCTTTCTTCGCCGTTGGTTTACGCGCGGTAGTTTTTTTGGCAGTCGCCTTCTTGGCCGTGGTTTTCTTAGCCGTGGCCTTGCGCGCGGTCGTCTTCTTGGCGGTGGTCTTCCGGGCAGGCGATTTCTTCGCTGCGGACTTCTTCTTCATCGTCGTCGTCTTCTTCGTGGGCAAAGGCCGCACCTCCTACCGATCCGCAGTCTTACAACGTTCGGGTCATACGGTCTCGCGTGGAATTCGCCAGGCCGCGCACTATCAAGGGTTCGTAGGGGAGCTGGTCGCTCCGAGCCACTGTGTTTCGTCGAGGCACCGGCTGCTTGAGAGCACAGCCAGCGCCTCATCTATTGTTCCGAGTGTGGAGTTCAGACCATTGGGCGTAGCCGGAATCTTGGTGTGGTCCGGTCTTTGCCTTGAGCCCCACTCAAATTCGACCGCGATGGTACTTGATTCCATGCTCGATCGCGAGAGCTCTGTACAGCTGTTCGTAGAGCATCAGTCGCGCCAACTCGTGAGGAAAGGTCATGGGCCCGAAAGCGAGGACCAGCTGGGCCTCGCGCCGAAGTGATTCAGCGAGTCCTACATCGGAGCCGAGCAGGAATGCGATCGGGTGCGGATACTCTTCTCGTTTGGCCTTCAACCACGACGAAAAGGCTTCCGAACTCATGGCCCGCCCCCGCGGATCGAGCGCTACGGTCAGACAGGATGGCGGCAGCGCAGCACGAATACTGTCCGCTTCGACCGCCAACCTTTGCTGCGGATCGTTGTCCTTGATCTTGATGACAAGTTCTCTGAGAGGAACGGTCCGCCGAATCCGCTCGGCATAACCCTCACACAGTCCGCGCCAAGGCTCGCGATCATGCCGTCCCGCCCAAACAACCAAGAACTCCCTTGCCAACGGAATTGCCTCCTCTGGAGCGCCACTAGTGGACAGAATTCGGTGAAATCGGGCTTTGGGCAGGCAAGCCTTCAACAGCCACAAAGGTAAGCGAGCGGGGACCCTCGACTTCGTACATGTGAACCTGCCCCCACGTCGCGGCAGGCTAGCACCCCAACGCAGACGCGAGGCACCACCGACCGTTGTGCTTCGGTTATCAAGCGTCACAACCCCAGTCACCCCACTCTTCTGCGCTGCGACCCCACCTCCCATCCCCCTCTACCTTCTCACTCAGCCCTCATTCCCCTTCACCTCCCCATTTCACCTTGCGACGTCCCACGGGAGGCTTCGCACCGCCGAAGGCGCTTGGAGCAAGCAATTGACTACTGAACACCCAGTGATACCCATCACTGGGTGTTCAGCCGATACTCTTGCGTGCTATGGCACGATCTGGGTCGGAACAACGAAAAGCATCTCGGCGACGACGATTGGGGCAAGGGATTGCACTCGGCACCCTCGCCTTGGGTGTTCCCGCGCTGGTCAATTCGATGATTGCCAAGCGCGCCGCACAATTGCCGCCGGGCTCACTACCTGCAGACGAGGACTGGCGCCCTGAGCGCTGGGCGTCCGCTGTTGGCGAGCTATTTGTGCTCACGCGGGGCCTGAGTCGTCCAGCCACACCGATTGTCTTTCTCCACTCTTTGGGGCCAGGCCACTCTCACCAACAGTGGCTCGCAGCAACTGAGTCGCTGGCGCTCAAGCATCCTCTGATCCTGGTCGACTTGCTTGGTTGGGGTCGTTCCGACCGACCGAAAGCCCCCTATGGACTGAAGGCCAGCGTCTCTACCCTCAAGAATCTTGGCTCCGAGTTCATCGGCAAGCCCTTTCATCTCGTTGCCAGTGGTGAGAGCGCGCCAGTAGCCCTCAGCCTCGCGGAGAGTGCGCCGGAAATGGTCAAGAGTGTCGCATTAAGCGGTCCGGCAGGACTAACGCTCGACAGTGCCGAACCGTCGCGCAGGGACTGGGCCTTCGACCAGCTCCTGGGTGCACCAATCTTCGGCACCTCGGCTGTCAATGCATATACCCGCCGAAGCGCGATCGAGAACAACCTGATCCGGCACCAGCTTGCGCCTCCTAGCGCCGAACAGATCGACGAACACTACCGGCTAGCGCATTTACCCGGAAGCACGAGCCCTGTGTCGACGTTCTTAAGAGGTCGCTACGAGCGAGCGCTCGGCACCCTCGCGCTAGATCCAAGCCTCAAGGTCTGGATCGCTTGGGGGCGGAAGGCGGTTGGCGAACCGGTCGAGGACGCAGACCTCTGGCTTCGCCACCTCAAGTCGGCTGAGTTGGTGGTTTTCGAGAACGCGGCCTCATGGCCTCACGTCGATCAACCCAAACAGTTCAGCGATGAACTGGTCCGCTTCATCGGTTAGTCCTCAAGCCGCTTCGCATCCGCTGGCGCGCACTCTTCCACAATTCGGGAATCACACACTATGGCAGGCATCTTCAAAGCCTACGACGTCCGGGGCATTGTGCCCGATCAGCTCAACGAAGACATCGCGCGCGATATCGGCCGCGCATTTAGTGTCTTGCTCCAAGACTCGCCGGCGAAGAAGCCGAACACCGTCGTGGTCGGCCGCGACATGCGCTCCCACAGTCCAGGCATCTTGGAAGCGCTGGTCGACGGGCTCACCTCAAGCGGAGTCGACGTGCTGGACTGCGGCCTTTGTACAACGCCCTTCAACTACTTCGCGGTCGGCCACCTTGGCGTCGCCGGCGGCGTGCAAGTCACGGCCAGCCACAACGCCGCTAAGTACAACGGGCTTAAGTTCAGCTTGGAGGGTGCGCGACCGGTCTCAGGCGACGGAGGAATCCCGGAAATGGAGCGGCGCGTGCTTGCGGGCGATCTACCCACGGGCACCCAACGCGGCTCGCGCCAGGAGATCGATCTTTGGCCCCAGTACGGCGAGCACCTGCTGCCATTCCTAGAGGACACCGCTCGCCCGTTGAAGGTTGTTGTGGACGCGGCCAACGGCATGGGCTCGGTCTACCGAGACCTGCTCGAACAAGCTGGCATCGAGTTGATCCCGCTCTACTTCGAGCTTGATGGGTCGTTCCCGAACCATGAGGCCAATCCACTCAACCTCGACAACCTCAAGGATCTCTGCGCCAAAGTCAAAGAGACCGGAGCAGACCTCGGCGTGTCCTTCGACGGCGACGCGGACCGAGCGGCCTTCGTGGACGAGCTGGGTGTCCCGGTGGGCAGTGACATCATGACCGCGCTGATCGCGGGCCGGCTACTGCCGAAGCGCAAAGGCGCGGTGGTCTACGATATTCGCTCCTCGCGCAGTGTCGCAGAGTACATCTCAGCGGCCGGTGGGGATCCCGTTCTCGAACGCGTCGGCCACTCCTTCATCAAGGCCACCATGCGCCGACTAGATGCGATCTTCGGCGGAGAACTCGCAGGCCACTACTACTTCCGCGAGAACTATTTTGCCGACAGCTCACTGCTCGCGGTGTTCCACGTCTTCAATCTTCTGCGCGACGAGCAGAAGCCCTTCTCAGAGGTCACAGCACCGCTGCTGAGCTACGCCAAGTCGCCGGAGATCAACTTCGAGGTGGAAGACAAGCAAGGAGCAATGGACGGCCTAGTCCAACGGTACGTCACAGGAGCCGGCGGCGACTTGAGCCGCCTCGATGGAATTCGAGTGGATTTCGACGACTGGTGGTTCAACGTCAGACCGTCGAACACCGAGCCGCTTCTGCGACTGGTGCTGGAAGCGACTACGGCCACGGTCCTCGAACAACGACAAGCGGAGCTGATCGGCCTCTTGGGAGTGCCCGAGTAGCGCCACGCGTTAGGCGCCGGGGCCAGGCAAACCGGCGCCGCGCATGCCCAGTCGAACAGCAACCGATTGGCTCGATAGGGCGCGCCGCCACGCCCCAACAACTGGCTAGTCGCGGCCGGTCAAAAAGGAGAGGTAATAGAGCATCGTCAGCAAGGTCGCGGTGGCTGCAGCCACGTACGTGAGGCCTGCCGCATTGAGGACCCTGTTCATACCAACGCGTTCTTGATCCATCAAGATGCCCTGCTCCACTGCCAGCTTTTTTGCACGGGCCGTAGCGTCAAACTCGACCGGCAGCGTCACGATTTGGAACAGAAGGATCAAACCGATCAGACCGACACCGATCATGACAAAGCTCGGAATTTGAGCGAGCGCGCCGATCATAAGCGCGGCGTATCCAAACTTGCTGCCGATACCAGCGGTGGGCACCAGGGCTGAACGGAGCTTCAACGGGGCATAACCGACCTTGTGTTGAATCGCATGGCCGGCCTCGTGGCAGGCAACGCCAATGGCTGCAATGGAAGGTGACGCGTAGACCGGCTCAGAGAGCGCCAACTTCTTGGTCATCGGATTGTAGTGGTCGGAAAGAAAGCCGCTCGACCGAACTACCTCGACATCCGTGATGCCTGCGTATGCGAGCAAGCGCTCGGCCGCCTGAGCCCCAGTGAGACCGGTGGCTGAGCGCACCTTGGAGTACTTGTTAAACGCTGACTTTGTCTTGTAGCTCGCCCACAGCGAGAGGAGCAAGCCGGGAATAAGAAAGAGGAAGTAGGTCATCATGGCGGGGACACCTCGAAGAACCAGAGTTCATTTGAACCCTGATCGTTTGTTAGCTGCTGCTCAGTACACCGCAATCGTCACGGTGACTGGGTGGTCGTAGTGTATGCGCCGCTTCAGCGTTGGCTGCGTTCGGCCCGCAGGCATTGCACATTCGAAAGCTACTACGTCCGAAGTGCCGACACCATTCCGGTGACCGCGAGTTGTCTCGGCGGTCATCGTGGCGACAGGATGCCCGCTGATTCAAACGCCTGAGATCGAGTCGCGGACTCGCCGCTAGTAGATCTCGACCGAGCGCTCGCCGTAGAGGACTCTTGCACCGCCCGGCTGCTCACCGAACTGGTCAGGGAACTCAAGGGTGACCAAGACGGCGCTGGCGCCATCGGGCAGCTCGCCTGAGGCGATCTCGAACTCTGTCTCACCGTTGACGTGCTCCAGCAATTCGCCGCCCATGACCGAACCATCTTCTCCCAAGAACCACAGCCGGTATCGACGACCCAACTCGCATTTGGCGAGGTTGTTGGTCGCAATCACCCACACGTGCTCGTCAGGACGCAGGAAGACCGCACCCGTGGCCATCGGTTGATCTGCGGCCACCGCGCTCAGCGCACAGACACGGGTATTAGGCTTGGTGGCGACGCCAATTTGGTGGCGCAGCCGCCGGTTCTCGAACAGAACCTGCTGGAAATCGTTGGGACCGATGCCCACCTCAATCTGGTTCGCCCGTTCGTCGAGCTCGGATTCGAGCCCAGCGACCAGAGTCCGGCTCTGCTTGAGTTCAGACATCAAGAAACCACTCCAAGCACCAAGGCCAACGGCCAACAAGACTGCCGCGGCCAAGGCCAGCGGCACCAGGTTGCTCTGACGCACCGGGGTGGACTGGGGCTTAAGAAACGGCAGAACGGTCTCAGGGGTTGAGCCAACCCCTGAGGTTTGTCCCATCGGAAGATCGAGTCGATTGAAGAGCGCGACCTTCGCTGCCGCGCGAGTTGCCCTCGAGAATCCGATCATTGGTGTAGCTGCCTGAGCCATTAGCCCGAGGGCCTCTAGGTCGGCACGCTTCGCGCCGGGAGCTCCACCCTCGGTGAATGGGTCTGCGCCATCGAGGACGGCAAGCAGCGCCTCCTCTTCGGGGGTCGGCTTGTGCGGCTGGGATTCGGTGTCTTTGGTCATAGTCACTCAGCGCGTGAGCTAAAGCAATTCATGGATCTCGTCGGCCAGGGCGGCACGCATCTTCTTCATAGCAAGCAACGTTCGCGTCTTCACCGTGCCCAGTGGGATGCCATGACTCTCGGAGATCTCGCTCTGAGTCATGCCTTCGAAAAAGGCTAGATGGAGAACCTCGCGTTGCTCTTTGGGCAGCGCCTGAAGCTCTGCTTGTAGGCGAGCACGCCGCTCATCTCCCAATACGTTCGGCTCGCCCGTGGGAGATGCATCAGTGACCGGGTTTTCTTCATGCGCGGCTTTCGCCGTACGATCCTTGACCGCTCTTGAACGCAACCGGTCGATCGAACGGCTGCGCACGATCAGCGACAACCAGGTCGACACCGAAGCCCGAGACGCGTCGTAGCGGCCGGCTTGGTTCCAAACCTGAACATAGACGTCTTGAACCACGTCCTCGGCTTCTTCGTGGTCCCCGAGGATACGACGACTCAAAGCCTGTAGTAGCCCTGAGAAACGATCATAGAGTTCACTCAACGCGGTCTCATCGCGCTGAGCGATCCGCTTGACGAGGTCGATGTCGTGGCGTGTTTGTTCGGGCTTCGCGGAGGTGCGGCTCATAGAGTGAATAGCAAGTCGTTCAAGTTAGAGGCCGTAGCTTCGGGCAAACCCTAAGGGGTGTGGACTGGCGCAGAACATTAGCATGCACCTCCATGCCAGATTCCAAGCGAGCACCCGGCCCCTGCCATCCCATTTCTATCTCTCGGAGCAGCACACGTGCAGGTCACTATCGACGGTCCCGCCGGGGTTCTTGAAGCGCAACTCCACACTCCTGCTCATTCGGACCTGCCCAAAGCAGTCGCGTTGGTCGCGCATCCGCACCCACTGTATGGTGGCTCCATGCGCAACGCGGTCGTTCAGACTGCGATCTCAGCTTTGGTCGAACACCACGTCCCCACCGTGGCATTCAACTTCCGAGGGGTTGGAGCAAGCGTGGGCACTCACGACGACGGCATTGGCGAAGTCGGTGACCTCGAAGCTGCGATTCACTGGCTCTGCGCGCGCTACCCTGAGAGCCAGCTTCTCCTAGCTGGCTACTCCTTCGGCGCGGCCACCATCCTGAGACTGTCTTTGGTTCCAGTGCAACTCGCCGGAGTCCTCTTGCTGGCACCGCCGCTGTCCATGCACGACTTCTCTAGCCTCCCATTCACCAGCATGATGGCAGCCGCCGGCTCACCACCAGTAGTGTTGATCTATGGGCAGGACGACGACTTCACCGCAGAGGAGCACCGCCACCAGCTCGCGGACCTTCCGATCGCTGAGGAGCGTGAGATTGAGAGTGTTGGCCACGACCTCGGGGCAGGCCATCGACAAGCAGCCCTGGAGCAGGCAATTGGGGTCGCGGTCTCGGCGCTGTGCTAGTACTCGACTACAAGAACCTGGGTTTCATTAGACCGCGAAGGAAGAACCGCAGCCGCAGGTGCCCACGGCGTGGGGGTTCGAGAACTTGAAGCCCGTACCAGCCATACCCAGTTGATAGTCGATGGTGGTTCCCTCGAGGAACCGCGAGCTGACCGCATCCACGTAGATCTTGAGGCCTTCAAAGTCGAGCACGGTGTCGTTGGCTCGCTGTTCGTTGTCGAAATCAAGCGCGTACTCGAAGCCTGAGCAACCGCCCCCTCGAACCGCAACGCGCAGGCCGAAGTCGGCTTCGATCCCTTCTTCCTCGCGAGTCAGCTTGATCATCTTGATCGCCTTTGGGGTGAGTACAATCGGACCGTCGGCCGAAGCTTCGGCGCTCTGTGGCAAATCGAGAACTTGAGTCATTGTTTCGTCTTCCGGTGAATGGAGCGCCGTCTCTAGTGAAGGCGCCATCACAGTTACTACGTGGCTGCTACTGCCAAAAGTCCTCTGTTAGTCAGAGTTGGCGTTCAGCCTAGTCCTGCAATTGTAGAACGAAGAGCACTCGCTTGTCTTTGCTACGTACACTCCACGTCCTATGATGGTGCGACTCTGAGTGGGGTCCTCGTCCCGCTGACAATAACCAACCATCGACCCAGCGAACCCATGACCAACAGCGAACGCCAGACCGCCCCGCGAGGCCGGATCGAAGTCATCTCCGGGGGAATGTTCTCCGGCAAGAGCGAAGAGCTCGTCCGACGCTTGAAGCGGGCGCTGATCGCACGCCAACGAGTTCAAGTCTTTCAGCCGAGCGACGACACTCGCGGTTCTGCGCGCTTGATCGTCACCCGCGATCGCCGTGAACTCGAAGCTATCCCGGTGGGCTCGAGCCAAGAGCTGCGTCAACGGCTGGCGGTCGGGGTGGAGGTCGTGGGCGTGGATGAAGCACAGTTCTTTGATGACGACCTGCTCACCATCGCCATGGATATGGCGGATCTAGGCGTACGCATCATTATCGCGGGCCTCGATCAAGACTTCTCGCGGCGTCCGTTCGGGCCCATGCCCGCGCTGCTCGCGGTAGCGGAGTATGTCGACAAGATGCACGCCGTCTGCATGCGTTGTGGTTCACCGGCGCACTACTCGCAGCGGATCGCTGGTGGCAGCGAACAACGTCAGGTGGGCGACGTTGAGTCATACGAAGCGCGCTGCCGACGCTGCTTTGAGGAGTTCGTTCCCGTCGGCGGCTCTGCCGCAGAAGGTCGCGGTGGCAAGGAACAGCCATTCCTCGACCACGAGTTCGACGGGTCGCCGCTGGCTGTTCAGGAGCAAGACGCTTAGGAGCAAGACTCGCACTAGGGTCCGGCAACACCCGCGACTCGCGCCCTACTCTCCCCCTACCTCCGCGCGACTACATCTGCTCGGGAATCGGCAAGCCCATGAGATCGCACAGCCGACTGAGCGATCGCTCGAAACAGATCATTGCTCCGAGCCGCACTGAGCGCAGCTCCGCGTTCTCCTCGCGCAGGATCGGGTGCCGGTGGTAGAGCGCATGGAATCGCTGCGCAAGATCAGCAGCCGTACGAGCCAGCCCGGAGAGTTCGAGAGTGTGAGCGGCTCGATGCGTGACCTCGCCGATTTGACTACCCAACAGCACCAAATCCCAGAGGTCGTCCGACCACAACTCGGGATCGCTGTCAGCAATGACATCGGCAGTGACCGGAACCTCCAGGCTCTCAGCAGCCAAGCGGCGCCGAATGTTCTTCACTCTCACCAACGAGTACTGAAGATAGGGCCCCGAATCGCCTTCGAAGCTCATCGCCTGATCCAAATCAAACGCGATCACGCGGGTGGTCGTAGCCTTGATCATGAAGTAGCGCAGAGCAGCGACACTGATGTCGCGCGCTAGCACCTCGCGTGCCTCGTCGCCAAAGCCAGGGTTGCGCTCCGCAATCTCGGCCGAGGCCTTGGCTTCAAGTTGATCGAGCAGGTCATCTGCTTTGACCCCGATGCCCTTGCGACCCGACATCTCCAGCGACTTACCCTGCTCGTCGTCTTGACCCAGAAAGCCCAAGTCTCGAGCAGTGTTCTCCGACAGCGAGACCATCTCGTAGGCGAAGTGAACCGATCGATCGGCCTGGCTCTGATAACCCAGTGACTCGAGCCCGGCGCGGACGATCTTCTGCAAGTAGCTTTGGCGAGCGTCGATGACGTTGATCACCAGCTCACCGGCGCCGAAATCAAGATCCGAGTTCGTGCCGAGCTGTGAAACCGCGGCTTCTTGCAGCGGCGTCGATGCTGCGGTTTCCCACAGATCCGGTGAATGTTCCTGCGAGAAACCCTGCCAGGGTCGATACTCGAAATCGAGGCCCAAGACACCGAACTTCCACATTTGATAGGCAATGTCTTTGCCGACATAGGTGATGGTTCCGTCTGAACGCACGATCACCTTGTCGGGATCTTCCAATCCCTCGAACTCGGCGCTTTGAGAGAGCGGCATCACCCAACAGCCCTCATTCTTTCCAGAATCCTCGAAGCGCACGGCGCTGGTTTCCTTGAGCCGATCGAAGGCTCGCGCAAAGAAATCGAGCCGGAGAATTTCGCTCTCGCGAGTCAGCACGTCGTAGTCAACCCCGAGTCGCGCCATGGTCAGCAAGTGGCGAGTGACGATACGGTGCGCCACCAGACGACCCATTTCGGCGCGCTCACCCTCCCCACTCTCGAGTTCATGCAGGGTACTGCGGCGCAACTCCAAGCGTGCCTTGTCTTCCTCGAACCAACGACCCGCCCGACTGTAGAGATCCCAACACAGGTAGTCGAACGGCTCCGGGGCTGTGCGTACGTCCTCGAGAGAGCTGGCATTGAGGTCGATGAACCCGACCACCACATCAGCAACCTGGACACCGGTATCGTCGATGTAGTTCTGCACCTCGGTTTCGCGGCCGAGCGCACGGTGACAACGAGCCAAGGTATCGCCGAGCACCGCGTTGCGCAGGTGCCCAATGTGTGCGGCCTTGTTCGGATTGATGTTGGTGTGCTCGATAATAACTTTGCCAGCCGCGGAGGCGGTGCCGGGCGCGAGCATCCCATCGCTCAGAGGGTCTGGCAGCTCCATTAGCTGGGCGACGTAGGCAGGCCGATCAAAGAAGACGTTGATGTACCCAGCGCCCTCGATCGAGACACGCAGGCAACCGATAGGCAGTTCGAGCTTCTCGCAAATTTCGGCGGCGATGTCGCGCGGCCGCTTACGCAGCGTCTTGGCCAAGTGAAGCGCGCTGGGACAGGCAAGGTCGCCGAGCTCGCGACGCGGCGGGGTCTCGATCACAGGATCGTGTTCGAGGTCGAAAGCAGCGTGAATGGCGAGGCGTATTGCTTCGGAGAACTGTGTTTTATGATGCTGAAACATGGCGGCGAAGTCTACACGAGCCGAGGTCGATAGCAGCGAATGCTGCCCCTCGTAGGCCTTCTTACCCTAGCCGATTGCGCTCTCTTTCGATAAAATAGCTGGTCTTCGTCAGCTCGCCGGAGACATGGAAGTCCCTCGCGGCGCGTGTCCGGAGAGATCGAGAGATCTTCCGAACACGATCGCCCCAATACCTCCGTACTTCTTATGCGAGCCGCGACAGGCGCACAGTAAGTCCGCGATCGATCATCGCTCCGGCGATCGAGATGTTGCGGGGGGGTTGCAGTTCGCTCAGCCGAAAATTCGGTGAAGAGCAACCCTTTCGATCGCTGGTTTCAACTAACCCCCAGCGTTCACGTCCCAGGTAAGGAGAGTACGTTGGCCGTCAAGATGAACGACACCTACCTCGAACTAGTCGAGGGAGATATCACTGAAATGGAAGTCGATGCGATCGTCAATCCGACGACGCCGAAGCTTCAAATGCTCGACGGGCTGGCACTGGTCATCCTGGAGAAGGGCGGCAAGACGATTCAAAACGAATGCCGTCGCATCAAGAGGAGCGACGTTGGCACCGCGGTCATGACTGGCGCGGGCACGATGGAGAACATCAAACAGGTCATTCACGCAGTGCCCCCGGTCATGGGCGAAGGCGATGAAGACCGAAAGCTCGCCTCGGCCGTGCGCTCGGCACTAGCGCTAGCAGATCGCAACCAGCTACGCGTCATCGCGATCCCAGAGATCGTCGGGGAACGCAATAACTACCCGCTGGCCAAGTGCGCACGCATCACCCTAACGGAGGTGCACCGCTATCTGCAGGGCGGAACCAAACTAGAGCGAGTGATCGTCACCCTGCGCGACGACGCCAACTACCAGATCTACCGCAAAGAACTACGCCGAGGTTTTCGCTAGCAGGCGGAACAGGCGAAAGAGGCCCCTCGAGACCGACGGCGCCGCTTGTGCGCGACCGCATGCCTCGAAGAGGCTGTGGGTACCGCGCAGCATTGAGGCACCGGTCCGGCTCGTCCCAGGGACTCGGTCCGCGCGAAGTGCCCTTGCCTCCAGGTCTACTCCCGGAACCTTCGAGCAGCCGGCAGCGACAAAATGCTGAGGCCCTCCGATCTGCCGAGCTCCTCTCGCGATACCTGACGGGAGGCTGCGCACCGCCGAGGCGCTTGGAGTCCCACGGGTTGCAAGCAACGAGCATCAACGCCGACTGAGAACCCCTGGTTTCACCACGGGTTCTCCGTCTCAGTATCTGGCCAGTTCCCTTGCCAGCGCCACCACCCGCTCAGCGTTCGGTAGCAACTCGCGCTCTAGGCTCTTGACGAAGGGAACCGGTCGATCGGGATATGCCAATCGCTTGACCGGCGCGTCGAGCCAAGCGAACGCTTCGTCCGCTATTCGTGCAGCGACTTCCCCGCCGAAACCACCGGTCTCCTGGGCCTCGTGTACAACCAGCGCGCGTCCAGTCTTCTTGACCGAAGCGAGGACGGTCTCCTGATCGAACGGAACCAAGGTCCGCAGGTCGACCACTTCCGCATCGATGCCCTCCGAGGCGAGCTGCTGCGCGGCGTCGAGGCACACCCAGGTAGAGGAACCGTAGCCAACGAGAGTGACTGGGGTTCCTGAGCTGGTGGCTTCACGCACAACGCGAGCCTTGCCGAGTTCGAAGGGGCCTCGTGGCAGCCGTCCCTTAATGCGACGGTAGAGGAACTTGTGCTCGCAGAAGATCACTGGATTGGGATCTGCGATCGCAGCGCGCAGGAGGCCGTACGCATCTTCGGCGGTCGCCGGGCACACTACCTTCAAGCCAGCGACATGGGTGAACCAGGCCTCTGGGTTCTGGGAGTGATATGCACCCGCACCGACTCCTCCACCACTGGGCAGGCGAACCACGACTGGGCAAGGCACCTGCCACCGGTAGTAGAACTTGGCGATGACATTGACGATCTGATTAAACCCACACGAAACGAAGTCGGCGAACTGCATCTCGACCACTGGCCGAAACCCCATGAGAGCCGCTCCTGCCGCTAGGCCCAGCGTGCCACTCTCAGAGATTGGGGTGTTACGAACACGGTTGGGCCAACGCTCATGAAGACCTTTGGTCACGCGAAAGGCACCTTCAAACGCAGCGATGTCCTGACCCATCAGGATCACGCTGTCGTCGGCTTCCATGGCGTCTTCCATCGCACGCTGAACGCCTTCGACATAGTTGACATGTCCTTCGGTGTCTGGCGGGTCGGCTTCGAAAGGAGGCACTCGCACAAAGTCGGTCGAACTTACCGGCATCAGGGCCTCGCGTCGCGCAACCGTGGGCTCTGGCAGCGCTTGATCAAAGCCATAGTCAACAGCATCCTCCACCAGGAGTTTGACGCGCTCCAGCAACCGCGAACGCCACTCGTCGTCCATGGCGAGCTCGCCGACCAAGCGCTGGTCGTAGTCAGGGACCGGATCCTCATCGAGGTAGCGCTGTAGTTCGTCTTTTGGGACGACCTTGAGCGAGTCATCTCCCTCTGCATGACCGCGCATGCGTCCGACCATCGCCTCGATCAGGGTTGGCCCTTCGCCACTGCGAGCCCGCTGTGCAGCCCGTCCAAAGGCTGCGGCAACCACGTCAGGGTCATTGCCATCCACGCGTTCGCCCGCCATGCCGTAGCCCTGGGCGCGGTCAACAAGTCGCTCGGCTGCATACTGCTCGTCGATGGGAGTCGAGAAGGCATACCGGTTGTTTTCAATGATCAAGATCAACGGCAACTTCCACACCGCTGCGTGATTGAGACCTTCGTGAAAGTCGCCGGTCGAGGTGCCACCATCACCGATGAAGTTGACCGCCAGCCCACCACGATCTTTGACGCCGTAAGCACAGCCTGCGGCAACCGGAATCATGGACCCCAGGTGACTGATCATGCCGACGTGGCGGATGCCCTGATCGGGTAGCAGTAGTCCGTAGTGAAAGGAGCGCTCCACGCCATTCGAGAACCCCTCGCCCTTACCCAGCAACTGGCAGGCCAAACGGCGCAGTAGGTCCTGAGGCTCCGGTCTCTTGGCGGAGTCGGCGGCCTGATCCAACGACTCGAACCCTAGGCCTGGAAACGCACGCACAGGATCCAGATACGCCGCCAGAATCGCACCGAGATCGCGGTGCAAAGTGCACAGCACATCGTTACTTCGAAGCGCTAAACCAATCGGCACGGTGGTCGCCTCATTGCCTATTGCGCTGTACCACTTCGCCAAGCGACCAGCCAAGCGCAACGCTTCGAATCGCTCGTCGAACTTGCGCGACAACAGCATGAGCGCAAGCTGCAAGCGCCGATCCAACGATGATGATGCTCCGACTGTTCGGACCCCAAGCTCAACCATGATTTGCCCTACAAAGAGTCAACAAGAATCAGCCCGCGCACCCTACCAACAACCACGCTTACGCCCTACGACCAGCGGAGACTCCGGCCCGCCGACAAACTACGGTGCTAGCCCCAGCGGTACGAGTCTGCTCGAGCGTGCTGGCTAGGGAGCCCGATCAGCGGTCGACGCGGCCCTTGGTTAACTCGTTCAGGCGCTGCTCGAAATGCCCGCGCAATGGGTGATCCCCACCGTTCATCCTCAACAGAACCGCGAGCGCCATCCGGGCCTCTTCCAATCTGCCCGCGTCTAGCAGCACGGTCAAGGTCGACACTCCCTCTGAAACACCATCACGGCGTCGACTCTCTTGATCCGCAACTTCGATCTCGTTGAGCATGACAGTGATTTGCTCGTTCCCCGGGTTCACCGCCTGAAGCCGTGTCGCCAGCTCTCTCGCCTCGGGCAGGTTCTCAGCGGCAACCGCTTCCGGGTATAGGCGCAGGATCTCAGCGACCTCAGCGGAACCTCTCGCTTCCGCCATTGTGGACTCCAGCCGTCTTGAAAACAGATCGCGGGTAACCTTCGCCACTCCCAGCGACCCCAGTTTGTCGATCTCTTGAGCGGCCAGATCGAATTCAGACTGCTCAAGCAGCTCCTCGACCCGAACTGAGATTGCTTCCATCTCATCGGTCTGGGTGTCGTCATCGTCACTGACTTGCAACAGGCGCTCGAGTTCGCCCGCAGCTTCGAGATCAAGCCCTAGTAACTGCCTTTGCAGCGCACGAGCGCTGACTCGATCACCGCTCGCAAGTTTCCTTCTTCCCTGCTTCAGCAGACCCTTGACGCGCTCCTCCTCTTCTTGAGCTAACTCAAGCGCAGCGATCCGAGCATCCAATGCATCTTTGTCGCGGTATTCCGGATCGATCTCCAGCAGCGAGTCCAAAGACAGCCGCGCAAGCGCCTTTTGCTTGGAGGCGATGTATTGCTCGACCATCTCTCGCACCTGCATCAGCTGAACCTGTCGCCGAGCTTTGGTCATCTCGTCCAGGCGACTGCGTAGGATGGCCAGCCCCTCGATACCAGGATGGCGCGTTTCCAAATCATGGAGGTAGGTCTCGGCATCGGCGAACCGACTCTCGGCGAGGGCTCCAGAGGCGTCATCCAAGCGAGCTCGCCCCTCGTGCGCTCGCGCCGTTTCTTGTTGCGCGTCGATCTCCTGGCCAACGCTCAATAGCTCGCTGCGGAAATCCGACGCGACCTGGAAGCGATCGCTACGCTCAAACGCAAGAGCTTTTTGCATCAGCTGATGGACCGACTCCAACGACAACGCGCGCGGGGGGGCAGTGCGGCGCAGTAGCACATCGGCCGCGCTCGTCGCCTTGGGAAAGGGCAACACACCGGTCAGCATGCGATACAGAACGATCGCGAAGGAGTACAGATCGGACGCGTGGTCCGGACGCACGCCCTCGATCAGGCCCAGGTGCTCGGGGCTGCAGTAGTTCATCTTCCCGCCGACCTGACCCGACCGCTCGCCCATCGGAGTGACCTGGTCTGCAAGACCCAGATCGATGATCTTGACGCCTAGCCGACCCCGCGGGTCGGAGGTGATCATCAGATTGTCCGGAGAAACATCACGATGCACAATGCCCTCTTCGTGAATCGCTTCCAGCCCAGAGAGCACCTGAATGGCCAATTCCAACGCAATCGGCAAGGGAAATCTCCCTCGGCGTTGAAGCCATCCCTCTACATCCTGGCCTTCGATGTGCTCCCACACCATGTAGAAGGATCCGTCAGGAAGTCGAGAAAAGTCGTGCAATGTTGCGACGTTGGGATGCTTGATCTTGGTTGCCAGCCGCGCCTCGTTGCTAAACCGATCGATCGCTTCGGTGGATCGAGCGAGGTCCGAGCGCATCACCTTGATGACGCGCTGCTCCTCGAGATGGACGTGGCGAACCCGGTAAACCTCACCCATGCCGCCGCTGCCAATGCGGCCGATCACTTCGTACTTGCCGTCGATACGGCCACCAATCTCGGTCATATGCGTTCCAATCGCGCTTTCTGGAATGTGCACGGCGGTGCCTGGCTGCTCGCAAGACGCCTCAGCACAGAAGCGGGCCAGTTTGACGGAGAATGAATCATGGAAGACAACGCTGTCATGAAAACTGGCCGATCGCGGACAAAGTCTTAACCGGTCGGGGCTCGGCAACGAGCCGGAAGCCCCCGACGCAGCCTACCTCTAGTCCATCTGTTTTCGCAGCACAGTCGGGATGTCATAGTCATCTACGCTCGACCAATTGGGCCCAAACCCACCTGGATCTTCCGGTTGAGCGTTGGCGAGGACTTTCTTGTAGAACGGTACATCCTCCCCCTTGTTGTGGTCCGACCGACGTTGTGCTGCCGGTTCGTCGAACGAGGGATCGACGATCGACTGCATTGGCGGCCGTGGCGCTGGCTCGCCATAGCTCTGGCGAGCCGGCTCGGCCGGCGGATCGAACTGCGGCACGGCGCGCGAGGGGGCGTCGGCAAAGGGGTCAGTCAACCTCGGTGGCTCAAGCCTGGGCAAGACGGGTTCTCGCCTCGGCGCAGGCGGCTCTAGGTCTCGGGTAAAGCTTGCCGCGCGGCCCGCTCTCGGTACTTGTTGAATGATGACCGGTGCGCCGTCGGTCTCACGCTCATAGCCGAACCCGGTTGCGATGACGGTAACCTTGATCTCGTCTTCCATTTCTTCATCGAGCACCAGGCCTGAGATGATGTTTGCGTCCGGATCAACCGCCTCAGAAATCGTCTTCGCGGCTTCTGCTACTTCATGAAGCGTCAGGTTGCTTGACCCGGTGATGTTGATAAGGACTCCGCGCGCACCTTGAATGGATGAATCCTCAAGCAGCGGTGATGACACTGCTCGTTGGGCGGCATCTAGTGCGCGGTTCTCTCCTTTTGCAATGCCGGTCCCCATCAACGCCATACCCATGCCCGACATGATCGCTCTCACGTCGGCGAAATCGGCATTGACTTCACCTGGGATGGTGATGAGGTCGCTGATGCCCTGTACCGCCTGACGCAGGACATCGTCGGCGATCAAGAAAGCGTCGGCGAGAGAGGTGCCGCGCTCGACGAAGCTCAGGAGGCGCTCGTTCGGGATGGCAATCACGGTGTCCACCGCATCGCGCAGTTCCTCAATGCCCGCTTCGGCAAGCTGCATCCGCCTGCGTCCCTCGAACCCGAACGGCTTGGTGACCACAGCCACTGTGAGCGCGCCGATCTGCGCGGCCAACGAAGCGATGATCGGCACCGCACCAGTACCGGTTCCCCCGCCGAGGCCAGCGGTCAGAAAGACCATGTCAGCACCGTCGAGGATCTGCAGTATCTCGTCTGTGTCCTCGATTGCGGACTTGCGACCAACGTCTGGATCAGCGCCCGCCCCCAGGCCGCGCGTAATCTGCTTACCGAGTTGCAGCTTGTGCGGTGCGCGGCATTTAGCAAGTGCCTGCAGGTCTGTATTGCCTGCGATGAATTCAATACCGCGCAGGTTCGCGTCGATCATCCGGTTGACGGCATTGCCGCCACCGCCGCCCACACCAACCACCTTGATCTTGGCCGGCATCATCGGGTTCTCTTCGAGTGTGATGGAGAGGTCCCCATCTGCTTTGTGATCATCGAACAGGATCATTTGCTACCTCCCAGGCGCAGAGACTGCGCCCAATTGACTGATCTCAGAACGCGCGCACGATAGAGCGCTGTTCAAGATCGGTGGATCTTTTTCGGTCCGTCCTCTACCCGACGCTGTCCCCGGACCGTCCACTCTGTGAGTGGACCGAGACATGCGAGGGGCATCCGCACCAATGCTGAAATGGTTGAGTTTGGGCTCGTGTGACGAGCCAACGGGATGCTTGAGTCTGAAATCGAACAGGTTCATTCGTCGCCAAGTGGGCTCTTGCTTGGTGGAGTTCATCTTAGAGAAGGTCCGCAAACATGCCGCGAAGGCCGCTGACCACAGAACGCACACTGACTCGGTCGCGCTTTCGTCCAGGGGCATCTTCGACCACCAGGGCATAGCGCAGGAGGCCAGCTGCTGCGGCCCAGTTGGGCGACTCGATCACTTGGCTCAATCCAGTGAAACCTTCGGGTAGGCCGTAGCGTGCAGCCGTGCCGAACATTTGTTCGGCCAGTTCTAAGAGGCCGTTGAGCTGAGCGCCCCCACCCGTTAACACCACCCCGCCACGCAGCAAGTCGGCGCGACCCATTCGGTGGAGATCGTCGTAGATCAAACCGAACAGCTCCTCAGCGCGAGGTTGGAGGATCTCGCACAGTTCACGGCGCCGGACCACGTGGGTCGCTCCTCCGCCGATAGCTGGAATCGAAATGCCCTCTTCGTCTCCAACCAGACTCTCGAGGCAAGAGCCGCTGCGCACCTTCAAGCGTTCCGCCTCTTCAAACGGTGTTCTCAAGACCTGCGCAAGATCGTTGGTGAAGTGGCTTGCACCGATCGGGGAAACGCCGCTGTGCTGGACTTCGCCGTCTGCATACAGAGCGTACCCAGACGTGCCCGACCCGATGTCCACCAGCAAGGTGCCGCGCTCACGCTCCTCATTGCGCAGCACCGCCTCACCGCTACCCAGCGGCTCGAACACAAGTTCCCGCACGCGGATACCTGCTTTGTTGACGCAGGTCAACAGCGTCTTGCTGCGAGTCGTATGGCCAGTGACCAGATGCACAGAGACCTCAAGTCGAGAGCCCAACATGCCGAGGGGATCAGCGATCCCGCCTTGGTCGTCCACCACAAACTCCTGCGGCACAGCGTGCAGGATCTCGCGATCCGAGGGCAGGGCTGCACCCTGAGCAGCGTCCAGCACCCGTTCGATATCACCCGCGCGGATCTCACGATCCTTGCGGGCAACCGAAACCATGCCCCGACTGTTGACGCTGCGAATGTCATTGCCTGCCACGCCGATGAACGCGGACTCGACTTCGTAGCCGGCCATCATCTCTGCTTCTTCGGTCGCTCGCCGCAAGGCCGCAACTGTGGCTTCCACATTGACGATATTGCCGCGCCGAGTTCCACGATTGGGAGCCTCACCCAATCCAACGATCTCGATCTCGCCGCCGTCAGTGCCCTTGCCGATGAGCACACCGACCTTGGATGATCCAACGTCAATTGCTACGAGGCATTTGTCTGTTTTCGCCATTGCTGCTTAGCCCCTAAACCTGCTGAGCCACGAACGGGCTCGTTGTCCACTGACCCAACGAGCCGGGCTCGTTCCCGAGAACCACCGTCTTTTGAGTTTTCCGGCCGCTTGAAATGGGGGCCCTCGTTCCTCGGAGCCCTGTCCGCGCCACACCTCGTCTTGCATTGCCATTGGTTTCGCCCTCAGCACCCAGGACAATCCGTCGCTCGAAGCGCAGATCCACAACCGAGAGCCGACCGAAGCGGTCGCGCAGTTGTGGCAGCAGGTCATCGACCGTCGCGATCTGCCGCTCCAGCTCGGGGCCATCTCCACCACTGCGCATGCGGATGGAGAACTCGGCATCAAGAAACGTGAATTCGAGGTCTTCAGGACTCAAGATGCGCGCGTGGCTCGGCCGGCGTGCCCAAGCAATCGAGCTTTGAGAGAGCTCTCGAGCGACGCTAATGGCTCGCGCGAGCTGAGTCGGTGCCGCAGCGGCTGAAGGGTCGTCAATCACCAGGCCGGACGCCACAGGGTTCTCGTCTGACACGCCGATTGGAGTGATTCGCTCACCCAGTTCGCTCAGCAGGAAGCGACCCTCAGCAGTCTCATGTAGAGCCCGCGGGACGTGCTCATCTATGCTGACGATCAATCGCCTCGGCAACTCCTTCTTCAAACGCAAGGTGCTGATCCACGGGTGCACGCTCAGCCGCCCGCGAATGGGCTCAAGGTCGGTGAGCAGGAGGCTCTCGCCCATCGCCGAAACCAGCTCGGCTTCCACCCACTTCCGGTCAACGCGCTCTGCGCCTCGCGTTTCGATCTCTGAGAGGACGAATTCCTTTGAACCCACAATCCAGCCCGCGACTGCAACGACTGGCACGATGACCAACAAGATCCTGAGAGCGCGGCGGGCAGCGGCAACCACGGGGCGGGCTCTTCTGCGCTTGGCGGCGAAGGGCAGGCGGCGGAACGACAGAGTTCGCTTCTGCTCGTTGAGATAGCTCATTCCGCGCCCTCGCGTGCGAGCTGGTCACCCAAGCGGACGATGTCTCCCGCACCGAGGGTCAGCACAACGTCGCCGGCGGCCACCGAGTCAGCCAAGACAGCAACCACCTCGCTCCAGTCCGACACCTGCCGGATACGGCGATGCCCCATGCTCTTCGCTGCGTCGACGATCAGTTGGGAAGTTACGCCTTCGATCGGTGCCTCGCGGGAGCCGTAGATGTCGGTCACTAACGCCTGATCGGCCAACAGCAAGGCCCGGCCAAACTCTTCTGCCTGATCCGCCGTGCGCGAATAGAGATGTGGCTGAAAGACCGCGTGCACTGCGCCCGTGAACACCTCTTGCGCAGCCTTCAAAGTGGCCGCAACTTCGGTGGGATGATGGGCATAGTCATCGATGACTTGTGCACCAGAGAAAGAGCCCAGGCGTTCGAAGCGCCGATGCACACCGCGAAAACTGGCAATGCCGTTCGCGATCGTGGCGAAATCTTGATCTAGGGCCACCCCCACTGCGACGGCGGCGAGGGCGTTTTGAACGTTGTGGTCTCCAGGCAGGGGCAGCTCCAACTCACCGAGAACTCCACTCTTTGCGTGGCGTACTTGAAAGCGTGTGACCACACCATTGCGTTGGATGTTCTCAGCTGTGATTTCGGCGGCTGCGGCCAACCCATAGGTCACGATCCGACGATCGTTGAGGCGCGGCAAGATCTCCTGCACCCTGGGGTCATCAAGACAGACAATCACCTGACCGAAGAACGGAACCCGCGACGCGAAGCCCACGAAGGCGTCCTGGATCTCTTCGATGTCGCGATAAGTGTCGAGATGGTCGCGATCGATGTTGGTGATGATGGCAACCACCGGTGCCAAGCGAAGGAAGCTCCGGTCGAATTCGTCTGCCTCGGCTACCAAGAACTCACTCTTGCCGAATCGGGCGCCAGTGCCAGTCAGGCGTAGGCGGCCTCCAACGATGACCGTTGGGTCGAGCCCGGCGTCGGTGAGTAGGGTGCCTACCAACGAGGTCGTGGTGGTCTTGCCGTGCGTTCCAGCAACCGCGATGCCGTACTTGAGGCGCATCAACTCAGCGAGCATCTCCGCACGGCGGACCACGGTGATGCCGGCCTCACGTGCAGCTGCCACCTCGACGTTGTCGGCGGGTACCGCCGACGAGATCACGACCAGATCCGCGCCCTCGACGTTCTCTGCTCGATGACCTTCGCAGAACCTGGCACCGAGCGACTCGAGTCGGCGAGTCGCCTCTCCAGCGCGCAGATCAGAACCGGAGATCTCGAAGTCCATGTCGAGCAGAATCTCGGCAATGCCGCTCATCCCAACCCCGCCGAGGCCAACAAAGTGGAGTCTCCTTAGACCCGAATGTCGATGGAACATCATGCTGCCCACCTCCCAGCCTTGAGAGCCGCCTCACGAGTGGCGATCGCAATGTCGCGAGCAGCGTGCGGGCGGGCAGCCGTGCGGGCAGCCTCGGCCATTCGCTGAAGCTGCCCCGGATCAGTCGAGAGCCCGGCGAGGATTGACGCCACCTGGTCAAGGTCCTCTTGTTCGACCACGAACGCGGCACCCAAGGCCGCTTGGCGCTTCGCATTGCCCAGCTGATGCGCGCCCGCCAGCGGCAGCGGCACCAGAATTGCGGCCCGCGCTGCCACCGACAGCTCGGCCAAGGTGATCGCGCCCGCTCTTGAGATGACCAGTTGCGCCGACTGCAAAGCGTCGGGCATGTCGTCGATGAACGACACCACGCGCACCTTCAAGTGGTCACTCGAGAGTTCTGCCTCGGTCTCTGAGCGGGAATCGAGACTCGAGCTACCTAGTGCCTCGGACCACCGATCCACGGCCGTCCCCAAGTGGCCCTGTCCGCATTGGTGAACGACGGTGCCGAGTTCGATCGATCGAGCGACCAGGGCCGGCAACTCCTCGTTGAGGCGAGTGGCGCCTTGGCTGCCGCCAACGATCAGAAGATCGAAGCTTGATCCTCGGACTCGCTCTATTGCACCCACTTGCGCAAACTCACCCCGAACCGGTACCCCCAGCACTTGGGTCTCACAATGCAAGTGGCGCCCGGTCTCTGCAAATGCAACAGCCGCGAGATCTGCCCATCGCGAGAGGAGTCGATTGGCAGCGCCGGGCTCCGCGTTTGGTTCAAGCAGCACAATCGGGATGCCGGCCAAGCGAGCCCCTAAGACCGTCGGTGCGGAAACAAAGCCACCGGTGCCCAGAACTGCCACCACGTCCTTCTTTCTTAGCAGGCGGCGAGATCGCCAGGTATTGAGCGAGAGCTTCCCGAGTGCGATCAACTTGCCCATCAGACCGCGACCGACCAGCGGAGCGGCATCAATAGCAGCGAAGGCGATCCCGTGCTCTTTGGCCAGCCGCTTCTCCATCCCGGAATTCATTCCGAACAGCACGACGTCGGCACCTAACGCCTTGAGCTCTTCGGCCACCGCGAGCGCTGGAAACACGTGACCACCGCTCTTGCCGCCAGCAAGGGCGACCAGGGGTCGGTTGGCAGATGGTGTGTTGGATGAATTCATTTGGAGGTTGAGTGCAAAGCGACTAGGACGCGTGTTGAGAAACGTTGAGCAACATGCCGCAGGCGAATAGCGAACAGATCAAGGATGACCCTCCGTACGACAGCAAAGGCAGCGGCGTGCCGGTAACCGGCAAGAGCCGTAGGGTGACGCTCATGTGCAACAGCGCCTGGATGGCAACCAGCGCGGTCAACCCCCAGGCCAGGTGTCGACCAAATTGATCGGGCGCACGCACGCCGGTGCGCAGGCCACGCCAAGCGAGAATCGCGAACAGCAACAGCACGAAACCACCGCCAATCAGTCCCAGCTCTTCACACAGAATTGAGAAGATGAAGTCCGAGTTCGCTTCGGGTAGGTAGCGCAATTTCTGGCCACTTTGGCCGAGGCCAACTCCAGTCACCCCGCCCGAGCCGACAGCGATCAACGATTGGGCCTGCTGCCAGCCCTCGTCTTGTGCATTCGTGGTGTTCGCGAAGAAGCCCTTGAGGCGGTCGAGACGATACTCCTTGGCCAGCACTTGCATCCAGATGACCGGCAGCGAAACCAGACCCGCGACCACAATGAAGCGCCATCCCAAGCCTCCGAGGAAGAGCATCAGTCCACCCACCAGCAACAAGATAGTCGCGGTGCCAAGGTCAGGTTCGATGGTGACCAGAGCAAACAGCAAGCCGATCGTGCCCACCGCTGGGATCAAGAACTTCGGCCGGTTGATCGAGCCCCACTTGCGATCGACTTGGTAGGCGAGAAAGAAGACCAGCATCAGTTTGGCCAGTTCCGAGGGTTGCATCGACAAACTGCCTATCCGCAACCAGCGGTTGGTGTGGTTGTGCGCGGGCATATTGAGCACCAACACCAACAGCGCCAACACGCCGAACAGAGCAAGGTAAATCAACCACTGCCGCTTGAGCTTTTGATAGTCCACTTGCATCGCAACCATCATCCCGATCAGACCGATGAAGGCCGCGACGGACTGCTTTAAGAAGAGCCCGCGCGAGACCACAAAGCCATCGCCATCTTCTGAGATCGCAACACTCGACGTGTAGACCATGACCAGACCGAGCACCACCAGAAGCACAACGGAGGTGAACATCAGCTTGTCGAACGCGAGCTTCTTAGCCACCAGCGTCCTCCCCTGCGGACGATGCCGCCAGGACTCGGGAGACAAGTCGCTGAAAGTGCTTTCCTCGGTCAACGAAGCTATCGAACTGGTCGAAGCTTGCGCAGGCTGGCGAGAGCAAGACAACCTCGCCAGGTTTAGCGTTGATGCTAGCCAGCTTGACCGCCTGTTCGATGGTTCCAGCCATCGACGTCGATGTGAGATCGCCCAGATCGCGCTCGAGATCGCTCGCCGCCTCACCCACCAGGTACAAGTGAGCGACCCTTGAAGCCACCGCAGGCCGCAGTTCCTCGAAGTCAGGTCCTTTGGAACGACCTCCAGCGATGAGGTGAACGGTCTTTGGCCCGAAGCCGGTGAGACTCTGCTGGGTCGCACCGATGTTGGTGCCCTTGGAATCGTCGTACCAACGCACACCTAGGGCCTCGCCCAGATACTGGGTCCGGTGAGGCAACCCCTGAAAGCCTGCCAAACGCTCGACCACGGACGACAGCTCAAGACCCAACGGAATCGCGAGCAGAAGCGCCGCCATGGCATTCGCCAGGTTGTGATCGCCCACCACCTTGAGATCGCTGCGACCAAATACCCGCCGAGCAGAACGACCGGGCTCTACCAGAAAGACCGCGCCGTCTCTTAGATAGCAACCGTCGATCACCGGGTGGTCCAAGGAGAACTCGCGACGCCTCACTCCGGAGTTGAGAGACGTAGCTCGAACAGTCTCATCGTCCGCATTCAACACGGCGATGTCGCCCGCGCGCTGGGCAGCGAAGATGCACTGCTTGGCGGCCAAGTACTGCTCGGCAGTTCCGTGGCGATCGAGGTGATCTGGCGAGATGTTCAACAAGGCGGCAGCCTTCGGCCTGAAGCGATCCGTGTCCTCAAGCTGAAAACTCGAGAGTTCGACCACCAAGTTCTGCTGCGTGAACGCTTGGGTCCGCGCTTTGCGCACGCAATCAGAAAGCGGCACGCCGAAGTTGCCGCAGGCGATCGCCCTATCGGTGCCAAGCAACTCGACGACCAACTGAGTGGTCGTACTTTTGCCGTTGCTGCCTGTGATGCCACAGATCTGATCAGAAGCGTCCTTGCGGTCCGAGGAGAGGAACCGAAAGGCGACTTCCACTTCACCAAGAACCGGACGTGCCATCTGTTTGGCGCGTGCAACCAGCGGGCGCTGCTTCGGAACTCCTGGGCTGAGAATCAAGGCATCGATGGTTCTCGCTTGAAGGCGCTCGGCTTGATCGGTGTCCAACCGTTCGAAGTTCGGGTTCCCTCGCAGGTCCTCGGGGAGTTCGAGTTCATCACGATCATCAATAGCAACCACACCAACACCACGATCGAGCAGCAGTCGACTGACCGCAATACCTGAGAGCCCGAGTCCATAGACCAGCACCCGGCGCATTTCTTCAACTTCCAGGCGATCGCGCCCGGCAGCGCTGGCGGCGTCAGCAACGGGGGCGGCAGGGGTAGCGCGGCCTCCGACATCGCCATCGGCGCCAGTGCTCCCAGGGTCTGAAAAAAGGTATGGCACTCCCGCGGCTATCGTGGAGCTACTGACTTGCTGAAGGTTCAACATCGCTAGCGCAGCTTCAAGGTTGAAAGGCCCAGCAGGGCACAGAGAATCGAGGCGATCCAGAAGCGAACAATGATCTTCGGTTCTTTCCATCCGAGCATCTCGAAATGGTGGTGGATCGGTGCCATGCGAAAAATGCGTCGGCCACGCAGCTTGAAAGAGCCCACTTGCAGGATGACCGAGACCGCCTCGAGCACAAACACGCCGCCAACAACCGCCAGCACGATCTCCTGTTTGGCGACCAACGCCACAGATCCGATCGCGCCGCCCAGCGATAGCGAACCAACGTCACCCATGAAGACTTCAGCGGGATATGCGTTGAACCACAGAAAGCCAAGACTCGCGCCAACCAGAGCTCCCAAGAAGATCGTCACCTCGCCTGCGCCAGGCACATAGGGCACCTGCAGATAGCCCGAGGCAACGGAGTTTCCAGCGATATAGGTAAAGACTGCGTAGGTACCAGCAGCGATGAGGGTGGCACCAATGGCAAGTCCGTCGAGCCCGTCGGTGAGGTTCACAGCGTTGCTCGCACCCACCAGGATGAAGGCAGCAAACGGGATGTAGAAGATGCCGAGGTTGATCACCATGTTCTTGAAGAACGGAAAGGTCAGTTCTCCGTCTAGCCCCCCAAAGGACAACATGCCCCAGCCCAGGAGAACACCCACCACCGTCTGCAGCAGGAGCTTGCCGCGCGCACTCAACCCCTGGTTGTGACGACGAGCAACCTTGATGTAGTCATCGACGAACCCGATCAGACCGTATGCCGCAGTTGCACCCACCGTGAGCAGGACGAATGGGTTGGTCATATCGGCCCACAGAATGGTGGGAACCAAGACCGCAAAGAGAATCAACACGCCGCCCATGGTCGGCGTTCCAGCTTTCACTTGGTGACTCTCGGGCCCCTCCTCACGAATGCTCTGTCCAACCGAGAGCCGCTGCAAGAAGCGTACAAACGCTGGGCCAAACACAATCGACAGAACCAGCGCGGTGGTGGTCGCAGCGCCCGCGCGGAAGGTGATGTACTGAACAACATTGAGAGGGCCGAACATCTCGCGCAACGGGAAGAGCAAGTGGTACAACATCAGTCGTTCACCCCTGCTGGTTCGCCGAAGGCAGCAACAACACGCTCGAGCCCAACACTGCGCGAGCCCTTGACCAAGACCACGTCGCCCCGGCGCAGTCGCTTGGCGATCGCCTGCGCTGCATCCGCGTTCTCGAACCACTTCACCTTGGAACCCGCTTCGCTTGCCCCTGCGAGGATCTCGCGCGCCATCTCGCCTACACCGACCACGCGGTGATAGCCCAGCGCACCAGCTAACTCGCCTGCTTCACGATGCAACTCTGAGCCCTGCTGCCCAAGTTCCTTCATCTCGCCCAAGACTGCCCAGAGGCGACCGCGCACCGCCCGCTCGTCGCCACTTCGGCTCTCGTGCTGGTAAAGCGTCGCAGCGGCCCGCAGTGCGTGTTCCAGCGCCGAGGGATTGGAGTTGTACGAGTCGTCAATCACACGAGCGCCCCCAACGGACGCAACCGATCCACGACCCGGCGGCAACTCTGCTGCTTGAACGGCGCGGGCGATCTGGTGTAGCTCAACGTCTAAGTAGCGAGCGCAGGTCGCTGCAGCCAGGAAATTTTCGACGTTGACCGAACCATGTAGAGGTAACGACAACTCAACCGCCTCACCACTCTGGTGGTCGACGAGACGCAGTTCGTGACCGTCGCTAGTGGTCGAGACATCCTCAACCCGAAGCGGAATTTCGAAACTCATGTCGGCATCGTCGATACTGGCGGCAAAGCCGAGGATCTTCCCCTTCGCGTTCTGCGCCAAGAATCGGTGCGCTATTTCCACTGTGCAGGGATCGGTCGCATTGACGATCACCAAACCATCAGGATCCAAACCCTCGAGGAGTTCGGCCTTCGCGTCAGTGATCACCTCGTGACCAGTGCGACCGCCCAACCCACCGTCACGCTCAAAGCCCTCGACGTGGGCGTGCCGAACGTTGGTGAAGATGCCGATATTCGGACGCCCCAGACGACTGACGCCGCCAAGTTCTCCCGGCGTCGACATTCCCATTTCGGCGACCATCCACTCGGTCTGGTTAGGAATGCTCATCAGCGCCAGCGGAAAGCCGAACAGGTTGTTGAAGTTGCCGGGACTTGGCGCGGCTGAAAACCGCTGCGACAGCATCGCCGTCAGCAACTCCTTTGTGGTTGTCTTGCCTGCTGAACCGGTGATTGCCACCAGATGCTGAGGAGCCTTCTCACGCACCGTCCGCACCAGCGAGTGCAGCGCTTGGTAGGTGTCCTCGACCTGGATCAAGACACCTTGATCTGGAGCGTGGTCGGCTTGCAGGTTGTCTTGCGGAAGGCGACTCACCACCGCTCCGGCAGCACCCGCTTGCAATGCCTGATGCACGAATCGATGGCCGTCGGTCGCGGCACCGTCGAGCGCGAAGAACAACTGACCCGGCTGGGTTGCACGCGAGTCAAGCACAGCCCCGTCGAATCGGGCGTGCTGGTCGCCCCGAACGACAGTACCGTTCATCGCGGCGGCAGCTTCTTGCATGGTCATTTGGACCATGTGCCTTGTCCTGAGTCAGCCGGACTGCCGGAAGTACCCTGTAGGTCCTTCAAGACCCGCTCGATTTCGTCGCGATCGTTGAAGGGGCGCACAACTTCATTGATTGTCTGCCCCGACTCATGTCCCTTTCCTGCGATGACTACCGCCCAGCCGTCTTCGCCAGCAGCTCGCTCAAGCGCCGCTTCAATCGCGGCGCGCCGATCGCCAATCACTTGCACTTGCGCAGAGCTCGATACCGAGCGGATCCCTTCGAGCACTTGCTCGTGGATCGCCTGAGGATTCTCGTCACGGGGGTTGTCGTCGGTGAGGATCGCGAGATCCGAAAGTCGCGAAGCGGCAATCCCCATCAAAGGGCGCTTGCCTTGGTCCCGATTGCCGCCGCAACCGAACACCACCATCAGCTTGCCGGACCACAACGAACGAACTGAATGCAGCGTTGCTTCCAACGCGCCGTCGGTGTGCGCGTAGTCGATCAGCACTAAGAAGTCTTGACCTGCTTCGACGCGCTCTAAGCGACCAGGCACTGCCGAATGACTGAAGAGCGCCTGGCGGGTTGCTTCGTGCGGGATCTCGAGCGCCTCAGCGATGCCTACCGCCGCCATGACATTCCAGAGGTTGTAGCGCCCAAGGAGTGATGTCTCGATCTCTAGCGGGCCACTTGGCGTAGCGAGCGTCGCCTGGATCCCGTTCCGATCCAAGCTCGCGCTCACCACATCTATCGACTGGTGCGAGGTGGATGATTCAGACTCGCCGTAGCTCAGAACACGACGATCGCCGGCCAACTCCGGCACCCCGACTTCGCCAAGCAAGCGGCAACCCCACTGGTCATCCCGGCAGATGACCGCAACGCCGTGCTCCTTCAATAGCGAGAACAGATGGCGCTTCGCGGTGAAGTAGTTCTCAAAGTTGCCGTGATAGTCAAAATGGTCGCGGGTGAGATTGGTGAAGACGCCAACATCAAGCCGAGTCTCATCGACTCGTCCTTGATCGAGCGCGTGCGACGAGACTTCGAAGCTAGCGGCTTGCGCACCTAGACCGGCCATCCTGCGCAACAAGCGGAAGAGATCGGACGCCTCTGGCGTCGTGCGCTCACCACCGAAGTGGCGAGAGCCAAACGAATAACCCAAGGTCCCCAGCGTGCCGCAAGGTTTGCCCGCTGCCTCGAGGATCGCAGCAGCTAAGAACATCGTGGTGGTCTTGCCGTTGGTACCAGTCACGCCGACCGTCACCAACTCACGATCAGGACGGCCATAGACGCGAGCGGCAAGCGGGCCCAGGAGCCGACGCGGCTGCTCCGCTTCGAGCCACGGTACCGCATGATCTGGGGCGGAATCCTCAAGTGGGCCACCGCAAGCCAGAACCCCAACGGCTCCACGATCGACAGCGCCGGACGCAAATTTGCGACCGTCGAAGCGCTCGCCTGGCCAAGCGACAAAGAGGTCGCCAGCTTCCACTTTGCGCGAGTCAAACTCGATCCCCGAGATCGAAATGGATCCACGGTCGCCCAAAGTTTCCGCTCCCTCAATCGGCAGGCCTTCGACCAAGTCCCTGAGGGTCACCGGGTGAGCCATAGCCGCTCCACTTCCTGCACCGTCAACGGCGTCGCGGACCATCAACGTCCGTCTCCCAAGCGCAGGCTCGCGACCGCGATGGCTTGCTCGGCCGCCGTGCTCTTATTCACCGGAGCGGGCTCGCGATCGCGCCGCAGAGCCAAGAAATCGTCGCGGCGATCCCAGACGTCGCGATCCGGCTGCACGCCCAAGTAGAGCAAGGCGCCTTCGACTACTTCGCGGAACACTGGTGCGGCGACTTCGCCCCCACCGGTCACCACCTTGGGCTCATCAATCATCACCAAGGCCACCAGCTGGGGATTCCCGGCGGGGGCCATGCCCACGAAGCTCGACAGCCGAGCGGTCAAGGAGTAGCCGGTACTGCTCGACTTCTGAGCGGTCCCGGTCTTGCCAGCAACTCGATACCCGTCGATTCCCGCCCGAACGCCGGAACCCTCCTCGACGACTCCTTCGAGCAACCGGATCAGGTCCTTGCGGGTTGCCGAGGAGAGATTGAGCTGGCGCGACGCGGGTCGCGGCGCGGTGACCACGTCTGTGCCATCTCTGAAACCACGCACCAAGAACGGTTCGCTCAGCGAACCCGAGGCGAGTGCAGAATAGGCGTTGGCCATCTGAATCGGTGAAACGGCGAGACCGTGACCGAATGAGTGGAATGCCGAGTTCAAGCGAGTCCAGCTCTCGAGGCCAACGACTTGGCCCTTAGTCTCACCCGCCAGATCGATCCCAGTAGGTTGTCCAAAGCCGAAGTCCATGACCGCGTTGAACAGCGGCTCCGCGCCGACCCGCAAGCCAGCCTTGATGGTGCACACGTTGCTTGAAACCGCGATCGCCTCGCGAAAAGTGAGAACGCCGAACGGCTTGTGATCGCGGATGCGGGTGCCATCGATAGTGATCCCGCCATTCTCGCAGTCGATCCGATCATCCGGACGCACCGTCATTGAATCGAGAGCGGCTGCGGCAGTCACCATCTTGAACGTGCTGCCCGGCTCATAAGAGTCGAGCACCGCGCGATTGCGTCGAGCTTCGTCGTCAAAGGCGCCAAAGTGGTTCGGATCGAAATCGGGCACATTGGCCATTGCCAAGACCGCCGAATCGCGCGGATCGAGTAGCACCAAGATGCCGGCCTTAGCTTGGTGACGCTTCACTGCCTTCCTGAGCGCACGCTCAGCGAGATGCTGCAGGGTAGCGTCGAGGGTGAGGATCAGATCAGTACCCGGCTCGGGCGTTTGTTCAAGCGAGAATGGCGCAACGAATCGCATGCCCGACGCATCTCTCAGCACCCGCCGCGTTGCGCCGCGTCCTGCGACCACATCGTCGTACTTGTACTCGAGACCCGCAAGACCGTTGTTGTCGACGCCGACATAGCCCAGCACGTGGGAGCCGATCGAGCCGAGCGGATAGTCGCGGCGGCTCTCCTCCAGGAAATGCACACCCGGCAGTTCCATCTTTTCCACCTTGGCGATCATGTCCGGATCGAGCTGACGAGCCGCCCAGACGAAGGCCTTCTTGGTCGCCAGCCGGTGGCGAAAGTCCGTCGCTCGCTTGCCCTGTAAGCCCAGCGTTGCGACCAGGCGGTCGGCGACCAACTCGACCGCACCGGCTCGAATCGCCTCGCTTGGATCAACGTAGACCGACTGCACCTGGACTGAGACCGCAAGCTCGCGACCCCTGGAGTCCAGGATCGCGCCTCTGGGAGCTGCCAATTCAACGATCTGGTGTTGCTGGTCTTGCGCGGCTGCTTTGAAGTGGTCGTATTGCGACACCTGCAGGTCGTAGAGCCTGAGGCCGAGAAGACTCAGCCATGCCAGAGCGAAAAGGCTGAAGGCGGCCAAGCGACCACCCCCAAAACCCAATTCGTTCTCCGAGCGACGCACCACGCGATCGACGCGGACCGTCATCAGAGCTCCTCCTCGGCGAACAGGACCTGCTCCACTCTGGGATGTACTAGGCCCATATCGCCGACCAAACCCTCGAGTCGAGCAGGGCTAGCCAGACTCGCGGCTTCGCGGCGTAAGCGTCGCTCTTCATCTTGACGAGAATCCAACCGGCCTTCGAGCGTGGTGATCTCGAGCCCGAGTTCGAGCACACGCACATGCACACTCGCATAGGCCAGTAGCGACAGGCCCACGGGAGCGACGAAGAGCAGCACAATACCGAGGTCACGCCAGCGTCGTTGGGAACGCTCGCGAACCAAATAGGTATTGGCCACTGGCCGTCTGAATGCGTATCCCGTTTTCACCGTCTGTCTCTTTAGTCGTTCTCTAGTCTGCGTTTTGCGTCTCAGATCCTTCGGGCAGCTCGCAGGCGCCCTGAGCGCGACCGCGGGTTTGTCTCGACCTCTTGATCACTCGGACGCACCGGCTTCTTGGTCAAAAGTTCAATCAGCCGGGTCTCTACTCGGGCACTGCCGGTGACTTCATCCACCTCACCCCGAGCCGCGGCCCGCAAAGCAGTCTTGGCAATCCGATCTTCCAAGCTGTGGTAGGAAATCACTACCAACCGCCCATCGGTCTCAAGTTGCTGCATTGACTGGTCGAGCAGTTTCTCGAGACCCGCAAGCTCCTGGTTGACCTCAATGCGCAAGGCTTGAAAAGTGCGGGTTGCCGGATCGATTGGCTGGCGGCGTCCGTAGACGCGTCGCGGTTCGCCGACCGCCGAGATCACCGTCTCGCGAAGATCGCCTGTTGTCTCCAACGGTCGCTGTTCACGTTGCTTGGTGATTGACCGGGCAATGCGGCGTGCCTGACGTTCCTCGCCGTAGTCTCTTAGTACTTTTTCCAACTCTTCCTCCGAGTAGCTGCGGACGACATCTGCCGCGGTAAGACCGCAGCTGGTGTCCATGCGCATGTCGAGCGGACCGTTGCTTCTGAAACTGAATCCTCGAATGCCCAAGTCAAGCTGCATCGACGACACGCCAAGGTCGGCAAGGATGCCCGCCACCTTGGGCTCGTCAAGCTCACCCAGGACCTCGGCCAGGTCGCTGTATTCAGCGTGAACCGCGCGGAAGCGCCCGCCAAACCGGGCAAGGCGGGTACGCGCTCGGCCGAGCGCATCGAGATCTCGGTCGATCCCGATGACTCGCGCTCGAGGCTCGCGCTCGAGCATGGCTTCTGAGTGGCCGCCCAAACCGAGCGTGCAATCAACAAAGGTGCCGCCGCGCTCCAGATCCAGGAATGCGAGCGATTCTTCGAGCAGTACCGGAACATGGACCGCGAACTGTGGCTCATCTGCGAGCGAAGGCGCTCCCTCAAAGGATGGGTGCGCTGGTGCAATTGAAGGAGGGCGCTCATTCACTAGATCCCCTTCTCCGCTAGATCAGCGAAGTCCTCATCGGTGAACGGCTCATCAGCCAAGCGCTTCAAGAAGCGATCGCGGTTCCAGACCTGAAGATGGTCGGCGCTGCCGCACACCACGATCTCGCCGCTCAAGTCCGCGGCCTCGCGCAGCACAGGCGACACCACCAAACGACCTTGCCCATCGAGCGTGCTTTGTTGGCCGAAGTAGCTGACCCGCTGCAAGTACCTCTGTCGTGACCGATCGCTCGCCGGCAGCGACATCAACCGACCCTCGATCCCCTCCCAGACAGGCAGCGGATAGAGCAATGCCACGTCGCCCTGAATCGAAGTCAGGAAGACATCTCGCCCCCACGATTCCTCGAGTACCCGGCGAAAATCGCTGGGCATCTTGAACCGACCCTTGGCGTCGATTTTGGCGATTGAACTGCCACGGAACATAGCTGCTGCCTTCGCAAAAGCGCACGGCAATTGAGCCGCTACGCGCTGCCGAATAGACCTCAGCCGCGATCACGTAATACACGAATCGCCCCAAGACTGAGGATTTCAGCTAGAAAGTAGCAGGTTTGGGCCAATTTTGTCCATTTCAAACCACTTCGATCCACCCTTTTCCGGAAAGGAGCCACGGAGGCTAAATCGCTCCATCTAGGGACCTTAAGGCGCGGCCCAACGTTCTGGACCGGTCGCTACGGGTACAAGGCCGGAGCCCAGAACCGTCGATCACCCACGCTGCGTTGCGACGACCGCCCCGGCGACCTGCTGGTCCTTCCACTGGCTCAAGAGTGGAGAGCCGCTTGGCCTACCCGCGGTAGCGACCCCTCCCGTGGCTCAGGCTAGCTGCCGGATTCCCCGACCGTCACGGCCTCGATCTCGGCATCAAGTTCAATCCCAATACCCAGCGGCGAAGTTGAGACACCTCCTAAACCCCCAGCTCCGGGCGAAAATCCGGTGGTGGTCCTGAAACCAGCCAGATCGCTCGACAGGTAGGTCTCGTAGTACGCACTCTCTTCGAGTTCTTTGAGGTACAGCTCGCGTTCGGTCTCTAGGCGACGGCGCCGTTCATCTTGCTCGACCTGATCGCGGATCTCTTCGAACGTCGGTACTCGCGAGGCCACGATGGTGACGGTCTTGACGACGTGTAGGCCACCGCGTGCAACCACGGGCTCGCTCACTTGACCCTCAACCGTCCCGAACGCTGCTTCGCCGAGAGCCGGCGCGAGTTGGTCGCGTTCAACCGTTCCAAGATCGATGAACCTGACGGTGTCCCCCTCTCTTTCGGCAACCGCCTCTCCGTCTTCCCCTCTCGACCAGGCGGCGGCGACCCGCACGGCGATCTCATCCAGTTGACTTCCCGCGTCCGATTCAAGAACCACCAGCTCCTGCAAAGCGCGTGTTTCGGGCACCCGGTAGTCGTCCTGGCGATCGCGATAGACCCGCCGTAACTCATCTTCTTCGAGTTGGACGCGCGGGAACAATTCAGTACCGAACACACGCTGCTGGAGCATCTGAGACTCCAAGTTGCTGCGGTACTGCTCCAAAGACATGCCGTTCTGCGCGAGGGCAAGCTCGAGCTGCTCGCGGTCTTCCATCCCGAACTGCTTCATCTGGTCGAGCATGGTCTCGTCGAGCTCGAACTCGCTGACCGACAAGCCCAACTGATCTGCTCGCGAAAGCACCAGCAAGTCATCCCACAGAGTGCGCAAGATCTGCTTGGGCAGTTCCTCTCGACGCTGGCGAAGATCGTCCGGCTCAAGATCGGCGGCGGTAAGCGCAGCCATTGCTCCAGCGACCTGCCGTTGGTACTGGTACTGAGTGACGATGCGATCGTTCACCCTGACTAGGACACGATTGTCGACCAGCAAGGCCTGCGACCAAACCGCGCTTGCGCCCAGAGAGATCACGACGAGTGAAGTGAGCGCCGCGGTCAGACGCGGCAAAGGGGTGGAAGACAATCGCATAGTGGAACTCATCGCCTTAGGCGTTAGTAGCGGTTTCATAGCAAAGGGTTTTACCCGAGCGGAAGGAGCGCGGCGGAAGAAGAGTCGATTTCAAGTTCTCAACTTCTCAAGTTTCTCAAGAACCAGAACGCTCGAAGGGGAGATTTCGATCCGCAACCAGCACATTGTACCGTTCTTGAGCCTCCCTCAGTAGCTCCTCAAGCGCTCGGTCCGAACGCTCGGTCACAATTCGGCGGGCAATATCATCACGCACCTGCTCGAGCGGCACCACCCCTGCTGGGCTCCGTTCTTCGACTAGGAACAGGTGGTAGCCATACTCGGCCTTAAGCACTTGGGTGATCTCGCCCGCATCGAGCGCAAACACAGCATCAACAAAGGCGGTCGGCATCTCCGCTCTTGATAAAACTCCTTGGCTGCCGACCAAGGCGCCGTGCTCGCGTTCGAGCCGCCCGGCCACATCGGGCCAAGGGACCCCTGATTCGAGTTGCGCTCGGGCTTGGTCCAGAAGCCCCTTCTCTTGCACCAAGATCTGTTGAATCCGAACTCGTTCGCCGAGCTCGAACTCTGCGCCATGCTCGCGGTAGTACGCCTCAATGTCCTGGCCACTCGCTTCGAGGCCGTCCATCGACGAGAGCAGCAGCGATCCAGCAATTGCTCGGTCAGCGCCTGGGGTCAAAAGATCGCGATCAAGCGCGGCGGCAAACAGCAGCTCCTCTTCTAAGAAGCTCTCGAATAGGGACGCGATCGCCACGCTCTGCAGGTCCATACTGTCTCCAGCGGTGTCTGCGAGAAAGTCCGCAAAGTCCGAGTAGGGGATATCCCGACCGTCGATGCGTGCTGCGATCCCTGGGCCAAGGTCGACCTCTCCGCTGCAAGCGATCAGCGTAATGAAAAACGCCACCGCACCCATCAACAACACCTTGCGCGCGTGAAGTCGAGAGCGCTGGGACCCACTGTGATGCCACACCGAATGCATCTAGTTCACCAATGGTGCCACCGGGCGCTGTTGGTCCGCAGGAGTGATCACGTCGAGAGTCTGAAAGGCCACGGACAACCAGTCTTCGGCTGCGACCTTGCCCAACTGGAGCACACCCGAGGGCGTGAACTTCGAGTCGCCACGCTCAGACACCAGCTGAATGAGCCGCTCGACGTCGACGCGCGCATCACGTCTCAAGCGGAAGGCTAGTACGTCACCTTGGGCACTGATCGACTGGATACGCAGCATCTCAGCACGCTGTTTGAGTCGGGCCGCATCAGCCAGTGTTTGCACGCTCTGTGGCACCGGACCGAAGCGGTCGTGCAGTTCTTCGAGTAGCGCTGTTCCAATCTCATCAGCAGAGGCTAGTCGGCTGTAGATCTCCATCCGAAGATTGTCGTCGCGCAGGTAGTCGGTCGGAATACTCATATCCAAGGGTAGGTCGATGGTGGCACTCGGGAGGTCCTCAACGCGTTCTCCGCGAAGCTCCTTCACCGTGTCTTCCAACATGCGCAAGTAGGTTTCTATGCCGACCTCGCTAATGTGACCACTCTGTTCTGCACCCAAAAGGTTGCCGGCTCCGCGGATCTCGAGATCACGTCCCGCAACTCGAAAGCCTGCGCCCAGCTCGGTGAACTCCTCGATCGTCTGCAAACGCTTGCGTGCGTCTTCCTTCAGGATTCGATCACCCGGAATCATCAAGTAGCAAAAGCCTAGCTGATCGCTCCGACCGACTCGACCGCGCAACTGATAGAGCTGGCCGAGGCCGAACCGATCCGCACGATGCACCAACATCGTGTTGACGGTGGGAATGTCGATGCCATTCTCAATGATGGTAGTTGCCAGCAACAAATCGTACTCCCGCGCCTTGAACGCGCGCATGCGCGCCGTCATCTCCTTCTCCTCCAGCTGGCCGTGCCCGACCGTCACCCGCAGCCCGGGCACAAGCTCTTTGAGATATGTCGAAACCGTCTCGATGTCTTCGACCTTGTTGTAGACATAGAAGATCTGACCCCCGCGCTCGAGTTCGAACTCGATCGCCTCCTTGATGAGATGTGCATCGAACGGCACCACCCGCGTCTCGACCGCCATCCGATCCTTGGGCGGCGTCTCGATCGTTGACAAATCGCGCACACCCGCCAGCGATAACTGCAACGTACGCGGTACTGGTGTTGCAGAGAGTGCAAGCACATGCATGTCCTTACGCAACTCTGTCAAACGCTCCTTTTGCCCGACCCCGAACCGTTGCTCTTCGTCAATAATCAGCAAGGCGAGCTTCGGAAGCTTGATGTCCTTACTGAGCAATCGATGGGTGCCAATCAGAATATCGATCTGTCCGGCAGCTAACCGCTCTCGCACTTCTTTGATCTCGGCAGATGTCTTCATCCGAGAGATCATCTCGATCTTGACCGGAAAATCGCCAAAGCGCTTGGTGAAGGTCTGCAGGTGCTGGTCAGCGAGGATGGTGGTGGGCGCCAACACCGCCACTTGATGCCCGGCGTCAACGACCTTGAAGGCCGCTCGCATCGCGACCTCGGTCTTGCCAAACCCGACATCTCCAACCAGCAACCGGTCCATCGGGCGACTCCCTTCCAGGTCCTTGTGAATCGCCTCGATCGCATCGGCCTGGTCCGGGGTTTCCTCAAACTCGAAGGTCACCTCGAACTGGTGAACGAGGTCTGAGTCCTGGCCAATATCCGGTGCCTTCGCCACCGAGCGCTGGGCGTACAACTGCAATAGGTCGGTCGCAAGCTGCTTGAGTCCACTCTTGATCCGACTCTTCTTCTTGGTCCAAGACGAGCCACCTAGTTGGTCAAGGCGAGGCGCCAAGCCGTCGATGCCCGAGTAGCGTTGGATCTGATGGATGCGATGCAGCGGTAAGAGCAAGGTGCGGCCAGTGCGGTATTTGAGTTCCATGACCTCAAGACTGCTCTGCGCTCTGCCGTCGCCAGCCACTGAATCGGACGCCGGGCCCGCAGCAGGATCGACGACCGGACCTGAGTCGAGCGATCGCATCCCCAAGAACTGGCCGATGCCGTGATCCTCATGGACCACGTAGTCGCCAACCTTGAGATCGCGCAAGGTGGAGACAAACGCACCAATGTTGCTCTTGCGTTTGGTGCTCCGACGGGTCGCGATCAGCTGCCCTTCTGAGTACACCGAGAGGCCAAGGTCGGGCCAATTGAAGCCGCGGATGAGTTCGCCCGGAGCTAGTTCAACCGAGCGCGTCGCGGAAATGCTGGTTGCACTTCCACCGGCGTAGAGTCCGCGATGCTCGAGCATCTCGCGCAGCGCGTCATGGTGATCCAAACGACTGACCACCACGACTCGATCTTTGCGGGAATGGGCAGTTTCCACTTCTTTGGGAAACCGCGGAAGTTGACCGACAAACGTGTCGCTCTCGCGCGCACCGACGGCTACCTCAGCATCAAACCCGCCAATGGAGTAGTCCGCATCTTCGACCGCGCCGATGATGTGTTGCTCACCCACAGTCAGCAACTCAGGCGGCACTGCGAGACGACCTTGCTCGAGCCGGGTGTGGTACTCCAACGTCAACAAGTCGTGATGACTGCGTAGTTCACCCAGGAGCGTTTCCGGTTCGACTGCGAGCACGCACACGTTCTCTCCCATCAGGTCGATCAAACCAATGCGTCGTTCCATCAACATCGGCAAGTAGTTATCCCAACCTGGAAAGCCGTCGCCAGCCCGCAACTGATCCACCCGCTGCTTGGCTTCGGAGGTGGCCGTCGCGGGCAAGAACTCCTCAAGCACTTCGGCGAGCCGCATCGCGGTTTCAGGGTCGGCCGAGATCTGAGACATGGGCCTCAGGCGGACACTGGCGACTTGGCCTTCCGACCGCTGAGACACCACATCGAAAGCCCGCAGCTCTTCGACGGTGTCTCCAAAGAGGTCGAGTCTTACCGGCGCATCCTCGCCCGGCGGATACACATCCAGAATGCCACCACGCAACGCGAACGAACCGACATCGGCAACCATCTCTGAGCGTCGGTAGCCCAGGCCCACCAGCTCTTCTGCTAGCCGCGAGAGATCGAGCTCATCCCCCTGACGCACCTCCATGGCTTCTCCATGGCGGGCGGTCGCTGGTAGCGGATGCCACAACGCGCGCGGCGTGCACACCACCGTCGGCCGATCTACGTTGACCAGAGAGTCGAGTGCTACAGCTTCTTGAGCCCTAATCGAAAGCGAGGTCTGCGTCTCTTGATAGGGCGTTAGTGCGGGCGCCGGAAACCCGAACACCTCATCGCCGCGACCCGAGAACAAACGAGCTGCCTCGATCCACTGCAGGGCCTGCGATTCGCGCGGGACCACCACCAGCAGCGGCCGATCGAGTTCGCGGCCAACCTCTTCAAACAGCCACGCGGCTGCCGCGTTGGCCATAGGCCGCAGAGCCAAAGGCCCCTCGAGCAGGCGAGTGAATACCTTCTGCTCACGGAGCAGCTCGGAGAAAACAGGCCATTGCCAGCGATCGTGCATCGCGGGAGGCTAGCAACTCTAGCCAGGGCTGAGTGCGTGGATCTGGACCTAGATCTTTGAAGCCAAACCTAAGGCTCAGGCAGGATGATGACAATCTCGTCAGGACGAACAACACCGAGTTCTTCTCGAGCAACCCGCTCTAGGAGCTCCGAGTTCGATTGCAGCAGGTGGATACGCTGCTGCAAGCGGCCCACAGATTGATCCACGCGGGCAAGTTCCTGGCCCAATCTATCTGCCGTAATCTGCGACATGCGCAGATCGGACCAACTCTTGACCCCAGCTACTGCGACCACCAAGACCACCACTCCGACAGCCACAGCCGCAGACCACAGCCAGCCTGAGTTCGCTGGGCCAGGCGAGAGGGAAGACGAGGCTGCGCACTCTTCGTCGTCTAGTTCGTGGGGGGATCGGGCCTGAGATTTGTCGTCGTTGGCTGCAAACCAAGATCCAATCAAAAGGGGCATAACTCGCTGATTCTAGAGGGTTTGCGCCAACAACGAAAGGCCGCAGCGGACAAACACGGCGCGGCACAACCCCTCAGCAGTCAAGAACTCTCTTGCCGAAGAGAGCTATAGAGAAGACAAAAACGATGGTAGCGGGGACAGGATTTGAACCTGCGACCTTTGGGTTATGAGCCCAACGAGCTACCGGACTGCTCCACCCCGCGTCATCGTTCTATCTTCGGCCATCTTGAAACTGCGACCCGCTACCGGTTGTGTCGGAGCACGCTTCTAGGCCTTAACGCACGGGCACCAATCGGCGCCCTCGCGAGTCGGAGATTATGTGTCAGTTGGACTTCCAATGTCAACGCTCGCGTTGTTCAAATTCAGCTGGCGTGACCTTTCCCCTCGCCGCTAGCACCGCTGCCCAAACTAGGACCAGCGCTCCGAACGCAAAGAAGGGTACCCGTGGTCCCAATTGAGCGAACGCCCAACCACCAGCCACCGGACCAATCACCCGGCTCACGCCTCCATAGGCCTGCTGGACTCCCATCGCCTGGCCGAGTAGTCCTGCCCCTTCACTCTCTGTCACCTGCGACAGCCGCGAGGTCGTACACGGATAGAGCACCGACTGTCCAACGGCGAACAGGGCGATCGGCGCCGCCAACCAGGCGCTAGTCGCCGGCAAAGCCATAGCTACGGTTGCAACGCCCAGAACAAGAGCGCCCACAATGATCAATCGCTCCTCCGAGTAGCGCCGCACGAGGGGACCGATGGCCCACACTCGGAGAACCAGCGAGGTGCCAGCAAGCAAAGAGAAGAACCACCAAACGGACTCTTCATCGATTCCAAACCTAGTCGCCAGATAGAGCCCAATCACACCGAACGTCGCGCTGGTTGCGAGCATCCCCACCGCATAGGTCAGCACCAGCGATGGGCCAGCGGACAGCGGCTGCGCCAGAACTTTCACCAGCGCTCGACTCAGCGAACGGTCGCGATCGCCGGGGCTCTTGGCCTGCGCCACAACCGGGCTTGACTTGCGCTCGGTGCCCGGCAGCAACCACAGCACGAGACCGATAGCCAACAGAGAAAGGCCAAAGCTCCAATAGCCAGGATAGGAGGGGTCAACTCGCGCCACGAGCGAACCCAGAGCTGGGCCGATCATTGCTGCGGCACTCGTGGCCGCCGTCACCCAGCCGATGCCTTCTGCCCGCCGATCGGCGGGCAGAATGTCGCCGAGGTATGCGAACACCACCGACACCGTGCCTGCTCCTAAGCCTTGCAGCACGCGGCTGACAAACAGTGCAGTCAAGCTGTCGGCACGAGCGAACATCCAGTACGCAAGCGCAGTCACCACCAGACCGATGACCAGAACCCGCTTACGCCCCACCCCATCTGAGAGCCGACCCCACACCGGCGCCGAAACCAGCTGAGCCAATGCGAATGCCCCGACCAACCAGCCGATGGTCGTTGCTGAAGCTCCAAACTCCAGCCCATAGAAGGGCAACAGCGCGAGCACTAGAAAGGAGCCCATCGACTCCACAAACGCGGTAAACATCAGCGCCAAGAAGGCGGGCGCCAAACCTCGCGGCCTCACCGGTTGTGCCTCATAGAGCGGTCCGGCGACCCCACAGCAAGAAGACCACCGACCCGAGCACCATCAGCAACACACCGTAAGCAGCCGCGATCCCAGTCTCTTGCAAGCGCAAACTCGAGAGAATCTCGACCGAGATAGGCCGCGTCTCGAACGAGTAGAGCAAGATCGAGGTCACGAAGTCGCCGAGTGAGGTGACGAAGGCTAGTCCTGCTCCTGCCAGCAGCGACGGTCGCACCAACGGCAGCACCACGGCGCGCAAGGTTCGCCACTTGCTTGCTCCGAGGGACGCCGCAGCTTCCTCTACCTTGGGGTCGATCTGCCGCAGGCCAGCCATCGCACTCCGTGAAGTCAGCGGCAAGCTACGCACGAGGTAGGCCACCGGAAGAATCCAGGCCGTGCCCACCCACAAGAACCGACCCGCCCACGGTCGATCGACGCTCATCATGGTGGCCAAAGCGACGGCAAAGACCGTGCCTGGGATCGCCCAAGGAAGCGCCAGAAGACCCTCGATGGCTTGCCCCAGCCGTCCGCGGATCAGGAGTGCAATTCGGCTACCGAACAGTCCCACTGCGATGGCCAGAGCGGTCGCGACGGCGGCCATCCATACCGAGTTGAACACCGGGCGAAGTCGCTCCGGTTGAGACACCAACTCGAGATAGTTGACGCTCGACAGCACCGGAGGCACGGCCTCCGTGGTCCAGGTGTTGGCTGGCACCAGCGAAAGCAGGGCCAAGGTCAAGTGGGGCAAAAGCAAGAAGATAGCGAGGCACCAAACCAGCGCTGTGCCGAGCACGCTCTTGCGTCCCACCTCGCGACGCCGCGTGGTGCCACGTTGCGCAACCGCGGTGTGCCCCCGCTGATCGAACCGGCGCGCCAACAACAGCCCAATCAGCGCAAGACTCATCAGCGCAACGGTCTCGACTCTAGTCATCTCTACTTGACCGTTCAGCTTCGAGGCTGTGATCTGGGTGGTCATCACTCGGTAGTTGCCGCCAAAAATGTAGGGCGCAGAAAACGAGGCGAGAGCTGTCATAAAGACCAGTAGCGACGCGCTCACCAGCGCCGGGCGCAGCAGGGGCACCGTAACCCTAAAGAACCGCGACCAGGGCGAGGCCCCCATCGACGCTGCGGCCTCGAGCAGGCTGTCATCAAAACGCGCTAGCGAAGAGCGGACAAAGAGGTAGAAGTAAACATACATCGAATAGGTATGCACCAAGAGGATCGCCCACAAGCCTTGAAGCTGCCAGCTGATGTCCAAGCCGAGCGCTCGCAAACCTCTCAGTACAAATCCGCTCTCTCCATACAAGAAGAGGAACGCCATCACCCCGACCAGCGGCGGCAGAGCGACCGGCAGCGCTACCAGCGCACCCAAGACTTCGCGCCCAAAGAACCGACCGCGCTCGAAGAGGAAGGCGAGTGGTATCCCCACCAAGGCCGAGAAAACGACCGAACACACCGCCACCAGCAGCGTTCGCCAAAGCGCTCGCCACTCATCGCCCCGATCGGCAAACTGAGCAAAAAACTCGGCTGAGAAACCCTCGAGACCAAATGCTTCGCGCAGGGTGATCAGTAGCGGGTAGCCCACCAACCAGGCCAGAAACACCAGCAAAGCGAGCCCCGCCGCTCGGCGAGGGTCAAAGCCATTTCGGCTCGTCCCAGCTGCCTCGCTCATGGAACCTCGAACAACAGTCGCACGGACTCGGCGGAAGAAACCACAACTCGGACCCGGCAACCGACCGGAAGCGGCTCCGTATTGGCCACTTCAAGGACTCCTTGCGCTGGCGAGGAGAGAGCGACGGCGACCAAGGCATAGGGGCCGACCAATCGGCTCTCTACGACTTCTCCGCAGCAGGATGGCGGCCGATGCTCGCTTTCCGAGCCAGCGGGCCCCTCAGTCTCCGTGGTGAGCGTTAGATGCTCTGGCCGCACCCACAGCTTCGCTGCGCCACACATGTTGGAACCGACCACCGCGTTGCGTCCCAGTCGCAGTTGCCCATCCCACCCAATCGGTCGCACCAGGAACTCGGTCTTCGTGGACAGTTGTTCAGCGTCGGTTGCGACACTGTTCGAGCGACCCACGAAACCCGCGACAAAGGCCGTCTCGGGTTCGCGATAGAGCGCTAGAGGCGTCCCTACCTGCTCGATTCGACCACCGTCGAGAACTGCCACGCGATCTCCCAGCTCGAACGCTTCTTCCTGTTCATGAGTGACCAAGATCGAAGTGATACCAACGGCGCGCAAGATGCTGCGCAGTTGACGGCGCGTTTGGTCGCGCAAACTCGGATCAAGATTCGACAGCGGTTCATCGAGCAGCAACAACTTGGGGCGCGGTGCTAGCGCTCTGGCGAGGGCAACCCGCTGCTGTTGCCCGCCCGATATCTGGTCGATACCGCGGGCGCCGAGACCCGAAAGCTGCACCAGCTCCAGCATGGACTCGACCCGCTCGGCGCGCTCGGCAAGCGCGAGCCCGGCCAGCCCAAAGGCGACGTTGTCGAACACGCTCAGATGCGGGAACAATGCGTAACTTTGGAACACCATCCCAAAACCACGGACCTGCGGTTCTAAGGCCGTAAAGGAACTACCTTCGAGCAATAGCGATCCACGATCGGCGGTTTCGAAGCCCGCGATGATGCGAAGCAACGTCGACTTGCCAGAACCGCTCGGGCCGAGCAAAGCCAACAACTCGCCGCGCTCGACCTGAAGATCAACCCCTTGCAGTACCCGCACTGCATCGAAGCTCTTCTCAACGCGCTCAACTTCGAGGAACGGATGACCTGGCTCCGCTTCGCCAGCACTCACTCAGTCGCCCTCACACCTCTTGCTCTGACCTCGCGGTCCCAGCGGGCCATCCACTCTGCACCGTGTTCTTCGAGCAAGCCCCACTCCATCTCGGCTGGCCGCAAGGCCGCCTGAACATCAGCGACCCAGGCTGGGAGGCCTTCAATACCAGCCGCAGCCGGCAGCCTGAATGCCTTGTCGGCTGCGAGCAAGAGTGCCTCGCTGCTACCCAACCATTCCACGAACTCGCGAGCCGCATCAGGCTGTTTGGATCCTTGCACCAAGGCCACCGAATCTTGAATCACCGGCGCACCCGACTCCGGGAATCGATAACCCAGAGGAGCACCAGCGGCACGACGACCAAGAATATCCGTCATCTCCCAGACACTAACCAGACCTTCTTGACGCACCATCTTCTCGTGCAGCAACGCAGGGCTGTGCACGTACTCTTTGGTCTGCGCGTCAAGCTGCAGCAACCATTCAATGCCGCTCTCAACGGACTGCTCGAGCGATTGACCCTGGGCCATCCCGCGAGTCAGGAGGTAGCCGAAGATCGTGCGCATCGTGCCGCTCGCGAGCGGATCGCGAATCAAAATCTCATCTCTAAACTTTGCGCTCAACAGCTGATCCCAATCAGCAGGTGCCTCATCCGCGGCGAGCGCATCCTCGTTGAAGACAATCAAGGTCGGCGTCAGATAGAGCGACGAATAGAGATCAATAGGACTGCGCAGATCCGCATCAACCCCCGAGGTCCAGTTCACGCCCAGCGGCGCCAAGTACCCCGCCTCGGCAGCACGAGCGAACAAAACGGACGGACCGCCGTACCAAACGTCGGCCTGCGGATTGGAGCGCTCAGACCGGATGCGTTCGAGCACCTCTTGCGATCCCATGTCCAGCCAGCGAACATCAATCCCCGGGTTGCGCTCCTCAAACGCCTTCTCGACCACCTGCAACAGATCCCGCCCATGCGGCGAGTAGATCGTCACCGGCGTCCGACCGTCTCCTCCACAAGAAGCAACAAAAAGCACCAACAGCCCAACAGCGATCCAACGAGAAACACCCATCATCCACGAACCTCGATCCGTTCCAGGTAAAGCGTCCCCCAAAGAGGGACCCGCAGCACCTCCGACAGGAGCCCGCGAAGCGCTGCGAGGCACACCCTCGGGGGCAGGGGGGAACAAAACCGGCCGGGGCGAGTGATACCTATCACCCTTGGCGTCTCGGTCCATCATCCACGAACCCGGCCAAGTGCCTCTCAAATGCCCCAAGAACAAGGACGCGCAGCACCTCCGACCGACCTCCGA
>JAJCXN010000029.1 GCA_029263415.1 Acidobacteriota bacterium
AAAGTCCCGGTGGAGGCCTTAATGGCAGGAACTCCTAGCCGAATCGCAAGGGTGTCCGTCGCGAGGCGGAATCTGAAGGGTGAACGGGACCAAGGCGGGAGCGTGAACGAAGGCAAACTCCCGGCCCGAGGCACACGAACCGCATACGAGGCGTCGCGTTGGTGGGCGAGGGGGCGCATAGACCCAAAGCCCAATGCCATTCGGACCGGCTCGACGTATATGCGGCGGGTATGTGGGAGGAAAGTCGCGCGTCTTACCCTGAGAGGTCTGCCGGTTTGCCTTGAGCTAGGTTCGCCGAGAGGCGATCCGATGAACCGGCAGAAGTCCGCCGAGGCCATAGTAGTTGTGGGCGTACCGCGACGAAGGGCCGAACAGTTTGAACCGAACCAACGCCGAGCATTCGATGACTGAACGAGATGCAGACCAGAAGGCTGAGAAGCCGGAGCACGCCCGGAGGGTAGGCGGCGGAACCGCCGAGAGCAGGGGATGTGTGCACCAAGCAGACACGGTATGCGAAGATCACGTTGGTGACCAGAGTTCGTTGACGATGGAGGAAGTGGTATGCCGTGAGAACATGTTGGCAGCCTACCAACGCGTCGTGAGTAACAAAGGGGCGGCGGGCGTCGATGGCATGACCGTCGATGAACTGATGCCCATGCTCCACGAACGATGGCAGGCCATCCGGGATGGATTGCTCAACAACACGTATCGACCGTCCCCTGTGCTGAAGGTGGAAATCCCCAAGCCAGGTGGTGCGGGCATGCGGATGCTGGGCATTCCGACGGTTCTCGACCGACTGATTCAACAGGCTGTATTGCAGGTGTTGCAACCGTTTTTCGATCCAACGTTTTCGGACAGCAGCTTTGGCTTCCGTCCGGGGCGTAGTGCCCATCAGGCGTTGGAGCAAGCACGGGAGCACATCGCGGCCGGTCACCGCTGGGTGGTCGATATAGACCTGGAGAAGTTCTTTGACCGCGTGAACCACGACGTGCTGATGTCGCGTCTGGCTCGGCGGATCAAGGACAAACGTATCCTCCGTTTGATCCGCCGTTATTTACAGGCGGGGATGATGGAGGGTGGCTCGGTGTCGCAACGGACGCAAGGGACACCCCAAGGCGGTCCGATGTCGCCGCTGCTCAGTAATGTTCTGCTCGACGAGCTGGACAAGGAGCTGGAGCGTCGAGGCCACCGCTTCGTCCGTTACGCTGACGACTGCAACATTTATGTTTGGTCTCGGCATGCGGGCGAACGGGTGCTGACATCGATCGAACGTTTCCTCAAGAAGCGTTTGCGTTTAACGGTCAATCGAGACAAGAGTGCCGTGGATCGTCCCTGGAAGCGGAAGTTTCTGGGGTACACGTTCACGGTGCATTACCAGCCGAAGTTGAAGGTGGCTCCGGAATCGGTCAAACGATTGAAGGGCCGCCTGCGGGAGATGTTTCGTCGTGGTCGCGGTCGCAGTCTGCGCCGCGTGATCGGCGAACTTCGCCCCGTGCTTGTCGGCTGGATGTCGTACTACCGGAAGTCTCAGGTGCGGATTACGTTCGAGCGTTTGGACCAGTGGATTCGGCGGAAGTTGCGTGCCATTTTGCGGCGGCAGTGGAAGCGTCCCTGGACCCGTGCGAAGAAGATGATCCAGCGAGGTCTGGCTCGGGATCGGGCTTGGATTTCAGCGACGAATGGCCGAGGTCCCTGGTGGAATGCCGGCGCAAGCCACATGAACCAGGCGGTTCCCACTCGCTACCTGAGCCAACTTGGACTCGTGAGCTTCATCCAGGAATCACGACGTATGGCGTGTTCCAACTGAACCGCCGTGTACGGAACCGTACGCACGGTGGTGTGGGAGGACGGCGGGGGCAACCCCGCCTCCTACCCGAGGCGTGTCAATTATGTGTGTGGTTTCGCACGTCGATTTCTTCTCCACATTCCGGGCAGCGTGTGGAGGTCAATCCCACAATACTGTAGCCGCAGTGGAGGCAGCGAGGCTGATCGCCACAACGGGGGGCAGACGGTCATCGGCTGTTCGGGGATTCGTTGGCCGCACTTTTGACAGTAACCGTGGGGGAACGGTCGTTGTTTGTAGTGTTGAAAAATCGCGACGACGAGAAGCACGCTGAACAGCAAAATCGGCCCGAATCCTACTGCCACGTACGTCCAGTACAAAGCACGCATCACCGCACGTTGAAGTACTTCGCGCTGGGGTGGTGCGTAACGAGCGCCGTCGTGGACTGCTCGGGGTGCAGTTGGAATTCATCGCTGAGCGTGACGCCGATACGCTCCGGGTCCAGCAGCGGCCAAAGCTTGACCTGATCCTCCAGACGCGGGCAGGCAGGGTAGCCGAAGCTGTAGCGTGAGCCGCGATATTTCTGCTGGAAGATTTTCTGTCGCTCGCGGGCATCCTGATCAGCGATGCCCCACTCGACGCGAATCTGCTTGTGAACGTATTCCGCCATCGCCTCCGCCGACTCCACACCCAGGCCGTGAAGGTGCAGGTAGTCAACGTACTTGTTTTCCTCGAACCATTTCCGTTCGACGTCGCTGCACCGTTGGCCGACCGTGACCACCACAAACGCGGCCACGTCCATTTCACCACCGGAGACGGGCCTGAAGAAATCCGCCAAACACCAGTAGGGGCTTTTGCCCTGTCTGGGGAATTCAAAACGCGCGACTTCCCGCTCGTGGTTTTCGGGGTCGAACACGATCAGCTCGTCGCCGTCGGACTGCACAGGCCAATAGCCGTAGATGGCGCGGGGCTCGATAATTTCCTCTTTGACGCAGCGTTCGACGAGTTCGCGATAGATTTTCCGCACGTCGGATTCGACGAATCGCTGATACTCTTCCTTGGAGCGTTCGCCACGGTTGTACTGCCATTGCACATTGAAGAGCATCTTCTCGTTGACGTAGCCGAGGATGGCTTTCAGCTCGATGTGTTCGATCACGCGGGCACCCCAGAAGGGCGGCGCGGGCACGGGCGCTTCGTGAATGATGTCTGACTTCGGCGCTCGCGGGAGTTCTTCCTTCTCGATCGCTTTGATGCTTGTGGGCGTGGGCCGACCCGCCGGCTCGGGAACGCTGAGGTCGCCGCCGGCGATTTTCTTGATGATGTTCAGGCCCTCGAACGCATCTTTCGCGAAGTAGAGCGGGCCTTTGTATTCGCGTCGCAAGTCCCACTCCACGTACCGTCGCGTCAGGGCTGCCCCGCCGAGAATGACGGGAACATTGATACCGCGTTCGTTCAGAACCGCCAGATTTTCACGCATAACGACCGTCGATTTGACCAGCAGCCCGCTGAGGCCGATCGCGTCGGTCTTGTGCTCCACCCAGGCGTCGATGATCGTGTTGATCGGCTGCTTGATCCCGAGATTGTGAACCTTGTAGCCGTTGTTGGTCACGACGATGTCCACAAGGTTCTTGCCGATGTCATGCACATCGCCGCGCACCGTCGCAAGAATGATGGAGCCGCGATTGCTCTCGCAGTCGACGCGATCCATATAGGGTTCGAGAAAGCTGACAGCGGCCTTCATCGTCTGGGCGGATTGAAGCACAAACGGCAACTGCATCTTGCCCGCGCCGAACAAATCTCCGACGGTCTTCATGCCGTCGAGCAGAAGATCGTTCACGATGTCGAGAGGTTTGTAGGTGGTCATCGCCTGCGTCAGGTCTTCATCGATGCCGTTGCGGTCACCGTTGATCACGCGATGCTTGAGGCGGTCCTCGATGCTGAGTTTGGACACGTCCTTCTTCGTGTTGATGTCCTCATTCTCACCGAACAGGCTGATGAAATGCAGGAGTGGGTCGCGCCCGTCGCGACGATGATCGTAGATGAGGTCGTGTGCTGCGTCCCAGCGTTCGTCGCTGATTTTCGTACGCGGAAGAATCTTGCTGGCATGCACGATCGCCGCCGTCAGTCCGCGACGCATCGCCTCATTCAGGAACACAGAGTTGAGCACCGCACGGGCAGCCGGTGCGAGTCCGAAGCTGACGTTGGACAACCCGAGAACGAGGTGACATTCGGGCAGTTCCTTGGCGATCAATTCGATACCGTCCAGCGTTTCCAACGCGAGCCGGCGATCGGCATCGGTGCCCGTCGTAATGGGGAACGTCAGACAATCGAAGAAGATATTCTTCGACTTGAGGCCGTACTTGTTGACGCACAGATCGTGCAAGCGCTTTGCAATGGCGAGCTTGCGTTCGGCGGTCTTGGCCATCGCTTCTTCGGGGTGCTCGTCGATGGTGAGCGCGACGACGGCTGCACCGTATCGCCGCAGGATGGGGCAAACGCGTGCCAGCTTCTCTTCGCCGTCTTCGAGGTTGATCGAGTTGACGATCGATTTTCCGCCGGCGAGCTTGAGCCCGGCTTCGAGGACTTCGGGTTCGGTACTGTCGAGCATGAGGGGAACGGTGATGTCCTGAGCGAATCGGGAGATGACGGTTTGCATGTCGGGCACGCCGTCGCGGCCGACGTAGTCGACGCAGACATCGAGGACGTGGGCGCCCTCCTGGACCTGCTTGCGCCCGATGCCGACGAGCTGATCGATGTCGCCCTCGAGCATCAGCTCGCGGAATCGCTTCGATCCGTTGGTGTTGCTACGCTCGCCGACGATGAGGAAGCTGTTGTCCTGCCGCATCGGGACGGCTTGGTAGAGGCTGCTGACCGCTGGTTCACGCCGGGGTGACCGTGTCCCGGGGGCTCGATCTCCGACGGCGTTGACCAAGGCGCCGAGATGTTCGGGAGTGGTACCGCAACAGCCCCCGACGGCGTTGACCCCGTCGATCTCGACGAACTCGACGAGCCATTTCGTGAACTCTTGCGGGGTCAGAGCGTAGTGCGGCTGACCGTTGACGAGTTGGGGTAATCCGGCGTTTGGTTGGACGAGTAGGAGTCGATCGCTTGCGGCCGCGAGCTCGCGGACGTACTCGCTCATCTCCTGTGGACCGGTGGCGCAGTTGAGCCCGATGACCTTCACTGCGTCGTAGGCTTCTAGCGCGACGATGGCGGCGGCCATTTCGGTTCCGACGAGCATCGTGCCGGTGGTCTCGATGGTGACGGTGCAGAAGATGGGCAACTCGACGCCGGTTTCAGCCATTGCGTCGATGCAGGCGACGATGGCGGACTTGGCTTGGAGGATGTCTTGACAGGTTTCGACGAGCAATGCATCGACTCGCCCGTCGATGAGTCCACGGCATTGCTCGGTGTAGCTGTCGACCAGGGTGTCCCAATCGGTCTGACGAAGGGAGGGCAATCGCATACCGGGTCCGAGTGAACCGACGACGAAACGCGGTTTCTCGTCAGTCGTGAAGTCGTCACTGACCTTTCGGGCGATTTCGGCGGCGGCGCGATTGAGATCGCGGGTCTGTTCCGAGATTCCGAATTCGCCGAGGACGAGTTTGTTGGCGCCGAACGTGTTGGTGCCGACGACGTCGCAGCCAACGCTGAAGAAGGATCGGTGTATTTCCTCGACGACGTCGGGACGCGTGCGAGCGAGGACGTCAATGCAGTTTTCGTGTCCGTCGTAGTCGGAGAGGGGGAGGTCGAAGGAATGGGCGCTAGTTCCCATCGCCCCGTCGAAGACGAGGACGCGACGCTGCAGATGGTCGAGAATCTTGGAGTTCATCGTACTTCGGATATCGGCATTGTCCCCGACGACAGTTGATTGAGCGGCGGGAGTATCTATATTGCAGCCTGCGGGAGGTGTCAAGCGGCGGGCTTCGATGACCGTTATCGGAGGGAACGCGAGCGCACGGCGCTGAGCAAAGAAAAGATGGCAAGACGCTGAAACCAATCGTGGTTGACAATGTGGACAGGATCGATCGGACGCTGGGGCAGCGCGTGCTGCTGCTTGTTGGTTCGGTTGGGCCATTAGGGCATCTTCCGGCGTCCGGTACCGTGACGGTGGCGGTGGCGGGAATCCCGCTGGCCTGGGTGATGCGGACCTACCTGTCGCCGGCGGCGTACCTCGCGGTGACGGTGGCGTTTACGTTGTTCGCGGTTTGGCTTCACGACATTGGTGATCGCCTGCTCGGCGAGAAAGATAGCCGCAAGCTGGTGTTGGACGAGCTGTCGGGGTTCTGGTTCGCGGTCGTCATCATGCCGTTGACTTGGCCCATGTTCGTGGCTGCGTTTTTACTGGAGCGAATCATTGATATCGTCAAGGTTCCGCCGGCGAACATCATCGAACGCAAGGTTCCCGGCGGCGCGGGGGTCGTGGGTGACGACGTGGTGGCCGGTATTTACACGATGCTGATACTGCTGGGGATCGAGTGGTTCGTGCCGTCGCAGTACTGGAGCGGTTGAGCGGATGGGTAAGCCAATCAGGATTTGTTTTGTCTTCGGCACGCGACCGGAGGCTATCAAGGTGGCGCCCGTGATCGCCAATCTTGGGGCGTGCAAGGCGTTCGAGGTCATTACGGTTCTAACGGGGCAGCATCGGGAGATGCTCGACCAAGTGGTCGACGTATTCGGGATTCCGGTCACGCACGACCTGGACGTCATGCAGCCGGAACAGACGTTGTCCGGTCTGACATCCGTTCTGTGTGAGCGTGTCGGCGAGGTTTTGCGGCGCGAGTCGCCGGATTGTGTGGTGGTCCAGGGGGATACGACGAGTTGCTTCGTTGGCGGATTGGCGGCGTTTTATCACGGGATTCCTGTGGCCCACCTCGAAGCCGGGCTGCGAACGAACGATGTCCGCCAGCCATTTCCTGAGGAGATGAATCGGCGCCTGGTCGGGCGGCTGGCGACGGTGCATTTCGCGCCGACGGAGAGTGCCCGCGAGAATCTGCTACGCGAGAATGTCGCGGACAACCGTATCTGGGTGGTGGGTAACTCGGGGATCGACGCACTGCGAATCGTCAGCGAGCGTCCCAACCTCGAACCGGAGGGTCCGTTGGCGGATGCGCTGTCGCAGTGCGCGGGGACGGTCATCGCGGTCACGTCGCACCGGCGTGAGAACATGCCGTTCATGAGCGGAATCGCCGAGGCGATCCGGGAGTTGGCGGAGATCGAGAAGGTCGACGTCGTGTTTCCGGTGCATCTGAGTCCAAAGGTGCGGGGCGCGGTATTGCCTATCCTGGAGCGTGTCGCACGGTGTCACTTGCTGGAGCCATTGGCGTACGACCAGTTCGTCGCGATGATGAAGCGCAGTGACATACTGCTGACGGATTCGGGCGGCGTGCAGGAGGAGGCGCCCTACCTGGGCAAGCCGGTCCTGGTGATTCGCCGCAAAACCGAGCGTCCGGAGGCGGTCGATGCCGGGACGGTGAGGCTGGTGGGAGAAAATCGCACGTCCATCGTATCAGCCACACGCGAGTTGATTCATGACGCGGAGCTGCGCGCACGGATGTCGCGGGCGATCAACCCGTACGGCGACGGACACACGTCCGAGCGGGTCGCGCGAATCCTGCTGGAATATCTCGATGGGGAGGGTGGAGCCGGCGCATGACGGTGTGGATCGCAATGCCGGCCTACAACGAAGCGCCCCGTTTGCCGAATCTGCTGTCGCGTTGGGTGCGCGTGATGGGCGAACTCGGCGTCGATCACCGCTATGTTCTGGTGGACGATGGTAGCACGGATGGGACGGGGGAGATTCTGCGGGCGTTCGCCGCGGACCACGCAGCCGATGTCATGACGCATGCTCTCAACGCGGGGCTTGGGGCGTCGTTGCGGGATGCATTTCGGTTGGTGGCGGCGCGGAGTGGGGGCGACGATCTGGTTGTGATGATGGACGCGGACGGAACGCAGCCGCCCGAACTCCTACCGATGATGACGGAGCGGATGCGGTCGATGGGTTGCGACGTGGTGATTGCGTCGCGGTACCGGGCGGGGGCGCGGGTAGAGGGGTTGAGCTTGTATCGGCGGTGGATGAGCTTCGGGGCGCGGGTGTTGTTTCAGGTTGTGTTTCCGATTCGCGGCGTGCGGGACTACACGTGCGGGCATCGGTTGTATCGTGCGTCGGTGATCCGACGAGCGTTCGATGTGTACGGCGAGCACTTCTGCGACCGGCGGGGGTTTGAATGCGCGGCGGACGTCCTGCTGCGATTGGCGAAGATCGGGGCGACGTTCGCGGAGGTACCGCTGGTGTTGCGCTACGGCGCGAAATCCGGTGCGAGTTCGATGCGCGTGGGGCGAACCGTCGCGTCGACCGTGAGCCTGATGCTTGTGCGGCGCTTTGACCGGGCGCCGTAGCCACGTGCGGAAGCACTAGCGGTCGCCGAGCGCCTTCTCGATGACCTCGACGACTTTGGGATCGCTCGGCAAGGTCCGGGGGTCGAACTTGGCGATGACCTTCCCACCGCGGTCGACGATGTACTTTTGGAAATTCCAGGGCACCGGGCCGCCGAGGCTATGGTCGGCCTTTTCATCGGTGAGGTATCGGTAGAGGCCGCATTGATCGTCTCCTTTGACCGAGACTTTGGCGAACAACTCGAACGACACGTCGTAGATGTTCTTGCAGAACGCCGCGATCTCCTTGTTCGTACCCGGTTCCTGCTTGCCGAAGTCATTGGCTGGGAAGGCGAGAATGCGCAGGCCGCGGTCCTTGTACTTGCGATACGTCGACTCCAAACTGGAGTACGTGCTCTTGGTGAGTCCTCACTTGCTGGCGACGTTTACTATCATCAGAACGTCGCCCTGGTAGCGCGAGAGCTTGACGGACTTGCCGTCGATGGCGGTCATTTCAAAATCGTACACGGATGCGGCCCCGCTCGGCGCGGTGTCACCGGCGAGGACGGGCAGTGCCGTCGTGACCGCGATGGCTGCGGTTATTATTCCACGATTCATGGTTGTCTCCGTCGAACAGTGTTCTTGCACGACGCGGCCCGGCGTCGCAAGTCCTCCGGCGCGCCCCTGCGCGTCCGCAGCGGGGCTACTTGTACATCGCGAGGCCGATTTTGGCAAGCAGACGCGCGAGCGGAGCGCGGAAGTGCGTGGGGTCATTGCCGCGTGGGATGCGGAGGCGTACCATGGGGTTTTCAGGTCAAGCGCGTTAGAGAGATTGAATCTTGCGAATCACGATCAGTGCATTATCAAACGTGCGGACGAAGGGGCATCTGGTGGTTCCATTGTTCGCGTATGCGGGTAAAAAACGGCGGACCAGCCTAGGTGTGTCGCTGAGCGGTACCAGCGGTATTGAGTCGCCGGGAGATGCGTTGGAAATGGCGTGCGCCGATGGCGGGTTCGAGTCGGTGACAGTGGTGTCGTTGGGCGAGAAGGGGACATGCAAGCTCGACGGGGTCCGCCGGGCGGGGGGGACCATCGCGAAGCTGATCGGGGCTCGACGACGCGCGAAGATCTCCATTGACGCGTCGGACGTGGCGGATGCGTTTGATGCGCAGGGAATTGAGGCGCTGAGCGAAGGGCTGCTATTGGGTGCGTTTCGCTTCGACGGACACAAGACGAACGTGGACAAGGCGATACGCCATCGCGTGACGTTGGGTGTCCCGCGGCCGGTGAAGAAGATGTCGGCGGGCGTTCGGCGGGCAGCGATCGTGTCGGAGGGTGCGAACTACGCGCGGACCTTGTCGCGCGAGCCAGCCAACGTGATCAACCCGGTGACGCTTGCGTCCCGAGCGCGGGCGATGGCGAAGTCGGCGGGGTTGAAATGCACGGTGCTGGATCACCGCGAAATGCAACGCCGGAAGATGGGTGCGTTTCTGGCGGTGGGACAGGCTAGTGCGACGCCGCCACGGATGATTGTGCTGGAGTACGGATCACAGCGCTCGGGAAAGCCGGTGGTCTTGATCGGCAAGGCTATTACGTTCGATACCGGAGGGTATTCGCTCAAGGATCGCAACGGGATGGTGGGGATGAAGTACGACAAGTGCGGGGGGATGGCCGTGATGGGGGCGATGCACGCGGTCGCGCGGTTGAAGCCCGAAGTCCCTGTCGTCGGGATCATCGCCGCGGCTGAGAATATGGTCGGGGGGAACGCGTATCGGCCCAACGATATCATCAAGTCGATGTCGGGAAAGACGATCGAGATTATCAGCACAGACGCGGAGGGCCGGATGGTGCTGGCGGATTCGCTCACGTACGTACAAAAGCAGTACAAGCCCCGGGCGATCATTGACCTTGCGACGCTGACGGGCGGGGTCGTGGTCGCATTGGGATCGGTGTACGGCGGAATGTTTTGCAATGACGATCGACTGCGCGA
>JAJCXN010000030.1 GCA_029263415.1 Acidobacteriota bacterium
CGGAGTGCTGTCCGAGGACGTCGTGACATGGTTTTGGGTCGGGGGACATCGGGAGTACGAGAGGTTGCTACGGCGTTTCTGAGCAGCTGCAGAACAACCCACTCCAGCAGTCGCCGCTCGCACTTGCACGTTCGGCTATCCCCTTGAAGATTCGCTACCCAATCTCAACTTCAGCGCGCCCACCAGCGGCGCAGCTGAGCTAAGTCCGTTCTGCAGTCCTTGGAATAGCCCGTTGACTGAGTCAGTCAGTGGCGTGTACTGGTCAAGTGGAATGCGAGTGGGATGAGGACAAGAGCCGTGCGAACCGAATCAAGCACGACATCTCATTCGAGAAAGCGCGAGAACTTTTCGAGTCAGGCGTTGACTATCTTGAAGTCTTCGATTCTGCGCACTCAGAGTATGAAGATCGGTTCATTGCGATACGGCCGATCAGTCGAGGGGTCATTGCAGTCGTTTGGACGGAGATGCATGAAGAAGTCGTCAGAATCATCAGCGCCCGACCAACAACCCACCGAGAGATTCGGGCGTTGAGAGGCGGAGCGAGAGCAAGAGATGAATGAGGCCCCAGAACTAACCAAAGCTCAGTTGTCGTCGTCCATGCTCGCCAGCCAGCGCCGGCGCCTGATGAAGGGCCTGTTTGAAAGTGGCGAAGATGTCTCCGCGCTGAGGCGCTTTGTGGGGCTTTCTCAGCCGCGCTTTGCGGAGGCTCTTGGGCTCAGCGTTCATACGCTTCGCAACTGGGAACAGAATCGCCGTCAGCCAGAAGGCCCAGCTGTTGCTCTTCTTCGGATAGCCGCTCGCCATCCGCGCATCATCCGCGAGAATCTAGAAGCGCGCGGCGTGAGGCTGAGATAGGAGATTGGAGAGTGGAACAGATCGGAAGAAGGAATCGAAACCAGATCTGCCTCCGACGTGCCAGCTCGAATAGGGACCTCCTCTCGATGCCGTCCGAAGGAATGTCGCCCGACTTTGCCTCAGCTCGGACCGTCGAACCCATTCTTCGCAGGCGTGAGCCTCAGTGGATGCGCTCTCCCCTGCCGCGAGAATCGCAGCAAGGAGAACTCTCAAGGTCGCTCACGTCTCAGACACCTCTGGTTCTCTGGTTCTGGTTCCTTCGGCCCGTTCGCCCTCGGCCGGTTCGACCCCTCTGGTTGCAACAGTTGCTATTCTGTTGTTATGAGCTATCCACTTTCAATTTCAAAGCGCTTGTCATCGACGCAGCTGGTCTAGATCCGTCATGCGGCTTGTACACATCGCAGTCTTCATCGGCTTGATCCTTGTAGTGCAGCGTGGTTCAACGCAGCCGCTCGAGGCTTCGGTCGGTGGTTTCGAGGGTATCTGGGAGAAGTGCTATGCGCCTGGGCTCGAAGGTGTCTACGAGATCGATTCGGGGTTTCTAGTCCTAATGCCGGCTGGCGAGTACTACGACGCGAGTGAGAGCTGCTGCAGTCTCGACGACGTTGATCCGAAGCCACCTTTCTGGGAACGGAATGTGTATCGTGTGGAGGGGGAAGTAGTCGTGCTCACCAGCCACAACTATTCTGGCCGAGTGGTTGAGCGTAGGCTCGTTCTGCGGGAGCAAAGAGAAACAGTGCTGTTCGATGAACCCCGTGGTGCTCCGAGATTGCGCGACGTGTTGGCCGGCGCAAACAACGACAGCCTGAGCTACGGGTATTGCCGGGTGTATCCGAGCTGGCCCGTGCGCGATGCGCCGCATAACAACCCGCTCGTCAAGGCCCCTTGATTAGACGCCTTCAACGCTTGTCGCAGGCCGCGTTGGGGAGCGCGTTCCGGCTGCCGGTTTCAAAGCGCGATCGCAGATCAGCCTTGAGATGGTCTACCTTTCTATCGGTGGCGGCCCTGCCGATTCTTCATGAACGAGTGCCGCCCGCGCGGCGGTGGGCTGCCGTTCTCGGCAGCGCTCCGCGCGGCTGACACAAGAGACGAACAACTACACACCGGCGCTTGCCAGCCGGAATCTGCGTCGTCTGCTCGTTCGCGTTTCGCTAACACGGCGAGACGGATCCGTTCGATGCCAGGCACAGCTACGACCGACCCTCTCTACGTTCTACGTGTCCCTCGTCCAGGAAGCTGCTTGCCAAGCGGCCGAAGGTTCAGCGATGAAAGGCAGATAGGGCCACAGGAAGCAGTGTCCGCTGTGTTCGAGATTGATACGTTCTAGCGAAAGAGAATGAGCCAGTGCCCGCTTGGGGCATGAGGCACGCGATTCGACTCCGCTGCGCTTGTGTCTCGTCTGTCTCGTCGGAGACGACTCTGGTCGCTGCACGCGCGGTCGAAAACCCTTGATGGGTACCAGGAATCCTGGAGAGGCCAACGTCAAGCCGCGTCCTGAAATACACCTAGCACCAACACCAAGGATCTCGATATGACGCAAGAAGCCTGGATCATCGATGCAGTTCGCACCCCCCGGGGCATTGGCAAGCAGGGCAAAGGAGCCCTCTCCCACCTTCATCCCCAACGGCTAGCAGCCACCACGCTCGCTGCACTGAGGGACCGCAACGATCTCGACACCTCCGAGGTCGACGATGTGATCTGGGGTTGCTCCAGCCAAAAGGGAAAGCAGGGAGCTTGCATCGGACGCATGGCTGCGCTCGACGCGGGTTGGAACACCAAAGCCGGTGGCGTGACTTTGGACCGCTTCTGCGGTTCGGGCATCACCTCGGTCAACCTGGGTGCTGCCACCATCATGGCCGGCATGGAAGATTGTGTGGTTTCGGGCGGCATCGAAATGATGTCTTACACAGCAACACTCGGCGGTGGCACCATGGACGCAGGCAACCTACACCTGCGCGATCTGCACCCGCAGTGGCATCAAGGCATCTGCGCTGACGTGATCGCAACGCAAGAGGGCTTCAGCCAAGAAGACGTCAACCAAATCGGATATGTCTCGCAGCAACGCGCCAAGGTTGCGATTGAGCAAGGCCGGTTCCAACGCAGCGTTGTTCCGGTCTACAACGACGACGGCTCAGTCGCGCTGGACCATGACGAGTATCCGCGGCCCGAAACCACCTTGGAGGGCTTGGCCGGACTGAATCCGGCCTTTGGCAAGTTCATGGACTTTCCGATCGACGACACGGGCGAAACTTTCGACCAACTGGTCCGCCGCACCTACCCCGATATCGAAATCAACCACGTGCACCACGCCGGCAACTCGTCAGGCGTGGTCGACGGGGCCGCTTGCCTCTTGCTGGCGTCTCCCGAATACGCGAAGTCTCAAGGATGGCAGCCGCGCGCCAAAGTGATCGCCATGGCCAACACCGCCGGTGACCCCACTTTGATGCTCAACGAGCCAGGTCCGGCAGCGCGCAAAGTTCTGAAAAAGGCCGGCATGACCCTTGATGACATCGATCTGATCGAGATCAACGAGGCCTTCGCGGTGGTGGCGGCAAAGTTCATGCGTGACCTCAACGCTGACCCGGAGAAGTGCAACGTCAACGGCGGGTCGATCGCGCTAGGCCATCCGATTGCAGCAACCGGGTCCATGCTCATTGGCACCGTAATCGACGAGCTGGAGCGCCGCGATCTCAGCACCGGCCTGGTCACTATGTGTGCCGCTGGCGGTATGGCTCCGGCGGTCATCGTTGAGCGGGTCTGATTCCTAGGGTTGAGGGGGTCTAGGGTATAAGGCTGATAGGCGGAGGGGGTCGGAGCCTTCTACTACACGAGACGATGCCAGTCAGACTCGGGTCGACACTGCGTTCCTGCCGCCTCACTCAGCCGCCTGCATCTCCACTTGGCTCAGCGATTGTTAGCTGGGAAGCTCGTACAACTTCAGCGAGAACGATCCGCTGCTGCTGTAGAACACGCCGACCCTCTCTACCCCGGCCCTGCTGCGCGCTGCAGAACAACCACCTGGCGGTGTTCGAGGGGTCCAGCTGGTACTGCGTGGTTCCACCAGAGTCCCGCTTGTCCAGCGTGGCACCTCGAGTCCCGCGCACTCGTCCAGGTTGGTTTGAGCGATCCAGGCTCGCGAATCGGGCATGGCTCTCCTGGGAGCGCACCGGATCCGCTCTGCTCCGTCTTGCGTCCAGACGCCTAAGGTCGAGGTCTAGGAGGATGCCTCGGGAATGGCCAGCAGGTTGGACACGAGCGAAAGAAGTTCTTCGATTCTAAAGGGCTTGGCCAAGAAGCCTGAGATATCAGGCGCTGAGAACTGCTGTCTCAAGTCGAGTTCAGAATACCCACTGGTCAGAATCACCGGCACTTTGGAAACGCTCTTGACGGCTGCAAGGAACTGCGCCCCGTCCATTACCGGCATCGTGGCGTCGACAATGATGAGGGAGATCTGCTCAGCTCTTTCGGTCACAATCTCAAGGCCCTCAAGACCGTTGCGGGCCTGGAGCACAGTCAGTCCCGCGGCTTCCAGTGAGATCCTCATCAGTTTGCGAAGAATGGGTTCATCGTCGATCACCAGGACCGTCTGGCCTGAGACCATCGCGGTCGATGTGCTCGTCTGAGCGTCCTGGGACTTCGGTTGTTTGACAGTCGGAAGCTGGAAGACCACTCGTGCGCAGGTGCCCTGGTCTGGGATGGAGTCGATGAACAGGGCGCCTGAGTGCCCCTGGACGATTCCAAGAGTCGCAGCGAGGCCGAGGCCTCGACCCGCGAGCTTGGTGGAAAAGAACGGATCGAACATCTGGGCCAACACGTGCTCATCCATGCCGACCCCTGTATCTCGGACCTCAAGGAACGGATAGTTACCCGGCTTCAGGTCCCCGCCCGCGCGCGCTCGAATCAGTTCCTTAGAACTCACTGCTGCGCTGCCGGTGGTGATCACGATCTCTCCGCCTTCGTCCGGCAAGGCCTCCGAGGCATTGGTGATCAAGTTCATCACTACTTGCCTGATCTGCACGGGATCGCCTTCGACGGGGGCCGAATTCGTGTCAACGATGAGTTCGGCCTTCTTCGAGATAGATGCGGTCAGTAAGGCCAACATCTCCTGGACGATTTCAGCCAGATCGAGACGCTCGACTTTGAATGGCGCCTTGCCGGTGTAGGCGAGCATCTGCTGCACCAGCTCTGCTGCCCGCGCGCCTCCCAGGTGTGTTTCATTCAAGAGGCTGGTGATCTGCGGATCGGATGCACTCTTGGCGATCGCAAGTTCCACATTGCCCATCATGCCCGCGAGGAGATTGTTGAAGTCGTGAGCGATACCGCCCGACAAGATCCCCAGACTCTCCAGCTTCTGCGCCTCTCGCATACGCCGGTCTAGTAATTCCTTCTCTTGTTTCGCCTGCATCCTGCGGGTGACGTCGCGGCTGGTAGCCAACATGCGCAAGGCTTGGCCAGAGGCGTCTCGCGCAACGACTTTGCCTAGCTCCTCGAACCACAAGCATTCGCCGGTGCGTGTGTGCCGGCGCACAACTACTTCAAGGCGATCCGAGTCACCCTTGATGCAATCGATCAGAGCCTTGGAGTGTCGAGGCCTATCGTCTGGGTGCAAGCTGTCCTCCCAGATGCGCGTTCGCTCCTCGGCGGCGGTCACGTCCTTCCCGTTGAATCCCAAGGTTTCAAGGGCACGGTCGCTCAGAAAGAATTGCCCGCCTTCGAGGTCCCAATCACCGACGCCTTCCGAAACTGCTTCGAGGGTTAGCCTAAGTGAATGGTTGCTGCCATGCAGCGCCTTCTCCGCGCGCGTTCGGAGCTCCACTTCGCCTTTTAGAGCGGAGTTCGCGCGGCGAAGGTCTCTAGTTCGCTCTTCAACATGTTCCTCGAGTTGCGATTGATGCTCGGTCAATTGCTCTTGGGCTGCGATCCGTTGGGCGGCCTCGGTCCGAAGTGTGGCGTTGGCGGCAGCGAGTTCGCTGGTTCGATTCCTCACCAGCCGCTCGGCGCGATGCCGACGCTTGTTCAGGGTAGCAACGTAGATCGCAGCGAGGGCCGACAGCAGAAGACCAGCGATGCCTAGCAGGATGGGCGCTGCAGATGCATGAAGGAAATCCTGGGTTGGAAAAGCCCTAGCCTCCCAGACCCGGCCTCCCCATGAGACGAACGCGCTGGCGTAAGAGCCGGTTTCAACGCGCTCGCGTGTACCCGCATGGGGTGTTGCCTGGGCGACCCGTCGCGGTCCGGCGGGCGAGGAGATGTCCCAAACCTCGAGGTCGAACGGCAAGTCCTCGAAGGCGGACAGGGCCCGGTCGAGGAGGTCCTGAACGCGAACGACACCGGTGATGACACCAGAAGGTTGGTTGGCCTCTGAGCGTGGTCGAAACTGCGGCAGAACGGCCAATACACCGTACGCCGAGTTGTCATTCTCTCCGAGCTGAATGGGGGCAGTGACCGTGAGTTGGTTGGTTCTAGCCGAGAGTTCGATGGCAGTGCGCCTGTTGGCTTCAGACAGGACGTCGAAGCCTAGGGCGTTCTCGTAGTCAGTTCGGGGCTCCACCCACAGGACCGGGAAGTAATGGCTGCGCCGCGCTGCGGGCATCATGGTCTCGCCAGCGTTGGCTTGCCGCTCGGTGATGCGAAAGCCGGGGTACCCATGGGCACGGCCCTCGTCCTCGAAGGCTTGGCGGTCAGAGTGGAGGACGCGGGGGTTCCAGGTGAGCGCTACGAGAGCGCGATTGCGCTCGAGAAGAGGCTTGGTGAATAGGTGAAAGCTTTCGCGATCGACAACGCCTGCGTGATCAAGAAACAAGCGGACATTGTCGAGCGCGACCGCGAGGCTTTGTGTTTCTGTTTGAAACACTGCGGTGCGGTCGTGCAGTTGCAGCTGTAGCCGAGACGCGGCTGCGTCGCGTGAGTATCCACGGGCTTGGTGCCAACCCCAGAAACTAAGCGCGACCCCTAACAACAACACGATCCACGGGCTGGCCGCGCTGAAACGCGGCCGTGCGCTTGCTCGACCATTCGCGGTTCGCGTGGCCATCGATGTGCCTGCCCCTCTGCTTTCTTGTGCGCTGTTGTTCCCGTTCTTGTGGCGCCGTTCACAACATAGCAGGTCCGTACGTGGGGCTCGGAGCCGCGAAGGCGCCCGCTTCTTGCTGTGGGGCAGTGCAGATACTTCGCCACGTGTAGTATCGTGTGAAGGAGTATCGATGAGGCGAAACCAACCGTAGCGTCCGGGAGGACTTGAATGTTTAGTGCCGACCTAAAGCGAGGCAGCATGGAGATGCTGATCCTCTCAGTGTTAGAGGGCCCTCCGTGCCACGGATATGAAATAGGCAAGTCTCTGGAGCGCTGTTCGGGAGGCAAGCTTGAGTTCAGGGTTTCGACCCTCTACTCGGTGCTCTATCGCATGGAGAAGCGGAAGTGGATCAAGGGGCGATGGGTGGAAAAGCAAGGACAGCGTCGGCGGTGCTACTACAGATTGACGCCGGCCGGTCGCAAGATCCTCTCGCAGCAGCGGGAGGAGTGGGCGTCGTTTGTCGAAACCGTTGAGCTAGTCGTGGGGATGCACGGTGCCTAAAAACCAGATGCCTAACCAGACGCCTGACCAGATTCCCGACCGGACGCCTGAGCGCATGCCTGATTGGGAGAAGTTTCTGCGTGATCGATTGGAGCTGCCGAGGATGCAAGAACGCAGGGACGATCGGATGATTCGCGAGTTGGCGGATCACCTTGAGGATCGGTACCGGGAGGCTCGGCTCGAGGGGGCTTCGCCGGAGCAAGCAGAAGCTGCGGCGATGGAGTCGCTAGGCGACCTGCAACTGGCCAACGGGGACCTGGTTGCAGCGGAGCCCGCACGCCTTGCGGCGCTGGGCACTCGATGGGCTCGGTCACAAGAGGACCGCGCGCGGGGGCGAGGTGGCGCCTGGACCAGGATCGCGGACTTCGCTAGGGATCTACGGCTTAGCGTGCGAGTTCTCGCCAGGCGGCGGCTGTTCTCTCTCGCGGTTGTTCTGGTGCTGGCGGTCGGCATCGGTGGGACTTCAGCGATGTTCACCTTGGTGGACTCCGTGCTCCTGTCGCCTCTTCCGTTCAACGATCAGGATCGTTTGCTGAGCGTCAGTCACACGGCTCCAAAGATCGGCTTCGATGATGCGGGCCAGTGTGCGGCTTGGCACTACACCTATGAAGCCGATAGCCGTACGCTCGAACGGCTGGGAATGTATGAAGTCGGGTCGGTGGCGGTGACTGGTGCCGGAGATCCCGAGGCGGTAGCAGCGCTGTTTGTTACCAGCGGCGTTCTAGACACGCTTGCGCTTGTGCCCGAGCTCGGTCGGACGGTGCTGCTGACCGACGAGGGACCGCAGGCCGCTCCGGTCGTCTTGCTAACTTCTCACTATTGGCGCACTCGGTTCGGTGGCGACCGGGCTGTGATCGGTCGCCTTCTGGAGGTTGATGGAACTCGGCACGAGATCGTTGGAGTGGTGCCCGATGACATTGCTGCGCTCGGCGAGCGACCCGATCTGATTCTGCCCCTACGCGCAGACAAGAGTGCCTTGTACGTGGGTAACATTGGCTATGGCGCGGTTGCTCGTCTTCGTGCAGGCGTTACGTTGAACCAGGTCGCCGAGGAACTGCAGCGGTTGCTGCCGTCAGCGTGGGAGCGCTACCCGGGTGGACCCATCGCCACAGCAGAGGATGTGCGCGCCTTCTCGGTGGTGGTGGTACCGCTCAAGCAGCGCCTAGTCGGAGAATCTGCGAGCTTGCTATGGGTGCTGCTGGCGGGAGTTGGGCTTGTGTTACTCGTTGCTTGTGCCAATGCGGCGAACCTCTTTCTGGTTCGCACCGCAGACAAGCGAACGGAGATGGCACTGCGCAGAGCTATCGGAGCAAGTGCGCTCCGCGTCCGCTGGGAATACATCAAGGAAAGTCTGATCCTCTCCCTTGCGGCTGGTCTTCTGGGAATGGCGTTGGCTGCACTAGGCCTCAAGGCCCTGGTTGCAGTGGCCCCGGTCCAGCTGCCCCGAATTCAGGAGGTCTCCTTGAGTCCTCTGGTGCTGTTGACAACCTTCGCGATCTCCCTGGTTGCGGGGCTTGCGATTGGCCTATTGCCAGCTTTGCGAGCTGGGCGATTGGGCGCAGGAGAGGCGCTGGTTGGTGGCTGCTCCCGGGGTGCTTTGAAGGGCAGCTCCCAGCGGTTCCAGAGCACGGTGGCCATCGCTCAGGTGGCGTTGATACTTGTACTGCTTATCGCCTCTGGTTTGATGTTCCGGAGCTTCCAAAAACTTGGGCAGGTTGAGCCCGGCTTTGGCAAACCGGAGAACGTGCAGACCCTGCGTTTGTACATTCCCCCAGACGAGGTGCCAGAGATCGAGGACGCTGCGTTGGTGTTCGAAACGATCGCTCGACGCCTGGAGCAAGTCCCCGGGGTCGACGGGGTGGCCCTGGCGACAGCGATCCCAATGGATGGAAACAACAACGTCAACGCGTTCTACGCCGAGTCTTCAAGCAAAGAAGGTGCCGGTCGCGGCGTCATCAAACGGCACAAGTGGGTGGGAGGCGAGTTCTTCTCGGTGATGCAGATCCCCATCGTTGCGGGCCGCGAAATTGAGTGGCAAGACGTGCAGAATCGCCTGCCGACTGCGGTCGTTTCCGCAAGCCTCGCGCGGGAGTACTGGGGATCGCCGGAGGCCGCCATCGGCCAGAGGATCGCGGCACGACCGGAGCCACCATTCTGGTACCAGGTTGTTGGGGTTGCAGGAGATGTGCGAGACGACGGGATCAGCCAAGAAGCGCTCTCGATGGTCTACTGGCCCCAGGTGGCGCGGGGTTTCTGGAATGGCACTTCGGCCGACTCGATACTCGCCTGGCGCGACAACGGGTTTGCCATTCGGAGCAATCGCGTAGGCGACTCGAGGTTTCTAGGAGAGCTTGAGAGAGCCATTTGGGAGATCAACCCGCAACTCCCGCTTTTGCAGTCCGCCACGCTCCCGGAACTGATGGCTCGATCAATCGCCAGCACTTCCTTTCTGACTCAGTTGCTCGCCGTGGCCAGCGGTCTGGCCTTGCTGCTGGGATTGGCTGGTGTCTACGGTCTGGTCTCGAACTCGGTGAGCCAGCAGTCCCAAGAGCTCGGCATTCGAATGGCGTTCGGTGCAAGTGCGCGGGACATTCAGGTCCTGGTGCTGAGGCAAGGTTTGGTGATTCTGGTTGCTGGCGTGTTGCTAGGCCTTGGACTGACGCTGGGCCTACGCAACGCTATGGGCCACTTGTTGTTCGGCGTGAGCCCTTCCGATCCGGTCACCGTCGCGATGGCATCGGTATCTTTGGCACTTGTAGTGCTCGCCGCTTGCTACTTCCCGGCCAGGCGCGCCGCGGCGGTAGATCCGATGGATGTTGTTCGAGCCAATTGATTGCTGCTTGTTCGAGGACGACTCCCCGCCGAAAGAAGGCTCTTGCCATCTGGTGAAGCGCATTGGTGCAACCATTTGTTCTCACTTAGCGTACATATCCCTGCCTCGACCTGGAACCACACATCATGACCTCGGAGACGGAGTGCGAATGGGCAAGGGAAACCTCCTAGGAGAGTTTGAGCAACTGGTGCTTCTTGCCCTGCTGAGGCTGGGGCCGGACGCGTACGGGCTCTCCGTCAGAGACGACATTGCAGAGACCACAGGCAGGAGGGCGGGGATCGGTTCCGTGTACGCCACTCTCGATCGACTACACACCAAAGGCTGGGTGGAATCAGCGGTCTCGGCTCCGACTCCGGTCCGAGGTGGACGCGCCAAAAAGACCTTTCGAGTCACTGCTTCCGGGGAGGAGGCGCTAGAGAACTCACTGCGCATGATCGACGCCATGCGCAGTACGCCGCTGGTTGAGCGCGAGGGCGGTCGGTCGTGAAGCGCTCCACCGTCGCTTCGACACTGTCCGTGCTCACGAGGTGCCTTGGTGTTCTTGTTCCCGGTCCCGAGCGCGAGTACTTGCTCGGCGATCTCAGCGAGGAAACCAGTCGGCGTCTAGCGGCCGAGGGGTCGTTCAAAACCATCGCTTGGTGGACCGGCCAGGCGACAAACATCGCCGTCGTCGCACCCCATTGGCATTGGAGAACCTGGCGGAGTAGACAGCGAGAACTAGCAGCAGCCGCTGCGACCAGAACCGTCATGTTGACCAAGGAGAAGCTGATGCACGGTGTTTGGAGTGACTTGCGATTTGTACTCAGGCAACTAAGTCGCAGCCCTGGTTTCGTCCTTACGTCGGTCCTGATTCTCGGTTTAGGACTTGGTGCAAACGTGACCATCTTTGGGCTCGCGAATGCCGTTGTGTTCAAGGCGATGCCTGGGATCCAGCCGGCGGACGAACACTTCATGGTGCTGTCACGCACCGAGCAGGACCGCGACTTCGAGGGCGCTCTTTCCTACCCGGACTTTGTCGATCTCCGGTTGGCTTTCGGTGATCAGGCGATGATTGCAGCCCGGGACGCGATGCCAGTTGGACTTCGCCTAGGCGATGTCACGGAGCGCCGACGCGGAGCCGTGGTGTCGGGAAACTACTTCTCGGTTCTCGGCGTGGACCCTGCGGTGGGCCGGACGTTGACTCCCGAAGACGACCAAGCACTCCTCAGCTCGCCGGTTGCGGTAATCAGCCATCAATTGTGGCGCGATCGATTTGGAAGTCGGCAAGGCGCCATCGGACAACAGGTCTCACTCAACGGAACCAGCTTCGAGATTGTTGGCGTGGCGCCTCGAGGCTTCCGAGGCGACCAGCGCTTCGACCGAGTCGACATCTGGGTCCCCATGATGATGCAACCGGTGGCGCGACCGAGTGGGTTCGACGTATTCAATGAAAGAGAATCCACCTGGATGGGGGTCCTCGGACGAAGGCAAGTCGGCGTTCCGCTGAGCACTCTGGAACCGCTTGCCAGGTCCCAAGAGCGCGATTTCACCGCCTACAGCCCAGAGGACACGCGGCGGCGCGAGTTCACGCTGGCGCCAGGCCTTGGGCCGGAGCCCGCCGAGCGGCGCGCGGCGAGCGCTCTGATTGGGGCACTACTCCTGGTCACCTCGCTGGTCCTGGTAATCGCTTGCGCCAACGTAGCCAACCTGATTCTTGCGCGCAGCAATCGACGCGTGTCAGAGATCTCGCTTCGCCGAGCGCTGGGCGCTGGTCAGGGCCGGATCGTGCGACTGCTGTTGACTGAAAGCCTCATAGTGGCTTCGGTGGCCGCGGCGGTCGGAATCGCCATGGCGCTGGCAGTGCGTGGCGCGCTCATGAACTTCTTGCCCGCCATCGCGCGGAACTCTGGGATAGAACTCGCGATTGACGCACGTGTTGCGGGCTTCGCGATCCTCCTAGCCCTCGCGAGCGGAGCCCTCTTTGGACTCGCTCCGACTGTAAGTAGCAACGGTCTGCGCCCCTCCCGTTCGTTAGCCAAGAGTTCCGCGCAAGGTCCAAAGAGCAGGCTACGCAGTAGCCTGGTGGTTGCGCAGCTCGCGCTTTCGGTCGTCCTTTTGATGAGTGCCGGCCTCTTGCTCGAGAGCATGCGGCGATTGCAATCGGTGCCTCCAGGATTCGAAGCCGAGGGTGTGCTCTCTGCCGCGATTGATCTGGGTATCACGCAGAGGTCGCCTCAAGAGATGGGTGAGTTCTACGGCAGCCTGTTGGAGCGGCTTAACGAAAGCCCTCAAGTGGCAGCGGCAGCTATGTCGTCCGCGGTTCCGCTTTCAGGCTCCGGCGACACCTTTGGAGGGCTGTTGATCGAAGGCAACGAACCTCCACCCGGTCGTCCTGGTTGGAGTTCGCGAGTCAACCTAGTCACCTCCGGGTTCCTCGAAACCCTCTCGATACCCCTATTGACGGGCCGTGACTTCGATCGCACGGACACCTTCTCTTCAACTCCCGTCGCCATCGTCAACCGTGCGTTCCAGCGACGCTACTGGCCCGATCAGGATGTGCTCGGCAAGACGATTGACATGCCCTATCGAGGCAAACGGCAGGTGGTCCGAGTAGTGGGTCTGGTCAACGATGCGCACTACCGGTCTCTCAGTAGGGCGGTTGAACCGCTGATGTATTTGCCCGTGCAACAGCGCGGGACGGCCCGCGTGGCCGTCGTGCTGCGCACCAAGGCCGGCGGGACCACGGCGACGTTGACCGACACGCTTCAGCGCAGCGCCGCGGAACTCGACAACGAGGTGCCCATCTTCGCAGTTGCGCCGCTCTCGGCCGTTGTGAACGAGTCGCTTTCACAGACCAGGATGGTGGGCTCGCTGATCTCGTTGTTCGGGGTACTGGCCCTGGTCCTTGCGTCGGTCGGTCTGTATGGCGTCGTTGCTTGTTTGGTAAGTGAAAGGCGCAAGGAGATCGGCATTCGACTCGCGCTTGGCGCCAAGCCTGCGGCCGTCATCAAGGGGTTGTTTCAGCGCTGCTTGAGACTCTCCGCCTCGGCGGTCGGTCTAGGCCTTCTGGGCTCGATCGGCGTTGGCCGATTGCTCAGCAGCTTTCTTTACGGCACCCACGCGCTCAATCCGTCGCTGATGTTTAGCGTTGCCGTTCTCTTGCTCGCGGTCACCGTGCTTGCAAGCATCGGCCCGCTCTTGCTCGCGGCTCGTCTGCAACCGGCCAAAGTCCTTCGCGCCGACGACTGAATCGATAGCGCTCCGGAGCAGCTGGTCTTCGCACCTCGGTCGAGGAGACCCTCGGCACGGAAGCCGGCCCGGCCACTGCTCTTCGCGCGGTGCTGTAGGAGCGGTGTGGCTGGCTCGAGCTTCCGGTAGAAACAGAGCCTAGACTGAACGGGGGCTCCCGCAACTGCCCGCGCCACCGCGTGTGCTCGGGCGATCAGCTCGTGTGTGCAGATGAAGATCTCAAGTTCAACTTCGGCAGGCCTGCCAGCGGCGCAGCCGAGCTAAGTCCGTCAGGGCCACTTTGAACGTCGCGGAACTAGAGAACCTGCCCGAATCCATCTCCCATCAAGAGGCGCATAGCTATTGCTGCCAAATCCTTGATGGCAGCGAGCCGTCGACCCAGCAGCTCACCCTAGAGGGCTTGCTAATCGCTGCCGACAAACAGTGGCATACCTACGAAGTGCCTTCGCCTGATCTAAGACAAAAGCTGGCGTCCTGGATCCTGTCGAACTGGATCTCGGACTCCGATGAGTTCTTAGAAGTGGTCTTTGTACTCGCCAACAACTACGCTTTAGAAAAGCTGCTGTTGCGACGGGTAATTCGACAGTATGACGGTCCTGACAAACAAAAAAGTGGTGGAGACACTGGCCAAAGCTAAGGGCGAATTCCTGGATCCGTACGGGTCACTCCGCTGAGCGATGCAACCCATGGGGGCAAGGACCTGCTAGCGCCGCCGATTGTTGTCTGGCCGCACGGAGGCTAACCTGGAAGGATGGACTGCCTGGACGCCGGTCTCAGCGCGAATAGAGGAGCTCTATGAAGAAGGTGATACGTGCGAAAGCTGCGGCAAATGCACTACTGATCGCGCTAAGCGCGCTGGCCGTTTTCCATATCCTGATGGTCTTAGGCGTTCTGCCAGCGAGCATGGTGTGGGGAGGACGCGCCGACGGCGCTCGTGTGAACCTGGGACTACTTGAGGTAGTAAGCCTGGTCGTCACCGGCCTGATCGCTCTAGTCGTGGCAGCCAAGATCGGCTACCTGAAGGCTGAAAGGTTCCGCCGGGTCATTGCGGTCAGTATGTGGGTGGTGTTTGCCTACTTCGTTCTCAACACCTTGGGGAATCTCGCCTCTTCTTCGTCGCTCGAGAAGGCCATATTCACACCGGTCAGTCTTGTCCTCTCCATTTTGGCCCTTCGGTTGGCAATCGAAAAGTAGGTGGCGGAGAGTGGGAGGACGGCGTCTGACTCCACCCTTGAGGTGAACTACCTGTACCTCAGCATCGGAAGCCCAGCAGATCGGTCGCGAACCGGAAGAACACTGCAGCTTGGGTTCTTGGCCCTTTGGGGATCTAAGGTGAAGGCGTGGCACTATTGCAGCTGTGACCATCGAACAGGGCGATTTGACCGCGCACGACCTCCAATACCGTGGATCCAATACCGTGGGTCGCTGGCCGAGGATCGGTCGCCGTGCTTCGCCGCTCGTCATGAGCTAGAGATAACTGATGGGACGGAAAACAGATGTTTATTGGACACTTCGGCGTCGGTCTCGCTGCGAAACCAATAGCGCCGAGGATTTCTCTTGGCACCCTGTTCCTTGCCGGGCAGTTCATCGATCTGCTGTGGCCGACATTGCTGCTCTTGAAACTCGAATCGGTTGAGATTGTGGCTGGTGCGACCAAGCTGATTCCTCTTGAGTTCGTTCACTACCCGATCTCCCATAGCTTGTTAGCCGTCGCGGGGTGGTCTCTGCTTTTTGCCGGCGTGGTCTTCGCGGTGTGCCGCTCGGCAAAGGCAGCGCTTGTTTGCTGTGCGCTCGTGTTGAGCCATTGGTTTCTTGATGCTCTGACCCACAAGCCGGACCTGCTCTTGATTCCCGGAGGTGCCACCAAGATTGGCTTGGGCCTTTGGAATCACCCGGCTTTCGAAATCAGCTTGGAGGTCGCAATCTTCGCTGCTGGCGTCTACTTGTACCATCGAACGACCGAGGCCACCTCAAGGGTTGGCGCAGTGGCGTTTTGGTCGCTCGTAGCCCTCCTGGGCTTCATCTACGCCGGGAACATATTCGGACCGGCTCCGCCAAGCGAGGCGCTGGTCGCCTGGACTTCTCAGGCGCAGTGGCTACTGATCGTTTGGGGCTACTGGGTTGACCGTTATCGAAGAGTGAGAAGCGGGATATGACACCGATAGTGAGAGCGGCCTTGTTGTGGGTCGCTGTTTTCGTCGTGTCGTTCGCGGGAACAATGATTGGAGAGGATGACGTGATGTTGGCAAGCGGTACGTTCGAAGTGAAGCTCACACCGCAGGCAGACGCCGATTCCCCTGCGGGAAGAATGATCATCGACAAGACGTATATTGGAGCTCTTGAAGGTCTCGGTGTTGGCCAGATGATCAGCAAGCGGACGGAAGGCGGAACGGCCGTCTACTACGCGATCGAGGAGTACACCGGAACTGTTGGCGGTAAGAGCGGTGCATTCACACTCGTTCACAGGGGAGTCATGGACAAGGAGTCTCAATCGCTAGAGGTGGTGATCCTCGAAGGTTCCGGAAGCGGTGAGCTGGAGACCATTACCGGTTCCATGATCATCACTCAGGATGAGAATGGCCACGCCTATGAGCTCAAATACAAGTTGTAGATCACCAAAGGAACCCAATCAAATGAAGAGCTCTGTTGGCCTTCTGAAACTGACGTTCGATTGAGGAGCGCAATGTCGTCTGGCTGGATACTCTTCGGACTCCTGGCGGGCGCAGCCCTCGGGCTTGCAGCGGGGGCACCCCTTCTCGCTGGCGTCATCGTTCTGGCGATGGCCGCCCGATTCTTCGTCGGCGGCGTGGTGGCCGCTTGGAGATCCAGGTTGCCGGTCGCAGCCTTGAGTTTGTTCCTTGAAGGGTGCGCGCCTTTGCTGCTCTGGCCTTTGTTGGTTCGTGAGCGATCAGATCGTGATCTTGAACAGACCTGGCCGTGGCTGTTTGGGATTCTGGTCTCTCTGCTTGGGGCCTTTTTGCTGTGGAGGCTTGCTCTGCGCGGATCAGCGCCACTACGCGACGCGCGAGATGGTGCCCACAATGCAGGAGCCCTTGCCCAAGCTTTGTACCTTTGGCTTCCCAAGTCGTTCTCAGGCCTGAGACCAAACAACGATGCCTGACACCAACTGACGAAGTCGGAACCTCAAACCTGACGGCCGGCCCAGACGAGGACGGGACGTCCTATTTCCACCTGAGCCACGCGTGCTCCCAAACCCACTCGACCCCATAGATCGGTCCCTACACAATGCAACAACATGATCACGACCTCTGGACCTCCGACGCACCACTTCGTTTCGTTGGTCTCGAGGTTGGGACGCGCATGACGGTACTACGCCTTCCGGACTCTCGCCTTCTCCTTCATTCGCCGATTGGACCCAGTCCAGCTCTACTCAGCGCCGTGAAAGAGCTTGGGACGGTGGCGTTCCTGGTGGCTCCTAACCGACTGCACCATCTGTTCATCGACCAGTGGCAAAAGGAGTATCCAGACGCTGCGACCTTCGTCGCCCCGGGGCTCGAAACCAAGCGGGCAGACTTGGCGATTACCGGTGTGCTGAGCGATGATCCTGAACCGGGTTGGGAGGGTGCGCTCGATCAAGTTCTCCTTCGCGGTATGCCCTATGTGAACGAGGTGGTGTTCTTTCACCGCGCGAGCGCCACCTTGATTGTCACGGACTTGGCGTTCAACCTCGGTCCAAACAGCCCGTTGCTGACGCGTGCGGCCTTTCGTTTCGGCGGCGGCTATGGACAGCTGGGCCCCACGCTTCTCGAGCGTCTGTTGGTGCGCAATCGCGCGGCCTTCCGTGAGTCTTTGGAGCGCATTCTTGAATGGCCCTTTGATCGTGTGATCGTTGCACATGGGAACGTGTGCGAAACGGGCGGCCGTGCGCAACTCATGCGTGGCTATTCGTGGGCACTGGACTGAGGCTGGGGCGCGGTCGCTGGGTTCGACTTCCACCGGCCAGTCACGCCCCACTCAGGCCCCGGGCGAAGAGTGTGGTGATTGTGGGCTTCGAGCGGGTTCGCCTAATCGCATTCGCTAGCGGTTCCGAAGGCGCACTCGGCCCTGAGCAGGTTCTCTGCGAGCGCGGGGCCGCTTCTCGGCGCCGTCTCGCCTGAGCTGGCTAAGGGAACCGCTGGGCGGCTCGACCGCAGCGCTGCACCTTGTGCTTGACGACCTTGGCTAAGTACACAGACGTTGCCAGAGATCACCAAGAGCATGCCGATAAGGGTGGGCGTATCGATACTCAAACCCTCGAAGGCGGTTGAGATCGCCACCGCCACCACCGGCGCCATGACCACCGCGTAGCCAGCGCGATGAGCACCGATTCGTCCGAGCAGAGTCAGATAGGCGCCGAACGCCACAATCGATCCGAACACGACGAGGTAGGCCAGCGAGAGCAGGTATGAGGGCGATGTCTCGATTCGGAAGCTCTCGCCCTGCCCTAGCGCAACGAAGCCGGTGAAGAGCGCTCCGTAGAACATGCCCCAGGCGTTCGACTGAACCACGGGCAAGCCCTTGCGCTGTGCACCTTGCGAGGCCATATTGCCGAGTGAAGCGATGAACGCACCGACCAGCGAGAACACGGTGCCAATGACCACGCCGTCGGCCGCTGACAACTCGGTGATCTGCGGCGCGAACACGGTTGCAATGCCCGCCACACCGAGTGCCGCGCCGAGCAGAGTTCGTCGACCTGAAACAACACCGAAGAAGAGGCGGGCGTTGAGGATGTTCATCCAAACGATCGAGGAGAACGTGATGGCGGTGAGCGCCGAGGAGATGTAGAGCTGCGCGCGATACGCAGCGATGTAGTTGAGCCCGAAGAGGAACATCCCTAACAGGGCGAACCAAACGTGCGAGCGCCACGGGAAGCGGAGTTGTTTGCGTTGGACCCGGCACCAGGCGAAGAGCAGCAGTGCTGCGAGACCGTAGCGGTAGACAACCGACACCTCCGGTGCGGTGCTACCGAGTTGGAACTCGATGGCGAACCAAGTGGATCCCCAGATAAGAATCGTGACGAGGTAGAGCAGGGTGTTGTTCATGAGAGGCATTCTAGAGATAGTCTGTATAATGAACAGATACAGATTCACAGAAACACGACCTATACAGATGTGGCGCCCGATACCACGGCTGTACCGAGCACAAACGAAGGGAGGTTCATGCAAGCCAAAGCAACAGCCGTCACTGCGCAGACCGAGGGTTGCTCTGCGCCCCAGCTGGGTGGGTCTGACCCGCTCTACCGCCAGGTGATGGAGGTGGTTGCGCAAAGCATTAGCAGCGGTGCACTACGTCCGGGTGATCGGCTTCCCTCGCTGCGCAAAATGAGTTCCTCGACGGGGGTAAGCATTCCCACCGTGCAGCAGGCGTACGTAGAGTTGGAGCGCCATCGGCGCGTGGAATCGCGCCCGCGGTCTGGCTTTTTTGTTCGCCACGTTGCGGAACTACCACTGGTACGGGCCGCGCCTCGCGGGAGTCGTGGGCCGGCTCGGTATCGCTCCGTGCCGCTGGTCCAGCGTGTCTATGAAGCGATCGACCGCGCTGACCTGGTTCCTTTGGGTATTGCCAACCCAACCATGGCCCGACCCGCAACTAAAGCGCTCGGCCGGTGCATGCGCCGGGTCATGTCACGGCAGGGTGAACGGACGATCAACTACCCACCGACGTTGGGCGAGCCGGTGCTCAAGCGCCAACTCGCGTTCTACTTACTCGACAGTGTTGGTGCGCAGATCGATCCTGATTCCATCTGTATCACCAACGGCGCGCAGGAGGCATTGGCTCTCGCGCTTCAGGCGGTTGCCTGTACCGGGGATGTGGTGGCTGTCGAGTCGCCGACCTACCACGGCATGCTCGAGTTGATCGACAGCTTGGGCATGTACGCGCTGGAAATTGAGACCTGCCCTGAAGATGGGATCAGCCTGCGCGCTTTGGAACGGGCGCTTGCGGGCCGGAAGGTCAAGGTGTGCTTGTTCGCGACGACCCTGAACAATCCGCTGGGGGTGAGCATGCCGCAGGCCAATCGCGCGCAGATGCTCGAGTTGCTCGCCCGACATCAGACCACGCTGATCGAGGATGATGTCTACGGCGAACTGCGCTTTGATGGTCAACGCGCGGTACCGAGCCAGTTTCTGAGGTCAGGCCGAACGCCCTCCACGCATCCAGGTCCGGACGTGTTGACCTGTGGTTCGTTCTCGAAGACCGTGGCACCCGGATACCGGGTTGGCTGGGTGATCAGTGCGCGCCATCGAGACGCCATCGCCCGGCTCAAGCGGTCGCATTCCTGCGGCTCGCCAGCGTTACCCCAGCTGACGCTTGCGGACATGTTGGCTTCAGGCGACTACGCGCGGCACTTGATTCAGCTGCGCTTGGCGTTAGGGCAGAATGCAGCACTGATGACGAGTCAGGTCGAGGCGCACTTTCCGGCGGGTACTCGGATCTCAAAGCCTCGGGGCGGCGGGGTCCTGTGGGTCGAGCTGCCGGAGGGCCTGGATTCAGAAGATCTATTCGAACGCGCGATTGACGCGGGGGTCAGTATTGCTCCGGGCGGCATCTTCTCCCCTGGCAAGCGGTACTCTAATTTCGTTCGATTGGGTTTTGGGCATGTTTGGGACGAAGCGACCGACAGAGCGCTGTTGTGGCTGGGCGGCGAGGTTTCGCGGCTCGCGGCTTGATCGCCCGGCTTGATCGCCCGGCGAGTCGGTCGGCGTACAATGAAAGGGAAATGATGGCTGAGAACAAGACCAAGCCGACCTCCGCGAGCGTGCGCGACTTCGTCGCCGGGCTCGAGAACCCGCGACGCCGGGCGGATACCCTTCAAGCGCTCAAGATCTACAAAGGGGTGACCGGGTTGCCGCCGGTGATGTGGGGACCGTCGATCATTGGTTTCGGCCGCCATCGCTATGTCACCGGAGCCGGCCGCGAGGGGCTGGTTCCAGCAGCGGGCTTTTCGCCACGCAAGGCCAACATGACGTTCTACCTCGGCGATAAGTTCGAGGGCGCAAATGCGCTGTACGCCAAGCTCGGCAAACACAGAAAGTCGGCCGCGTGTCTGTATGTCAACAAGTTGGACGACATCGATCTCGATGTTCTGCGTACCATCGTGACTCGCCAATTTCAGCGTGCCGAGCAGTCCGAACTATGAGCCCATACCGCCTGCATCACCGCTAACCAAGAGACGGCGCGAGGCCGAAAGGAAAGAACACAATGCACGAGAAGTCGAGACTCTACTGGGTCACAACTGGTCTGTTCTGTTTGGTCATGGTCGCTGGTGGTGCTGCCAACCTGCTTGGTGCCGCGGCTCAGGTCGAGGCGATGGAGGCGTTGGGTTACCCGCTCTATCTGATGACCATCCTGGGCGTCGCCAAGATCCTGGGCGTCATGGCGCTGCTTTCACCGAAGCGCCCAATCCTCAAGGAATGGGCCTACGCGGGCTTTACGTTCGATCTGATCGGCGCGAGCGCTTCGCACGGCTTAGCCGGCGATCCGGTCGTGCCAACGCTGATTCCACTGGTGGTCTTGTCGCTGTGTGTCGGGTCGTATCTGACGCGCCCGGCAGATCGCAGGCCTTAGTTTTCTTTGATCTCGGGTAGAGCGAGGCCGCGGATGAGGTTGCGATGCTAGCGGGCGGCTGCTTTTGCGGCGACATCCGCTACCAGGTGGATTCTCAGCCGACACACGAGACCAACTGTCATTGCACGATGTGCCGACGCACGAGCGGCGCGCCGTTTGTTGCCTGGTTCACGGTGGAGCGCACCGCGTTCCAGTGGACCGCAGGCGCGCCGACCGGGTTCGCGTCCTCCGATCATGCGCAACGCACATTCTGTCCGCGTTGCGGAGCGTCGCTCACTTTCGAGACAACCCGTGAGCCTGAGCTGATCGACGTCACCATCTCTTCATTGGATGATCCGCAGCGGGTGGCGCCGCTCAACGATATCCACACCAGCTCCAAGCTGAGTTGGGTGTCGCTAGACGACCGACTGCCGTCGTACAAGCGTGAGCGATCGTAGGCCGCGTTCGAGCAAAGCGGTGGAATGTTGCAGCGTGTGACCACTACCTCTGAGGTAGTTGCTTCGATGACGCGAGCGCGAGACACTGAACCGCCGTTCAACAACCGGAGGTCATCACCAACCATGCAACGCGCAATTCTTTGGATCATTCTCGTTCTGTTCGGAGCACTCACCGTCGCGGCACTTCTCGAGCACGGCTACATGGGCATTATCGGCCCTCACTTTGAAAGTTTGGCTGGCGGACAAGTCTTCGCGGATCTGGTCATCGCGCTTCTCATCATTCTGGTGTGGTTGTGGCGCGACGCGAAGCAGCGCGGGCGCAACCCGTGGCCTTGGACTCTGATCACACTGGTGATGGGCTCGTTCGGCCCGCTCCTGTATTTGGTGACCAGCAAAAATCGCGAGTAGAAGTCACGCGGAAGACCCGAGGACTTGTATCCGCTGGAGGTAGTCGATGCGTTTCATTGTCTCGGTTTCATTGATCGTGGCGGGTCTGATCCACTTGCCGCCGTTGGTCGGCGTGTTCGGTCAGCGCCAGTTGGAATCCGCCTACGACGTCGAGGTTGCGGAAGCGAACCTATTGGTTCTTTTGCGACATCGAGCCGTCTTGCTTGGGCTGGTCGGGTCAGTTCTGATTGCGGCCGCGTTCGTGCCGTCGCTTCAGTCCAGCGCTTTGGCCTTGGGGCTAGCAAGCGCAGGTACATTCCTATGGCTGACCTGGTCGACTCCCGGTACCAACGCCCATTTGTCGAAGGTGTTTGCCGCAGATGTGGTGGCGTTGGTTTGCCTCTTGATCGGTCTTGGCGCACACTTGGTCCTTCATTATCGCGGGTAGCTCGACGCATCGAGCGGCCGGGTACTACTCCTTGGAGGTCGGATCGTGCACACGATTGGGATCGAACTCGAACTCTTCGTTCTGCTTGGCCTACTGATTCTTGGCGCTTCCGTCTTTGCCCCGTTCGAAGTCGAGACCGCTGCGTGGAGGAAGGCGCTCAAGTGGGTGATGATCACGGTCATCACCGTCGCGCTCCATAGCGCGATTGGCCATTGGGCGGCATTGGTTCCGCTGGCGTTCGGCCTACTCGGCGCAACCGTGCATTGGGTTTGGTGCCGCAAGCACGGAATTCATCCGATTCATGCAACGCCGCGGCGGCGGTACTACGAACTGCGCGGTTGGCAGTGGCATGAGTGACGTCGCACAGCCAGTGGTTCTCGAGCGATAGGGGTTCGGTTGCTCTATTTCGCCGCCTTCCTCCTCGTCGCGATTGCTGTCGTTCACTCGGTTCTGGGCGAGCGCTACATCTTGATGCGACTGTTTCGTCGCGGCAATATGCCGAAGACCCTGGGAAGCGCGAAGTTCACCGAGGCAACGTTGCGCTTCGCCTGGCACCTCACGTCGGTTGCGTGGTTGGGGTTTGCCGCTGTGCTGGTGCACCTGGCCAATCCGCCGGTCAGGCCAGAGGCCTTGGGATGGATTCTCGGGGCCACCTTCCTGGTGCATGGACTAGTGGCTCTCGTCGGATCACGAGGACGGCATCTGTCGTGGGTCGTGTTCTTCGCTGTCGGTGCCATTGCGATCGTCGCGAGCTCGTCCTGAGATCTGAGTTTGGCACTAAGGGATACTGGCTCTAAGGGAATAGGTATCGATGGCATCCACCTCAGCACATCCCATCTTCTATTCAACGTTTCACGGGCAGGCCGAGCGAGTCGCCGAGATGCTCGCTTTCGATCCGACCCTTATTGATGGCCGCAATGCGAAGGGTTTGACACCGCTGCAGGTCGCCGCGAGTCGTGGCCAGTGTGCGGTGGCCAGGGTTCTAGTGGAAGCCGGAGCCGGCGTTTCTGCGCGGAGCGGCCTCGCCGATTGGCCGCCCCTTGTCTGGGCCTGCTACCGCGGTCATCTGGAGATGGTGAAGCTGTTGTTGGAACACGGCGCGCCGGCCAGCGAGGCCCACGGTAATCCGATCCACTACGCGGGCCAGCAACGGCACAAGGAGGTCTGCCGGCTGTTGGTAGAGCATGGCGCAGTGGACGACTTGGTGGACGACAGTGACGTCGAGCTGCGTCAGCTGTTTCGAGCCGCCTATTCGTTCGATTCACTCCGGGTCGACGAACTGCTGACGAGCGATCCGGACCTCGTGGACAGTGTCGATCGCAACGGACGGGGCCTGTTGCACGAGGCCTGCGCGCACGGAGACATCAAGACCGTGCGCGTACTCTTGCGCCACGGGGCCGATGCGTCATTGGTCGATGCCCGCGGTCAAACGCCACTCGATCGCGCCACTAGCCATCGCCATCGTGCGGTTGTTGCAGCGCTCAAGACTCACGCGAAGCAAGTTGCTTCCCCCGCCGGTTAAGGTTCGGCCAGGTTCGGCCGAACTGTGTGAAGAGGCGGCGCTGCTAGGAGGAGGCCCCAGGACTCAGGTGGTGGGGTGGACGGTTGTCGATCGGAACTCTATTGAGGGAAGCCGTCTCGACATGTCCTGATAAGTGGCGGTTCTCCTGAGGAACGCCAGGTGGCGGACGCTCAATCAGCGGCCTCCGGCCTCGTCGCCGGGTGGGCATCGCGCTTCCCTCCAGGTGACGAAGCGCGTCTGCCAACGAGTCTCGTGCAACGGCAGTTGCCAGTTGTTGGTGTCGAAGCGGGCCTCGCGAATACCGACAGCGCAACCGTAGTTGGTGACAGCCTCCTCCCCACTGTTCACGGTCACGATATAGGTTGGCGAGTGCGTGGCAGGCTATGGCCACGTCGGTGTGCTCGGGACCGTAGGCATCCAACCAGATGCGGTGCACATCCAACAAGGTCCTTTTCGACTCTTCGAACCTTGACTGTGAGGCCCAGATCCCCGCCAAGTTCAGGAGCGGCGCCGCGGTGTCTGGATGGTCGGGGCCGAGAGTTTGCACGAAGATTTGGTGGGCCAGTCGGTAAGCGGTAACGGCACTCTCGAGATCTCCTTGGTGTTCACGGCATACGCGTCAACCGCGTTCCTAGCTAAGCCGAACAGTGAACCCAACTGAAACCCGGTAGTGCGGCTTCGCGTACCTACTTCACGTAGTCCTCCACGACATGTAGCATAACAACCTATGACTAAACCCTATACGGATCGAGAACGCAAGAAGGGCACCGCTGATTTGCTGGTGTTAGCCCTCGTGGGCGAGCGCCAGCGTCACGGCTACGAGATCGCAAAGCTCATTGAACAACGTTCGGGCGGCTCGCTGGTTTTCCAGGTCGCGTCGCTATACCCACTGCTCTATCGACTAGAGAAGAAGGGGCTGATTAGCGGTCGCTGGGTGGAGAAGGCGGGCGAGCGGCGCCGGCGTTTCTACCGGCTGACGGCGAAAGGCAAGCGGTTCTTGGGCGAAGAACGCCAACGCTGGCGCGAGTTCGTCGAAGCTGTCGAACGCATCACCGAGCCCGAACTGGCGTAGCTCCTTAGTCGCTCCGAAACACCCTTTGAGAACATGACCATGAACGACGACTCCAGAACCTTCACTCAAGACGCTAGCTCTCAAGCGCCGCATGACGTGGCGTTGTGGCGCGGCGCTGTCCGCAAGGAGCTTGCGGCACTGCCGGGCCCCGCACAGGAGCGGTCGCGCATTGAAGACGAACTCGCTCAGATGCTGCGGGACGAGGCCGAGGCTGGGGGTATTGAGTGCCAGAGCCCCACGGCGGTCGAGTCCTGGCTCGCCAGCCAGCGGCACCGCTTTGAGACATTGGTCGCAGAGCTGGTCAACAGCTTGCCGCAGGATGAGGTTGAAGCAAGTGCTCTCGCGAGTGCTCCGACCGCCGGCATGGGTACTGGGTTCGCGATTCTCAGCGGCATCCAAGCCGACCTAAAAGTGGCGCTGCGCGCGCTGCTCAAGCGGCCTGCGCTAACGGCGGTGATCCTGGCCACTCTAGTGCTCGGGATTGGCCTCAACTCGGCTGTCTTTAGCATTCTCAACAGCGTTCTGTTCAAACCGATGGCGGTGGTTCAACCTGAACAGCTGATGCGGATTTACTCGGTGGTACCGAACGACTTCGTGCTGGAAGGGCCCTCCGCGGCGCCGGATCTCATGGACTTACGGTCGAGCGAGGCGGTGGCTGATCTGGCGGCTCACGCATTGACATTCAGTGCGCTGTCGATCGATGAGTCAGCCGAGATCGTGGTCGCAGAGATGGTGACCGACAACTTCTTTGAACTTCTGGGCGTGCCTCCATTGCGCGGTCGATTGTTCGCGTCGGGCGATCAAACTGTGCCCTACGGTTCCGAGGGTGACACCCTGGTGATCAGTGCGGCTGCTTGGGGCAGGCTGTTTGATTCCGATCCTGATGTCGTAGGACGAGTAGTCAGGCTCAACGGGCACCCATTGGAGATTGTGGGCGTCGTGCCTGCAGACTTCAGAGGGCTCTTGCGCGGGCTGGAACCGGCGGTCTGGGTGCCAGTGAGCACGGCGCTGCGCATCGGAGCAACCCCAAGCACAAACAGCGGGACGGCGACGATGGAGTCCCTACTCGAGGATCGAGGACGGCGTTGGCTCTGGGGTGTGGCCCGACTCGCTGACGGCTTGAGTGCGGATCAGGCTGGCGCTGAGATGGAGAACATTGCGGCCGCGCTCAAGGCCGAGTTTCCAGACACCAATGACGATCGCGACGTGTCGATAATTCCCTTGAGCAACGTCAAGGTCATGCCCGCGTTTGATTCCAGCATCGACACCGTTTCGGCGGTGCTCTTGGGTTTGGTCTTCCTGGTCCTGCTGATCGCCAGTGCGAACCTGGCGAACCTCTTACTTGCTCGCGCTCTGGCGCGGCGCGGCGAGATGGCCACTCGGTTGTCGCTGGGCGCGAGCCGAAGCAGGATCGTCAGGCAGCTGCTGGTTGAGAGCCTGTTGTTGGCCGCACTTGGGGCTGCGGGCGGGCTGATGGTTGCGTACCTCGCCAGTTGGCTGATGAGTCGAGTCCGCATCGACATGGTGGTGCCGCTCCAGGTCTCGGTGAGCCCCGATTTGAGGGTGGTGGTGTTCACCGTACTCATCGCTACACTGACCGCTGTGCTGTTCGGACTGGTGCCGGCGATCGAGGCGTCGCGTACGGACCTCGCGTCGGTGATGAAAGAGAGTGCCGGTCGCGGCGGGCGACGCATGCGATTCCAAAGCACCATGGTCGCTTTACAGGTCGCCTTCTCGGTGGTGTTGTTGATCTTTGCAGGGCTTGCTCTGCGCAGCGTCGTGAACGCAACCAACATCAATACGGGCATGCAGACGGCGGGTGTCGCCGGCATCATGCTTGCGCCAGAGAGCCAGGGCTACGAGGAGACCGAGGTCGTCGGCTTCTACGAGGAACTTCATCGGCGCATCGAGGCTTCGCCTGGGGTGCAGCGCGTGAGTTCGGCAAGCCACTTGCCTTTGAGTTTGTTCATCAACACCAACCCTGCGGTTCCCTCTAGACGCGCGGGCGAGGATCAAGACACTTGGCCCCAGGTCGATACAGGTAGCGTTGACGATGCATACTTTGATGTCTTGGGGATCCCGATGCTGCGAGGCCGGGCGTTCACTCAAGGAGAGCTCGATCAGGAGGCGCGGGTGGTGGTGATCAACCAGACCCTGGCTGAAAAATTCTGGCCGGGCGAAGAGGCGGTAGGGGAACTCTTGGTGACTAACCCGGAGTCGGACCCCTATCGCGTCGTTGGGGTGGTGGGCAACGGTAAGTATCGAACCTTGGGCGAGGAGGCTCGATCCTTCGCCTATTTCCCCTTGCGAGCAAACACCTCGATGCGGACGGTGGTTGCTCGATTCGATCGGCCACAGCAGGCGACCGGTCGCCTCTTCGAAGATCTGGCGCACGGGATCGATCCACACCTCGCGATAGCCAACTCTGGTTCAGTTGAGGAACTCACCAGTTCGAGTGTGCTCATTCCGAAGATTGCGGCAGCGGTTTTCGGGGTGCTCGGCCTGGTCGGCCTGCTGCTTAGTGCGATCGGATTGTTTGGTGTGCTCGCCTATTCGGTTAGCCAGCGTACTCACGAGATCGGCCTACGGATCGCGATGGGCGCAAGCCGCGGGCGAGTGATGGCCCTGGTAGCGCGCCGCGGACTGACGCTGGTCGGTTTCGGGGTCGCACTAGGTACTGCGGTCGCGGTCGGCGTGACCCGGTTCTTGAGCGCGATGCTGTACGGCATCAGCGCCACAGACGGGTTGACCTTTGTGCTGGTGGTCGTGGTGTTGCTGGCGGTTGCCTTGATCGCAACTCTTGTGCCCGCTCGTGCCGCGCTCAGAGTAAGCCCGACCGAAGCCTTGCGCTACGAGTAGCGCAAGGCTCCGGTCGTGATCGGGCGCGCGATCCGCGGTGCTAGCGCGAAAACGAGAAAGTGATTGGCCGAGTTGAATCTCCGGGAGGCTGCGCTCCGGCTGGTGGCCTCAGGCGGGTTGTGAAGGTTCTTTGCAACCACCGTCCGTATACTCCGTAGTAGATGCATCTGCAACGGATGTATCGAGGAGATTCAGGATGACGCGAGAAGATTCGACCACCCACCTCACACCGGTGGTGTTCCACACCTTGGTTGCGCTCGCTGACGGCCCTTTGCACGGCTATGCCATCACTCAAAGTGTCGAGACTGCGAGCGAAGGAACGGTGAAAATGGGGCCGGGCACTTTGTACGGATCACTTCAGCGGATCCAGGTTGCAGGGTTCGTTGAACGGGTGGAAGCCCCCGCTGGAGTTGAAGGGTCTCACGCGGATCGGAGACGCTACTTTGAGATCACCCAAGCCGGACTCGCTGCGCTCGAACGCGAGGGTAGACGCTTGGCGAGTGCTGTGAAGGTCTTGCGTTCGCGCGGACTGTTGAGAACAGGCGCTGGGACGCCGCAATGAGTGGCGCGACCCACCGATCGTTGCTCAGTCGCCTGCTTCTCCTCTTCTACCCATCTCCGCTCCGCGGGAGTGATGGCGATCAGATCCTGGGGTGGTGGAGTGAGCGCTGGGAAGAGCGCAGAAGGCGCAGCGGTGCGGTGCTAGGTGGGGTGCTTTTCATTGGCGAAGCGTTTCTCGACGTGCTGCGAACCCGCTGGCATGCCCACATTGCCGAACCCGACCTCTGGCAGCTCCACGTCGATTCGCAAGATTCCCGTAGTCGGTTCCCTGGTCGAGTGACTCAGCAACTCGACGATTTGCGCTTGACCGCTCGCAGTCTGATGCGTGCTCCAGCGTTCTTGGTGGTGTCAGTTCTGACCCTGGCCACCGGCGTCGCGGCGGTTACCATGGTCTTCAGCTTGCTGAACTCGGTTCTGCTCAAACCGCTTCCCTATCCCGACGCGCACCGCATAGTGCAGGTTGGCTATGCCTCGCAAGATCTGGCGGAAGCGGATGATCTCGGGTCGCTGTCGGCGCTTGACTTTTTCGATCTCTCCGACCGCAGCACAACGCTCGACTCCCTAGCGGCCAGTCGTGGCGCGATGTTCACCTTTACGGGTCTTGGTCCGATGAGTGAGCCGGAGGCTGTATTTGGGGCGCTGGTGTCGCCCGAATTCTTTCCTGCACTCGGAGTGATGCCCCGCTGGGGTAGGACATTCAGCGCGGCGGAGGACGCAAATCGTGCTGCGGTGGTGGTGTTGAGCTATGAGCTTTGGCAGCGCCGCTGGCAGGGCTCACTCGACGTCCTGGATCAAACCGTGACCATCGATCAAGAGCCGTTCACGGTGGTCGGCGTCATGCCGCCTGACTTTCGCCCACCCGAAGGCATCTACCAGGAGGGTGCCGAACTGTGGGCGCCCTTGCAGCGGGTGGATCCGGAGTTGGCGGCGAATCGGCACGACGGCTTCTTGATCGCCATCGGCCGCATGAAGAAAGATGTGTCGCTGGAGGCAGCGCGGACGGAACTGGCGCTGATCGGAGACCAGTTGAGTGCCGAGTATCCGGAAGTTGGAGAACGCTGGTTTGGAGCCTCATCGTTGCACCTCCAGACGGTGGGCGACTTCACCAGAACCATCAACATCCTGCTCGCGTCGGTCGGGCTCCTGCTCTTGATCGCGTCGGTCAATGTTGCTGGATTGCTCTTGGCGCGAGCGGTCGAACGGCGGCGCGAGTTCTCGGTGCGCCGGGCGCTAGGAGCCCGGCGGTCTCACATCGTTGCTCAACTCCTCAACGAGAGCTTGGTGTTGGGAAGTGCCGCAGGGATTCTGGGTGCAGGAGTGGCTTGGGCAGGGGTTCGTGCCTTCCGCTCAGCGATCCCGATCGAGGTGCCAAGGATCGGAGAACTGGTAGTTGATCAGCGAGTTCTGCTCTTCGCGATGGTTGTGTCGGTAGCGATGGCAGTGTTGTTTGGTCTGATTCCTGCGCTGCGCGTTTCCAACGGCCGCCAGGCGCGTGCGGGATCCAGTGTTGCTGCCACGGTCGGTCGGGGCGTCGTTGGGTCGCGCAGCGATGAACGTACTCGGGCGTCTCTGGTAATCGCGGAGACAGCCTTGGCCGTGGTTTTGGTCACTGGGGCCGGCCTATTGATCAGCAGCTACCAGCGCCTACAGGAGGTGGAACTCGGCTTCACTCCGGATGGCGTCGAGGTGGTGGCGCTCACCTCAGATGAGACCGAACCCGAACGCTTGCGCGAGTTCTATCGCCAGGTACTGGACCAGGTGCGGGCCGCGCCGGGTGTGGAGTCTGCGGGAATTGCTTCAATCACGCCGCTAAGCCGCGGTCGGCAGATGCAAGGTCTCTCCTTCGAGGAAATTGGCGCACAAACGCTACACGGGGAAAATCACGTGTACTCGACGCATTACCAAGTCGCGACCGAGGGCTACCTGCAGACGCTCGGCGTGCCGCTGCGCCGTGGGCGCGGGTTCGAGGGGCGGGATCGGAACGGTTCGGCGAGGGTCGCCCTGGTGAATGAGAAGGTCGCGGGGGAGCTCCGCGAGGCAGGAGTCGAACCGTTAGGCCAACGGTTCTCGTTGGGTGAACACGGGGTGAGCGATGGCAGTTTCGAGATCGTTGGCGTGGTCGGCAATATTCAGCAAGCGAAGCTCACCGATGACGCCATGCGCCGCATCTACCTGCACTACGACCAGGTCCCCAGAGAGCGGATGCGGGTGTTTGCTCGCGCCGCTTCCGGCATCTCAGCTTTGCCTGTGTTGCGCGAGCGCATCTGGTCGGTGAACGCGGACCTTCCACTGGTGGGCTACGAACTCAACGTGCTGCTGGATCGTGCGCTCGCTGCCCCTCGTTTCTACATGCAACTGATAGGTGCTCTTGCAGCGATCTCACTGGCTCTGGCCTTGGTCGGTGTTTACAGCACCTTGTCTCATGGGGTTGAACGCCGGCGTCGCGAGGTCGGACTGCGCATGGCGCTTGGCGCGACCGAACGTTCGGTGTTGCGATTGATCCTGCGGCGAGGCGTCCTGTTGGTTGGGGTGGGCTCCGCGATTGGACTGATCACCTCTTCGTTGGTCACTCACCTGCTCGAGGCGTTCCTCTTTGGGGTGACTTCCACCGACCCGAGGACCTTTGCTGCGGTCGCGGCCTTGGTGCTCGGGGCCGGCGTGGTGGCGAGCTTCGTGCCCGCGCGTCGCGCCATGCGCGTTACGCCAGCGCAGGCGTTGTCGGAGGACTAGGCGAGGCTCACTTGGCCGGCAAGGTCAGCGTGAAGCCCGCTGCGCGATTGATCCAGCCTTCGAGGTCCTGGTCGGACTCGAGTCCTTCGGGCGCGATGAAGACCATGCTCTTGATGATCCGTTTGGTGAAGTCCATGGGTCGCACGTGGGCCTCTTTGAGTGCCTCCGCTGCGAGCTCATTGCCCAGCCGCAGCATCAGGTCTTCGTTGGCGACGCCGCAGGCCATGTTGCCGTTGATCATGAAGCAAACGCCACCGAACATTCTTCGCTCGCTGATGCCGCTGCGTTGAGCGAGAACCATCCGTACACGTTCTGCGAGGCCTTCATCGTGAGCCATGATTGATTCCTGGTGCGGTAAGTCGGGGTCGAGACTCCTCAACGGCCGATCGAAACAGTCGATTAGCGCTAGAGTCCGATGATCATGGATTGGTATGCCGCAGCTGCAATCATTGTCAGCCTAACCGCGTTTTTTAGCTACGCAAATCGTAAGTGGTTCGGGCTACCGACGGTGATCGGCGTGATGCTGGGTGCTTTGGTGGTGTCATTGCTCCTGATCATCGCCGGAACTTTTGCACAACCCGTGCGTGCCGAGCTTCTGGTGTTGTTGCAGAGCCTCGATTTCGATCAGCTGCTGATGCAAGGCATGCTCTCGTTCTTGCTGTTCGCTGGAGCGCTGCACGTCGACCTTGGCTCGCTGCGAGATCAAGCGCCGCTGATCGCTACCTTGGCTCTGGTGGGTGTCGTCTTTTCGACCTTCACGATCGGCTTGATCGTGTGGTGGGTGTTGGGCCTGCTGGGCATCACGGTGCCCTTGCTCTGGGCTTTGGTGTTTGGCGCGCTGATCTCGCCGACCGACCCGATCGCGGTTCTGGGACTCTTGCGCCAAGCCAAAGCGCCTAAGAAGGTCGAGACGCTGATCGTGGGCGAGTCGTTGTTCAACGACGGAGTGGGTGTGGTGGTTTTTGGGGCAATTGCGGCCCTACTGGGTTCGGGGCACGGTGTTGATGCGGGGCACAATGGCGATGCGGGCCATGCTCCAGCGGAGTTCGGAGTTGGCGCGATAGTCAACCTGTTCGCCGTCGAGGCGCTGGGAGGCGTTTTGCTCGGGTTGGGACTAGGCCTGTTTGCCTACTGGATGCTCAAAGCGATCGACGACTACAGCGTGGAGGTGTTGATCACACTGGCCGTTGTCATGGGCGGCTATGCGTTGGCTGGCGCCCTGCACACGTCAGGGCCTCTCGCGATGGTGGTCGCTGGTTTGTTCCTCGGCAACCGCGGTCGCGCCTTTGCGATGTCCAAACGCACCCGCGAACACCTCGATACCTTCTGGGAATTGATCGACGAGATCTTGAATGCGGTGCTGTTTGTGCTGATCGGCATGGAGGTCTTGGTGCTCTCGTTTGAGGCGCGCTACTTTGTTGCCGCCGCGGTGGCGCTGCCGGTGGTCTTGGGTGTGCGATTGCTCTCGGTCGGGCCTCCAGTGGCGCTCCTTCGTAGGCGCAATGAATTCCCGCCTTACACGGTGACGCTGTTGACCTGGGGTGGGCTGCGCGGTGGCATCTCGATCGCGCTGGCGCTGTCGTTGCCCGCGGGCGATGAGCGTGGCCTGATCTTGTTCATGACCTATGCTGTGGTTGCGTTCTCGATCCTGGTGCAGGGTTTGACTGTCGGAAAGATCGCACGCCGCGCCGCTCGCATGACAGCCCCTTGAGGGAGCAGCCCCGAGTAACACGCCACCTATGCCGTCGGTTGCGAGGAGACCCGTTTGCGATTGAACGCTCAACGTAGGATTGTTCCGTACCACCGTCGCCTCCTTGTCTTGGTTGGGCTGATTGCGGTCGTGTGGTTGTCATTGGGCTGTGCGGTGCTTGAGGAAGGTGCTGCCGATCGGCACTCGATCGCCACAGCGTCGGGCCAACTGCGCGGCGTTGCAAGTCCTCTCGCTGAAACGGTAACCGTATTTCGGGGAGTACCGTTTGCAGCGCCACCGGTCAACGAAAGGCGTTTTAGACCGCCACAGCCTCCGGCGTCGTGGGAGGGCGTGCGCGATGCCGACCAGTTCGGCACTGCTTGCTGGCAAGATCTAACGCCTGAAGATTCGCTCTACAGCCGTGGGATGGACCTCGAGCGTAGCGAGGACTGCCTCTATCTCAACGTCTGGAGCGACACCGCTGGAACCGATCAGCCAGTGATGGTGTGGTTTCACGGTGGCGCTCACACCACTGGCCATGGAAGCTCCGCCATCTTCGATGGCACCACGCTGGCAAGCAAGGGGGCAGTGGTGGTGAGCCCCAACTACCGTCTGGGCGCCTTTGGCTTTCTCGCTCATCCGTCACTGACCGCAGAATCGGTGGATGATTCCTCGGGCAACTATGGGTTGCTCGATAAGGTGCGCGCGCTCGAATGGGTGAGAGACAACATTGCAGCCTTTGGTGGCGACGCCGGCAACGTGACCATCTTCGGACAGTCGGCTGGATCGCAGAGCGTATGCGCGTTGATGGCCACACCCTTGAGCGAGGACCTCTTTCATCGAGTCATTGGGCAGTCGGGATCATGCCTGGGTGACCTCTTACCGCTGTCCGAAGTGGGAGACTCGGCGGCGAGCACGGCATCGAGCGCTGGATCCAGCGGGCACGCGATCGGACTCGCGTTTGCCGAGCAGCTGGGCGCTGGCAGCGTGGCAGATCTGCGGGCAGCAACGGCCGAAGAGATTCTGGAGGCTACGGTCCAAGTACCGGGAGGTGTTCGGCAGTTCGTGCTCGATGGTTGGGTGTTCGAGCGCCAGGTGAAGGCGACGTTCGAGCGCGGATTGCAACACCAGGTGCCAGTGCTCACCGGTACCACTGCAGACGAAGGAACGGCGTTGTTCGAGACGCTTTCAGATGTTGATGTGGAGGGGCTGTTGCAGTTCATCAGTAGTCGCTTCGATGGCGGCCCTGGTGCGATCCTCGATCTCTATCAAGAGGCCCTAGACATCTCTCCTAAGCGCGCGATGCAAGCAATCCTGGCGGACCAGCTCTTCGCGGTCGGCGCCCGTGCCTGGGTTCAGTTCAGTGCAAGCGTTGGCCAGCCTGCCTACCTCTACTCTTTTGAGCGCGCGGTGCCCACCTTCAGGCTGTATCTGCCCGATCGCCCAGACCTGGGCCCGAGTGAAGAGCGAGGTTTTGGGGCCTATCACTCGGGCGACTTGGCCTACACTTTTGGCAACACCCGCAATCTCGGAATCCACTGGGAGGACTGGGATCATGAGATTGCGGATTACATGTCGAGCTACTGGGTGAACTTCGCGCGCTCCGGCGACCCCAACGGCGAAGGGTTGCCCAACTGGCCCCGCTATGAGGCCAACAGCGATCAGGCTCTCCTAATCGGCCCCGCAGAGATCACAACGGTGGCCGGCTTCAAGAAGGCCAAGGTCGAGCGGCTGCGGCGGTAGCCGGCACGGTCAGGAGCCCACTTACGGTTCGACCACCACCTTGCCGATGATCTTGCGATCGATCATGTCGCGCAGCGCTTGCGATACTTCATCGAGCGCGTAGCGACGGGTGACGTGCGGGTTGAGTTTCCCTTCGGCTGCGAGCTGGTCAATCTTGCGAGCGCCTTCATGAAACAGCTCCGGCTCCTTGCCTTGCGCTGCACCCCAGAATACGCCGAGGATGTCGCAGCCCTTGAGCAAGGCCAGATTGAGCGGGATGCGGGGGATGCCCGCAGTGAAACCGATGACCAAGAACCGACCGCGCCAGGCCAACGCGCGCAGCGCAGCCTCAGCCTTGTCGCCACCGACAGCGTCGTAGACCACGTTGACGCCCTTGCCTTCGGTCAGCTCCTTGGCGCGCACCTTGAGGTCTTCGGTGGTGTAGTTGATGGTTTCATCGGCACCGATCTTGGTGCAGAGCGCGAGCTTCTCGTCACTCGATGCTGCGGCGATCACGCGGGCACCTAAAACCTTGCCCAGCTCGATGGCGGCGAGGCCCACACTGCCAGCTGCTCCAAGCACCAAGAGTGTTTCGCCGGGCTGAAGGTTGCCGCGGTGGACCAAGCCGTAGTAGCCGGTGCCGTGGGCGTAACCGAAGCCGGTTGCCTCGGCGTATCCAAGTCCTTCAGGGAGCGCTCGCAGACGAGAGGCGGGGACCGCGACTTGTTCGGCGAAGCCACCGACTGAACTGCCACCGAGCACGTCGTCGCCGACTGCGAAGTCGGTCACACCTTCTCCCACAGCGCTGACGACGCCAGCCACTTCGTTGCCGGGAATGAACGGTGGCGCCGCTTTGAACTGGTAGCGGTTCTCGATGATGAGCGTGTCCGGGAAGGTGATGGGCGCGGCTTTGATGTCGATCAACACTTCACCAGGGCCTGCGATGGGTGCATCGACGTCTTCAACAACCAGGTTCTCGGGCGGGCCAAACTCTTTGCAGACAACAGCTTTCATGGTGCGAGCTTCCTTCTGTGCGTTCCTTGGAGCCGTGGAGCATAGATGATCAATGCGCTCGGGGTCAGCTTCGCGGGCAGTCAAGCGCTTGGGCTAGGCTGCTCGACATATGAGCTTTCAAGCAGTTCTCGGTGTGCTGTTGGTTTTGTACCTGGCCTTGATGGTACTTCTCGGCTGGGTGGGTCGACAGCGCACCCATGGTGTGGGTGACTACTACGTCGGCGGCCGCTCACTCGGCGGTGTGGCGCTTGGCCTCAGCTTCTTTGCCACTTACGCAAGCACCAACAGCTACCTAGGTTTCTCTGGGAAGAGCTACGCCTATGGTGCGCCGTGGCTCTTGCTGGTCCCGTTTGCTGTCGGCTTGTCGTTGCTGGCGTGGACCCTGGTGGCACCTCGCTTGCGCGAGTTCACGGGGGTGCTCGACTCACTCACCATTCCCGATTTCTTAGGAACGCGCTTCGACTCTCCTGCTGCTCGTTTCGTGTCGGCTGTGCTGGTGTTGCTAGCGAGCCTCTTGTACCTGACCGCGGTCTACAAGGGCATCGGCAACCTTTTCGAAAGCCTGTTGGGGATCTCCTATCTGACGGCGGTGGGGTTAGTACTAGCGATCGTTGTCACCTACACCAGCATCGGTGGGTTTCACTCGGTTGTACGCACCGACGTCGTTCAAGCGCTATTGATGATTGGTGCCGCCGTCCTGTTGTTCGTCGGCACCACGCGCGCCCTGGGTGGGGTAGGAGCGCTCTTTGAGTTGTCTCAGCACCCGGAGACAGAATCGCTGTTCCAGTGGAATGTGGTGGTGCCGACAAGCGTCTTGCTCGGTACGTTGTTTGCGACCACGGTGAAGTTCTTAGTTGAGCCGCGGCAGCTGTCTCGTTTCTTCGCGCTCAAGTCGGCAAGGGAAGCGCGGCGCGGAATCTGGGTGTCAACGCTGACCTTCTTCGTGGTGTTCTCGCTACTCACTCCACTGGGCATGATGGCGCGGCCACTGTTGCTTGGGCTCTCAGACACCGATCGCGTGATTCCTGAACTGCTTGCCGCTGGAGTTGGCTTCGGGCCGGTGAGTACCGCGTTCTTGATGCTCGCGATTCTCTCGGCTGCGATGTCTTCGCTCGATAGTGTCTTGCTGGTGATGGCCTCGACGTTCGAGCGTGACGTCATGGTCAAGCTGCGAGTGCGCTCGTTCGAAAGCCAGTCGCTCGAAGCCCAGTCGCTCGAAGCCCAGTTACTCGAAGCCCAGTCGCTCGAAACTCAGTCGCGCGAAAGAGAGTCGCAGGAAACAGGGGCAGCGGCCGCGGCGGCTAGAACCGCGTCCACCTTGCGCTCGACTCGCTCGTGGGTGGTGGTGTTCGCTCTACTCGCTGCGATCGCCGCGATCAGGCCGCCGGGCGGCATCGTTGAACTGACGTCGTTTTCTGGCGCCGTCTTTGGGGCCTGTTTTCTGCCGCCAGTGCTGCTCGGTCTGCACTGGCGTCGGGGCAGTGGCGCCTCGGTGCTGACCGCGATCGGCTCGGGTTTGTTGGTGCTCTTGATCTGGCGCTTTACTCCGTGGAGCAAGACTGTGCACGCAGTGTTTCCGGCGATCGTGTTGTCGACGAGCGGGTACTGGCTGGTGGCACACCAAACCGCAGCGGCTTTGCCTGAGCGCCTGGAGCAGTTCTTCGTCCGCTGACCTGAGGTCGCTCACAAGTTCAGTTGATGATGCGCTCTTCAGTTGCCCTCGAGCTCAACAACACGCTCCTGTATTTCTCCTGCGATCACATCGATCTCGAACGAGGACTCGCTGCCATTCGACGCCTTGAGCGAAACCTTGTAGCGCTTGGGAAGAAGCAGGAACGTGGCTAGGATCTTGAGCGACCTCATCTCGGCGTCGTAGGTGCCTGAGGTGATGCGGATGGTGGCCGGGTTGTGGGTAGGGCCGGCGTAGGTCCGGAGCGACTAGTTGCGCGCGCTCTTCTCTGCTTTGCGCGCCTCTCGGATCGCTCGGTTGACTTCGTTGCGGACCTCGACGTCCTTGCTGGTGCTCCAGCCGCTCGAGCGGTAAACGATGATGCCCTCGTGGCTGATAATCAGGTAGCTCGGATAGGAGCCGACCTGGTAGTCGGCGATGATCTCTCGCTGCCGATCCCACACCTGCGGCCAGTCCATCCTGTTGTCTTTGATGAAGGCTCTTAGTTTTTGCTCGTCAGAATCGTTGGAGATACTGATCATCTCGAACGGCGCTTTGCTACGTCGTCGAGAGATGTCTCTTAGGCCGGGCACCGCGTCGTGGCATGGCCCGCACCAGGTTCCCCAAAAGTCGAGAAGGACGACTTTGCCGGCGAGGTCTTCGAGGGCCAGGAATTCGCCATCTAAGGTGGCGACGTCGAACTCAGGTGCAAGGGCGACGCGCGCACGAAGAGGATTCTCAATCAATGACCGAGCCCGCCTTGCGCGAGGCGCCTGCGGATCCACTTCCAGGTACTCCTTGAGCAAGGCGACAGCTCGTTCGTCTTGCTCGAGTTGCAGCAAGATCTCCGCGAGGCTTGCGCGTGCGGAATTGGCCTGGCCGCCCGAAATCTCGAGCACCTTCTCGAATGCTTGTGCCGCGGCCGGGAAGTCAGCGGTGTCTCCTTCGCCTTGGGCGAAAAGAGCAATGCCCAGATTGTTGTGAGCGAGAGCTCGTTGTGGGTCGTCAATGGCCAATGTGATTGCGGCTTTCGCCGCAGTGACACCGTTCTTGAACGCTCCTGCGCCATTGTAGGCCCGGCCGAGGGTCACTTGCAGCTCGAAGTCGTCGGGGTTGCTGCGAGCAGTCTTGCGCAATAGCTTCACAGCGTCGGTGAAACTCCCCTCGGCCATTAGGTCCTCCGCCTCGAGCAGGACGTCGGTAACGTCGTCCTGTGCGTGGGCCGGCACAGCAGCAACCGTTGACAGTCCTGCGACGAGAATGATCGAGCTCAGGCTACGGAACAGCGGCCATCGAGTTGTGCGTCGGTCGGTCATCTTGGGTGAACCCCTTAGGGCTGTTGTCTCGTGCTGGGAGTCTGAACAGCTAGCAAATGAAAGTGACGGTAATTTTTGATTCTGTCAAATGCAACGGGTCCAGGGCGCTCTGCAAAGTGCCCGAAGTGCCCTAGAGCCGGTCAGGTCGTCTGAGCGTCGCCCGAGCCGTCAGACCTTGAGAATCCAATTGCGACGGTACATCCACGCCAGCACCAGGTACCAGAGACCGATCCAGGTCAGCGCAAACATCAAGGAAGCGTTCACTGGCGACGCGAGGGGCTCGAAAATGTGGGCGTAGATCCAGGAGTGCAGTGAAGTGCGTTCAACTGCGGCTGCCGCCTCGGTGGTGAAGCGGAATGGAACTTTGATCAGAATCAGACTCTTTGCCACCAGACCCGAGAGCACGAACACGGTGAGCGCGTTGACGCCGTAGACTACGAACGGCCGCGAGAAGCGACGGGCCGTCGCCTGCGGTCTTGCGTCGAGAAACCAATAGCAGAGGCCAAGCGCGATGCACGCCAGCCCTGCGGTGAACACTGCATAGGAACTGGTCCAAATCGATTTGTTGATCGAGAATACGTAGTTCCACACGAAGCCGACCCCAACCAAGCCGCAGCCTCTCAATAGCAAGCCTAGGGTCACCAGGGTTCGATCACTCTCCTTGCGAATGAGTTGGCCGGCGAAGACACCGAAGAGCGTGGTGGCAATCGCGGGGATGGTCGAGAACAAGCCTTCGGGATCCCAGCGTCGACCAGCGCCCGCCCACAGGTGGTTCTCGCCCAAGAGTGCCCGGTCAATGAAGGCGCCGAGGTTGCCGACTGGATCGGTCAATTCACCTGGGCCGAAGCCTGGTACCGGAACGGCAGTCATTGCCAGCCAGTAGCCGACCAAGAGGGCACCCGCGAGCAGTCGCTGACTTTGGGTTCGCAGGAACAAGAAGGCACAAGCACAAGCTAGGTAGCACAGCGCAATGCGCTGCAGCACTCCCATGATGCGTAGCCAATCCCAAGCCGCAGGTCGAATGCCAACCCCGGGCTCGCCGGAGATCAGTGGGAAATGGAATAGCGGGAAGATCGCCAATAGCAGGCCCAGGCCAAACAGAATCACGGAACGCTTGGTGGCCTTCTTGGTGAGTTGGCCGCGACTGGCTCCACGGTCGAGTTCTTTGCCAAGAGCCAGCGGAATCGCTACCCCGACAATGAACAAGAAAAAGGGGAAGACCAGGTCTGTTGGGGTCCAGCCTTGCCATTTGGCGTGGAGCAAGGGCCCATAGACGTGGCTCCACGAACCCGGATTGTTCACCAAGATCATGGCGACGATGGTCGCGCCGCGGAAGGTGTCGAGAGATAGCAGGCGGTCGGTGCCGATGCTTGGCGGGAGATTCACGGATGGCGTGGCGGTCATCGATGCCCCCCTCGTGGAGAGTTACTGTTGGACCGTTGACGGCGGGTCTCGAAGATCGCGACCGCGGCCGCGTTTGAAACGTTGATTGAGCGAATGTGTGGCGACAGCATCGGGATCTTGACCAAGCGCTCGCGATGGCGTTCTCTGATGGCGTCAGGGAGGCCGCGGGTCTCGCAGCCGAAGATCAGCACCGTGTCCCCGGTGAGGTCGACGTCCCACAGCGTTTGCTCCGCTTCAGCGCTGAAGAACCATGGAGCGCCGAGGTCCTCGATCTGAGGCTCGATTGCTTCCCAGGAAGGCCAAACTTCGAGGTTGACGTGCTTCCAATAGTCAAGCCCCGCGCGCTTGACCGCGCGATCGTCGATGTCGAAGCCTAACGGCTCAACCAGATGGAGCTTGGCGTTGATTGACAGGCAGGTGCGACCGAGGTTGCCGGTGTTGCCGGGGATCTCGGGCTCGACCATGACCACATGGAGCGAGGGTTCGGTGTCTTCTGAGGTCACGAGAGGGGATTCATGGATGGTCGGGGACCGGGCCCTATCTCTTAGGGTTGATCCTTCCTCTTTGGAGAGTGCTTGCTTCGGTGTAGCGCCACACGAGGGGCGAACCACTTCTTCAGACTCTCGAACTGCTTGCTCTTGAGCTTGTAGCTGCGTTCCTGGAGGCGGCCCGTGAGGGTGAATTCTAAGGTCTCGCTCTCAACCAGCAGAATCGCGTCTTCCAGGTCGATGTTGAACGTGCGTTCCTCGGTCTGTTTCGTGCTGAATTGAGAGTCGGCGCCGCCTGGAGCGAAAGCAAGCCCACCGTTCCAGCGCGCGTTCGAATCCTTCGGCAGTTGCGTGGAGAACTCTCCTTGTTCGGTGACGAATCGAGCCTTGTAGATGCCGAGGCCTCTGTCGCCGCTGATGGTGACCTGAATCAAGAAAGGGTTGAAGCGTGAGTCGGTGATCTCTACACCTTTGAGCTTGACGCGGTGTCCCCGGTCAGCGCCGGCGTTGACTGACTGACGCATGCGCACGATGGCGTTTGCTGGCGGTGGCGCTCGCCAACCTTCCATGGGCTCGTCTTGGCCGTGCGCGGGGCCGATTACGGCCGCCAGGTTGAGAACCAGCGCGAACAGTCCGCTGACAGAAACGGTACGCCCGCTAGCGGTGGAGCTGCGGCCAAGAGGCTTCGCTGATGGAGGTGTAGCTTGGCTCATTGGAGGTCCAAGATAGCGCAGAAGCGCCGCGGCTGCTGGCTACAATTCAGGTTACTGTTGGAGCGACTCTTGTGTGAACTCGCAGCACTGAACCCTGCATTCCGGATCGTCTCTAAATGACTGAACATCAACTGTGCCGTTTCCCCGTCGTGCGAGCAAGCAGCGTCGCTGCCGAGGGTCGATTCGCTCGATCCATGCGCCGCGCCGAAGATCGCTTACGCACGCAGTACGGCACCAGTCTTGATGGCTTGCCGATCGAGGTCAAGGAGCGATTTCTTCGTCGCTACCGGTGGCAGGAGTGGCCAGACAATCATGTCTGTGGGTCGGTGGCCCTGGTTGCCTTGAACGAATCGGCCCTGCGTGCAGACGTCTATCTTGCCCGCCGCAGGTTCCCCCGCGGGCATGTGGAGCACTCCTGGCATCTGCCGCGACTAGGCGATGAGATCCTGCTGTATGCCAGTGGGTCTGAGTTGCTGGTGATGCCCGGGAACAACATCTCTTATCAAGAAGTGGCAGCGATTCTCCTTGAGGGCGCCCAGCATTTGATTCGCAGCGAAGGGTGTGGAGCTCAGCAATCGCTAGTGTTGGTCGAGCCCGCTCTCGAAGCGATCAACCTAGCCTGGATTCACCAGCAAGCAATGTCGAAGAAGCGTCGGTCCGGCCGTGGCTCGGGTGATCCGAAAGGGTCGGCCCAACAGAGTTTCCTCTAAGGTGGCAGCTGAGCCACCGTCGGGCTGGTGCGTCTACATGCTTCGATGCTCAGACGGTTCGCTGTATACAGGGGTGAGTAATCGGCTTGAGTACCGCATTTCGCAGCATGGCGCCGGCAAAGGGGCCAAGTACACACGCTCTCGGCTGCCTGTAGAGCTGGTGTGGACCCGCTCGCAACCAGATCGCGGAGCCGCCTTGAGCTTTGAGGCGGAACTCAAGAAATGGAACAGAAGTCGGAAGCTAGAGTTGATTCAAGAGTGTTAGGGGCCTTTGGACCCTACTCAACGACAATGGACCGAAAAGCGTCCTGCGACCCCTTAGATGGTCGAACGAAGGAACTGAATCGAATGAACAGAAGACGAAGGCAGTTACCAACTTGGCTGAGCATGTCGCTGGTCGCCGCACTGATCGGCTGTACCGCCACTTCGATGCCGCCCGAGCCACCCGAGGCGCCGACTGTTGCACCGCAAGAGACCGAAAGACCGGCGCCTGCAACGAGTCTGCCTGCGGCACCCGTCGCTTCCTCAGGAGAAGTGCCGCTAGATCCAGCGGTTAAGCAAGGGAGGCTCAAGAACGGGCTTCGCTATTTCATCCGCGAGAACGAGCGGCCGGCGAACCGAGCCGAGTTGCGCTTGGTGGTCAACGCGGGTTCGTTGCAAGAAGACGAAGATCAGCTGGGCCTGGCTCACTTTGTTGAGCACATGGCTTTCAATGGCACCAAGAACTTCGAGAAGCAAGAGTTGGTCGACTACCTCGAAGGCATCGGCATGCGCTTCGGTCCCGACTTGAACGCCTACACCAGCTTCGACGAGACCGTCTACATGCTGCAACTGCCCACCGACGAAGAGGACATTCTCGCTAAGGGTTTCGACATCCTCGAGGACTGGGCGCACAACATCTCCTTCGACGATGAGGAGATCGACAAGGAGCGCGGCGTCGTCATCGAGGAATGGCGCTCTCGCCAGGGTGCCGGCAGTCGGATTCAAGATCAGCAACTCCCGGTCACCTTCTTTGGGTCGATGTACGCCGAGCGCCTGCCGATCGGGACGGTAGAGATCCTGAGCAACGCGCCCTACCAACGGCTGCGCGACTTCTACCGCGATTGGTATCGACCCGACCTGATGGCGGTGGTTGCGGTGGGCGATTTCGATGAAGCCAAGATCGAGGCCACCATCAAGAAGCACTTCTCCAGAATCAAGCCGGTGGCCAAGCCGCGTGCCCGCACCAATACCGAGATCCCGGATCATGCTGAGACGCTGGTCAGCATCGTCTCTGATCCAGAGGCGACGTCCAGCCGCGTTGCGGTGGGATGGAAACGGCCGCCCTACGGCGAGACCATGACCCTCGACGCGTTGCGCCAGGACGTGGTTGATGAGCTTTACCACAACATGATGATCGGTCGACTCCAAGAGCTGGCTCAGACAGCGGATCCGCCGTACCAGTTTGCGTTCGCTTTTGATGCGTCGCTAGGGCGTACCAAGTCGATCTATCGGTTGGTCACCAGCGTTAACGACGGTGGCGTCACCAGAGGGCTCGAGACCATGCTGGTCGAGGCCAAGCGAGTCAGGGATCACGGTTTCACTAGTTCCGAACTCGCACGTGGCAAGGAAAATTTTCTGCGCGGCGTCGAGCGCGCTTACGAAGAGCGCGACAAGCAGGAGTCGAGATCTCTGGTCGGCGGCTATGTGAGCTTCTTCCTAGAGGGCGATCCGTCGCCGAGTGTGGAGTTCTTGCGTGACTTCTATGTGGACGCAGTGCCTGGAGTGACGATCGAAGAGATCAATGCTCGTGCCGAGCAATGGATGACCGGCGGCGAGGACCAACCGATCGAAGCCAACCGCGTCATCTTGGTGAGCGGCCCAGATACTGAAGCCGCAGATTTGCCGAGCGAAGCGCAGCTGCTGGCGGTGTTTGATGAGATCGACGATGTAGCAACTACGCCGTGGGTCGACCGCACCAGCGACGACCCGTTGGTTGCAGTGCAGCCCGAGCCAGGCAAGATCACTAGCGAAGAGACCATTCCCGAAGTCGACGCAACCAAATGGACGCTGTCGAATGGCATTGAGGTTTACTTGAAGACGACCGACTTCAAGAACGACCAGATCTTGATGGCAGCATCGAGCCCCGGTGGCCATTCACTGGTTTCAGACGAAGAATTTTTCAACGCATCCCAGGCCGGTGGTCTGGTCATGCAGATGGGGCTCGGCTCCCTGGGACCGATTGAGTTGGGCAAGAAACTCACCGGCAAAGCGGTCCGCATCGACGCCAACATTGGTGAGCGGCAAGAGAGCGTTGGAGGCAGCGCGTCGCCCAAGGATCTCGAGACGTTGTTCCAGTTGAACTACTTGGCGTTCACCGCGCCGCGCTATGACGAAGTTGCCTTCCAGTCTCTCAAAAGCCGCATCAGCGGAATTCTCGAGAATCAGAAGGCGTCGCCGCGATACTGGTTCAACAAGCGACAGCGGGAGGAGTTCTTTGGTGATCACCCGCGTCGACAAGGCTTCGAAGCCGAAGACGTGGAGCGGATGGACGCGCATGAAGCATTGCGTATCTACAAAGAGCGCTTCGCTGATGCGTCGGATTTCAAGTACTTCTTTGTTGGCAACTTCGAGCTTGATGAGATGCGGCCATTAGTGGAGCGTTGGCTCGCGGGCTTGCCGAATCTCGACCGTGAAGAGACCTGGAAGGACGTCAACGCGTACCCCGCAACCGGGGCTCGCAAGTTTGTTGTGCAGAAGGGCTTGGAGCCTCGTGCCCAGGTGCAGCTCAGCTACTTTGGCGATACCGAATGGAGTATCGCGCGGTCCAACGTGGCGTCTGCGGTTGGTCAAGCGCTGCGCATCCGGCTGCGCGAAGTTCTACGCGAGGATCTGGGTGGGGTCTATGGCGTGGGGGTCGGGACAGGCATCAGTCGTCTGCCGCGCGGTCGCTATAGCGCCAACATCGGCTTCGGCACCGATCCTGAACGCGTGGACGAGCTGCTCGCCGCGACGCAGGCTGCGATTGATGTGTTCAAGAGCGACGGCCCATCGCAAGAGGCGATCGACAAGGTTAAGGAGAGTTGGCGTCGGAGTCGCGAAACGCAGCTCGAACAGAACGGATTCTGGCTTGGCGTTATGCAGAACTACGTCGAAGACGAACGTCCTTGGTCTGATTTCGACAAGTTCGAGCAACGGCTCGAAGCGGTTACCGTTGAGTCAGTGCGAGACTTCACTCGCATCCTCTTTGACGATGCGAATGTGGTCGAAGGCCGCCTGGTGCCTGAGGAGTCGATCGATGCGGAGACCGGGTCGGGATCCGATCGCTAGCCGCGACTGATCTCGTCGACTCGGTGCTGGAGGGCGGTGATCCGTGCCTCCAGCTCTGCGCGCCAGGCCTCGAATTCCTCTGCCTTTAAGCGTGGAGGAAGTGCCATGGGTTCGCCGTAGATTACATCGACCCGGGCGAAGGGCCAGGGCAAGAGGGTGAGATCCCAGGATCTGCGGAGGGTGTAGCTGGGACGTGCGGCTGCGGTGATCGGGACGATCAACCCGCCGGTGCGTTGTGCCAGCGAGATGATGCCGCCTTGGACCTTCCCACGGGGACCGCGCGAGCCATCAATTGCTAGACAGGACGAGAGTTCGGGATCCTTTTGCACGCGCCGGATCATGTCGAGGATTGCCTGCAGGCCATCTCGACCGGACGAGCCACGGATGACCTCGAAGCCGAACGTCTCCTCGACCTTGGCCATGGCGTCTCCGTCGAGGCTCTTGGAACACATCGACAGCCACCGCCCGTTGCGGGACCGACCCATGAAGCGCAAGAGCAAGAAGATGCGTCCATGCAGGAACGCACCGACGATCGGCTTGCCAGCGGCACGGGCGGCGTCGAAGTGATGCCGATCCGTCTCTCGGTAGCGCCAGGTGAAATCGAGCAACCGGATCAGACTGACTGCCAGCAGCGGCACGACCCGCAGCATCAAAAAGCGCTTGGCTGGTCCGGCCTGCGTCGAGGGTGAGGGCTCCGCCGGGGCGCTGCCCCAGATCACGCGGTCTTGGTTCCCTCGAGACACGTCACTAGGTCGCCCACCGTTTGCATCTCGAGGATTGTAGCGGCGGCGAGCTGGGTGCCGAATTCTTGATCCAGATCAAAGATCAGGTCGAGCACGGAGAGGGAGTCGAAGCCGAAAGACTCGAGCGGAGTTTCTTCCGTGACGTCGCTCCAATCGACGTCTTCGGCTGAGGATTCTTCGATGACGTCGCCGAGGCGTTGCAGGAGGTCTGCACGGCTCATGGTGTCTCCAGGTTAAGTGGGGAATCAGGTGAGCGACCAAGAACAAGAACACCGTTGCCACCGCCAAAGCCAAAGCTGTTCTTCATCGCCAAGCCGGGGGCCAAGGTGCACGGTGTGTTGCCGATCAACTGCACGTCACAGGCGGGATCGGGGTGGTCGAGATTGAGGTTCGCCGGTGCGGTTCCAGATTCTAGTGCGAGCACGGTGACGACACTTTCAATGGCGCCTGAAGCGCCTAAGGTGTGTCCGAAGTATGACTTGCTCGCGCCGATGGGAATCGACCCCGCGGCGTCGCCCAGAGCTTCGCGAATCGACAGGCACTCGGTGATGTCGTTGGCCTGGGTGCCGGTGCCATGGGCGTTGATGTAGGCGATGTCGCTGGCGACGGCGTCAGCACTTTGCAGCGCGCGCCGGATCGCAACAGCTTGCCCGGCAACCGATGGGCTGGTGAGGTGGGTGGCGTCTGAGGACTCTCCGTAGCCTTTGATCTCACCGCGTATGCGCGTGCCGCGTCGCTCGGCGCTCTCGAAAGATTCGAGCACAAGGGCCCCAGCTCCTTCACCGAGCAGTGTGCCCGCTCGATCGCGGTCAAATGGTCGCAAAGCCGTGGTTGGCTCGGGCAGCACGGAGAGCACGCCCAGGTTGTTCCACAGACCGTAGTAGAAGGGGTCGGAGCAGGCATCAACGCCACCGCACAGGACGGTGTCGGCATAGCCGTCTTGGATCAAGCGGAACCCTTGTCCGAGAGCGTTGGTGGACGAAGTGCACGCCGAAACGATGACTTGGTTGGTGCCGCGCAAAGAGAACTGGATGGAGACGCTGGCCGAGATCGTGTTCGCCATGCACGCGGGGACGCTGCTCGGCCGCATGCCCTGAGGACCCTTGTCCGCGAATCGTAAGTTGGCGTTGTAAAGAGCGCCGCATGGACCGCAGCCGCAGCCCCACAGATTGGCGACGTCGAGTCCCTCGGCTGGTTCCGACTTGAGATCCTCTTCGCGCTCATGGGGGATCAGGCCAGCTTCGAGCAACGCCTGCCGTGAGGCTTCAGTTGCGAACCGGACCGTGCGATCGGCGCGCCGCAGCTTGCCGCGTTGGTGATGCTCAAAGGCAGAGGTGTCGACCTCGCCACCGTGCTGCACGGTGTTTCCAGAGGCGTCGAAACTGCGGATGACACCAAGGCCGCTCTCTCCGGCTAGCAGGCGTTGCCAGTTGGTTTCGACATCGTGGCCCAAAGAGGTGACCATGCCAAGGCCAGTCACCGCGACCCGGCGCTTTAGTGCCCTCGAATTGCTCATCCGTTCATCCACATGCCGCCATCGACGTGCAGCACCTGACCGGTCATGTAAGCGGCGTCTTCCCCTAGAAGGAACGCCACTACGCCGGCGATGTCGGCAGGGGTTGCCATGCGTTTGAGCGGGATGCCGAGATCGCCGCGCAACGCGTCTGGGAGGTCGTTGGTCATATCGGTTTCAACGAATCCTGGGGAGATTGCATTGCAACGGATGCCAAAGCGCGCCGATTCCAGTGCCAGGCTCTGAGTCAGGCTGACCATGGCCGCTTTGGATGCAGCGTAGTCGGCTCCCATCCATTTACCTGGCCCGTGCGCTGACAGCGAAGCTATGTTGACGATGGCGCCACGCTTTTGTTTACGCATTAGCGTGTAGGCGGCTTGTGACGCGACCATCGCGGCTTCGAGGTTGATGCGGAAGGTCTGTTGCCAGCTGTCGACCGTGAGAGCCCGAAAGGGGATCGCGCGGCCGCTGCCAGCATTGTTGACCAGGCCGTCGATGCGCCCGGTGGCCTGGACAAACCTATCGACCAGGTCTTTGGCTGAAGCCGGGTCTGACAGGTCTGCGCTAAAGGGCAGAGCGCGTTCGGGATGGAGTTCCGTTGCCGTGAGCTTTACCCCGTCCAGATCGCGGCCGTGGAGGCCGACCACCGCGCCGTCGGCAATCAAGCGTTCGGCGATGCCCCGGCCAATGCCGCGAGTGGATCCAGTAACGAGAACGCAGCGCTGTGCAGGGGGTTGAACCAAAGTCTCTTCCGAAGCAGTTCTGGGTCGACGGGGATAGACCTCATACGACCGCGATCCATGGCTCGCGCTAACGAAGCGCCAGACTTCATGGGGCCGGAATTTTGTCAGCTTCGGCCAAGAGAACCAAGCATGCGGGCGCGAGTACCGTAGGCCGGTGCTTGGAGAATCGCTGTGTCCCTGTAAGGATCGCCGTCCTTTGACGCCACCAACCGAACCAAAGCCCCCGATGGAGTTGCAATGAGCGAGCTAGCCCCGCCAGATGAACTGAGCCAAGCCTTGGGGGCGACCGGTGAACGCTCGGTCGATGCCGAAGCCGGTACTGCCCGCATCCATTACATCGTGAAGCCTGAGTTCTGCCATTCCGGCGGCATTGCCCAGGGCGGGTTCGTCACCGGTTGGTTGGATTCGGCGATGGCGTTTGCCGCGATGTCTCGGGCGGATCGCTCCATCTGGCTGGCGACACTCGAGCTCAAGGTTAGTTTCTTTGGCCCCGCGCGCGCACAGACTGAAGTGGTCTCGGATGGTTGGATCGCAAAGCCGGGTCGCAGCATCGTCTTTTTGGAGTCGCGGCTAACCGAACTCGACGGGGGCAAGGTGCTTGCGACCAGTTCGTCGACCGCCAAGTTGGTGGCCCTCAAGCGCTAGACGGGGGTCAGCGATGCTTGGTTTTGCCGCCTGTGCCTGTGCCTGTGCCTGTGCCGGAGGCCGTGGCCACGCCACGAGACTAGGAAGGGCTAGGAAGCGCCGCGCCCGCTCAGAACTGCAGGAATCGTTTTTAGGATGATCTTGAGATCAAGCATCGGCGACCACTTGTCGATGTACTCAAGATCCATCTCCATCCAACGATCGAAGTCGACGTTGTTGCGACCGGAAACCTGCCACAGACAGGTGAGCCCCGGCTTCATCGACAGTCGGCGGCGTTGCCCGCGGCTGTACTGCGCGACCTCGGTTGGCACTGGGGGGCGAGGCCCGACCAGGCTCATGTCCCCGCGCAGGACGTTCCACAACTGAGGCAGTTCGTCCAGGCTGAACTTGCGCAAGAATCGACCGATCCAAGTGACCCGCGGGTCTCGGCGAACCTTAAAGGCGGGCCCGTCCATCTCGTTGAGGTGGGCAAGTTCGGATTGACGATGCTCTGCGCCGTCGACCATGGTGCGGAACTTGTACAAGGTGAACGTGCGACCGTTCAAGCCGCACCGCGTCTGTTGGTAGACCACCTGGCCGGTGGATGTCATCTTGATCACCAGCGCAATGAGCAGCACCAGGGGCAATCCAAAGAGCGCAAGCACGGTGGCAAGGGCGACGTCCATGGATCGCTTAGCGAGTAGTTGGGCGTAGCTAGTGGGTGCGCGGGAGAAACTCAAGAGAGAAACTCCACCCATCTCTTCGAGCTCTATCCGGCTAGGGGCAACCGGTGCTAGGTCCAAGAGGAAGCGGGTGCGGACACCTTGCTCGTGGAGGGCAGCAAACGAGCTCTCGAGCTCTCTTAAGTCTCGATGGGAGACCGAGAAAAAGACATCGTCCACCACGTTGTCTTCGAGCAGTTGGGGAAGGTCCTCAAGTGAACCGAGCAAAGGTCCTCCGAGGTTGCGTTTGGGGTCGCGGTCGGTGCTCCGGGTCTTGACGAAGCCGAGCAGCTTGAAGCCCCAATAGGAGTGATCGTTGATCGATGCAGCGAGCGTGCGCGCGGGCCGGTTAGTGCCGACGATGACTAGGGTGCGGTAGTTGAAACCGCGCTGGCGAACGTAGCGAGAGGTGAGCCGAATGCCGAGCTTCTCGAGCAGCAGGAGTGTAGCTGCGAGAATCGCGAACACCACCACCCAACCGCGACTCAGGCGGTCGCCTTGAAGCAGATAGGAGTCAAAGCGGGTGATGAAGAAGAACAGCGACCACACAACCGTTGCCAGCAATGTCACGCGCAACACGGACAGCACCTCTGACGCCAAGGTCATGGTGCGGTGCGATCGGTAGATGTGGTTGGCGACCAGCGCGAAAGACCAGCACAAGAGCGCGATCGGCAACAGCGGCAAGTACTGGGTCAGCGGATAGAGCCGGCTCGGGAAGAGCGTGGGCGCAACGCTGGGCAGCCAGCCGTCGCGGACCAGGAACGCGAGCACGAACGCAGCCGTTACCAGTAGTAGGTCCAGCACGAAAATCGACCCGTGTAGCATTCGGGCTCGTTGTTTGAGCATCTAGTCCCCTCAGCGTCCTCTCCGCGTTCCGAGCGAAGAGATTACCTTGCGCAATTATCTCTATTGTAGAGACTTACGAGCGCGAGCGGGAGGATGTTGAGGCAGAGTTTGCGATGCAAGAGCTTCGGGGTCTGAGACCGCTTTGCCTCAAGAGGCTGCTCTGTCTGGTGGGTTCTTGCTGCGAAGAGCCGAATCGCGTGAGGCTTAGCGCGCCCCGCTGAGCTCTAGGAATAGCTGTTCGTAGGCCTGGGTGACAGCGTCCCACGAATACTCATCTTGCGCGCGAGCCTTCGCCGCCCGCCGGTAGCGAGCAACAGTCTCTTGATCGTCGTCCAATGCATCAAACAACTGAGTGAGAGTTTCGGGTTCGCGAGCACGAAACAGCAGCGCGGCGTCGGCGGCCACTTCGCGGTTCTCAGGTACATCGTTGAGCAAGATGCAGTTGCCGAAGCCCATTGCTTCGAGCAGCGCAGGGTGCGTACCGCCGACTTCGGTGGCTTGCACGTAGGCGTAGGCGTGGGTCTGCAGTTCGCGATAGGCGTCGCCATACAGAGCGCCGGGAAAGAGGATCCGCGAATCGCCCGTTTCGGTGAAGCTGCGAATGAAGTCGTCGGCGTAGGGTGCAGATCCGAGCATCACCAACCTGCGCTTCGCATGGGAAGCGCGAAACGCTTCGGCCACCCGGTGGGGATTGTTCTCAGGCTCAAAGCGAGAGACGTACAGAAAGTAGGAGTCGGGCTCGAGGCCCAAACTCTCCAGGGTCTCGGTGGTCGAGATAGGTTCAAGGTCGCTGCCGTAGGGGATCATGGTCGAGACTGCTGAATGCTGCTCCAAGAAGTGACGTTCGATGGCGCGCGCGTCGGTCACTAGGCGATGGGGTACAAGCGTGGCGAGCCGCTCGGAGACTCGATAGACAATCTGGCCTAGCCGTCCCCACTTGGCCCGCTCTTGTTCTAGGCCGTCAACGTGCAGGGCGGTTGGAATGAGGCCGGCGCGCAGAATCGGGACGAAGACGGTGTTGGCGGCGTTGACGAGCAGCACCGCATCGAAGCGGCGGCACACGGCGTCGATGGTCGAGAGCAGGGTGTGAACCGGAGTGTCGAGATACTTGGTGCGAACGGTCGGCAAGACCACTAAGCGAACGCCATCAATGTAGCGCTCGGATCGTTGGGTGTAGTGCGATCGACAGTAGACCGTGATCGAGTGGCCACGTTTGACCAGCCGCTTGGACAGCTGCTCCATGAAGGTCTCGTAGCCGCCGTATCGAGCCGGAATGCCACGACTTCCCATCAGGGCGATGCGCAACGGCTTCTGGGTGCTCACGGCTCGCTCGCTTGATCGAACGATAGGGGGAACGCGTCCGCGCTGAACCAACGGTTGACGCGGGAGTTGGGTGCGGTCTGCTGGGCTTTGAGCCATCTTCGCCTGCGGAGCAGCCGAGCGCGGTGCTTGATCAAGAATGTGTAAGCCCGAAGCGAGGAACGCTCACGCAAGAGCACGTACGGCAAGATCGCCAGATCACGAATGAGCGCTGGCAGCGTCAAGGCGAGATTGAAGGGGCTTTGGTGCAGTAGGCGCAACAGGTACCGATTCTTGAGCGAGTGGTAGTTGATCGACGTGCTCATCTTCGAGCGCCGCTCGGGGAGGTTGTAGCGGCCGTGCTCGATCACCGCTTGAGGTTCATAGATACATCGCCAATCTCGGCGCTGCAGGCGCAAACCCAGTTCGGCGTCTTCGCGAAACGAATGGAAGTCTTCGTCGAAGGGTTGAGCGTGTTTCGCGGCGCTGGTCTCTGATGGAGGTAGGGCCACGTCATGGAGCGCCTCAAGACTGTAGAGCGTTCCTGCTCCGGTGCCAGCAAAGACCTCTTCGGCTTCGCTGAGCCGACCGTCGTCGGGCTCGCTCGATCCGCGATCCAGATGGCGCCACTGGCGTGTCCAGCGCATGCCGCAGGCGTCGAGTACCCTACCTTCGTTGGCCTCACACTGAGGCCGGACCAATCGTGCGGTCACCGAGCCGACGCGAAAGCTGGATCCTTCGGCCGAGCCGCGCGGCGTGTAGCGGGTGAAGGCGGACACGAGGTGAGGCAAGCAGTCTTTGTGGGGTCGCGCGTCTGGATTGAGCGCTAGCGCCCAAGCATCGTGGGGCTTGAGTTCGGCGAGGCAGCGGTTCATGCCGCCGGCGAAGCCCAGGTTGTCATCAGCAGCGATCACCTGCAGCGCTGGCGATGCGCCGCCACCAGCTTCGAGAGCTCTCAGTGTCTTGACGCTGTTGTCGTTGCTGGCGCAATCGACAGCGACCACGCGCACCCTTAAGTCCCGCACATCGAGTGCACACAGCGCCTCCCACCAACCGGCGAGATGCGCAGCCGAGTTGTGCGTCACGGTGCAGATGAGGAGTCCGTTGTGCAGGCTCACGAGTCGCGATCCTGTCGCGGTGGCCAGCGCCATCCGGTGACCGCAGAGGTCGCGAGTTGAATCAAGGCGATGGCTGCTGCGGTGCGTGAGTGCGAGGCCCTGGGCACGCGCACGAGCAGGGTTGGCAGTCGCAGTATTGCCGCGATCGCGACGATCAAGGGAGCGGTCGCCGCCACCACACGCCAGCCTCGCGCCAACGCAAAGCGCTGCAGGTTGCGATAGTAGATGCGCAAGAAGCGAGCGAAGCCCAACGACGGCACACTGGCGCCGCCCGCGTGTGTGAACTCCGCACGCCGCGCATAGCGACCGACGTAGCCTGCGTCTGCGAGGCGCTGGGCGAAATCGACGTCCTCGAACCAAGCCGGCGCGAAGCGCTCGTCGAATCCGTCGATCTCAACGAAAGCATCGCGACGGACCAAGAGCGCTGCCGCCGCAGGCTGCTCGACGGCTGCGCCGTCCGCGGGCTCGATTGCTGGTCCGCGCGGCCTGCTCAAGAACAGGCATTGCGCCAATAGGTGACGGCGCTCGGTGAGCGGTCGCAGCTGCCAGCGGTGTTGACTGCGAGTGCCATCGCTCTTGAGATCTGGGTCGATCAGACGCGGTGCGACCATCGCAACTTGTGGGTCATGCTGCTCATACTCTTCGGCAGCCGCCAACAACTGCTCGAGCGCTTCGAGGTTCGCCACCGTGTCGGCATTGAGCACCAACAGCCAACGACCGTTGGACCGGCGTGCGCCTTCGTTGACGCCTCCGCCGAAGCCGAGGTTTCGGCTCGGAGTGATCCACTGTGCCCAGGGGTGCTCTGCTGCAAGTGCCGCGATGCTGCCGCTGTTGTCGACAATGGTCAGAGCGAACCGCTGATCGCGAGGCCAGGCCGCAAGGAGCTGGCCGAGCTCCGTTTCGTTGCGCCAGTGAACAACGATGCCGCTCAGTTCGGGCGCCGAGTTCACCGAGGGCTCGTTACAGCTTCGAGAGGATGGGCTGCGTGCCAGCTCAAGAAGCGGGGTAGGAGTCGGGCTGCCCGCGCCCATCCGCGCAGGGCGCCAACGCCGAAGTCGCGCAGGTCACGCAGCATTAAGGCGGGCACGGATGGCAGGTAGCCACGCCCGAGATGGCGTGCGAGGACTAAGTGCCGGTTAGCGATCAACAGGCGTTGGCGTTTCTTGGGGGCGCTCGATGATCCAGCGTGTTCGCAGCGCACGGTGACGTCGCACAAGGCGCTCCACCCTGAGCGCTGCAGGCGACAAGCGAGGTCCACGTCCTCGTAGTAGGTGTCTAGCGATTCCTCGAACACATTGCAGCCAGCTTTGATGGCGGACTGTAGCGCCTCGACCCGAAAGACTGCCGCGGTTGCCGATACCCCGAATAGCATGCGCACGTTCTCGCCGTTCTCGGGGTTCTCTGTGTTCTCGGTGAAGTCTGAAACCTCGACGCAGTGGCCGATCTGCACCGCCTGGCGCTGCGGGCTCCAGCGAATGCCGGCGCCATCAATCAGAGTACTGATGCCGGTTCTGCGACGGATGAGGTTTAGGCCTTGTGCCGCACCGACTTGCGGGTGGGTTTGTAGCTGTGCGATCAGGCGCGCGAGCCAGGTGTCGTCGATGATTGCGTCGTCGTTGATCAAGGCGATGAACTCGGGAGCGGCTGATTCGAGCCGAACTAGATCTTGCAGCGCTCGGTTGTTCGCTGCCGCAAAACCGATTGGTCGTTCGCAACGAATGTGACGATCGGTGCAGCGGTCCACGATCTGAGTCGTCTGTTCGTTGAGTGTTCCTTGAGAGACCACGATGAGCTCGAGGTCGACGCTCTTGCGCTGCCGGCCAATGGCTTCGAGTGATTCTTCGAGCAGGTCGCTGGTGCCGAGCGTGGCGACGACCACTGCGACTTGCGGTCGTGCTTCAGCGGTCATTCGATCGACCCCACACTGCCGATCGAGACCACGCTGCCGATCGAGACCCGATCGATGCGCAGCTGCACCTGGGGTGGCAGTTCCGGGTTGCGCTCGACGCGCACGGACGCTTCGGTGCCGCGATTGGCGGTCTGGCTAGTGTTGACTGCGTGACCCGCGGCTTTCAGTAGCAGCCGGCTACGGAAACGTTGACCGAGTAGTGGCGGCTCATCGTCGGTCCACCAATGGGCAAACGGCCGGAGTTGGGTCGGCAGTGGACCGCTCCCCTCCCCAGTGTGCGTTCCGGAGCGCAGCTCTGAAGCCAAGGTGGTTTCGAATCCCTCGACCAGGACGGTTGCTGTCACGGTGCTTGGCTCGAGTCCAGCGCCGTAAGCGAGGAAGGTGTCGATCCACAGGACGACCGCCGCGCCAGGCTCGGCGCCGTTCTGGTCCGCCACCCAGTCTGCTGGCAACTCGTAGGCGGCTTCGGGCGCATCAGCCTTGAGCACATGCGGTGGCCACTGGTGAATGGTGCGGTTGACGCCGACGTGAGTTCCAAAGAGGCACAGTGCAACCGCAGCCAAGAAGCACAGCGCAAGGATCGGTAAGGCGGCTGTACTAAGGAGCGCGGAGCGCTTTTTGGTGGTTGTGCCGGTCACCACTACGAATCCCGCGATTAGCGCCGCTCCCGTGCACAGAGCCAGGGTCAGCCAGGACGGTGTCTCACCGATCGCTCTGGCGGTGCCGATCTGTTCGCCAACTCCGGCCGAGCGCAGCCAAGGGTAGCTGGCGGCGAGTGCGACTGCGCCAAGCCAAAGACCGAGCCAGCTACCGATGGTCGCGACGATGCGCTCGCGGTTGAGGGGGCCATTCGATCTGAACGGCGCACACCAATGGAGCGCTGCGGGGACGATTGCCAAATTGGGTTCGAGCGTGCGCAGGGTCACCGCGGCCAGAGCGACTCCGGTGAGCAGACGCCAGAGTTCGTCGCTTTCGAGGCGCAGTCCCAGCCAGTTGGTTGCGGTCTCGTCGCGCATCATCGCTGCAGCACTAATCGGCATGAGCAATACGAGGATAAAGAGACTCTCACCGACGGCGCCCCAAGGTCTTGAGGGCAAGGCAAGAGCAAACAAGGCCCCGACTACCACCAGCGCCGCCAGCCAACCCCGTCGTGCGCGCTGCGCCCAGGCCGCCATCACCACGAACAGGCCAACCCACGATACGGCACACGCCGCCGCGACGAACATAGCGGCCACTGCCAGACGGGCGAGCCGATGTGCGCGTTGGCTCGCAACGGCCCACTCGATCGCGGCGCACGCCATCAGCGCAAGACCGGTGAACCAATGGGCACCAGCGAACACGATGACCGCGCAAGCGGCGCACAGCGCGTTCAGTCCCCAGGTGCGTCTGAGCCAGGCGGTCGCTATGCCAATCAACATGGCGATTGCGACCAGCTCGAGCCGTTCTTCGTTGCTCGCCGTCACCATGGTGATGGGCTCCAGTACGACTGCTAGCGCCAGAGATGCGGCAACGGTGACGACGTCGAGCCGGGTGGAAAACCCGAGGACCAAGGCTGTTCCGACATTCTCGGTCGTGCGCTGATCTGCGACCTCCTGGCCCGAAGCGCGCCACAAGAGCACCAAGGCGGCTCCGATCGGGATGAGGGTGATCGCTGCCACGAATTGGCGCAAGCCATAGGGCAGGCCGATGAGCGCGATGAACGGCAGTACTAGGCTCCATAGGAGTAGTGCGCTCAGGCGGCTCGATCGCGGGTCGGTCGGGATTGCAAGGAAGCAAACCAAGAGCAACCCGAGCGCGAGGACTGCTTGCGTGGCGAGGAACTGTGCTTCCACCACTCCGGGGCCGTTGACCAAAGTGACGTGCACAGCGAGCCATCCTCCTGCTAGGAGGACGAGCCCGATAGCAACCCTGCTGAAGGACCGCCGTATCGGAGGCTGCGCGTGCGAGTTGCCGTTCATCGCAGCGACGGTAACACTGTGTTCGACGTTGTTGGGGTACACGATCACGTGTCCAATCTCGATAGGCTAGCCGCCCGCTGTGGAGGGCACGCGCCGAAGCCTTGCCACGGGCTATCTGCAGCCGACCATCGGCCGAACGACCATAGAAGAATCACCTATGCTGAGTAGAGAACGACTGCGCGCCGGCGGCGATGAGCTGCGTGCCGCATTGCAACAACGAGGCGTCGAGCCCGAAGCCTACGATCGTTGGACAGAACTCGATGTTGAACGCCGTGGAATTCTGGTCACTGCTGAGGACCTCAAGCGCCAGCGCAATGAGGCCAGCAAAGACATTGGCAAGAAGAAATCGCAAGGCGAGGATGCAAGCGAAGCGATTGCCGCTGTCGGCCAGCTCAAGCAAGGGATTGCCGAGGCTGAGGCCGCGCTCGTCACAGTCGATGAGGAACTGGAGGCGTTCGAACTGTCGGTGCCTAATATCGCGCACGCCTCAGTCCCTCAAGGTGCCAGCGAAGAAGACAACCAAGAGCAGCGTTTAGTCGGCAAGCCTCCCGAGTTCGATTTCGAACCCAAGGCGCACTGGGACCTCGGCCCTGAACTTGGCGTACTCGACTTCGAGCGTGGCGCGAAGCTCGCGGGCGCCCGTTTCACGGCCACGATCGGCTGGGGAGCACGCATGGAACGCGCGCTCGCAAACTTCATGCTCGACTTGCATACCGGTGAACACGGCTATACCGAGGTCAACCCACCACTGCTGGTCAACTCGGAGTCGATGACCGCCAGTGGTCAGTTGCCCAAGTTCGCCGAAGATGCGTTCCGCGTCGAGCAGCACGGCTACTACCTGATCCCAACTTCAGAGGTCCCGCTAGCGAACCTGCATCGCGACGAGGTGATCGAGGAAGCTGATCTGCCGCTGCGCTATACCGCGTGGACCCCGTGCTTTCGTTCAGAGGCCGGCTCGTACGGTAAGGATGTGCGCGGTCTGATTCGCCAGCATCAGTTTCACAAGGTCGAGCTTGTGCAGTACACGCATCCCGATCAAAGCTTCGCTGCCCTTGAGGATCTCACTAGCCAGGCGTGCAAGGTGCTTGATCTTCTAGAACTGCCGTATCGCGTGATGACGCTGTGCACTGGCGATATGGGCTTTGCCGCCGCTAAGACCTACGACCTTGAAGTGTGGCTTCCCGGCCAGAACGCCTACCGCGAGATCTCGTCGTGCTCGAATTGTGAGGACTTCCAAGCCCGTCGCGGCGGCCTTCGGTTTAGGCCTGACGGCGGCGGCAAGCCGCAGTTCCTGCACACTCTCAACGGCTCCGGCCTCGCTGTTGGTCGAACGTTGGTGGCAGTGCTCGAGAACTACCAGCAGGCCGACGGTTCGGTGGTCGTGCCCGAGGTGCTGCGTCCTTACATGGGCGGCGCTTCAAAGCTGGGCGCTCTTTAGTCAATGTGGGTGCAGCGGTTGCGAGGTGCGGGCCGAGCTTCAGCAGCGTCGAGACCGGAGCTGAATCAAGCGCGCTGAATGCTGAGGAACAACGAAGCTTCCATTGGATCCGTGCCACGCTGATACTCGATGAACATAGGCCTTGAATCGGGTTGCCAGCCTGAGCTTGGAAACCAGTCGCGGAACACTCGGTCAAAGGTGCCACGGACGCTGCCTTGGCCCTGGTGGTAGACGTGGGCGTAGCGACCGCCCGGCAAGATCCGTTCACGGATGCCAGGTCCTATCGACAGCCCTTCGTCGATAGTGAGCGCGGCTTCGCCTCGCGTCTTTGTTTCGTGCGTGATGGTTTGATCGTCCCAGTAGATGCCCCGATCATGTTCTGCAGTTCTAGAAGACCGAGTGGCGCCGCCCAGTCGGCGAGCCTCGCAAACGCTTCAAAGCCTGAATCGTACGGTCCGACGAATGGCACCGACGCCAAGCGAGTTCGTTCAAGCGACACGATTTCGAAGGGGTCGGTGGTCTCGCGTCGAACTCCATCTGCTTGCGTCTGATACCGGCGAGGAGGAACGCCGAAACGATCGTGAAACGCGCGAGTGAAAGCCTCGTGGGATTCATAGCCCGAGTCGAACGCAACGTCGATGACCGAGACGCCGGGCTGGCGCAATAGGAAGGTCGACCGCTCTAGGCGAAGTCTGCGCACGTACTGTTTCGGTGACTCGCCCAGCACCTGCTTGAACACCCGCTGAAAGTGGTGAGGCGAGAGTTCGGCGATCCGTCCCAACGAGGCAAGGTCCAACGGTTCATCGAGATGGCCAGCGATATAGCTCGTGACCTGCTCAACGAGACGTCGATGTCTGTTTTGGGTTGATCTGCGTGCGCTCATTCACGTCTCTAAGGCCGGCGATGCTCATTGGCATCAGTAGCACTGCCGTTTGGGAACGGCGCGAGTATCGCAGATCGACGCGCGGCTCTGTGTTGGTGCGGCCCTTAGCCAAAGAGTCCGCGTTGCTCTGCGATACTTTGAGTTTCGCCGATGGCAGGTGGCATCCATTGCTCGTACACGGCGCCGTTCCATGCCATGAGCAGGAGTGACGGATCATCTAAGGCCTTGGAGAACTGAAATCGCAGCGAGTGTGGATCTCCGCTAGCGTCGAGCCCGAGTACCTCAACTCTCAGCCCATCCAGATTCACTCTGTCGCCAACCGTGAAGGGTGCATCCTGGGACCTGAAGTAGCGACTAAATGGATCGGGAAACAGGCCCTCTTCAAGAGTGACGTGAAGGGTGGTTGCGGTCTCCCTCAGGACCTTCATCGCCGAGCCGCCATGAGCAAGTGCACGCACTGCGATAGGCCGCTCGCGGCCGTCGTTCATGCGCATCATCGGGATGGACATCACACTGTAGATAGAGTCCGGTGGGTTCAAGAGGACCAGCGTTTTTCCTTCCAGGTTCTGATCAGGAACGCTCGAAGAAGCCGCTTCCATGCGGCGAGCTGCGTCGTTCTGCATCGCTAGAAAGAAGTAGGCCAGGGCTGGAGCGAGTACCAGATGCAGGATGAGTAGAGCGGCGAATCCGGTGCGTACCAGCCTGCTCGAAGGCGCGGGCTGGGCGGCACTGCGTTCGGTGAGGTCGCGGGCTAGGCATCCGATCATTCCCATTGCGCCGAAGCCAACGAAGAAGAGCAGGCGATTTTGGGGAGTGACTGCGCAGACCGGCGCGAGCGACACTAGTGAACCGAGTAGGAAGAAGCGACACGCCGGATCGCGCCGCAAGGTTCCAGTGAATAGAAGAGCGAGCAGTGCGACGGTGATGAGTGCCGCGATGCGCAGAGGCTGCGCTGCGCTGGTGCCGAGTTCGATCACCGACGCCCAGTCGGAAGGAAACGGTGTCCATTGCCCGAGAAGGAGCGCTGCGGCACGATCTGTCGTTATCTGAAGAAAGCCGATTGGTTCTCTGAACGGGTCGATGTAGACACCCGATCCTTCCGAACCGAATCCTCCCATTCGATGCACAGCGAACCAAGCGATGGAGACAATCGCGTTGGGTATCAACGCTCGCACTCGCTCGAGCAAAGTGCCTCGGTCAAGAGTCAGGGCGAAGCTCCCCAAGAACGCGACCGTCGAGATCGCCAACTCTCCTGCTGAAAGAGCCAGTGCCAAGCAAAGCGGCGAGAGCCAAACCCCTCGGTGCCATTTGTCCTGGCGCTGGCGCGCATGACAGTAGAGGCAGGCCAAGCCGAAGAACGTGGCAATCAGCGCGTTGCGGTTTGCCAGGTAAGCCGTTGGCAGCGCGTGGGCATCGTCGAGAGCGTAGAGCAGCCCAGCGATGGCAGCGGGCCACATCGGCAAACAACGCCGATAGAGCACCAAGGCCATGCCGATGAGAAGCGCAAGCCAGATCAGACTATGGAAGTGCATCAAGAGCGGTGAGTCGGGCCACAAGAGGTAGTCGAGTTGCATGGATAAGACGCTCAAGTAGCGCAGATTGGCGTGACGCAACGTTGGGTGCGACCACCACGGCAAGTGCCCACTCTCCATCTGGGCGCGGTTGGTGTCTGGGTCGCCGTCGTAAAAGACAAACAGATCGATCGCAGGCTCGCCTAAGCCAAGCAAGCGAAACCGCTGAAAGTGATCGTCGAGTTGGAAGCCGGAGAATAGTGCGGGGGCGAGAAGCGCGGCGGACAACAGGCCGAGAAGTAGCGGTGCCGAGCGGTGAGAGGCGAGAGATCGAAGGACCTTGAGCATGGTGGGTCTCCTTGGGACTGGACAGGGAGGCGGCCGCTGACGTGAGGTTGTCCCCGAGGCCGGCGCTGGGTTCTTTCGTGACCCAAGTCTCCTGTGTCCAGTGGGTCGGTGCTTGACCGCGATTGCGAGCACCCTTGACCATTCTTGCGAACTTCTCCGTGTGCACCCTGTGGGAGTCGCTATCGACAAGTAGAAACGGCTTCGAGAGAGAATGGTCTCGAAGCGGTTGAAGAGCAGGCGAAGGTCGATACCAGCCGCGATGTAGAAGAAGATGGTGCGGGTTCCCATCGCAACAGCTAGGAAGGCCGCTCTCGCTAGAGTTGCTGAGCACAGACGCCCCTGATTGATGCGGATATCGCCTGGCAGGGAGTGTCGCAACGCGCCAAGTCGCGCTAGGCTTCCGCTCCGCGAAAGGAGCGCTTGTGCAAAGTCCTCCCTCGCGCCAAGAGTCCCGCCTTCGACGCCGCGGCTCGGTTAGTGTTTCGTAGCTACCTGGAGGGGTGGCAGAGTGGTCGAATGCACCGGTCTTGAAAACCGGCGTCCCTTCACGGGGACCGTGGGTTCGAATCCCACCCCCTCCGCCATGCGCGCGCAAGCGCGCTTTGGCGTCTGGCGTGGGATGGTCGGCGGGCACACTCGAGTTTGCAACTCGAGTGCTTGGGACCGAATCCCTGCCGCAGAGTTCTGGGCGCCTTGGGAGATCGAACTAGTGAGAAGTGTTCACCTCCAACGCCACCTTCTCTGGTCCCAGGTTTGGACCTGTGCACTCTTGAGCCGCGGTTCGAGGAATAGTCTGACTGCAGCTACAAGATCGTCGAGGTCTTTCCATGCAAGATCGTTGTCCTGAGCCATCTTTCGATACGGCTCCTCCCAGAAGTGGGGTGGGTCGGGGACGGATGACGGCAGGGCGTGTGTACCGCGGAAATCAAATGTCTTTTCCAGCGCGCGTCCAAGGTCGTCGGCTCGAATCGTCTCCGTGGTCGCTAGGAGCGCAATGTCTGGCAGATCACGAAACGCGTGTATTCGGTCGATCTCTTGGCATGGTGTAGGCGTGGAGCTTCTCTGCGATGTGTGTGACAACTGGATAGAGGCGCACTTTGGGTGGCGCGATCCCGGCGAACCCGAGAGTGTCCGCGGCGATCACCGTTGTCGGCTTACCGACCATCGGGTCTCCGAAGCCGACATCGATGCCAAACGGCTGTCCATAGACAATTCCAGCTAGTTGACAGAGTGCTCGATAGCGGTGGCCTTCGTAACGTAGGGCATCCCCTCCGAGCGTTGGATGGCGGCGGTCGCGTTGGACTTCGAATGTCATGAAGTCGGCGAGGTCGGTTCGGCCCGCGCCTTGGAGAGCATCGAGGACCTTTCGGGGCGAACCGGCGAAGGCTAGATCGATGTCTTTGGTGGTTCTAGCCCTGTCGATGCGTAGCTCGAGAGCGAGCCCGCCCTTCAGGGTCACAGCGTCGCCAAGGACTCCCGTTACGCGCGCAAGGAATCGATCGAAGACCAAGAGTTGGCGTCGGCGAGCGAAGTCGACCCCTGTAGAGGAGACGGTCTTCAGCCGCTCTTCAAGCGCCTGCTTGAAGGACAGGGGGGTTGCGTAGCTCCGGATGGTCAAGAGGCGCCGATGGCTTTGCGGAGTTTGTTCTTGAGTTGCCTTGCTTCTGGCTGTGAGATCAGGCCTCGCTGTCTTGCTTGGCGAAGTGCTTGCTCGATGAGATCAGGTGCGACGTGCGCCTCGATGCAATCTTGCAGAGTGCGGAGCGGTGTCGTGATTGGAATGGCGCTTTTGTAGGACCAATCCGCCTCTTTGAGGTCCGCGTAGCGGAGCTCGAGGCCGACTGGCTTGCGCATGCGGCGCTTCGCCCAGCGGGCTGGGACGGTCATCGTGACGTTGGCCGGAAGGATGTCTGAGAGATCGTGAAGAGCAAGAGCGGTCTCGTGAGAGAGAGTTCCTTCCTGCTTTGTCCAGAGCCAAAGCACAACGAGTCCCTCGTTTTCCGACGGGGGAAAGCGGACAAGGCGATAGATGCCGTGGCGAATTCGGTGCATCTCGCCGTTGCGCAGATATTTGTGCAGCAGTGGGTTGGAGTAGCCCGCTTGGATCGCCTGGCTCGTTGTGAAGTAGCCGTGTTGATCCTGGGCTATGCCGTAAAGAGCGTCCTTGCTGGGGCTACTGTGTATGTCGTCGGGAGGTGATGTCATGGCACACAAAGGATAGCCGAGGGTTAACTTTTGTGCGATCTCAGCTAGCGCGTCGAGCTATCCGGCCTCGTTCGACGCTCGGTAGGGCCGAACCTCTTCCCTCGCTTCTTGGGGGGTGCAATTCTGGGTGCATCGCGTGGCAACAGATAGCAACTAAGGACTGCATTCGACAACTAGGGGCGTGCCGGCGAGACGGGGATTGACCGTTGGTGGTTGTTGCCAAGAGTCGCTCGGTGTTGTATCCCGCCAGACTTGAAAACCGGCGTCCCTTCACGGGGACCGTGGGTTAGCTTCGCAGTCACTGCACCACCCGCCCCTAGCCCCTCCGTGGTCGAATCCCACCCCCTCCGCCATGCGCGCGCAAGCGCGCTTTGTCATATTGCGCGGGATGGTCGGCGGGCACACTCGAGCTTCCAGCTCGACTACTTTGCGGAGACGTTCAGACCCCGTTACTTCGCCGTCTACTCCGTCTGTGAGCGCCAATACTTCGCTTGGGCCTTTAGCGCTCGTTGCTCCTTGTTGAGCTTAAGAGCCTGCGCCGATCGATACTTTGTGAGTCCAGGAGGAAAGGTACGCGGCAGGATGCTCTCGGCTAGGTTCCAGGTCCGCTCAATGGCCTCAAACAGCTCTTCGCTACCCGCGGGATACCAGCGCTCGTCAGGCATCTCATTGATGCTCTTGTACTTTCGGATCGGCATCGCTAGTCCTCTAGGTCGAAGGCGTTTCGCAGAGCCTCCGCGTCCGCTCGGTCTTTCAAACGGACCGTGTCCTTCTTCATCTCGTAGAGCGTCTGCGGACTCACAACACTGACCTTGGTTCCTTGATAGTCGATACGCCGACTCTTCAAGTCTGAGAAGGCGAAGGCGTCACCCAGCCTCGTGAGAATGTCGATATGAAACGCCAACCCCGGAGGGTTGTATTCGACGGCGGGATACTCGCCAAGGAGGTCCTCCGGCGTAAGCTCCTCAAGCTGAGGATCGTTGAAGACGGACATGAGCGCGGCTCGGAGTCGGTGGATGTTCTCGACGTTTGGCGCGACAAATAGATCGAGATCCTCTGTGGCCCGAGCGAGGCCCAGTAGGTTGAGTGCCACAGCGCCAAATACAACGTACTTCACGCCATGCGATTCGAGTGCAGCCAGAACCTGCCTTGTCGTCGCAACGTCCATAGACCAACGCTAGCAGTATGTTGCGGGCAATCGTTCGCGTTTCCCACCGGTAACGGGCACTTGGAGTTGCCCGCCGATAACGGGCAATTGGACTTGCCCGCCGATTACCTCCGTGTCGCTGCCGCATCCGAGTGTGGGTCACGATCAGCCTCCAAGCCGGATGGAGAGGCCGACTCCGGTGTACAGAAGTGGGGTGGGTAGGGCAGTAGTGACGGCAGCGCATGTGTACTGCCGGAAATCGAATGTCTCGTCCAAACGCGCTACGAAGGTCGTCGGCTCGAATCGTCTCCGTGGTCGCTAAGAGTGCGATGTCTGGCAGGTCACCGGTCGATCTCTTGGCATCGTGTAGGCGTGGAGTTTCTCTGCGATGTGTGTGACAACTGGTAGAGAGGCTTGCAGCTCGACTGCTTGGGAACGAATCCCACCCCCTCCGCCATGTGCGCAAAGCGCGCCGAATAGCCGAGTGATTGGTCTTTGGGTTGCCAGTGGCGTGGGCGCGATTTGGCTGCAACTCCCGATCGCGGCTCGATGGGCATTCCCGATGCCAGTCGGTCACCGTCCTGGATGTCGAGCGTCGCTTACTCCGTCGCGCCGTACTCGAAGAGCGTCGTCACTGAGCCGTCCGGACGAAGCGCCCGAACTCTCGGTACGATCTCGGGGCGCTGCCAGAAGCGCCACCACGCGGCGCGCCTGATAGTGGATTCGAGCACATAGACGCTCCCGTCATGGACGTCAACACCGTGAGGAGACCAAGGTGCTTGGGCGTCGAGGGCTGTGGTCACTTTGCCTGACGGGCTCACCCGCAGGACTCGTCGGTTGCCGTAGTAGGCGAGGTAGGCGGCGCCGTCCTCATCGACCGCAAGGTCGAACAGGATGTTCGCGCCTGAGAAAGGAAGGTGCTCAGGGTCTTCCTGCTTGAGGCCTGTCGCCCGAGTTCGCAGGCGCCCGTCGGGCTGCCGGACGTACAATCTCCCGCGATCCAGCAGGTAGAGCTTCCTGTCCTGTCCCCACACCAGAGCGTCGATGCGGTCCAATGGGGCGTCGATCTGGACCGAGGACACTGAACCATTTGGGGCTCTCATAAAGAGCCGTGCATCACGCGCGAAGTAGAGGTTGCCCGAGTCGTCGACGGCGTAGGCCTGCACGTGAAACACCCGCGGATCGCTGGTCATCGGAATCACTGCACTCCACCCCCCGGGCGTCGCCAGCCGCCAGAGACCGGCCTGATGCGTGGCGCCGGCGGCCAGCCGCTCGGCGGCATAGACCGTGCCGCCGGGGCTGCGCGCCAGCACGATGTCGCTGGGCGAGCTCGCGGATTCGAGCGCAGCTCTTGGCGGGCGATCTGGGTCGAACTCCCAGACGCACGCGGCGTGTTGCTCGCCGACCATCGGGCAGACGAAGGTGAAGAAGATTCGTTCGTGCCTGTCCACCACCAGACCACCCCACGGGTGGGCGTGTGCTTTGCCTGAAACGCTCAGGTGGAGAAGCAGCAGAGCGGCAATAGCGCACCGTGGGAACCAGCAAAGAACGGCCAGCTGTGACCGGTTGATCCAGCGCCTTGTCTTGCTACCGGGCAACAGCATTGAGTCAGGGCTCATGGGGCGCAGGGCTCCGGTTGGGTCGTCATCTTGGAGACAAACACTACATGATGGCGCCGGTTGAGGTTGCAGGGTACCGGCGCTGTTTGAGGAACCCTTCCGCGATTTGGACTCTTGTGTCTCACATTCGGCTGTCATTTCACCTCAAGGGGGTTTGATCTGCATCGGTGCTTGACAAGCCGTCGATTTGCCAGAAAGGACTCTTGTTTAGGGCAACGGTGTTGCTAAAGGGTCTTTTACTTTGGTGTCGATTGGCGAAAGAATTCTTTCGAGATCTATGGCTACCGAGAGTACCTCGCGATTCTGAGCAAGGACGCGAATCCGCTTATGTAGGCGTGGACCAGGTCTTCTTGGCTCGAGGACATCTACACAACTGTTGGCTACGGATCCGGGGAGTTGCCGTTGGTTGCATCTTGCAGGTTTGAGAACCGGCGTCCGTTCACGGGGACCCGTGGGTGGGCGTCGCTTTCACTGCGTCACCCACTTGCTCTTCCGCGGTCGAATCTCACCGCCTTCGTTCTGCGTGGGCAACCGCTCTTTGGTGCATGGCGCGGGATGGCCGGCAGGAACCCTTCGGAGCCTGCCGCTCGAGTGTGAGTCCAGACTAGAAGGTCGAGAGTCCGGTTTGCTCCATGAATCGATACTTCGCAGCTGAGATCCGAGACTCATCGGCGAAGGCATCGTAGTCCACTGTAAAACTCCCGTCCTGGTTGGTCCACAAACGCTCGAAGTAAGCCGTGACCTCACGCGCGAGCTTCGAGGTCTTGGGCATGCGGACCTCGATGTTGGTTTCGAGGTTGAAGTCATCCAGGTTGCGTCGCGTGTAGTTGGCAGAGCCAAGCAGTAGACGCGACTCGGATTCTTCACAACAGTTCAGGGTGGCCGAGGTCATCTTGGTATGGAACTGTTCGCCTGAGGTGTTGTACCAACGCACTTCGATTGCGCGGCCGTTGCCCTTCGCGACGGCCTTGGAGGCACGCCGAATCAGCTCGTTGGCGACCGAGCGGTTGGGGATGCCGCCTTTCTCTCGACCGAACGCGTCTCGGTTCGGGTCGAGGATCAGCCGGATGCGGACGCCGCGAGCTGCGGCACGCAACAGTGCCTCGACCACGCCACGATGGCCCATGTAAAACATTGCGATGCGCACGTCGTCGCCTTTGTTGGACAAGCGGAGCGTTTCGAACAAAGCGTCGCGGATCGCGGCTTCGGAAATCACGCGCAACTTCAGAGGCCCTGGTTCGGCGAAACCGCTGGACTCTGTAGCCTCGGCCACGCCAGTCTTAGAGGAATCCCCGGGGTTGGCGGGCGCAGGATCGATGATCGTCGGATCTCCCGACTCGACAGGGTCTACGCTCTCGGTATCAGCGGATCCCATTGATCGTTCTAGGGGAGGAGCCTTGCGAGGCTCGCGCATGGCGTCGGCGATGGCGCTTAGGTCGGCGCCTGAAAAGCCAGCAACCTGGACCTCGCTCTCGAAGAGGTCAAGAGCGGCCTCGCTTTCGAATCGCAACGCGACATTGGAGTGACCGCTGCTCGCGTCGTGTGGATTAGCGGAGGTGACAAAGCCGGTCACAGTTCCGTCGAAGCGACCAGCTACGGCTAGCTTGCGATGATTCGCTTTGAAGTTGAGCAGACGAAACCAGCTGCGTAGCGTGGTGTCATCGTCCGACTCGAACGGGTTCGGAACGAAGCCACCGCCGGGCTTGTTGCCGAACCAGCTCAAGAGGGTGCGATAGACCACCGAGTAGGTGGGGTTTGAGTCGCGCAGTCGCTCGAGTTTGGTTTCCACCACCTGTACTCCAAGCTCCTCGAGTTGCTCGAAGCCAGGATGGTTCTCGCCGCCGTAGACCCGATTGATTGGGTCGGTGACCAGCACAATCGGCATGTCTGGGTTGTTCTGCTTTGCGCTCACCAGAGCGTTGATCAACTCGCTACTCAATGCCCGAGGAGCGCTGTCTGGATCTCCAGCAAAGTCGTTGATCAAGAAGAAGTCGAGCGCCAGAAAGCTCTCCGCTTGATCGATCAAGTCGAACAGTGAATCGAAGATCGACTGTTCTCGGATGATCGCGCCGGAAGCATCGGTATAGGTGATGTCAGCGAGAAACTCAACGGAGCCGGCAGCGACTTCGTGCCACCGCCCCTCGACGTGGGTACCGGGCGGAAGGGCTCGAAAGGAGGAGGTCATGATCAAGACGATCCATAGCAGGAGCCCGACGCCAAACGCACGCCCGATGCGCTTTGGCAATCGCGGCAGGCTCCAATGCTTGTTGACTTGTTCAGGGCAGTTCTGTTGGTCAGGAATCGTGCTGCCGATCTCTCCAGCATCCTGTGGCTGCGCATTCTCATGTTTGGTCACTTGGAGCAATCCTCTCCTGGCTGATCAGCGTGTTCGAGCGATGGCCTATCGTGCTGTGGGCTGGTACGCCATTCAGCAGCGCGGCATTCATCGAATGTGAGAGTGCAACCCACAGCGGTCGGGCGCTTGCGAAGTTCTCGAGCGATGGTTGGTTGGCCTGACTTGTTCTTGCCCCTACGCGTGCCAAGGCATGTACACCTGCTCAAGATTTAGGTCGTCGAATGGCATCTTTACCCACCGAAGCGCCGGCAGTGGTCGGTCGCTTAGGCGTTGGTGCGGTGTTCAGAACAGTCTTGGTTGTGGCCGTGGGCCAGTGGGCGGGAGATGAGCTGAGCGCCGGTACCTCTGCTACATGTTCGCATACAGGTTGCTCAAGCTGGCTGGGTCCGTTTCCTTGGGCGGCTTCTTAGCGATGGCTGCCATGGCGGTGCCGCAAAACCCGGCGCCACAGAACCCGGCGCCACAGAACCCGGCGCCAGAGAGCACAGCCCTGGCCAAGGTTAGCTCGGCATCCATCGAACCGCATACATTGCCGATTCTGGTAGGAGCGGCGTTGACTCCACTGGCTCACCTGCTGATCGAGGTGACGGGGTCTGAGGGCACCGCTACGCTGACTTCGGTTGTGGTGGAGATGAGCAGCAGTAGCGAGCTCTTTGAGAGCGTGCAGGTGCTGAGCGTCGGCGATCGAGACCGATTGTCGACGGCGGCGAATCCGGACCCGTTTGCCGGTGCCGAGCCCTTTCCTTTGCCCCCGCCGGCCGGTGTCGGATGGTGTTCTCAGGCACGCTGAGTCTTGGCGCAGGGATTCACCACCTGTGGCTCGCAGCGTCAGTTCGTTCGGACGCCAACATCGACCAGGCGGTGTTCGCCACCATTAGCAGCGCGACGATGGCCGATCCGGATTCCCACTCAGTGCCCGTCGACTCACTCAGTGCCCGTCGACTCGCCGACGGAACCAGCTAGCCAACGAATGGGCCTTGCTCTGCGCCAACAAGGTGACGACGGTGCCTACAGTTCGAGGTGCACGAATGCCGAGCAGTCCTATGTAGCCGACGAGGGTTGCGCGCCGCGAACACGCATCATAACGCCGCACCCGGCGCCTTGACGCCGAGATTCGGAAGCGCGGCCTCGATGCGAGAACGCTGCTCCTCCAGGAAGGCAGGCAGCTTGAGGGAGGAGCCGAGAGAGTCGGCCGCTTCGTCGACAGTGAACCCTGGAGGGTCCGTCGCGATCTCAAACAGCACTCCGCCTGGCTCGCGGAAGTAGATCGAGCGGAAGTACTGCCGGTCCATCACCGGTGAAACCTGGCTGCCGTACTCCGCGAGATGTGACTGCCAATCGAGTTCGCTCGCGTCGTCTCGAATTCGGAAGGCGATGTGATGCACAGCCCCGGCACCTGATCTGCCGTGCTGGTTCATTGTCTCAAGGTCGAGCAGAGCGCCTAGCGGTCCTTGCGCGATGCGGAAGCGAGTGGTTGCTCCTTCTTGCGCGACTTCGCTGAAGCCTAAAGCCTTGCTCAAGAAGCTGGCAGTAAGAGAGCCTTCGGCCGTACTCAGTGTCACCCCACGAAGGCCTCTAATCGCAAATCTCTCGTCGATCGGAGAAGCATGCGAGCCAAGCCAAGCATCGAGCTTCTCGGCGCCCGGCGATTCGACCAACTCCAGGCGCATGCCGTCGGGATCAAGCAACGTCAGCACGAGTTCACCGAACCGCTCTTTCGGGGGTTCTACGGTGACCTGCGCAGCTCGCAACCGATCGTGCCAATAGGTAGAGCTGCCAGGCGGCACTAGGTAAGAGGTCGTGGTTGCCTGTCCCGCACCAGCGGTTCCGCGCCGTGCGCCTGGCCACGGGAAGAAAGTGAGAATCGAGCCGGGCTCTCCGCCCTCATTGCCGTAGTAGAGATGGTAGGTGTTGGGCTCATCGAAGTTCACCGTCTTCTTGACCAGCCGCTGGCCCAACACCTCTGTATAGAAAGCGTGGTTGGCTCCTGGGTCACCGGCAATCGCGGTCACATGATGCAGTCCGCTGAGTGGCACACTTGGTCTATTCATTTCGGTAGGCCTCTCCTCGATCTGAGTTTTTCTCAGGACTAGCTGGCACAAGCAACGCTTCTGGGTGGAGCGCACGGGATTTGTGACTCTTGATCATGGCGTGGCCTCGCGGCTGGGTAGCAGCCTTGCTTTCTTGGGCAATGGGATGAACTCGTCGTCTCCCGGGACCTTGTCGAACCGGTTGCTCTTCCAGTCGCTCTTCCCTTGCTCGATTAAGTCCTGCGAAGAGGCGACGAAGTTCCACCAAAGGTACCGAGGGCCGTCCATGGGCTCGCCGCCGAGGAACATGCACCGGCTGGCTCCCCTGGACTTGAGGGTGATCTCATCGCCGGGCCTTAGCACTAGCAGCCGACCAGCCTGGTAGATGTTGCCGGCAATCTCCACGGCGGATGAGCTTTGGTGTTCGCCACCTCGCTCCCGCCGCGAGCGAGTTCGTTAGCCGGCATCCAGATGTCGAGTTTGATCTCGACTTGAACGACCGCAAAGTGAATCTCTTGGAGGAGGGTTTTGATCTGGGCATTCGGATCGCCGATCTGGAGGACTCGAGTTTCATCGCCCGACGCATCGCGGTCGCGACCCACGTGGTGTGCGCCGCTCCAGACTACATCACCTCGCACGGACGGCCGCGCTCTCCAGACGACCTGCGCGAGCACCGTTGCTTGGCATACGGCAACTCTCTTTCCCCGGTACCTGGCGTTACCTGGCCCCCGGGGGCGCCGCGGGCGCGGTTGAGGTGCCAATTGGATTGCGGGCGACGAGCGGCGACTTCTTAGCGGCGCTCGCCTGCGCCGGTGGTGGCATCGTCATGGAGCCGGACTTCATTGTGCACGACGCACTCGAGCGCGGCGACCTCGAACCGTTGCTCACGGAGTATCGGTGGCCTGAACTCGGCATCTACGCGATCTATCCGCCAACGCGCTTCCTGTCGCGTCGCGTTCGCGATTTCGTGGACTTCGTCAGCGACCGCTTCGGAGCCGATCCGTACTGGTCAACGACTCGCACCACCACAGGCCCTGGCGCGGTGGGGCCGGGGGCTTGAGTGCTCCTCGAAGAGGTCCACCGAGCCGCTCAGCAAACCAGGAGCGGTACTGGCGGTCCCAGGCAGATCAGCACCGCTCGATCAAGTCGACGGAGTTTCCTTTGGACAGCGTGCCTGGAGCAGTCTCGGTAGGTCGATGCTCGCCAGCAGAGAGTCGGTAAGACTCAGTCTCCGAGCCGGATGGAGAGACCGATCCCCAAGAACCAGTCGTCGCCGCGATCGTTGAGGCCGACTCCAGTGTAGGCATCGAGCTGGATCGTGGGACGCACCAAGTACGAGAACCCGCCATCGATGCTGTGAGCCGGTCCGCCAGGCTCGCTCAAGGCGACATCCCCGAAGACTTCGACGAACGCGCCCCAGCGATCAGTGAGGCCGAAACCCATCGCTACGGTGTAGATCCCGCGTGCCAGGGTCGTCGTGTTTCCGGTCGCGTCGCGGGCCGTACCCCACTCGGCACCGAAGTTGTAGCCGATGCTCACCCGGTCGCTGAGGGTGTGAGCCATTGACAGGCGAAAATACGGATCCGCCCGATCACTTGTGAACTGGTCGTCACCCACGGGAACTGAGGTGCCGGCGAGTAGTGCCATCTCCGGAATGCGGCCGCTTTCACTCCGGAGCCGCAGCTTGAAGCCTAGGTCGCCATCGCCGATGCCGTCGGCTCTGGAGGTTGAGCGCTGCCCCTGAGTTGTGAAGTCGGTCTCCGAGTCGACGAACCCGGTCCACCCCACCCGCAGCTCGAACCGCTCGCTCAGACCGATGCGTGCGAGCGTACCGGGACCCTCGAGCACCTCGCTGTCGAGGCCATCCTCGTCGTTTGCGGTGAACAAGAACCCGGTCTCGATCTGCACCCGGCCCTTGCCGGCGACCGCGGCGGATTCGGTCTGGTCAGGGCGATCGGTGATCAGCTCGTCGGCGGCCAACGGAGCAGCGATCAAGAGTAGTAGCGTGATGGCGATAGTGTTTTTCAACGGACCCACTTCCTAATCCAGAATGTCATGTTGTCGAGTGCGACCACCATCACGACGATGACGGTGAGGAGAACCGCCACGCGCTCGTACTGAAAGCCACGGACGTAGAGTTGGATGTAGTAGCCGATTCCTCCGGCGCCCACGAGGCCTAAGACGGCGGCGTCGCGAAAGTTCATCTCAAGCCGGTAGACGGTGAAGGCCACGACCTGCGGGATCGACTGCGGCAAGAGGCCGTAACGCAGGGTCTGGCCCTTGGTCGCTCCGGTGCCTGACACCGCTTCGAGGATTCCGGGGTCGGCGGTCTCAAACTCCTCGGCGTAGAACTTGCCCAGCATGCCGATCGAGTGAAATGCGATCGCCAGCATGCCGGGGAACGGGCCGAGACCGACCGCGCTCACAAACAGCATGGCCACGACGATCAATGGAACCGATCGGATCAGGCCGAGCAGCAGCTTCATCGGTTGCGCGATCCACGGTGGCGAGACGTTGGACGCAGCAAGAAAGCCGACTGGCAACGAGAAGACGACCGCCAACGCAGTGCCCGCAAGCGCGATCATCAACGTTTCGATGGCCGACTTGAGAACCAGCGTGGTCACGCTCCAGTCCGGTGGCACCAGGCGTGCGAAGAACTCGCTGAAGCGCGGGCCCGACGACACCAGCACCCCGAGGTCGAACTCCGACCAGCGGAGTGCCCAGAAGAGGAGCCCGCTAATCGCCAACCAGACGAAGGTCTGAGCCTGAAGCCGTCGGCGGTGTGCCCGTCTCAGGTTGCTCATCGCGCATTTCTCCTTTGGGCTGGGCCCGATAGACCAGCTCAGCGTGTTGTTTGGTGAAACCATCGGGCGATCCGTCGTAGACCAGCCGGCCGTTTGCTAGACCAACGAAGCGGGTGGCGAAACGGCGGGCGAGTTCGGGTTGGTGGAGGTTGACGATCAGCGTGATACCGCGCCGCGCAACGCACTCGACCAGCAGCTCAAGGGCGTCCTCGGCTAGCTCCGGATCGAGCGCCGAGACCGGCTCGTCTGCGACGATGATGTCGGCGTCCTGCATCAGAGCCCGAGCGATGGCAGTTCGTTGCCGTTGGCCGCCTGAGAGTGTTTCGACCCGACGGTAGCCGAGCCCCCCCAGTTCGACTTCCTCCAGGATCGACTCGGCCTTCTCCCACTCCTCACCCGGGTACCATCCCAGGTACGACCGCCAGGGTGAGACCCGGCCCAGGCAACCATGGAGAACATTGTCAACGACATCGAGACGAGGAACCAGAAAGTACTCCTGGTCGATCATCGCGATCCGTCGCTGGGTTTCTCGCCGGGAGTCTTTAGCCGTGGGGTCGTTGCCGAACACCCTGACAGTGCCGGTCGAGGGCTTGAGTCGTCCCTTGATGAGCCTCGACAAAGTGGTTTTGCCGGAGCCGCTGTGGCCAAGCACGAAGACGCGCTCTCCGGCCCTCATCTCCAGGTGTTCGAGGTCGAGAGCGAGTGTCCTCCCGAAGAGAAGATGAACGTCGCGAAGGCGGATCGCGGGGTCGAGGGTAGCGTTCATTCTTTGATGAACTCGAACTCGCGAGCCAGCTCCTCGACTTCGTTGTAGGTGTTCTCATCGGCGGTGACGTAGCCATCTACGTTGTAGAGGTGCTTGAGTAGGCCCGTGTTCTCACCCTCGTTGAGCGCCAGCAGCGCTTCTTGGAGGGCCTTGACGCTCGCCTTGTCGAGCGACTTGCGCACGAAGACGCCGTGTGACGGAATCGGCCGTGAATCGGCCAGCGAGACGACGTCGTTTCGCTCGTTGCCGCGCAGCAGGTTGAATGCGTACTGACCGACGCCGACGGCGTCGACAAACTTATTCAAGACCGCCCGCATAGCCTGCTCGTCACCTCCGGCGAAGTAGATCTTGCCAAAGAAGCGATCTGCATCGTCGCGGCGATCGATCAAGCCCGCTGACCTAAATGCGTCGAGCGGGTATAGGTAGCCGGATGACGAAATCGGATCGACGAAGGCGATGGTTTTGCCGCGCAGCGCGTCGAGCGAGCCGATGCCACTGTCCTTGCGAACGAAGATCCGCGAGACGTAGGTTGGAGAACCGTTGTAGACCTCGCCGAGGATTGGGTAGACCCCCGCCTGCTGGTGCGCGATGACGTACTGCAGCGGGCCCATGAAGCCAGCGTCGGCGGTCTGGTTGCGCAGAGCCTCGACCACGCCGGCGTAGTCGGTGGCTGCGAAGTACTTCACCGGGCGCTGGAGGCGCTCCTCAAGGTAGTCGATGACCGGCTGGACATCGTCGAGTAGTTGGTCGGGGTTCTGATAGGCGATAAAAACCAGGCGCAGTGGCTCGTCCGTGGCGCTGGATGCTGGAGCGTTGCTCAGGAACGCCAGGAACAGGATCGGCAGCAGTGTGCGCCATCTTCTGGAATTCTTCATTTCAAGACCTCAGCGTTGTTCAAATAGAGGGTTCGGTAGGTGTCGATGTACCGGTCGGCCGCTGTTACGTCCCCCTCTGCAAGGGCGCTGCGAGCCGCTACCGCCAGATCGATCAGTCGGTCGAGCACCGGCATCTGGCTTGGGTCTTGAACATCCCACTTGTGGGCCTGGATCTCGAGCGCGATCGTGGCGAGCGTTTGGTCGATCTCGGTCGTGGCCTGCCGCGTCTTTAGGAACTCGTAGGTCGAGAGGAAGAAACTGAACTCCTCGAGCTCGGCCTCGAGCGTGTAGAGGGTGTCTTCGAAGGCATCTGTGCCGCTCGCAACCGTCTCGACGTACTCAGTGAGGTCCGCCAGTTCGGTTGCATCGAGGCCGAGCGCGAAGGACTCGTTGAACCACTCGTTGACCGCGCGTAGCGTGGGCAAGCTGCCGTCGTGAAAGTACGGGGGTGTCGATTTCGCGCTGAGCAGTGTCGGAGTGTCCAACGCACCGTCGCGCGAATGTGGCTCGGCCCCGGCCACCGAGCCGATGTCGTGGCGCTTGCGGTCGACGAAGTGATCAGAGGGAATATGGCAAGAGGCGCAGGACCGGGCACCCATCCCCTCGAATTCGCGGTGGAAGATCTCCTCGCCCCGGCGCGCTGACTCGGAGGTCGCTGGCAGTAGCGTGCCGTCCGGGCCAAGGTCCGGGTTGGGCAGAAAGTCGAACTCAAGCATGTAGGCGATCACGCCGTCGAGCAGTAAGGGGCTCGGTTCGGCGCCATTGAACTCGTTGACGATGACGTTGCGCGTGAATTCCCGGAGCGAGCCGAAGCGCCCGTTACGGCCATACGGCGCTGTGAAGCGAATACCCCTCAGGTCCGGCGTATCGAGGTGGTCGAAGACACCGTTGTTGGCGTGGGGAGCGAAGAAAGCGTTGCTGACGTCCAAGCCACCGGGCCGGGCCGAGAGGCCGGGCACGAAGAGCCCGGGGTTGGTGATGCTCTTGTTGTGACAGGTGTTGCATGAAAGGCCAAGCGAGCGCGCGGGCTCGCCGAAGATGAACGGGCTGTCGAACGCCATATCTCCGAGTGCGATGAGATTCGTTTCGCCCTCGTCAACGCCGCGGGAGCCGATATTGAGTACTTGCCGGGGCCGGGGCAGCTGCTTGTTGATGTTGCTGCCAGGGGGCAGCTGGGCGGGCAGCGGTGCGCCGAGATCAACGGATGGGCTTGAGTAAGGAATCGGCGCCAAGCGCCCGGGCTTCGAGGCGCTGAAGTCGCGCCCGTAGTTTGCGGCCAGGAAGGCCTGAACCTCGATGGCCTCGCGCTCAAAGGTGGCGACGTCTGCCGCGATGGCGCCGCGCCCCAACACACCCGGGCTTCCCAGGGAACTCGAGAGCGCCAGCCAGCACTCGCCGAGCGCGAGGAAGCTCTTCGGGTCGGTGGCCTTGACCGTGGGCTCGAATGCTGCCCAGAGCTGGCGTGCCTCGTAGAGCTGCTTGGCGGCTGCTCGGTGGTCTGCGAGCGCCGACCGCGAGGCGGTGAGTCGTGCATCGACTGAGCGCGCGACGCTGGTTGTGGCGAGCTCGAAGAGTCGGCGGGCGGTGCTCCTTCGCTCTGCGGCATCGAGATCGACGCTTGCGAGGTCCGCACCCAGCTCGCCAAGAGCGGCAATCAGCGGCTGCGGCTTCGGGTCGTACTTGGCGATCCGTTCGAGATCCTGTCCGACGAGCTCCCAGTCAACTGGGTTGAGGCCTAAGACGAAGGCGAGCCGGCGGTAGCTCTCGGTGGCTTCGTGAAGACGCTCCGGTGGCACGATATGAGCGGACAGCGTCGAGGCTGTGACCAGGAGTGCCAGGATCGCGATCGAGACCACGGACCTGCTGCTTTTGGGATGGGGTTCTTGTCTCACCAGTGGACCTCCGGGTCGCTCGCCTCAAAAGATTTTTTGAGTACCCAAAAAGTCTGAGGGAGTGCAGGTGAAAAGTCAAGGGCGGATCCCTAGGTCTTTGCGGAACGACACCCGCTGCGGTAGCCCCGTCATCGTCGGTCCTTTGAGGACAGACGAAGACCACGCCTGGCGATTCACGCATCGGTGCTCGGTGCCTTGCGATGCTCATATCGACGCCTGACGGCCCGTCGAGAGGATCCATCGCGCTCTGTTTCATGAAGACGCTGCTGAGGAGGACACGAACGTCGCGCTTGATCTTGCGCAGCTCGACGAACACCTGATCGCCGTCCAACTTCGGCATGCTCAGATCGAGCAGGCCGCAGTCGATGTTTTGCGACTCGCGCTGGAACACGTCGATAGCTTCCATGCCATCGCGCGCGCGAAGCACCGTGTAACCCGCGTGGACAAGCATGTTAGCTTCGGCGCTGCGGACGAGTGACGTGTCGGGACTTGGCCAGTGGGACGACCCCTTCGCTGGGAGTCAGGAAGAAAACGGGTTAGGCGCACTGAGCCACATCGCTGCAAGCGCGTAGCCCGATCCGTAGCCTGCGTTTGACTGTGTGAAAGCACTCAAACGCTGCGCCACCCTGTGCCGACACGCTAGGTTGCGCTTACGCCCCTTTGGATGCGCAGTCTGTCTTCTTGGCTTCGGTTCTTCTGATGAGGTTTGTCTTGATGTTGAGTTTCAGGCTTGGCTTTCACCTTCTTCTCACCCTCTTTTTGACCCTCGGCGCTAGTGCCGTGCTTGGTTCAAGAGCCGCCATGGCTCAGTCACAAGCTCCCAATGAGAACGCGCAAACGCGGCTGGAAGGCGATCAGCGCGCCTCGCTAGATGACGAGATTCTAGTGGTGGGAACGACCGCTGGAGAGCTGAGCTTGGGCTCGGAGTCGGAGACGGGTAGTCGTCTGGGCCTGACTTTGCTCGACACCCCGGCATCCGTCGACATCATCAACGCTGAAACGATGGCAGTGCGCGGACACTCTTCCGTTTCCGCAGCGGTGGAAACCCTGCCTGGTGTTGTTTCCGGCGAATCGCCGGCGGCGCCTTCCACGTTCTCGCTTCGTGGTTTTACCCGCAGTCAGATAACGGTTCTGCGCGATGGCATCTGGATCGGACCGACCAACATGGTTATGCGGCCCCAGAACACGTTCAATCTCGATCGCATTGAATTGTTGCGCGGTACGGCCTCCGCTCTATACGGTCAAGGTGCAGTGGGCGGAGTGATCAACGTCGTCACCAAGCAAGCCCAAAACCGGGCGGGGCGTCCGGTGGACCTCACCGCATCGATTGGTCGATTTCAGAGCGTCGATTTGGGTGTCGGTACTCAGCTTGAACTATCGGACCGCGCGTGGCTCCGGGTCGACGCAGCACATGGGCGATCCGATGGTTATGTCGAGGGTATGGATCCGCGATCGACCAATCTCACTAGTTCGCTGCTGTTCTCCCAACGAGACAACCTGAAAGTTCGTTTGAGCCTCGACTACCTCGACGATCAGCTGGCCAACTACTGGGGCACACCGCTGACGCCGCGCTCCTTTACCGGAGCGAATGAGCAGCGCGGAGTGGTGAGCACACAAACGGGCGAGACCATCGATCGGCGCGTCTTGCGCACCAACTTCAATGTCAGTGACGGAGTGGCGGAATCAGACCAGCTCCTCGCGCGCGTTGATATTGACTGGCAGGGCACCAACCTTGGCTTGAAGAGTTCGGTCTATTCGTTCGGTGCAGATCGCGATTGGGCCAACGCCGAGGGTTTTGTCTTCAACCAAGCGACGGAGAAGGTCGACCGTACCAACGGGTTTTTCTTTGTCACGCACGATCAACAACTGCTCGGCAATCGTTCTCAGCTCAGCCATCGCAGTCAGCTGGGCGATCGCGAGAACCGGCTTGTTGTAGGGCTGGAGATTGCCGATCTCGACTTCGAGAGGTCTCGAGGGTTTCGGTTCTCCCCACGGCCCGGCGACTCGGTCGACTTTCTGTCCCCAGAGGTAGGAAGCTATGGGCCACGAGAACTGCGGGGCGTCAGTCCTACCGACATCGACACGCGAGCTCTTTTCGTAGAGAACCTGCTCGAGGTAACGGATGCTTTCTCGATTGTGGTTGGTGCGCGCGCCGAGTGGCTCGATCTTGTCCGTGAGAACTATGGGCGTACGGGCAACTTCGAAGACGGGTCGAGCTTTGCGCGCAACTTCAATCACGTCAATTGGAAGGTTGGAGCGGTCTACCAGCCGGCTAGCTCTGTGTCGATTTTCGGGCAGTACGGAAGTGCCACCGACCCCGTGAACGCGAATATCTTCTTGGTCAATGCTGGAGAAGACTTCGACTTGACCGATGCTAAGCAATGGGAGTTGGGTCTCAAGGGGCGCTGGCTGAATGATCGGGTGCAGAGCACTCTGACGTTCTACGACATCACGCGAGACGACGTGCTGGACCAGATCGGAGTTGACTCAGCGTCACTGGTTGGGGGCCGCGACGCCTCCGGCGTCGAACTAGCGACGTCGATCTCTGCTGAACGAGGCTTGCGATTCGGCTTCAACGCGTCCTACACAGACGCCGCCTTCAAGCGGTCTGCGAACTTCAACAACAATGCAGGCAATCAGCCACCGAACGTTCCGCAAGTGGTGCTGAATCTCTTCGGACAGGTAAGCGACATCGCTGGATTGCCGTTCGATGCAGGCATCGACGTGCGATATGTCGATGACCGATTCGGCGATAATGCAAACACGGTGACGCTTCATAGCTACACCTTGACCGGACTTTTCATGAGGTATCGCTGGGGCGCTACACAGTTGATTGCGCGGGCGAGCAATCTGACCGAGGAGGTCTATTCACCGTGGGCCGACGTCTTCTACCTTCAACAAACGGATCCCTCTTTTCCTTACGCAAACCAGATTCTCGTCGGCGCCCCTCGGACCTTTGAGCTGAGCCTGCGAACTCGTTTCTAGTGAGTCGCGGATCGGTACTGCTTCGCTGGGCAATCGGTCTCCATCGTTGGCTTGGCATTCCGATGAGCGTGTTCTTTGCGCTTTGGTTTGTAAGTGGGGCAGTGATGCTCTTCGTTCCGTTCCCATCGTTGCCGGATGTTGATCGACTAGGAGCTTCACCGCAGATTGATGGGAGCAGTATCGCGATCTCGCCGCTGGAGGCGCTTGCTGTTGCTGGCCGAGACGGCGGGGTTGCGCAGGTTGGCGGAATCCGACTGCTGGGGCGTCGCGAGCAGGGACCCATCTATGTGGTGAGCGGCACCACTTCTGAAGGTGCCGACCAGCTTGCTGCGATCGATGCAACAACCGGGCGGCTGGTGCCTGCGCTTGTCGCTGCTCAGGCCAGAGACATCGCCGCCGATTTCTTTGAGCTGGCAGGGCCTGGGCCGAAGGCCGCTACGGTTTCGGGCCCCCTGGACTACGACCAGTGGGTAGTGCATGAGAAGTTCGACGACTTTCGCCCGTTCTTCAAAGCGACCTTTTTGGACCAAGCGAGCACGGTCCTCTACATCTCCGCTCAAACCGGAGAAGTACTTCAGCGAACGAGCGCCAGCCAGCGGTTCTGGAACCTGCCAGGATCTGTGGTGCATTGGATCTATCCAACGTTGATCAGGCGCGACTGGGCGTTGTGGGATGCGCTGGTGTGGTGGCTGTCGCTAGTCGCGCTAGCAGTCGCGGGCCTTGGCATCGTGCTTGGCTTGGTCCGGTTGCGAAACAAGTCCGGGGTAGCTGCTCCAACCCGCTTCACGCCCTATAAGGGATGGATGCGGTGGCACCACCTGTTGGGGCTGAGCGGCGGCCTCGTGGTCCTGACATGGATCTTCAGCGGTTGGCTTTCGATGGACCACGGTCGTCTGTTCGCTACTCCCGACCCGGAACCGCATCAGCGGAGTGAGTACTACGGTGGCTCCTTGGACCGCGCGGTCACTGGGATCAACGCGGCAAGCCTGGCTGGGCTCAGCGGTAGCGCGGAGCTGGAGTTCCTGGTGTTTGATGGTGACGGATTGATCGTGTCCCGTTCGGCAAACCAGCGTTCTGTCCTTCGCGTGGCTTCCGCGGGAGGCCGGCTCGAAGAGGCGGCGCCCTCAATGAAGAGTGCCAAGAAAGCGATCGCTAGAGCATGGTCCGGAGCGATCGTTGAGGGCGCCGTCGAGCTGCGAGCGGGGGACCGGTACGGACATCTGCTGGAGGGCCACCTGCCTGCGTCGACCGTTCGGTTTGTGGTCTCAGACCCAGCTGCGACTTGGGTTCATGTCGATCGAGAGACCGGTCAGATCATCAATGTCATGAACCGCAGTCGGCGCACATACCGCTGGTTGTACAACGGTCTTCACAGTTTCGACTTGCCGGGACTCTCCGCGAGGCCCGTGGTGCGCAAGACGATCATGCTCCTTCTCCTTGCGTTGGGCTTCGCCTTGAGTTTGACCAGTCTCTTCGTCGCGTGGCGGTCGCTGCAAAGACACTGGCGCGGCCTCCTGGCCCGTTCGTCTGGGGCCAGGTAGGTGCTCGCGAGGAACTGGGTCCTGAGGGGCTCTGGAAAGTTTCGAGCTTAGGACCTGGGCGCCTTCATGAGGCCGCCAATCGATTTGCCGAGTAACGATCCTGAGCATCGAGACCGAAACAGAGAGCTGTTGTTCGGAACTACAACCGGTGGTCGCGTAGCCGTACTGTCGCCTTGGTGCCATCGGCGTCTAGCTGTACCGAGTGCACGAACCGGCGAACCAAATCGCTACCGTTCTCTCGAATAGCGACGTAGCGAAGCCCCATTCCGTTCGGTTGGCTTGAACTCTCCTGACGAGGCCGTAGCCACGCGACCTCGGCGAAACCGGCGACCGTATCTCCAGACGGCAAAATCATCTTGAAGAGGGCCATGGTCCCGACGGGCAGCGGATTCCTGGTGGCGACGAACATACCCTCTTCAGAGATGTTCGCAGTTCTCGCGTCGGTGTCATGCACCTCGCTATTCACCCAAAGGTCGACTGTCAACTCGGCCCGAACCCTAGGACTCGATCGTCGAGAATCTTCCGGCTCGAGCGAATGATGAACCGATGTGTCCGGCGAGCGGTCTGCTGAGTTGGCCTGCACCTGTGCTGTCGGTTCTTCTTGCTCTGCGTCGGCAGGTGAGTGGGCGGAGGCAAATCTGGGCTCAGAATCAGGCAAGGGCCGGCTCCAAAGGTAATGTCTGGTCGAGTCCGTTGTTGAACGATGCTTTGTTAAGGAGGCCGCTGTGGTCGTGCCCGCGACAAGGCTTAGTTGAAGCGAGGCCTTCTTATGTTCCTCTCTCTTAAGCGCGCGCTGCGCGGAAAACTTGGAACATGCAGCATACGCGGGGTGCTTCCTCGGCGAGCTTGACCCCTTCTTTGACCGTGTCCTCCTCGTGGCCGTGAAGTCCGAAAACAGCTGAGAACGCGCGTTCAGTCGCTATCTAGGATTCTTCAGCAGCACCTTCTGCCCCTGCGTGGCGACCAGTTCGTTGAAGGTAGCGAGATCCATTTCGTACAGCTCGTGGATCCGATCGACCAGCGGGGAGAGCATGGGTTCGAGGTCGGTCCAGCGCTCGGTAACTCCAGAACCGATCGGCGGCGGGCTGCCGACAATTGCTCCGTACAGACCGTTGAACTGTTGGTCGAGTCGACCAGGGAAGTTCAAAGAGTCCTGACTGCTGCTACCTTTGATCTGGGTGAGCTCGCCTTCGACAGCGGTCAGCTTTTCATTCAACTCGACCGCTGCCTTCTGAGCCTCGTCGCCGTAGCCACTCTCACTCAGCTTCTTGCCGATCGCTGTGGCTTGTTCCTTGACGGAGCGCAGCTGAGCGAGTTCGTCATACAGGAGCTTGGTGGCGGCGCCGACCTCGCGGGCAAGACGGAGTTGCTCGCGATAGTCGGCATCGGTGGCGTCCCATTTCGGGTGCGGTTGCCACTCAAAGGTCTCGGTCTCGCTCCAGTTGTCGCGCGAGAGGGTGACGGTATAGGTACCTGGGATCGCGGCTGGACCGGCGCCGCCACCGAAGACCCACTGGACGGTGCCATCGGGCACTTCGTAGGGTGCTGGCCAACGAGCAGTGAACGGCGCCTTGTTGACGCCCTTCTTGACGATCAAGGCGTCGCCGCCTCCGCGGAAGACCGAGAGGTCGAACCCGCCGATGGTGTCACCGCGCTTGACCGCTTCGATGAACTGTTCGCGAAACTCATCAGGCACCATCGAGGGCACACGGATGTCTTCATCGCCACTCTCGCCCTCGCTGACAAAACCTTCCTTCTCAAAAAACACCTCGCCGGCCGGGCCGGTGATTGTCATCTTGATCGGCTTTGCCTTGGTTGGGTCGCTCGCAACTTCGTTGACGACAAACGCGATCCTGTGAGCGCCAGCGCCCTGCACGCCATCACGGATCGGCAAGAGGGTGATGGGGGCCTCCAGCACGCTGGGCGTCAAGTCAGAGAGGACGGAGATATCAGACAGCACGTAGAACGCCCGACCTTGGGTTGCGAGCACCAGATCGTGGTCCTTGATCACCATGTCGGTCACGGGCACCACCGGCAGGTTCAGTTGGAATGATTGCCAATGCGCGCCATCATCGAACGAGGCGTACATACCGAACTCGGTTCCCGCGAACAACATACCCTCGCGGTCCGGGCTCTCGCGCACCACTCGCACGAAGTGGTCTTCAGGGATTCCGTTGTCGCTGCTAGTGAGCAGTTCCCAGCTCGCGCCGTAGTCGGTGGTCCGAAAGATGTACGGACGATAGTCCTGCTCTCGATACTTGTACACCGCCATATGAGCGCGACCGGGATCGTGGGCCGAGACGTCGATCATGTTGACAGTGGCGCCTGGTGGCATGGCCTTGGGTGTGATGTCTTGCCAGGTGTTGCCGTTGTCTCGCGAGAGATGCACCAGGCCATCATCAGACCCCGCCCATAACAGGCCCGGGGTAATCGGCGACTCTTCGAAAGCGAAGATGGTGGTGTAGACCTCGACGCCAGTGTTGTCCTGAGTGATGCCAGTGCTACCTGAGTAGATCTGATACTCCGAATTGTTGGTGGTGAGATCAGGCGAGATCACCTCCCATTCGAGCCCGGCGTTGCTTGTGCGGTGCACGTATTGGGAGGTGTGGTACACCACATCTGGGTCGTGCGGCGAAATGCGAATTGGGGCGTTCCACTGGAAGCGGTACTTCATGTCAGCCGCTTGCTGGCCGGTTGGAGCGTCTTCGTAGGAGCGCACGCTGCGCGTGACTCCGGTGTCGCGGTCCATGCGCGTGATGGCGCCGCCGTAGCTGCCGGCGTAGATCACTTTGTTGTTGCGCGGGTCCACCGCGATGTGGCCGCTCTCGCCCCCGCCGACGGTAAAGAAATTGGCACCACCTCCGCCGAAGAAGCCCCCGCCACCACCCACTGCAGCCATTGCCGCCGTGCTGTTGTCTTGCTGGGCGCCGTATACGTTGTAGGGAAAGGAGTTGTCCACTGTGACGCGGTAAAACTCGGCGGTGGGTTGGTTCAACTGTTCGCTGAAGGTCTTGCCTCCGTTGAGCGAAACGTTGGCGCCGCCGTCGTTGCCGGAGACCGAGTAGAGCGGGTTGTCTGGGTTAAGCCACAGATCGTGGTTGTCACCGTGCCGGGGTTGAAGAGCAACAGAGAAGGTCTTGCCGCCGTCGATCGATTTGTAAAAACCGGTGTTCAGCGCGTAAACGGTTTCAGGATCTTTGGGGTCTGCATAGATGTGGATGTAGTACCAGGCGCGCTGGAGAAGCTTGCGCTCCTTCGACTGCGGACGCCAGGAATCGCCGCCGTCGTCTGAACGGTAGACACCGCCCATCGCGCCGGGCGCCTCGATCAGGGCCCACATCCTCTCGGGCTGTGCGGGCGAGATGGTGACGTCGATCTTGCCCAACATGCCTTTGGGTAGACCGCCTTCGACCTTCTCCCAGGTAGCGCCACTGTCCTTGCTGCGCCAGATGCCGCCGTCTTCTGAACCCGAGTGGATGGTCCACGGCTTGCGGTAAGCACTCCACGCCGAAGCAAACAGGATCCGCGGATTAGTGGGGTGCATCTCGATGTCATTGAATCCGGTCTTCTCAGAGACGAAGAGGATGCGCTCCCAGTTGGCTCCGCCGTCTACCGTCTTGTAGATGCCACGCTCCTCGTTGGGGCCGAAAATGTCACCTAGGACAGCGGCGTACACCACATCCGGGTTCTCTGGGTGCACGACCATCTCGGGAATCTGCACGAACCCGGGAGAGAAAACGTGAGACCAAGTCTTGCCTGCATCTGTTGACTTGTAGATTCCGTCACCCGTCGAGATGTTGCCGCGCGGACAACCCGAGCCGGTACCAACGTAGAGCACGTTGGAATCTGAAGGTGCCACCTTGATGTCGCCGATAGAAGCGACGTTGAAGAAGCCGTCTGAGATGTTGTCCCAGCTGATTCCAGCGTCGTTGGTCTTCCACACCCCTCCGCCGGTGTAGCCCGCGTAGTAGGTGAGCGGATCAGCGGGGAGCCCTGCCACTGCGGTCGAGCGACCTCCTCGAGAGAAGCCGGTGTTTCGGTATTCGAGGTCTTCGAACACCTTGGGAGCGAGCGTGACGTTGGGGTCGGCATCTTCCTCGACAGCAAGAACGGGCGATGCCAATAGCGAAATCAGCAGATATGGCGTGAGGTGGCGCATTAGGTTCTCCTGGTCGCCTTTGGAATGGTGCGGTTGTGCTGCTGGGACGAAGCGGAGCGCTACGCTTGTTTCGTGAATGCGCGGTCCAGTGCCCTCGCCGCTAGGGAGACTGTAGAGAGTGTGCCTGTGAATGGGCTCCGTTGGACCCCAGCCTGGGCAGCTGCCGTCGGATCGGGAGCGTGCTCGGTGAGGCTTCAATGGCTACCTCGCCGGCCGGTTCTCGGCTCGGCGGCACCATGGGACGAGTAGAGGTCAATGAGGCACAGGCGTCTTTGGCTCCTGGGTCTGTTCGGCCTTCTTGAGCGTGACATCGGTTCGGAGCAGGCCAAAGCTGCCCGAATGGTCACCGGCGTCGAGCTGCTCTATCTTGCGTTCGAGTGCCCTGCGGAAGTCTTGGTCCTCCGCGGTCTCCCCGGTAGCTGCGGGCAGGTGCTCAAGTGCTTGGCGATAGGCATTCAGTGCCCCCACTCTGTCTTTCTGGAGGTCGTGAAATCTTCCCATCTCCCAGAAGCCAGCGGCGGCGTTGCTAGGCGCATGTTCAACGAGTTTCTTAGCGAGTTCGATGCCACGCTCGTACTGTCTTTCGTTGCGGCACCACGCGAAGAGCTTTTGATACGGCAGTAGCGAATCGCCACCATGTTCGATCGCGGCTGAGTAGTCGCGAATCGCGGCATCCACCTTTCCAAGCCCCTCAAAACTCAGGCCTCTTTGCAGGTAGGCGTCTGCGTAGTTGGGGTGTTGGCTAATGGCCTCGGTGAGGGACACGGTGGCAGCGACTAGTAGTCCCTGCCGATTCTCTCTCACCCCTTGCTCATAGTGCTTGGCCGCTGCCGTTGACTGCGCCTCGACCGAAGTGACACCTGCGAAGAAGAGCGTCGCCCACAGGGTGATGGTTGCGGTCATGTTCGTATGCTGTACGTTCAACACTTGTCAGATCTCTCCTGCGTTTAGAGGGATTGCGATTCTTCAGCCCTAAGGAGAGGTGCTCAATAGGTCGCTACCAAGTAAAACGCAGATTGCCGCTCGTCCACCTCATAGGAATCGATGGTGCACCTGTGCGGGGTGCTGGCTCCGGCTCTCATCAGAACCATCACTCCCGGCTCGCCTGGACCGGGCCGGGAGATCACATTGTCGAACTCCATTGCAAGAGCGAGACCGGGCTCCAATCTTGTTGTTCGGCGAGGCTGCTCTCTTAGGTCTTTGCTTCCGTTGAGCTACCTGCTGGGCGAACCACCAGTACGGGTACAGGAGACAGGCGAGCAAGCCTTTCGGCGACGCTGCCCAGCAGGAACAGTGGTAGGCCACTGAGCCCGTGGCTTCCAACCACCAAGAGGTCGATCGCCGAGGCCTCGATCACGCCGAGGATCTCGCGAACCGGTGATCCTGTTCGAACCAGAATGTCGGCGTTCCCCAGGTCGTTGTTGAGGAGCTTCTCAAGTTCGCTGCGACTGCGGTCGACGATCTCGTCGAGCATCGCTGGTGGCATTGAGTACTCCATACCGTAGAAGGCGGGCGTCTGCGGCTGTCCCACGGCATGCACGAGGAGGTGCTCGGCTTCGAGGTTGCGGCAGAGCTCAGAGGTGAGTCGGGCCGCTTCTAAAGAGGTCGGCGAGAAGTCGATCGCGCTTAGGATGCGTGGCGGTTCGGACATCGGGCGTTCGAGTGCTCCACGATGAGCGACCAACACCGAACAAGGTGCGTGCCGGACAACCTCCTCGGTCACGCTTCCCAAAAAGAGCCTCGACACGCCCTTTTGCGCTGAAGTGGCCATCACGATCAAGTCGATCTTATGGTCGGTAGCGTAGGCCGAAATAGTGGGGGCCACGTCGACGGACCGTTCTATGGCGGTCACGATGGCGGGTCGAAAGGCATTGGCTTCTGCGATTCGATGCAAGCGGTTCGGGGCTGCGCGCCACCACGCAGTTTCGACACCGTTGGAATCGGGGAAGTTCTGGTGCTCGGGCTGTTTGGCGCCTAGGACGTCTACGAAGAGAAAATGGATCTCTGCACCTGACGCCTTAGCGATCTCGGCGGCGAGGCCAAGCGGCTCCAAGGAGAGGTCTGAGAAGTCGGTAGGTAGCAGGATTCTCTGGACTGGTCGGCGTGGCGACAACAAGGGCGCGTGGGTGGTGAGCTCCGGGAGCGTTCGTTGGGGTGCGGCGAGCTGTTCCAGCATTGGTGAAACTCCTTGTGGCTGTGGCTGTGGCTGTGGCTGTGGTTGTGGCCGTGGCCGCGGCAATGACGATGTCTCGGCGGTCCGGGTTCGAGGCTTCCGGGTGAGTGAAGAGCGAGTGGCCGCAAGCGTGGATATCCTGGTCGATGGCCAGCGAGTACCGCTCAGCTCAACGGCAACCCCAGAGCCGCTGCTCGTCGGCCTTCTGCGAGAAGGCCTTCACCCCACCGGGGGCGGTTGCTTGTGCATGGCAGGCGATTGTTCACACTGCCTCGCTACGGTGGATGGCGTCAGTTACGTGCGCACCTGCCAAGTCCTGGCGAATCCTGGGATGGTGGTTGAGCGCAACCATTTTGCAGGCGCTCACCCACCGCTGATTCCGGAGGCAGAGCCGCCGACGGTTCGCGAGCTCCCGGCGCAGCATCAATGGTGCGACGTTGCGGTGATCGGCCAAGGTACGAGCGGTCGCGCGGAAACGGCGCGACTGCGCGAACTAGGCAGGCACGTGGTGACTCTCGATGCGGGTGCTGGCCAAGAGGTCGCCGGAATCTACGCTGGTCCGACCGTGGTCGTGCGCACTCAGGAGGCGACCCTCACCGTGCATGTACGAGAAGAGATCGTGGTGGCGACCGGAGCGGCCGAGATCCAACCCGTGGCGCTGGGCACGGAGCTTTCAGGACTGATGACTGCGCGCGCGTGCGCTGCGTTCCATGAGGCCGGTCTTGACCTGGGCAGCGTTGTTGCGGTCGGAGAGCCGCCTGCAGGCGTGGAGGCACGCTCGCTTAAGGGTCGGCTTCGGCGCTGTGAAGGCACGTCGTGTGTCACTGCGGTGGTGATGCTCCAAGACGACGGGACCGAAGCGCGCCACCTCTGCGACACGGTCTCGTTCGGCTTGGGGCTTCATCCGCGCACCGCTCTGGTGCGCATGGGCCACGATCTGCCGGTGCGCGCGATTGGCGACTGCGCGTTGCCGTCAAAGATCCCGCTGCCGCCGATCGAGGGAACCGTGTGTGCGTGCTCCGGCGTTCGCGTGAGCGACCTCGACTTCGTCTGGAACAACGGCTTTCACGAACTCGAACTGGTCAAACGGGCGACGCTTGCCGGTACCGGGACTTGCCAGGGCTCAGCGTGCCTGCCGCACATTCGAAGCTTCCTTGAAGCCAAGGGCAAGGAGCTGCAGTCGCCTTTCACCGCGCGGCCACTGACGCGACAGCTGACCTTTCAAGAGGTCGCAGCTGGCGCCCATCACCATGCAACGCCGCGCACGCCGCTGCACGAGGAACACCTCGCGTTGGGCGCACACATGCAACGGTCGGGCGGCTGGTGGCGGCCCTGGGACTACGGTGATGTCGCAGCCGAACGAATAGCGGTGCGAGAGGCCGTCTCGCTGGGCGATGTGAGCACGTTGGGCAAGTTCCTCATCCAAGGCCACGACGCGCTCGAGTTCCTCGAGCTGGTATACCCGACCAAGGTTGCGACACTGGCGGATGGGCGTTCACGCTATGCGTTGCTGCTCAATGAGCGCGGCTACGTTCTAGACGATGGGCTGATCTGCCGAGAGCATGCCGAACGGTTCTTTCTCACCTTGACCAGCGCCGGGTCGACCCTGGGTGAGTTGTGGTTGCGAGACTGGGCGGAGTCGCGCAAGTTCGATATCGCGATCCTCAACCAGACACAATCGCTGGCTGCGATCAACGTCACCGGTCCGAAGGCGGCGGAGCTCATGGTGCGCGCGGGAGCCCGTTCGTTGCCTAGTTTTGCGACTCATGGTGCGTCCAAGATCGCTGGGGTTGAGTGTCGCGTGTTGCGACTCAGTTTTACTGGCGAAATCTCTTACGAGTTGCACCACGCCGCGGTCGACTCTGTTCGTCTTTGGCGCCGGCTGCTCGAACTGGGCGGCGATCTGGGCGCCCGTCCTCATGGCCTGGACGCGTTGATGCGATTGCGATTGGAGAAGGGCCACATTGCGGTTGGTCAAGACACCGACTTCGATTCCACCCCGCGCCGGATCGCACACGAGTGGGCAGTGAAGCTCGACAAGGCCGAGTTTATTGGCAAGTTCGCGGTTGAGCGCACCAATCGGCAACCGCTCGATCGCGAGTTGGTCGGCCTCGAGATGGAACTGCCCGCACCGCTCGAAGGCGCGCCCGTGTGGCATGACGAGAGCTATGTCGGCTACGTGACATCGAGCACTGATTCGAGCGTGTTGGGCAAAGCGGTGCTGTTGGCGTGGGTAGATTTGGTGGGTGGGCAGGTGCCACCCGTGGTGACGGTTGGTGGTCGTGATTCGCGTCGGCTGGCGCAGCGGGCGACGTTGCCCTTCTTTGATGCCGCCGGTGAACGCGCTCGGGCCAAGGTGAGTGTGCGAACTCTGCGCGCTCAGCTTGATGCCAAGGCGGGCGCCGAAGCTGACGTCCCGTCGCACGCCAGGTCTGATGTCGAGTCTGATGCCCAATCTGACGCCGAGTCCGAAGTCGTGCGAATGCAGCGCGCTACTGACATCAGCGGTCGATTCGCTGGTCTCGAAGCGACCCGACTAGCGGGCGCCCCTGAGGTGCTGGACGAGGCGCTGTCGAGCCTAGAGCTACCGATCGAGGGGTTTGCATTGCGCTTCGCCCCAGACGAAGTGATGGTGACCACGGACGTCGCAACGGTTCAAACAGCAGTTCGAGCGGCGCTTTCGTCGGCGGCGTTCAACACGTTGATGATCGAGCGTGAGACCGGATTCGCGGCGACTTGGCTGGAGCCGTCTGAGGCGCTGGCATTGTTGTCCCAAGGGTGCGCGTGGGAGCTGCCAAGCGAGCGGCCGGCGTTTGCTCAAGGTGCGGCGTGGGAGATCCCGGTCAAGCTTTGGTTTGAGCACCACCGGGTGCTGTTCATTGTGCCCGCTCCTTATGCTGCGGATCTGGACCGCCGCATGTTCGCTGGTGCGCCGAGCGCGTCCGCAGGGGCCACACAGTGAACGAGTTCGTCGAGCGCCTGATCGGCCTGCATTGGGCGGAGCCTAAACCTGCATACGACGTGGTGATCGTTGGTGGAGGAGGTCACGGTCTCGCGACCGCCTACTACCTAGCCACTCGCCATGGCATCAATAATGTCTGTGTGCTTGAACGGGCCTACATCGGCGGCGGCAACTCCGGCCGTAACACGACGGTTATCCGTGCCAATTATGGGATCCCTGAAGCGGTGCGCTTCTATCAGCACAGTGTCGACCTCTACCAAGGCCTTGAAGAGGAGACGGAGCGATCGGTGATGCACCGTGCGAAAGGTCTCTTGTGGTTGGCCCATTCCGAGATGGGCGTGCGAGCGGAGCGCGCGCGCGCCGAGGTCAACACGGCATTCGGAGCAAAGACGGAGTTTGTGTCCGCTCAAGAAGTGAAGGAGATCTGTCCCCAGATCGACCTTTCAGGAGGTGGCGAGTGGCCGGTGATGGGAGGCAGCCACTACCGCGCGGGCGCCACTGCACGACACGATCGAGTGGTGTGGGCATACGCCGAAGGAGCCATGCGCTGCGGGGTGCATGTGCATCAACGCACCGCGGTCACGGGCTTGCTGAAAGACGGTGATCGAGTGATTGGGGTCAAGACCGACAAGGGACCAATCGCTGCAAGCTTAGTGCTCTCGGCGGTCGGCGGTCAGGTCACCACCCTGGCGTCGATGGCAGGCTTGCGCTTGCCGATCCGCAGTCATCCTCTGCAGGCCTTTGTGACCAATCACTATGGACTCGAGTTTGATCCGATCGTGGCGTCTGCCGATCTCTTGTTCTACGCCTCACAAACCGCGCGCGGTGAGATGCTGATGGGAGCTGAGATCGATCGTCAACCGAGCTACTCGTATCGATCGGGCCATCCCTTCATCCAGTCTTGTGCGCTGCGGGCGATGACGCTGCTGCCGTTCCTGCGCAATCTCAAGATCTTGCGTCAGTGGACCGGGGTCTGCGACATGAGCCCGGACTACTCGCCGATCATGGGCTTCACCGGTGTCGATGGCTTCGCCATCACGACAGGCTGGGGCACATGGGGGTTCAAAGGAATCCCAGCGGGGGGCGAACAGATGGCGTTGCTCATTGCCAGCGGCGAAGTGCCAGAGTTGATCGCCCCATTTGCTTTGGATCGCTTTGCACGCGACCGCACTTTGGCCGATCGCGGTTCGGCGGGGACCCACTGATGAGCGTTCGTTTGCACTGCCCCAACTGCGGCGATCGCCCGCTCGAAGAATTTTTGCATGGCGAGATTCCAACCGTTCCATCCACCATCGAAGATCCTGACGCTCGCGATCTCGATCGAGCCTTCATGCACTCCAACATCGAAGGCCTAACAACCGAGCGCTGGTTTCATGCGTTTGGCTGCCGACGTTGGCTGACGGTTGTGCGGGATACCCGAACCGATGAGGTGCGCGGGTCGTAGTTGCGTTGCTCAGGCTCCAGTGGTCTTGCTCAGGCCACAGGCTTAGGCTTGGTCGCGACCACCACCCCGATCGGGCCATCGTTCCAGATGCGTTCGGCATCAAACCCGACCGAACGCAGAGCGGCAAGTTCAACGTCAAGAGGCAGGTAGGTGTCCTCTTCTGACCAGTCATCGAAGTGCTGCCAGGCTTCGGCTTCCGGCACGTCGTTGCTGACTTGATGATCAACCCATACACGAAACAAGGCGTTGCGTTCCTCGACGCTTTCGGGGTCCTGATCACTCGGCATGCAGCAGTCTGCGTTTACCAGAACCCCGCCCGGACGCAATGCCTCGAACGCGCGAGCGAAGAGGTCCCGCTTGGCCTCGATGGTGCGAATGTGATGCAGCGAAAGGGAGGCGGCCATAGCGTCGCATTCGGCGAAAGGGAGATCGAAGCTGCGCAACGAAAAGCGCGCTCGATCGGCTTGGCCCGCCAGTCGCACCCGCGCTTGATCGAGCATCTCGGGGTCGACGTCGACTAGCTCCACGGCTTCGACCTGAGCGTGACGCAGGATCGCCTGCGCCAAAGCGCCGGTGCCCGAACCGAGGTCCAAGACCAGGCGTGGGTGGACTGCTGCCACTGCCTGGGCGGCTTCAAAGAGCATGCGTTCGTAGCCTGGAATCCAACGCCTGATGAGAGCGTCGTACTCGTCGATCTGGAGGTTGAGATGTTGTCGTACGCGGTGCTCGGGTTTCGCGGTGGACTCTTGCGATTCAATCATCTTGCATTCCTCTTCAACTCGCCTCGGCCAAGGCGGCGCGGTAGACGGAGTCGGCGGCGAACAGATCTTGCGACACGATGCCGACCGACTTATATAGCGTGATGTCTTCGGGACCAAGGCGGCCTCGAACAGCTCCGTTGAGCACCTGTCCGATCTCACCCACGACGTCGGTGAGTTCGATCAATCCGTCGTCGACCGCCATCAGGATATCGCCGGCCTCGTTGCGTGCGGACTCCATCAGGTCGACGTAAACAGCGCTGTGTGCGATGGCTTGGCCATCGGCCTCGCGGGCATCCCGGGTGTGGGTGCCGACCAAGTTGATGTGGCTTCCTGGTTTGAGCCACTTACCGAACAACACGGGCTGGGTTGCGCTAGTGGTCGCGCACACCACATCGCAGCCGCAGGCCTGCTCTTGGCTCGCGGTTTGGATCGCGATGCCTATGCGCGCAGCATGCGCTTCAACAAATGCTTTGGCCTTCTCTTGCGAGCGGCCCCACACCAAAACCGTCGCGATCTTGCGCACCGCCAGCACTGCGTCGATGTGGTTCGCCGCTTGAACTCCATAGCCCAGGATGCCGAGTGTTCTAGCCTCTGGGTTCGCCAGCTCGCGCGTTGCTAGACCGCTTGCTGCCGCGGTGCGAATGCCGGTGATCTCCGCTCCGTCCATCACTGCCACCGGGCGGCCGGTGCCATGGTCAAAGAGGATGACCAGTCCTTGGATCATAGGCAGACCCTTGGCTGGATTGGCGGGGTGGATGCTGACGACCTTTGCGCCATAGACAGCGGGGTTAGTGGTCGAACCGGGCATCAGGCCTAAGGTGCCGCTGCCGTCCACTAGCGGCTCGAACCGTCGTGGCGCAATAGCCACCCGGCCTTCAGTGGTGGCTCGCATGGCGCGATCCATGGCGTCGATGCAGGCCGGCATGGGTAGCAAGCGCCGGACATCTGATGCGCTTAGCAGGATCGGGCCTTCGCGGAGGGTGGCGGTCATTCGAACGGTGCCTTTCTCGAAGGCTCGTTGCCCGCACTCTTCCCGATTAACGGTAGTCCGAGCAGTGCGGCGATGCTGCGTGGCTTGGTTTGGACCAGGTGGTCGACGCCCAGCTGCATTTGCCGATGTCCGTCTTGAGGTTGCGCGCGGTAGCTGCCAAACAACCGATCCCACCACGGCAGGTTGAAACCGAAGTTGCTATTGGTTTCAACGACTTTCACCGAATGATGCACGCGGTGCATATCGGGAGTGACCATCACCATTCGCAGCCACCGATCAAGGCCTAGGGATAGCCGGACATTGCTGTGGTTGAAAATGGCGGTTGCGTTGAGCACCACCTCAAACAACAGCACGCTCAAGGCAGGAGCACCGATCAAAGAGATGGCCAGAAATTTCACACCCATCGACAGCACGATCTCGCCCGGATGGAAGCGCAGGCCGGATGTGAAGTCGAGATCTTGGTCGGTGTGATGCACCAGATGGAGGCGCCACAACCACGGCACAACGTGGAACAGCCAGTGCTGAAGGTAGATGGCGAAGTCCAGCAGCAGCATCGACAGTGCGACCACCAGCCACAGCGGCAACGGATCGGCAACGCTTAAGTTGAACAGCCCCCAGCCTTGCGCTGTAGCGAGTACCGCGAACCCCATTGCTGCGGCGGGGAACAGAAGGCGGACCAAGATCGAATCAAGCAGCAACAGTCCGAGGTTGGCGACCCACCGTGCTGCACGCCCTTGGCTGCGATGGCGGCGTTCGGCGACCGCCTCCCATAGAGCCATGATTCCGAACACGCTCACAAACGCCGCTAAGCGCAGTTGCGGTTCGTGTTCCAAGATCCAGCGACTCATTGAGGTTTGGTGCCTTGTTTGCTCGGTTAGCGGTGCTCGGCCAGCGGTTGGTGTGACGCAGAACGCGATTCCGAGCCGCTTTCGTTTTGAGTTGGCTCAAGGGTTGAGCTGGTCCTAGCCAACTGAGGCTTCGGCCTTGGTCGCGTCTTGAGGCCCTTTGGGTTTAGAGAATCTGCGAGGTACTGTTTGCCGACTCTACTCACTAACTCAAGGAGGCTGATGCCATGACCCCCGATCCCTTGCTGCTCAGTGGTGCACCCGGATCGCCGTACACCCGCAAGATGGTGGCCTACCTGCGCTATCGCAGGATTGCCCATCAGCTCATCGTTTCCACCGGCGACGTGGCGGAACTGCCCAAGGCGAAGGTGCGACTCCTGCCGACGTTTTACCTGCCCAACGCTCAGGGTGAACTCGAGGCGGTGGTCGATTCAACACCGCTAATCCGCCGCTTTGAGCGAGAGTTCGATGGCCGCACTGCAGTTCCGCAGGATGCGGTAGTCAACTTCTTCGACGCGCTGATCGAAGACTACGCTGACGAGTGGATGACCAAGGCGATGTTCCACTATCGGTGGTACTACCGAGAGGACATTAAGAAGTCTGGCGACATTCTGCCCCGTTGGCGCAACATCGCAGCTCCCGAAGCCGAGATGCAGAAAGCGAAGACGCAATTTCAGAATCGACAGATCTCACGGCTCTATGTGGTCGGTTCCAACGATGTCACCGCGCCAGTGATCGAGGCCAGCTATGTGCGCTTCTTAGACCTGTTCTGCACCATGCTCGAAGAGCAGCCATTTGTGTTCGGCTCTCGACCGAGCAGTGCGGACTTTGCTCTTTACGGTCAACTCAGTCAGCTGGCGAAGTTTGACCCGACGCCGATGGCGCTCACCCTCGATCGCGCGCCGAGAGTGTTCGCCTGGGTGGACGTGATCGATGATCTGTCCGGGCTTCGGGTCGCCGAATCACCCTCTGAGGGTTGGATCAGTCGCGACCGGCTCGGTGAGCGGCTCGGTGCACTCTTGACTGAGATCGGCAAGGTCTACGCGCCGGTTCTGATCGCGAATGCTCAGGCACTACAGAACGGTGCACAGACAGTGGAGACCTCCGTCGACGGCAAGGCCTGGACTCAGACACCGTTTCCTTATCAGGGGAAATGCTTGGTCGCACTGCGCGCTCAGTATCAGGCGCTCGGCGAGGTCGACCGAGCGGTGGTGGATCAAGTCTTAGATGGAACTGGGTGCGAGGTTCTGTTCGCAGCATAGCGCGACGCACCGTCTCCAGTACTCGTTGGCTTTAGGACCAGCGAGAACCGTGAAGACGATGCGTGAGATGTTGGGTCTCAACCGGAAACGAGAACGTGCGCCTCCTGAGCGGCGGCGAGCGGAGTGAACCTCGGTCGCCCGCTTGGCCCCTTCCACAACGGACGGTGCCTAGTCGCTGTTCAGGCGTTCATACATGCGCGCAACTTCTAGCGCTAACACTCCAGGCGTGTTGATGTTGAAGGCAGCGAACTCCTCGTAGCCAGTCATGTCGAGCGCTGCAACAGCCTCATCGACGCTCAGGCCCGCAGCATGGGAACTCTGGACCTGATCCCAGTAGGTTCGGAGATAGGTTTGGGTGGTCTCGATCTGGTTCTTGTCGCGAACGAGTGGGCCGTGTCCGGGCACGATTAGGTCGACCTCCAGCAGCTTGAGTTTGTCGAGCGTGGCTGGAAACTCGTCGGCGAACCCGTCTCCTAGGTAAGGAGCGCCGGCGTAGAACAGGTCGCCGGTGAACACCAGTCGCTCCTTGGGAAGGTAGACCACCACATCGCCGCCGGTATGGCCGCGACCGAGATGCAGGAGTTGGATCTCACGGTCGCCACGAAACAGCGTCATCTTTTCTTTGAGGGTGACGTTGGGGGGAGTCGGTTCCACTTCTCCAAGGGCTCCAATGTGACGACGGACCATTGCCGCTTGTGCCTCGAGTGCCGCCTTCTCTGCTTCAGGAGCTGCGGCGATTGCGCCTTCGAGCGCGGCAAGTTGAGCGCCGGTTGCTTCCGGCGAACCGATGGTCTGATAGGTCGATTCGGTGAGCACGGGTCCAAGCAAACGTTCCCGGGTGTACTCGTGGCCGATGATCTCGGTGTGGTCGTGATCGAACACCTGGTTACCGTGGGCGTGGTCGAAGTGGTAGTGCGTGTTGATCAAGTAGTGGATCGGTAGGTCGGAAACAGTCCTCACCGCAGCTACCAAACTGCGCCCCGAGTCGGCACTCACATGCGAGTCGACCACCACGACATCGTCATCGTTGACGATAACCATGGCGTTGCTCATCAACAGCACTTCGCCGGTGCCCACCGAGTTCGCGAAGTAGACGCCTGGGGCGATCTCTTCGAGCACGTGGGCGGTCTCTTGGGCGGGTTCAGGAGCCGCTTCGGGCGCGGCCGCCTGCTCGGTGCCGCAGCCCACGGTTAAGAGCAGCAGGGCAAGGAGGGATACTCCAGTCCCCAAGAGGGTCAAAGAGCGATCTCGTTCGACAGAAGTTGGTAGGTTGCGCATTGGCAGACTCCAAGGGTTGAGACCGGTGGCTTTCCGCCACGCGGGCGGAAGGTGCCTATGCGCATCCAATGGACACGCGAGGTCTTCGTGGACTCCAAAGGGTTTAGCGGGCTTAGGCCGTTGGAGAGTTGTGTCGGTTCAAAGCGCAGGATATCTGGCTTTTTATGGAGCGGTGTTCAAAGAGCTTCCAGTGAGACAATAGGACCATGAGATTTCTGCGGCCCTTGTTGTTGATGACGACGGTAGTTCTTTGGCAGTCGATCGGCGCTGGGACCGTGGCTGCCGAGCCTGCTCGCGGCGGGGGCACAGCCCTGGGCGCTGCCCAAGGTACTACTCAAAGTACTACTCAAGGCATGACCGTGATCACCCACGGCTTCCAGTTGTCGGGCACGCGCCCTAACTGGCCGTTGCTCATGGCTGCTGAAATTGCCGCGCGAGTACGTGACGAGGGCGGTACCGCCAAAGTCCTCGAGTACCGACCGACACAGGATCCGGTGCTCGCGGTTTGCACGGACACCTCCTTGTGCGGCGTCTCGGATGCTTCCGGCCATTCGATTGTGGTGGTCGACTGGGGCAGTCTTTCGAATCAGAGTGGCAGAGGTTTCTCAGAAGCTGCAGGCGAAGCGCTAGCTGCGGTGCTGCTCGCCGAAGGTGGCCAGCTTGACTTATCAGCAGTGCACTTCATCGGTCACAGCCGAGGAACCGTAGTCAACAGTGAAGCAGCAGAGCGCTTGATCGCCACCGGTGCTGCGATTGTTGACCAGATGACGGCTCTTGATACTCACGATTGGGGAGTGGGTCGATCAGTCGACGGAGTCGAGCTGGTGCCAGCGACCGATCGAGAAATCGGGCGGGACGATGACCCAAGAGGGGCTCGTGGCGGGCTCGATGATTTCGATGTCAACGAGCTGCACCCGGAGTACGACTGCGGCCAGTCTCAAGGAGGAGACAGCGCGGTGTGTTCTTGGTCCTTGATTGACTATGTGGATAGCTACTACCAAAGAGACGGATTCTTGGACTTGTGGGGACGCTCGGTGCAAGGAGCCTCCAATCTGGAGTTTCTCGATCTGGGACTGAGCCACGGTGACGTTCACTGCTGGTATCGAGCCTCGGTGTCGGGCTCATCTGCGCTCGAGTTCCCTGACGCCGAGTGCAGCGAAGCCGAGGTGGATTTGGACTGGTTCGGGGTCTCAACGCAGTGCAACGCCGCGGATCGCACCAGTCCTTTGCAGCGGAATGCCGATGGCTTCAATGCCTCTGCTGTGGCTGGTGGTTCGAGCATTCGTTGTCCGGATGGCGTTCCGCGGCAGCCCGTGCTGTTCGACTTCTTCTTGCAAGAGGGACTAGTGAATGGTGACTTTGAGAAGGATAGCGACGCTGGTTGGAGCAGCAACGGAGGGGTGCTCGAGGGAACACTCAGCGTTGAAGGCGACAATCGCTTTGTCCAGATTGCGCAGGACCAAGAACTTCGCCATAGCTGGTCGCTGCTGCCTCCCGATGGGTGGGCGATCGACTTCACTTATCGAGTGCCCGCGAGCGACCTCGCCGCAGAGTTGGTGGTCACCGCGTATCCGTATGGCGATGGTCCCGAAGCCGAGCTGTGGCGGAGCGAACTCGGAACCACCGTGGCTGAGTGGACCGCGGTTTCGCTTCGCATGCCGAGCGATCTTCAAGGGACGGCGCTGCGCATCGAGGCGCGCCTGGCCGCCTCGTCCGGAAGCGGCGCGTTGGTCGAGCTCGATTCCTTCGCCTGGTCTGGGGCGCCTGCGGGCCTATTGTTTGACGACGGTTTCGAAACAGGATCGGTCGAGCGATGGTCCTTGGTGAGTCCCTAAGAAGTTCTTAGAACCGGCGAGCAACCCGACCGTGTTGTGTACCATCGATTGAGAACAGCGCATTCGGCGGCCTCAAAAGAGCGCTGCAACGACCAGCTCGGTTCGACTGACATCGATCCGATCTCAGACAGGAGCACGTCATGCATTCACCGAATCAACTCTCCTTGCTCACTTCGTTCACCTTGAGTGGTTTGCTGCTGGTATCGAGCGCGGTTGAGGCCCAGAGTTCACCTGCGCGCACGGCGTCAGGCAAACCGAATCTCGCAGGCACCTTCGATGGCGCGACGCTCACCCCCCTGGTGCGTCCGAAGCAGTACGGCGACAACCTCTACTTAACGCCCGAAGAGGCGGAGAAGATCGCCGAGGCAGAGCGCGCGGAGATGGCACGACGTGCAGTGACCAGCGATCCTGATCGCGAGGCGCCCCCCGAGGGCGGTGACGGTTCGGTCGGCGCGTCTGGGAATGTCGGCGGCTATAACGGCTTCTGGATCGACCGGGGCACGGATGTGTTCTTGGTCGATGGCAAGTTCCGCACCTCGATCATTATCGACCCGGTGGATGGGCAGATGCCCAAGATGCAGCCCGCCGCTCGTGAAGCCCGCGCCAAGCTCTTTGCTGGCTATCGGCGCGGCAACGATGGCACGGCCTATTGGATCGACGAAGGCGACGAGCCCGGGCCCTACGACAATATGGAGCAGCGACCCAATGCCGAACGTTGCTTGTTGGGCTTTGCGGGGGCCGTGCCACCGCTACCTTCGCTTTACAACAATTTCAAGCGCGTGGTGCAGACCGAAGACACGGTGATGATCATGATCGAGATGGCGCACGACGCCCGCATCGTCAGGCTCAACTCCGAGCACGCGCCGCAAGACGAGCGCAAATGGCTTGGTGATTCGATCGGTTGGTGGGAGGACGATACGTTGGTCATCGACACCACCAACTTCCGAGCCGATAGCCGCCAGGGTCGCGGTGGCACAGAGAACCTTCACGTGGTCGAGCGGCTGAGTCGCATGGACGACGGCAACTTGCTCTACAACTTCACCGTCGAAGATGAAACGGTTTGGCAGCGGCCTTGGACTGGCGAGTACGTGTGGAAGGCCAGTGACGAGAAGGTTTACGAATACGCGTGCCACGAAGGTAACTACGCACTGGGCGGCATCATGCGCGGCGCACGATTGTTGGAGCAAGAAGCGATTGCCAACAAACGCTCTGGCAAGAAGGGTTCCAGCGACTAGCTGCAACCGATGCTCGAACTGCGGCCAGGTTGCGAACGGTGCGATCGTGATCTTCCTCCCGACAGCATCGATGCGCGTATCTGTACCTTCGAGTGCACGTTCTGTGCTGACTGTGTGAAGAGCCTCAACGGCGTTTGTCCGAATTGCGGCGGCGGTTTTGAGCGTCGTCCGATCAGGCCAGCTCACCTGCTGGCAAAGTTTCCTGCGATCTCCCAGAGAACGTACAAGCCGATCGATGGCTAACAACGAAACAGGCGGGCCACTGCACTCGTAGGGGTGATCCACAACGGCGGACCCAGAGGTCCCAGCAACAGCCTCCCCTGGAGAACAAGCAATGGCGAACGCAGTAACGGCGGCCGACCAGGAGCAATCGCTTCGGGTACGGCCAGGTGTGGTTTTGGCGGTGATCTTGGTGCTGATGCGTTTTGCGCTACCGGCGGCTTTTCCTCAGGCTGGACTGGTGGGAATCCTAGGCGGCGTCGCGGCGGCGTTGATCATCTTTGCTTGGTGGCTGTTCTTTAGCCGTGCGCGCTGGTCCGACCGGCTTGGCGCGCTGGCTTTGGCGGTGGGGGGGGTGGTCGCGACCTCGATGGTTCTTCACGAATCGATAGCAACCGCTGGAATGGGAATGCTCTTCTACATCTACGCCATCCCAGGCCTTGCGCTGGCATTGGTGGCGGCCGTCGCGCTCACCCGGAGCGCAGGCGATGGGAAACGTCGCCTTGTAGTCGCAGGGGCACTGTTGTTGGCAAGTGGCGGTTGGGCACTGGTGCAAACGGGAGGCGTGTACGGCGGCTCTGGATCTCAGCTTTCCTGGCGCTGGGCGAAGACGCCCGAACAACGACTGCTTGCCGACGGTCAAGGTGAGCTAGCAGCGGTATCTTCTAGCCCTTCCTTAGTGGTGGCCGAAGCCGAATGGCCCGGGTTCAGAGGGCCCAATCGCGACAGCGTCATTCCTGGAATCAAGATCGCGACCGATTGGGACGCGTCGCCGCCGATCGAACTCTGGAGGCGGGCCATTGGTCCGGGCTGGTCCTCGTTTGCGGTGGCGGGTGACTTGTTGTTCACCCAAGAGCAACGGGGCGAGGACGAGGTGGTATCAGCGTATTCGGCTAGTTCAGGCGAACCAGTGTGGCGACATAGTGATCCTGTTCGGTTTTGGGAATCGAACGCTGGTGCTGGGCCGCGCGGCACACCCATGCTGCGGGACGGTCGTGTGATCTCGCTCGGTGCGACCGGCATCTTGAACGTGCTGGAGGCTCGAGATGGCACCGTGCTGTGGTCGCGAGACGTGGTCAAAGACACGGGCGCAAAGACCCCGGGATGGGGCTTCAGTGGTTCGCCCTTGGTGGTGGGTGAATTGGTGATTGTTGCGGTTGCGGGCCAGCTCGCGGCGTACGATTCCGCTAGCGGGGAGGCGCGTTGGAAAGGAGCCGCCAGCGGTGGCTACAGCTCCCCGCATCCTGCGGTGATCGAAGGTGTCTCCCAGGTACTGATGCTTGATCGTGATGGCATCACCAGCGTTGATGCATCGGATGGAACGGCCCTGTGGCAACACGCGATGCCCGGAGAACCGATTGTGCAGCCCGCGCTCACCGACGACGGCCATCTGTTGATCACAACCGCCGGCGCCAACGGCTCGATTGGCACGCGCAGCCTCTCGGTGGCGCTTGGGCCATCTGGCTGGCGTAGCGAAGAGCGATGGACCTCCCATCGACTCAAGCCTTACTTCAACGATTTTGTTGTTCATGAAGGCCACGCCTACGGGTTCGACGGCAGCATCATGGCCGCGATCGATCTCGACGGTGGCCAGCGGGTGTGGAAGGGTGGTCGCTATGGGCACGGCCAGCAACTCCTGTTGGCAGATCAGGACCTGCTTTTAGTACTCACCGAGGTCGGCGACCTGGCTTTGGTCTCAGCGACCCCAGAACGGTTCGTCGAACTCGCGCGGACCCCGGCCCTCGAAGGTAAGACCTGGAACCATCCGGTGCTGGTGCGGGATCGTCTGTTTGTGCGCAATGCCGAGGAGATGGCTGCCTTCAAACTGCCGTTGGCGGACAGCTGACCCCCTAACTGTGCCTAGGCTGGATATCGCGAGTCGTCTATAATCTCGCCTTCTGGTCGGCGGGGAGAATCCTGAGGCCTGTTCAAGTACCGTGCTCCCTTCGCTGGGGCCTCCAAAGACTGTGACGGCCGGCAGGCCGAAAGAAGAGAGAGCAGACAATGATCAGACACTCGACTCCCAAGACCCTTTTGATGATTGTGCTGTTGTGCGTCGCTGCAGTGGCCACGATGGCTGTGTACGCGGGCAGTGAAGATGGGGAAAGAGGTGTCCTCTCGGTAGGCCCTGACGTCACTATTATCGACCTGTTGGGTGTCAACACCTACAGCCCCGCGAGCGCGTGTCCTCCGGGCTATGTCGGCGATTGTCGTGGATACTCAATCGGTACTAATTCTTGCAACGTCGGTAGCGTGCCACTGGACTGGTGCGATGAAACCTCTGGTTGTAGGACGACCACCGATGCGTTTCATCCGCTTGCTCCTGCCACCGTTTCTGATCACTCGGTCATCGCCCAGAATCTCTATCGGTTGAAGGATGGCCGCTTTGAACAGATTGGTCTGAGCTTCCTAAAGCACGGCTTCCTCTCGACCAACTCCAACGACAGTGACTGCGCATGGAACGACAACGGTAGCCCAAACACCACCTGCGTTGGGCCGCCTGCGGGCAGCGATCAACTCGGGTTGGGCTGCACCGACTTTTACGACGCTGGTTTGAACGGCTTTCGTGATCTTGGCCGCCGCTCTGACGTTCAGGTGGCGGGTGCTGATCACCCTCCACAAGCCGCTGGTGGTAGTGAGAGCAACGATGCATACGATCAACGCATAGTGGTCGCCGCAAGCGATCTTGATCCAGCGCAAAACGCAGGTGCAACGTACTGGATGGAAGGGCACTACGTCGTGCGCGATGACGCCCGAGCGGGAAACGGTCTCAACAATGCGTCCTATCGGCAGGCGACGGTGGGTGCTTTGCCCGACCTGGTCATCGATATGACCGGTCCCACGGTCCGGGAAATGCCCGCGATCTTCGCATGGCAAGCTATGGACCCGGAGGTTGAGATTGTTCAGGTAGACCGACTGACGCGCTTTGTTGGCGAAGAGGCGGACGCCCCCATTGCCCCAGGCACGTTCTACCCCGACTACAGCGTGGTTGAACGATTTCACGCAGCCCGGCGTGTCACGACTACCGGCCGCGGTGACTTGCCCTACCACTATGAGTACGCGCTCTACAACATGAACTCAGACACCTCGGCAGACGGGTTCTCGATCGAGTTTCCGGGGTCTGCGATCTTTTCAGCAGTAGGTTTCAACGATGTGGATCACCACTCAGGCGAGCCCTACGACACCTCTGACTGGACCATCACCGTTGACCAACCGAGTGGAACGATCACCTGGTCGGCGGCAGATGCCGGTGCTAACAGCAACGCCTTAAGGTGGGGCACGTTGTTCACCTTTTGGTTTGACTCCGACACCCCGCCAACGACCATGGCGCACGCCCTCGACCTGTTCAAGATCGACGAGTTCATCAACGTTCCATTCCTAACGGCCGGCGATCCGGTGATCTTCTCAGATGGCTTTGAGACCGGAGACACCGACCAATGGTCACTCAGCTCGCCGTAGCTGCAGGGCGTGGCCTTCTTAGGGCACGTCGGTGACAACGAGCGAGCGCTGAACTCAGCGCTCGTGCCGGAACCGGGGCAGCGTTTGCAAGCGTGCTTTGAGCTTTGGGCCTTTAGCAGCGAGCTCGTGCACAGGGTTCTTCGTACGAGCCCCTAGACCGTTGCATGTAAGAAGGAGTCGACCACTTGAGCAAGGCGATGACTGGCCGGGCCGGCGGCAGGCTTGCCGGCAAGGTGGCTTTGGTCACCGGCGCAGCCCGCGGGATTGGTGCGGCGATTGCCAAGGCGTTTCTGGGCGAAGGTGCATTCGTCTGGGTCACAGATATCGATGACGACGCGGGCAATCGCCTAGCGACGGAACTCGGTGATGCTGTGCGCTACCGGACGCTGGACGTTCGTCAGGAGGATCACTGGGATGCCGTTGTTGGCGAGGTAGTCGCGGGGAGTGGCACGCTAGACGTGTTGGTCAACAACGCTGGTATCACCGGCTTTGAGGGAGCCCTGGTCGCGCACGACCCGGAGAACGCCTCGTTGGCAGATTGGCGAGCAGTGCACGCCACGAACCTCGACGGCACCTTCTTAGGTTGCCGCGCCGCCATCCGCGCAATGCGCGCAGCCGGTGTCGGTTCGATCATTAACATCTCGTCGCGCTCGGGCCTGGTTGGCATCCCCGGCGCTGCTGCCTACGCGTCGTCCAAAGCCGCAGTGCGTAATCACACCAAGAGTGTGGCGCTCTACTGCGCGGAACAGAACCTAGCGATTCGCTGCAACTCGATTCACCCCGCTGCGATCTTGACCCCAATGTGGGAGCCGATGCTTGGCAACGGCCCCGACCGCGCTGAACGGATGGAGGAGCTTGTGCGCGACACTCCGCTCCGTCGATTCGGAACGGTCGAGGAAGTGGCCTCGGTCGCAGTCATGCTGGCCTCGGATGAAGCCGCCTACATGACCGGCACCGAGCTCACCTTAGATGGCGGTCTTCTGGCCGGTACCGCGGTGCAGCCTCACAGAGACGAGTCGTAGAAGGGCACTGCACTGAAGCGCGGGTGGCTCGGAAACGGAACCGGCGGTGTCGCCGATCCCGTTGGATGAAACTGTCTTCGTCGGTGTGTTGACCTGGACCTGGACCTGGACCTGGACCTGGACCTTAAGCCTATGCAGACCTCATGGAGACTCAGGCAGCCTAGTCACCAGCGGTAGCTCATCGCCGTCGATTCGCACGGCTCTAGCAATGAGGCCCGGCGAACCGAACATCGCCAGCTTGAGGCTCTCCGCGATGTTCTGAGCCCTGCCCTCCAAGTACTCCGCAGCCTCAGCAGACGGCGCGGTGTCATCGAGGGTGCTCCTAAAGAGAGCCAGCCATATGTCGAAGTGTTGTGACTGCACACCGCGAAGCTTCGTGTGCGCTTGGACCGGCTTGCCGCTGTAGCTGCCGTCGTAGAGCGACAAAGACTGCCAAAAACCTTTCATCTTCGCTAGGTGAGGCGGCCAATCGTCGCCGATCTCACGTTCGAAGATCGGGCCGAGTGTTTCGTGTGCGCGCACCCGTTGGTAAAACGTGTCGACAAGTTCCGAGATGTAGGCTTCGTCAATGCCAATACCACGGGATTTCCGTTCAAGCTCGGCGCGCCGGGCGGCAATGTCGAACGGCGTTGGGTTGGGTTGGTCCATGTGAGACGAGCAGGCAGGGCAGCCGCCGGTGGGCGGCAAGGGGTGGATCGAGGAGCAGTGGCCAAGCAGGGCCGAGCAACAAGCAGGGCCGAGCAACAAGCAGGGCCAAGCAACAAGCAGGGCCAAGCAGAATGCCTTGTCAGCCTAACGTGGAGTGATCGCACTCTTCTAGGCCTCGAGTGTTTCGCAGACCCGTGCTAGTGGAAGCCTCGGTTAACAACTGGTGGCACCCGTTTCGGCGGCTGGTGGCTCCTACACTGGTGACCAAAGCCCTCAGCGCGCTGGGGCATTACCTGCCTGAGCAACTCCCGGCGAACTCCCGGCCGATGGGTGGCTACTGCAGCGATAGCCAAACCGTAGAGGCCGGGGGAGCGAGCGCGAGCGAACCCATGGGGGAAAATTTTCAAACGCCAAGATAACTTTCTCGCGCCGACCCAGTCTTATATGGGTAGAGGATCACCAGCACCTCTCAGCCTTTGCCCAATGAGTACTCGCACCGCAACTATTTCCACCCAAGACCGAGAACTCGTGGAGAGGGCCCAAAACGGCGCGGCCGATGCCTTTGAGGAACTAATGAAGGCCTACGAGCGACTGGTCTTCAAGGTCGCTCTGTCGTTCTCCGGCAATCGAGAGAACGCCCTAGACCTTACTCAGAACGTGTTCATCAAGGCGTTTCGAGGTATTCACCACCTGACTGAAGAGAGCAACTTCAAGGCTTGGCTGATGCGGATTGCTTTCAACGAGGGCGCGGACTGGACCCGTCGTCACAAACGGCATGCTGGGCACCATCATCTTGAACTCGCCAACGAGGTACCTAGTAGTGAGCCTGGTCCGAACGCGAGCTACCAGCGCTCCGAACAGATGAAGCAGATGCTTCAAGGCTTGAGCAGACTCCGACCCCGCTATCGACTGGCGATCTCGCTGCGCTACTTCCACGGCCTGAAGATCAAAGAGATCGCCGAGGTCTTGGACTGCAGCGAGAACATGGCCAAACAGCTCTTGTTTCGAGGCGTGCGAAGCCTACGAACGGTGGTCACCGAAGCCGGCAAGGGTTCGATCCATCGCGGACCGCACGACCGAGCAACGCAAGAGAGCCAACAGAACAGGACAACACCATGACCGATCTGAGATCCACAAGCTCCTTGAGCTGCGAGCAGGCTTCGCCCTTGCTAGAGGCGCTCGTGGCCGACGATTTGGACGGGCGTTCAGCAACGGCCTTGCTGCACCACGCTCGCAGTTGTGAGTCCTGCAGCGATTTGTTTGACCTTCATGTCGCACTCACTGAACAAAGCGGGCTCGCTCCAGCGGCGAGCGACGATGACTTCGCCGAGGTTCGCAGCGAAGTCCTCTCCCAGCTCAAGCATCTTCAATTGGGCAATCCCGGTTTTGCCGAAGACAATCCCGGTTCCGCCGAAGAGATGCAGAACCACACACGCGCGCACGCCCACAAACGCCTGCTCAAGCCATGGGCCGTAGGCGCGCTTGCTGCAGCAGCGCTCGTCCTTGCCTTCGGAACGGGTTGGCGGGCCGCGAATCTGAGTTCCCCGTCCACGGATCTGGGAGCGTTGTGGGTATCAGAGCTTGGAGCTAGCAACACCTCGTTCGACACCAGCCCCTACGAATTCCAGGACGTGCGAGTGCGCCCCGTCAATCAATCGACCGTGGCACTTAGCTTCGACGTGGCTACCCACGTCGAGCTGGAGCGCCCTCACGATGACCCGTTGGTGCAAGAGGCTTTGATCCGATCGATCCGAGGCGGCTCCGACCTCGGCGGCCGGCTACAAGCAATTCAACAAACCGCCGCATCACCAGCCGAATCTCAAGACCTCCGCGTGACGAGGTTCTCTGGCCGCGTCCGCGATGCCCTGATCACGGCCATGCTGAGCGACCCGAGCTTGGCAGTGCGTATGGAGGCGCAAAATCGGCTCGCGCAGGGGCCGCCGGATCCTGCGGTAGAGAAAGCACTGGTGCAGGTCTTGGACTCTGAGGAATCAGTCCAACAGCGCTTGTTGGCCATCGACGCCCTGGGCAACTGGGGAATGAGTGCCAACTCTCTGCGAGACGCTTTCTCGGATGGGCGCGGCGACCCGGGAGCTGCACTGGAGGTGCGCGCTGCCCGCTTCCCCAACGACGTCTAGCCGCTCCCTTCATCTATCCCAACCTGCAACCAAGACAGTCCGATCGACCAGTGTCTCACCCCATCTAGAAAGGATTCCCTAATGCAAACAACCACTCGCAAACTAGTCGTAATGTCTCGGCTACTAATTGTCCTATCTCTCACCGTCCTTGCGAACCCTCTGGCCGCGGAGGAACTGCTCAACCGCGAGATCGATGCGAGCCCGGGCGAAGAGCTGAGAATCAAGCTCGTTTCCGGCGGTGACATCGTGATTGAGGGATGGGATCAAAACAGCGTCTCCGTGGAAGCGAACGGCAATGCCGCAAAACATAGAGCGACTCTTGAACGTCGCAGCGGCCATATCGAGCTGGCTTCCGACAACATCAACCGCAACGAAAACCGCAGTTCGGGCGTTGACATGAAGATACGCGTGCCGCGTACGTTCGATGTGTCCATCGACTCCAACGGTGGCGAAATTTCCATCAGCGACGTGGATGGAACCTTCGGTGGCAAGACCTTGGGTGGCCGGATCACCCTGCGGAACCTCGAAGGCGAGGCGAGGTTGGAGACCATGGGCGGCGACATCGTGGTCACCGATTCAGATCTCGACGGCAAGGTCTCTACCATGGGCGGCAGAGTCACCATGCGAGACCTGCACGGTGATCTCGAGGGCACTTCTATGGGAGGAAACGTGATTCTGCACCGTGTTACGCGGCGCGACGTCGCCAACACCGGCGACACCGTCATCATCTCCACCATGGGCGGCAACATTGCTGTTACCGAAGCGCCTGCTGGAGCCAAACTTCACACCATGGGCGGCACCATCACAGTCGAGTCCGCTAGCGACTTCGTTGATGCCGAAACCATGGGCGGCAATGTTGAGCTCCGTTTGGTAGAAGGCTGGGTCAAGGCCAGCACGATGGGCGGCGATGTCGATGTCGAGGTGGTCGGTGAAGGTCCGAATGGTGGCGACATCACACTGACCTCCCTCAGCGGTGACATTCGGCTAGTAGTGCCTCGAGGCTTCAGCATGGAAATCGATGTGGAAATCGCCTATACCAAGCGCCACGTTGGCAAACACCAGATCAAGAGTGACGTCGCACTGGACCGCACCGAGACCAGCGATTGGGATACCAGCCACGGTTCCCCCCGTCGCTACATGTACGGGAAGGCCAATGTCGGCGGCGGACAGAACCGCGTCACCATCAGCACGATCAACGGCGATGTGGTGATCGTGGAGCAGTAGTCCAACGAACGCCTGCTGGCCGGTTGGGAAGATCGAATGGGATGTTTGATCAACCGAGACCAGCGGGCATCGCGGCGTCTTTGGGACGGGCTCGCTGAAGCGCTCGTACCTGCTCGTACCCAGGCGCGTAGCCGCGATCAGAGTGTGATCAGGAGTGTCAAACGGATCGGGCAGTTCCCTTGACACTTACCCGATCGCTAGAAAAAGAGGAGCCAGAACCAGGGTCCGCCACTCTCGAAGTTGTCGAGGAAGATCGGCAGGTCCCCATTAGCTTCGTGGGCGCCTCGATCGCAAACGCCAACCCTCGAGGCGCTTCGCTGATCGCTAGACAGGATCACGCCGTTCTCATCCCGACAGCCCAGAGCGTCACCGGCGTCCTGGTGCTGGCCTCCGGCGGTGACTGCGTGCGTGTGTGTGGGGCCACCATTGTCTTGTAAGGGCCCGAGCCCGAGATCACCGCCGGTTGTCGGGGTTTCACCGCTCACGACGCAGGCAGGGGAGAGCCCTGTGAGACCTAGGTTGCCGACATGGACGGAAACGTCGTTGACAAGCTCTCCGGCGCAATCAACCGCTCGCTCCGTTGGGAAAGAACTCGCGTCCATATTGCCCGCGATGATCGAGTTCCGGGCGGTGGCGGAGCCACCTGCTTGCACGAACAATCCACCACCGTTTGCGCCACCGGTTCCAGAGGGGTCGGCAGAGTTGTTGGTCATCGTCATGCCTGACATCGTGGCGGTTGCAGAGGATCCAAGAGAGAGGCCACCACCAGAACTCGCGGCTTCGTTTCCGCTGATCGTCGAATTTCGGACGGTCAGCATGCCGCTTGTTTGTTTCAGGCCGCCGCCATCGTCCGTGCTCGTATTGCCATCCACGGTGGAACCTTCCAGCAGTAGCGTCGAGCTGCTTGAGTACGCCCCTCCTCCTCCTCCCGAGACCGCGTGATTGGTTCTCAAGCTGGATCCGTGGAGGCGCACCGATGCGGAGGAAAGGAGTATTCCGCCGCCCAGGTCGGCCGTGTTCTGCTCCAAGTTACATTCGAACAAGCCCGCGAACCCGTCGACAGCAAAAATGCCGCCACCATTGTTGGCAGCCACGTTGCCAAGAAGATCGGTCTTCACGAGAGTTAACTCGCCGGAGTCAAGGTAGATGCCGCCGCCCGCTTTGCCTTGGTTGTCTTGGATCAAGGTGTCGATGAAGAGTCCTGAACCAGAGCCGTCGAGGTAGATGCCGCCCCCTCCCTCATTGTTTGCCACGTTGTCCTCGATCAAGCTCCTCACAATCGTCAGGTCCGAACTAGACGCGATTCCGCCACCCCAAGAATTGGTTGCGTTGCGCGCCACGACGCTATCTTCGATCACCAAGGTTCCGAGATTCTTGACCGCTCCACCCGTTCCACCAAAGTCACGGTTGTCCACCAACTCCACGCGCTGCAAGAGAAGAGTTCCATTGCTATAAATTGCTCCACCACCAGCCGTGGAGTCAATGCCATTGTCCGTTCCATGGCGGATCACAAGGTCACGAATGGTGACCGAAACCGCTGCGGATTCGATTGTAAATACGGTACGTCCGCTGGCGAGGCCTGGAGCAACAGCGCCTTGCAGAATCGGCGTAGGCGTTCCAACGCCCGCGATCTCTAGATCCTTGTCGAGGGTCATACCCGATTCGGTGTGTGTGGAGTCCAGAATGAGAATCACGTCGCCAGCCGATGCGGCGTCGACGGCCTGTTGGATGGACAGGTGGTCGCAGCCCGTCGCACAGACGGTCAGGTCCTTGCACCGTGCTGCTGTAGTCCCAAGCCCCACCAGCACGGTGACAAGCCACATCACTTTCAACCTGCAACCTAGACTCATCTGCCTCTCCTCGTTCGGGGAACGAGCCTCACCTTTGGAGTGCCTTTTGCTAAACCGATGCCGACGTTAGGTTTAGAGACTTCAGGTTAGCATCAACAAGGAAACTCACAGCACGGGTGCTAACCAGCCAAAGCGTCCCGCTCCCGATCAGCATCTCGGCCTCTTGACCCGCCGGGAGCTGCTGGTCTCGTCTCGGTAGAACGACGCATGGGGACAGCGGCGAACTCTGACGCGATCTCGAGGGCGAACACGGAAAAGTGTCGACCTGCTTCTCCAGGGTGTTCATCTCGACCGAGAGCGAATCTGAGCACATCGAATCGGCGTTTGGGTCCAGCCGATCCGAGCGCGCGTCGCGGAGTCTTCGGGCGGGAATCGCTGGAGTACTCAAACGAGTTCCGGAGGCTTTGCTTTCTGCCATCCGGCTGCTTTTGTCGCGCAGGTCCGCGGAGTAGGCACCTGCCTGTCTCGGCTTGACGGCGATTCGACCCCGTGACGGAGTGCGTCCTGAAGGCGTGTGCTTTGCGGTAAGGCTCGCCGCAAGGGGCAGTTGCAACCGCTGGCGCTCTCGCCTTTAGAAGAGCCGGCTTAGACGGTCCGGGTCGAGGCAACGTCGGGCGGCCTTCCACAAGACGGCTTCGAAGGCGCTGGTCTGCAGGAGTGGTGTCTCGCGAGCTTCCCATAATCTAGGGCGCTTGGCGGTTGGGAGCACTACGCTGCGCGCGTAGCCCCTGATCTTAAGGTAGCCAAGGTTACCCCTGGGCTTGGTAGACCACATCGGAGATGCCTGCGATGCCGTCGAAGGTGCGCTGGGCTGCGGCAAGAATGTTGTCTACATCGCTACTGGAGATTTGTGCGGTGTTCATGTCTTCGCGGAACTGCGACCAGAGCTTCGGCTGCTCGTCACCGTATGGATCCATGTAGCGAAGGCCTAGGCCGTCTTGCAAAGACCAGTTGCGTGAGAGCACACGTGCGATTAGCCGGTTGCCGTTGCCGCTGCCCTCGAGAACGTACAGTGCGCCCAACAAGGATAGAGGTGTGTGTCTCGCCCAAGCTTCGAAGTCTGCGACCAGTTTCTGCGTCATCACGTTGGCCGGCCGCCGTGGTGCGTCGTGGAAGGCGAGGTCTGTCAGCAGGTCGGCCTCGCGGCTGCAGTGCGGCCGGAAGACGCTTGCGATCGCTGGGTGCTCAGCAGCTGACTGCGTCAGTGAGGTCTCCAGGGATCTGTGCAGATGGAGTAGTTCACCGAGGTAAGCAACGAAGACGTCTAGCGCAAGAGTTCCTTTGGCGAGCTCCCGCTGCAGGTTTCTCTTCTCAGCCTTGCGATGATGCTCCGCCGTGGCTTCTTTAAGACGAGACATCAGTGTGGAGTCCGACTCAGATGCTGAAGTCGCCATGCTTTGAATTGTCATCAAAGGAAACCGATCGCTGCGGCGATGAAGACTCCAAGCCAGATTAGGCCCTTAATCAAGAAAAAGGCGAAGCCTGCGGTGGCTCCACGTTTGATCCACTTCTGTCCGCTCATCGCGGTCTGCTCTTCTACTATTTGATGCGTGGGTTCGGTCATGTTGAAAGCGTACCATTTTGGTCCTATATGGGAAAGCGCCGCAAATAATCTTGTTGGTCAGGCCTCGGGGCCGCCTTGCTGGTCAAATCGTCGGGTACGGTGGTCGCTATAGAAACTCGTCGGCATCGCGCCAAGACACAGCAGTGGGTCGCTTTGCTCGGCCGCTCGCAACAGCAACCGACACGGCCTTCTTGCCTCCACCGACCACCGACCACCGGCCCAGAGGGCAAGGGTCGTGTCCAGGCCAGCTTCGAAGAGGTCCGTGCAACCAAGCTGGGGGGAGACTTGCTCGAGCCCATTCTGAACACCTACTGGAGCGCGATTCCAGCCGACTCCAGCCGACCGTGGAGGCGAGGGGCTCTGTCTGGTCGCGGTAGTCGAAGCGGAGGCCTTCAGCAGAGGTGTCTTCGAGTCAAAGTCTCAAGGCTTGGTTCTAAGAGCACCAAACCTCAATAGACTCTTGAGCAGGCGTCAATGATCGAGAATACATCGGTGCCCGGCATAGTTCCGGATTGGGGCGTTTGCGTTGAGCGACCTTGCAGAGCGATCAGGAGAATACTGGGACGAGCACAACCTCGCCGCCAGCGAGGACGTCAGCTATTGGCTGGCTGTACCCGAGCTCCGGCGACGAGTCAACGAGTCCCTCACAGGCGACCCCAACAAGCTCTACATCCAGGGGTTCATTGAAACCTTCAAGTCGCAATGGCCCGTCGAGCGGGTTCTCTCCGTTGGCTGCGGCGCTGGCGATCTCGAGCGCGGCGTTGCAAGCCAGGGCATTGCAAAGCGAGTCGACGGGATCGACGTCAGCCGAAAGTCGCTAGTCGAAGCCGAGGCGTGCGCGCGAGCAGAGGGCTTGGGCGCGGTGATCAAGTACACCGTGAGCGAGGCGCTTGAGTGGCTCAAGCAGGAAGGCACCTACGACGTCATCTTCTTTCACGGTGTCCTGCATCACCTGCAAGACCTCGAAGAGGTGCTGGGCTTAGCGGGAGAACGAGTCCGGGGCGGCAATCCAGGCCTGATCTACATCGACGAGTACGTGGGGCCGTCGCGAGACGAGTGGACCGACGATCACCTCAAGGGGGCAGCCCACCTCTTCGACAAGGTCGCAAGCACGGATCGACGAACACCTGAGGCTTGGGCACCGATCGCGATGGAGGATCCAACCGAGATGATTCGCTCTTCCGAGATCGAGCGCGTCGTGCGCGACACGTTGACCATGGTCGAGTGGCAGCCCTACTACGGCAATATTGTGTTTCCGTTGGTCAACGCGATCAGAGGATCGCGGCTGCCTGCGTACTCGGAGCTACTGGTGGAAGCCTGGGAGGAGGAGAGACGGCTCATCGAGAGTGGTGCGATGGGACCGCCGTGCTATGCCGCAATGGTGGCGCAGACAAAGCACTGAGGTCGCCGTAGCTGAGCCGGCTCGGGTTCGTCGCGGTTAGCCCTCGCCTTCCAGGAGCAGCGCGCCACAACACCGGCCTCGAACACCGCGCATGACTACCTGCGGCTGACGCGCCACCGTAGAGCTTTGGAACCCCAAATCTCCAGACCCGCAGTGATTCGCTCTTCCGATCGGTTCCTCTCCCGTTTCGAAGCGCCGTCTGAGCAATTGCCGCACAGGACGTTTTCTAGTTGTCGCCCAGCACTCGAGCGGGACGACTATCGCGGCTCCACAATAGGAACCAGAGGCAACCAGAGGTGTCGAACGGATCGGCAGATCACGCGATGGCCGCGACGACCCCTCCAAGAGTGTTCTTTGTGAGCGACCATCGTTGCCTCCCGCGTCTACAAAGACATGGCCGGTTGAAGAAGAGTGCGTCGCAATCATGCGACGTGGCTAGGTAATCAAGTTCGGCTGCCGCTCCAGCGAAGGTGTCGACTTCACGCACGAGGAGTGGAATCCCTACTCGCTCCAAGGAGGTCGACAAGCGACTCAGGCTGCGCAGCAGAAAGTCGACCTTTGCGGGCCCCCAATCGTGTTCTTTCCATTGGCCCGATGTGAACAGGAAGATCCCGACACAGCCGCGGTCCGATTGCGTGACCGCTTCTGACAGTGCGGGGTTGTCGGCAAGACGCAGGTCCGAGCGGAACCAGATGAGGGATCTCATCGACTCTCGCAGCTCGCCAGCTCTTCTTCGGCTGACCGGCGAATACCATTGAGCAGGCCGTTGAACACAAACGCGTGTAGAGGCAGGACGGCGTACCAATAGGCGAGCCCTAGGAGCCCTCTTGGGACGAACGATGCGGTTTGAACGAGGCGCACACCTTGCCCTCGTCGCGTCTGAGGCTCGATCCTGAATTCCAACCTGGCTTCGCCTGGGAGCCTCATCTCCGCTCGTAGCTCAAGGCGTCTTCCGGGCTCGATGCCCGTCACCCTCCAGAAGTCGAGAGCGTCGCCGTAGCCGATTTCCTGCGGTTGGCGGCGACCTCGTCGCAGACCGGGACCGCCGACCATTCGGTCGAGAGCACCTCGGATACGCCACAAACGGTCTGCTGCGTACCAGCCGTTGGCGCCGCCGATCCGGCAGATCGCTCGAAAGATGGTCGCAGGCTTTGCATCGACGCGGACTTCCCGGCGATCCTCGAAGGCCCTGCCTCCGGCCCAATCCGGGTCGCCCGGTACCGTTCCGGCGTCTGTCCAGGAGGTCTCAACGGTGCCCTGGGCGATCTTGCCCAGAGACTCGTCGATCGCTTCTTTCACCGTTAGCAGTTCCTGCGGCATGAGGGTTGCTGCGGTTGAGTTTCGGCATACCACGGGGTTGCTCAGGCCCTCGGCAAGGGGTCTGGCGATATGGCGACTCAGGGGCGTCACGAGGTGAATCCAAAGGGAACTTAGACGCGGGGTGAGGAACGGTACCGGAATCACCCATCGGCGATGCAGGCCGAGACATCGGGCCATGGTCTGCATGATCTCTCTATACGACAACACCTCAGGAGCCCCGATGTCGAGAGTCATGCCGATGGTTTCGGGCACGGCGAGAACTTCCACGAGGTAGTGGAGACAATTCCGCACAGCGATGGGCTGGCACGGCGTGCTGACCCAGCGGGGGTTACCATGATGGGGAGACGCTCCACGAGGTAGCGCAGAATCTCGAAGGACGCTGAGCCAGAGCCGATGATCATGGCGGCTCGTAGCACCGTTACCGGCACTCCGCTCCTCGCCAACGCAGTCTCCACGTCTCTCCTGGAGGACAGGTGCTCGCTCAGCCCCGAGCCTGTCTCGCCGAGACCACCCAAGTAGATGATCCGCCCACAGTCTGCGCTCCGGCAGGCCGAGCCAAACCCCTCTGCCAGTGCCAGATCGCTGCGGGCATACTCGGAGCCCGCTGCGAGCATGGAGTGGACAAGGTAGTACGCCGCGCAGCAACCCTCGAGCGCGACGGTCACCGTCCGTACGTCCGCGACGTCACCCTCGACGATCTGGACGTTCGGATGATCGCTCCAGCTTCGTGCTTCGAGCTTGCGCGGGCTCCTTACCAGGCACCGGACCGTGTAGCCGGCCGAGAGCAGACGTGGCACCAGCCGACCGCCTATGTAGCCGGTCGCGCCTGTAACCAGGACCGCCAAACGTTCTGTCGTCGAACTCATATCCGGTGGTACCGGGTTAGCGCCGAAACGGGGGCTAGGCAGGCCGCTCATCGTGAAGCATGCCTACTTCGCTGCTGCCGCAAGGTGGCCAAAGCCCTTCGGAATGAACGGAAGTCGGTCAAGACTAAGGCGTCGATCTCGGCGAGAACGCTCTCGTAGCCTCCTACGGCTTGCCCGCCAACCATAATAGGAAGCCCCGATAGGCTCTGACGTAGCCGACGCAGCTCTGCGCCGAGTTGCGGGTCGTCCGGGGGAAAAACGATGCTCAACGCCAGGGCTGCGCTGTCTCTGATTCTCGCCGCCGCCGCGATCTCCTCTGCCGGGAGGTTCGCTCCCAGATAGGTGACATTCCAGCCTTCGGAACACGCGACATTCGCGGCGAGAATCGCGCCGAGTTCGTGATGCTGATGGGCGGGAGTGGACACCACCAGCGAGGGAGCCGACGGCGAGGGGGGAAAGGCGGCGCGAAAATCACGCGCGAATCCCGTCACTACGGAACAGAGGAGATGTTCGTGCATCGGCCTCAGCGTGCCCTCCTCATACCCCAAGCCTACGGCTGCGATCAGCGGCGTCAGGAGCTCGTCGACGAGGCGTTGTCTGCCAAGCGCCACAGCAGCCCGTTGGATCTCCTGCTCTAGCAGATGGCCGTCCAGATTATCGACCGCCTCCAGACACGCCTCGACGAAGGGGGTGCAAGGGAGTGCCGAGCCGCGTCGCGGGTCTTTGCGGTCGCCGTCGGCAGCCAAGAGCTTGAGCAGAGAGCCCTCATCGCTCTGGGCGATCTGCCCGATGCTGTGGCCTGCCTCCGTCGCGCGGCGAAGAAGCCGGAGGCGCCGGATGTCGGAATCAGAGTAGAGACGATGCCCACCGTCCGAGCGCGACGGTGTAACCGCAGCGTACCGTCTTTCCCAAGCTCGGACGGTGTCCGGCTTGAGGCCCGTGCGACGGGAGACCACGCGGATGGGGTAGCAGACCTGGTCGGTTCCATCGTTCATGCCCGAATTCTGCCTCGGCGTCCAAGTTCTGTCAAGAAAATACGAAGCGCGGTGCCGGCCCGGCTAGGCAGAGTACTAGCGTATTCAACTGAATCCCGGCCTTTGCAGGCAAGACTACCTGAAGAAGGGGGTGAACTTTTGTACAGCTTAAAACTAGACAAAACCTTGACGACGATATATCGTACATACACCCGACATCAACCACGCGGCTTGCAAGTCGCATTTCGGAGGAACAGAAGTCATGAAGAAACCACTCACCATACTGGCCGTTATCGCCTTATTGATCGCTCCCGCCTTTGCATCGGATCACCACAAAGAGAGTGCCGACATCGTCGACACTGCCGTCGCCGCTGGAAGCTTCAACACCCTAGCCGCGGCGCTCAAAGCGGCGGGTCTCGTCGAAACTCTTAAAGGAGAGGGCCCCTTCACGGTCTTTGCTCCGACAGACGATGCGTTCGCGAAACTGCCGGAGGGCACCGTTGAGTCACTCCTGGCCGACAAGGAGGCACTGACGAAGGTCCTCACGTACCACGTGGTCGCAGGGAAAGTGATGGCTGCAGACGTGGCTGGGCTCACGAGCGCTCCTTCGATCCAGGGATCGACCCTCCGCATTGACACCTCCATGGGCGTGAAGATCAACGACGCCAAGGTCATTAAGGCGGACGTCCAGGCGTCCAACGGCGTGATCCACGTCATCGACACCGTCCTCATTCCGAACTAAGGGCGTTCGGCGTGCGGACCCTCCGGGATCCCGCACGCCAGACCCGTCCGCCCGGAGGACTTCGCCAACTTCCGCAGTGGCGCCCGCCTAAGAGCCGCCGGCCCCAAGGGGGGTTCGATTCGATTCTCAGCACTGCGCCGCGCTGTCCGGCTCGGTGCTAGACCGTAGAGAAGAAGCGTTGAGGCCGGCGAAGTCGTCGGCCCGCAGTTGCCACGATTCCAGGAGATCTCATGAAGAAACTTGTCGCGACCCAAATCCTTTTCTGCCTATTCTGCAGCGCTCAGCTGTGGGGCCTCGAGGACACCGAATCAACCTGGAACCAATGGCGCGGCCCGGCCCGAACTGGCGAGGCAAATGGTCCGAAGTGGCCCAGCAGCCTTGATGACCTCTCGCGGGAGTGGCGCGTGGAGCTTGGTAAAGGCTATTCGGGTCCAGTGGTTTCCAAACGGATGGTTTTCGTCGTCGAGACTGTCGACCAGGGCACCGAAGGCGCCCGTGCATTTGATCGCGCTAGTGGCCGCGAGCTCTGGCGGACCCGATGGACGGGCACAGGGCAAGTGCCGTTCTTCGCTCGGAAGAACGGAGACTGGATTCGTTCCACCCCCGCCTACGATGGCGAAAGCCTGTTCGTCGGCGGGATGGAGGAGGTGCTGCATCGCCTCGATGCCGCAACCGGCCGAATCGTTTGGTCCATCGACTTCCCGAAACGCTTCAAGACGCCGGCACCGGATTTCGGCTTTGCCAGTTCACCGATGGTCGACGGGGACTACCTCTACGTTCAGGCAGCCAACTCCATCATCAAGATCGACAAAGTGACGGGCGAGACGATCTGGCGAGGCCTAGTGAGCGACGACGGCATCATGAACAACGGTGCGTTCTCGTCGCCCGTGCTGGCGACGCTGGTCGGTCTCGACCACCTTCTTGTCCAATCGCGTCACACTCTCAATGGGTTGGATCCGACCACCGGAGAACTCTGGTGGTCGCGAGACGTGCCGAGCTTCCGCGGTATGAACATTCTCACGCCGACGGTGTGGAAGGACTCGGTCTTGACCAGCTCTTACAAGAACCTCACCCATCTGTTCGAGCTTTCCGCCGACAGCGTCTCCGCTCTCACCATCGAGGAGTCGTGGACTTACAAAGCAAGCGGCTATATGTCGTCGCCGATCGTTATTGGAAACGACGTCTATCTCCATCTGGGGAATGGGCGCCTCACCTGCATCGATCTCGAGACGGGCGAGAGTCGCTGGACCAGCAAACCGCTAGGCGACTACTGGAGTCTCGCCTTCCAGGGCGACAAGATCCTAGCTCTAACCGAGTCCGGGGAGTTGCAGCTCTTGAGGTCCAACCCGAATGCCATCGAGATCCTTGGCACCGCGAAAGTGGCCAACCAGTCGACGTGGGGACACATCGCAGTGGACAACGACCGAGTCTTTGTTCGTGAACTGGAAGGTCTCGCGGTCTTTGGGTTGTCACCACAGCCAGTGGCCGCATCGGGTCGCTAACAGCGGGCCTTGAACACGACGGCCGCACTGAGGAGCCGCCGGCGTCTTCGGCGACGGTGCTCTCACGGGCATCGGCGTTCATGCCGACCGGGCTCTCAAGGCCTACTCGGCGGCGAGTCTGATCTTGATCTCATCTCCGATCTGTTCCACTCTCCTGTCTGCCCTGGCCTGCCCGTCTCTGGGCTGAAGCCGTAAGATTAGATCGAAGGAGGTTTGAGATGCGATCGTTCTCCTCTGATGTGTACCCCACCGTTCTGCGTAGCGACGCTAGGGGTCCCCGCTCCACGTTTGTTGGAACGCTGCTGTTACTCATTGCGCTTGCATTGTCCAGCGGTGGATGCTTGGTCGGCCTCGTTGCAATGGACGTCAGTACAAAAGCAGAGAATCGGAAGAAGCAGCGCACGATCCTCAAATGCAGAGAAGCCGGTCCCGTGGGGCACGTCGTCGGCACGCAGCTTCCGGAGCACGACCTTCCTCCCCAGGTGTTTCTTCGCCTGTGCTCCCGGAAAGGGGAGGCACTGACATCAGTGCCGGTCGACCCAGACACCTTCGAGGCGTTAGGCCGGTCGATCGACTACTACTGGGGCCGGGACCAGAAGAGCCTCGTGGTCCAAGATGTGCCTCTCGTGCATATCGATCGCCAAATTTACGAGCTAGTCGATCTCGATGTAGCGCCTCTGATCCACGACTTCGCGCTCCCGGAGCGGCTTAGATGGGCCGGGCGGGAGACAGTCTTCCTGCGCGCCGGCGACAATATTCTGCTCCGAGACTCAGGCGTGTTGCGCTCGGAAGTCGATCATCCCATCGGCTGGCTGAGAACCGCGGTCGCCTCCCACTTTGAGCCCCTGAGCAAACGCCACGCGCGAGATACGGACAGCGTTTGGTATCTCGACCAGCGGGTCGAAGCCGTGGACGCGCCCACGTTCGAGGTGCTATCGGTGCACTTCGCGCGCGATCAGCAGGCAGTCTTCTATGCGGCAGCAAGAATCCCAGGAGTGGATCGCGACTCGTTTCGTGTCCTGAGCGAGCACACGGCGCAAGATCGACAGGCGACCTACCGCATTGAGCTCAGCGTAGCCGGCTGGAAGCTCTATTGTGACGATCAACTCTGCCACGAGCACGAGCGTCGGCGAACTCTGCCGGGACAACAGATCGAGTGGTCGGACTACGATCGCTTCGTCTTCTAGCGAAGACTTCGATAGGGGCGGTGTTCTTGAGGCTAGCCAGAGGTGTCGAACGGATCAGCAGATCACTCGGCGCTCGCGGCGACGTATCCAAGATCGTTGTGTTTGAGAGACCATCGCTGCGCCGCGATCAGCGAAGAGCGACATCGTTCCAGCGCTCTCAAGGGTGCCAATGGTTTGGGCGAGCTCTCTGCGCCGAGATCAGCGAAGAGGGACATCGTTCCAGAGTCAATGCCGAGTCCGAGCGGACGTGGCGTTTGTGGAAGATCGAGTGGGTCGAGTCAACCCTTACGAGCGCGCATCATGGTGTCTTCGTGAGGCCATCGCTGAAACGATCAACGAGATTCCAGAAGGTTGCTTTCTGCCATCCGGCTGCTTCTGTCGCGCAGGCCCGAGGAGTAAGGACCCGCCCATCGTGGCTTGATGGCGCTTCTTCTGAGTGAACCGTGAGCGACCTTGAGAGCTCTCCTTGCTGCAATCCTCGAGGCAGGGGAGATCTGCATCCGCTGGTGCTCACGCCTGTCGAAAAGCGGGTTTCGACGGTGCGAGTTGAGGTTAGGTCGTGCGACATTCCTTAGGCCGGCATCGAGAGGAGGTCGACATTCGAGCTGGCCCGTCGGCGGCAGGCCTGGTCTCTATCACTTCTTCCGATCTGTCAGCTCTCTCAGCTGGCACTCTGAGCTTCGGTCCTCTTTCAGCGTCCGGCCTCAGAAGGTTCTGTTGAACCGTCCGCGCTCTGCGTCCCTAGCGCCAGCTGCTACCCTGATCGGAGCAGGTGTTCGTGCCGCAGCGAAGTGCGCGGGCAATCTCTCTGAACCGGCAGACATGGGGTACGCCAAACGTGAGACACGAGCGACGTTCTCGCCACCGCAGCAACTGGCCCAACTCGTCGACACTTGTGCCGATACTTTTGACGGTGCTTGGCGTCGGGCTCGGCAGCGAACTGCCAGCGCAGCAGGCACCGGCGCACAAGGATGACGTTGCAGAGTCCACCCTTCAACGACTCCTGTCGGCTGAGTTCCCGGCCCGTCCGAAGGGCGAACCCCAACTGTCGCTCCAAAAAAGCCCCAAGTTGTTCCACGGGCTGTTGCCCGATGATTCGGTGTTCGTCGCCGCAGTGGAATGGGACGATGCTCTCATTGCTCTGTACGACGTGCCGTATGAAGTCGGTGAACTGCCTTCGTTCTTGCTCGACCGCCTTGAGCGAGCGCGCTTCCTGCCAAAGACTTCGAGTGGAAGAGGCTTCGTCAGGGACGCACGGGGCTTCCCCTTGACGGTCTGTCGTACCGGCGAGTCGATCCTCATTTCCGCAACCTCGGATGGTGATGAACAGACACACCTCGCTGTCCGGCATCATGCAGTGGACCAAAGGCAGTGCGACCCCGACCGGCGGATAGGTCCACACGCTCAGTACGTCCCGATACCCTCGTTGCGCGGCCCTACCAACGATGCCGTCTCTAGCAGCGGCTCCACCAGTGGTAGCGGCAGCGCCAACCTCACCGCCACGGTAGTGACCAGAAAGTCACCTTCTGAGCTCGCCACCACCTTCGCTGTACAACTGGAACAACAGACATGGGTGGCCGGCGCCCTCAACGACCTTGGCCCACTCGCGTTTCAGGCGTTCACGCTGCACCAAGAGTCCGGTGTCGCCTGGCTAGCCATCCTCACCACCCAGACCAGTCAGGTCGACGGTGAGCTTCGAGCCGAGCTCAAGATTCAGCGAATCGGAGCGGCACGGTGAGTCTGATTCCGCAGAATGGCCTCGGCGTCGCTCTTGCCTTCGCACTCCTGCTGAGTGCACCCTGGTCTGGAGCGACCTACGGCGAACGCCGGCCAGTACACGCACCGAGGACTCCGGCTGCTCTGTCGACCTCTCAACCGACTGAGCAGGAAGAACGTTGGATTCCGATGAGCTTGGCCCTTCGCATCCTGAAGATCAAGGCCTTCCTGCCGCGCGAGCGAGGACTCGAACTCCAGTTCGAGGCGGTCCCGACGGACCTCGTGCCGTTCGTACCCGAAGAAGCTACCTTCGTTGCCTCGGTGACCGGCTCAGAGAAGATGGTCGGGATGTTCAGCGTCGAGCTGACCATCGACGACCTATTCGAAGCCATCACGGTCCTCATGCGAGCTGAGGGCTACAGGACCGTCGATAGCTATGGCCAGGTCAGCAAAGGAGGTTTCCGACGCAGTCCAGAGGCGTTCCCGCTGAGCTTTTGTAAGGAAACAGAAACCATGGTTTCCTTCGACCTGGCCAAGGATGTCAGCGAGCCTCTTGCGCTCGCCGTGTCCCACTGGTCGGGCTCGTCCTCAAGCTATTGCAGTACGGCAAAACGCCTGCAAGCGCAGTCAACCGAGCTTCCGCTACCGACCCTCTTCACTCCTCCCGGGGTCGAAGGAGGAGGAGGAGGAGGCAGCTCGCGCGGACAGGGTTTTGTCAGTGTCGGAGGATCGTTCGAGACAGAACTCACGGCCGCGGACCTAATGACGTATTTCACACCTCAAATGCTAGACCAAGGTTGGGTCGCGGGTGCCTTTGCCGACCTGGGTGGCTTTACTCTACAGACGTTCTCGCTCATCGACGAGCGGGGTGCTCGCTGGATCGCAATGATCACGGTCGCTGATCCGATTGAGGGTCAATACCGAACAGCGCGGCTTGCGGTCCGTCATGTCAAGGCGCTCGACTAGTGCAACTGCGGTGCCTTGATCTGACCGCCAACTCCGGCGGTCATCGGATCTGCCGGACGATGCTCTCATGAGAGTCAAGAGCGTTAGGCTGAATTTTTGGTTTGTTCTGCTCGTGGTTTGTCTTTGGTTTAGTTTGAGTGTTGGGCTGTGGGCGCAGTGTCTTGTAGCAGCAGAGCAAAGATGCGGCGCGCTAGGTATCGTTTGAGAAGCCGTAGGATTTCGCGCTTGGTGTTTCCTAGCGCGAGGCGTTTTTGGACATAGGCCTGAGTTTCCGGGTGGCATCGGATTCTGCCCAGGGCGATGATGTGGAGGGCTGAGTTTGCAGCGCGATTTCCACCACGATTGAGCCTGTGTCCTTGTCACCATCCCAGATGATGCCGGTAGTGGCGCGACACCACACATCATCGCGAAGCTAGCCTCCGATCGGATCCTTGATGGACTGCCCCCAGTGGCAAGGAGCAGCTCCGACGCAGTCTCCGCGCCGACGCAAAGCATT
>JAJCXN010000031.1 GCA_029263415.1 Acidobacteriota bacterium
TGCGCTTGCTAATAGCGACATCGCTTATCGAAACACTCCTGCGCTCGCTTGCCTTCAACGATAGTGAAACTACCCGAGAAGATATCTCGACAAAGAGGAGCTTTGCCCCTTGACACAACAGCCCCAAATACGCGGCACCGATCCTCCCTGCCATCTTCTTCCTGGGGATTGCTGGACTGATCGATATGGGACGGAGGAACTTGAGAAGGGGAGGCCCTCTCCTGCTGGTGGCGGTGGTGGCCGCCGGAATGTTGTACGCAGCCTGGCTTCTCAGGGAAGGTGACTACGTCAAGGATGTCGTTCTTGCCAACGAGCGACTCGCGTCTGAACGGCGTGTAGTGCTGCCGCGGTCGGCGCCAGAAGAGCTTGCTCGGCTCATCCGTCACGATTGAGTTGGCGATCGCCGCTGGCGTCGGCGACACAATAACCGTGTCGCCAATGTTCGATACTGCCATTGGCTCGGACACCTGTGGATGATCTGTATTGGAGAAGATGAGCCACTTGTGAACCAACTTGCGCGTTACTTAGTGAAAGCCCTGCTCCTTAGTGCGTGCAGCGGTTCTTCGCACAGGACGCTGAACCCGGCAAGGAGGCCAATCACATGACAGTTGACCAAGCAGGACTTAGACGCGCTGTGCTAGCAGCAATCGAGGGGCCCGGCGACAAGGATATTCCGATTCAAGAATACTCTTGGAACGTCGATCGAGCCGACATTCAGCCACAGGCCAATGGCGCGAGCATCATCAACGGAATGCCCGAGACGATCTCGTGTCGACTCCCCATGCGCGTCGACCACCAGATCGGCTACTCCTTCAAGTTCGAGCCGAAGCCTAGGCCGAGGATCCGGGACCCACAGCTCGACGCCGCGTCCGGCGGAACATGGCCGACCGTGCTTCTGATCCTTGAACTCGTGTGGGACAACCGAGACAAGATTCCCCAGCTTTCAGCAGGTCTAGGAGGCCTTCAAGGTGCCATCAATGCTGTTGACGAGCTCAGCGTTGTGCCTACAGTTTTTCAGGATCGTCCCGGCGAAAGTGCATGGGTGCGAGAAGGGAGGTTCATCGCCGACACGATCGCGGCGGCGTATCTGGCACGAGAGATCGAAGCCCTCTCATGAAGAGACACGCTGCCGAGACCGCAGGCGGACCGACCTATGAATACGAATGGAGGCTCTGATGACCGACAGAATTACTGTGCACGAATTGCAGCAGCTCCTCGAGAACGAAGCCACGGCAGACGAGACTCTTAGAAAGTACTTCGAAGTCGACGATAGCGTTCCGTTCTCTCCACACTACAAGCTGAAACCTGGGGTCCAGATCGACGGTCCACAAGAAGTTTTTGGGATTGGTGGTGTGATCCGGAACTTAGCCAACAAGGTAAGCAGAAGGAAGCGCAATAAGAAGTACGCGGAGTCGGTGCTTCGGCACCCCCAGCGTCTTCGTGTTGTCACCGAGGGAGATTCTTGGTTCCAGTATCCCCACCGACTTGAGGACATCATTGACAATCTCCTCAACTGGTACAGCGTCTACAGCGTTGGAGCAGCTGGGGACACACTGGCCAACATGCTCAGAGAGAACGAAGTCGGTGACGCTATCGAGAGCGTCAATCCTGGCGCCGTCTTGTTGAGCGGTGGTGGCAACGACCTCTTTGGTGAGCTTGAGCATTGCCTCAACGATTACACGCCCGGGAATGATCCTGGACGACTCCTCAACGACCGCTTCGCGAAGAATGTGGATGATGTGACACGGCAGTATGAAGCCTTTCTGCGCCAGATTCGACGTCGACACCCGGGCGTTCAAATCCTGATTCACGGCTACGATGCTCCGGTGCCGAGCCTCAAGAGGGGCAAGTGGCTTTGGGAGAAGCTCGAGGACAGGAAAGTCAAAGACCCCAAAGGGAAGGATCTACTTGCCGCTCATCTTGTAAGCGTCTTCTATGGCCGTCTTGAAGGGCTGCTTGGCCAGATGAATGATCCTATGATCACACTTATTGATCTTCGCGGCAGTGTCGGTTCGCATCAGTGGTACGACGAGATCCACCCGACCGATGAGGGCTTCCAGCAGTGTGCTCTCAGGTTTCAGGAGAAGCTGCACACGATTCCCAACCCACCGTAGCTCGTGCTGGCGCGTTCATCGTGTCACGCGGTGAATCCGGTGGGCACCGGGTCTGGCCGAGAAGACAGGAGAGTGATTGTTGTTGAGCGACCTGCGCCCCCGTTGGAGTCTTCTATGGGTCAGGCCCTTCGGGCCGAAACCAACCAGGAGACTCCACGCGCCGCCTCAGACATCTCGTCAACCCAGCGCTCGGCAACCACGCTACCGTAGAGATCACTGCACGTACCGCCGGCGGCCACTTCCTTCTCAAGCCCGACGAAGAGGTAAACGCGATCCTCGCCAGCAGCAGCAGCGCAGCAAAAGGTCGGGGCAATGTTGTTGACTGGGTGGTGAGCCTGCTCGGCCGCGGCGGCATCGGCCAGGTCTACCGCGCGGACGATATGAGATTGGTGCAGGCGGTGGCGCGTTGGTCGGTTGATTTTCGGTTCCTAGGGATCACGGTACACGCCTCGGAAGATTACCCCGTTTCGTCTGGCAATCCTTAAGGGAGAGTGGATCGTGATTACCGCAGAGTGGCTGCAAGTGTTGGTGGCGTTTGTGGCAGCCGGACTCGCCGTCGTTGGGTACGTTCGACAGGTCAAGGAGTTCGGGAGGCGCCATGACGAGCGGCGAGAGGATCAGTTGGATGCTCTGCGTGCGAGCGTGTGGGCCGAACGCGCACGGACGTATTCACGGGCAGCCGACAACGCTGCCGCCATCGCCTGGGCCGCAGCGAAGGGTGGCGATCATGTCGGCGACAAAGATGTCAAGGCTCAGATCGAGAAGGAACGTGCCAGATTCATGAGCCTCTACCTTGGCGGGATGGTGGTGCTCGAGGACGGACTCGCTGAGCTTGCGATGGTCATCTATCAGGAGACCGTTAAGACTGGAATCGACTCGAAGTGGACTAACCCGCGCGGAGGGCAGCTGTGGGACATGAGCCTACTTTTGGCTCAGGTGCTGAGGAAGTCGCTCCGAAAGACGTGGAGAAGTAACCCGACTGGGGATGAGCCCCTGCTTGGCTACTACGAGACTCCGCTTCGCGAGATGTGGAACAAGGCGGGCACACTGGGAGCAAGAGTAGGAGGACTTGAGAAAAGGGTCTGGAGCCACGACCTGACGGACGATGAGGCTGCACTCGCTGCCTCACGAGGGCCAGCGGTCTCCTCGCGTTTGAGACAGAGGAATTGAACGAATCGGAAGTAAGGAGGCGCGATCAAACCTGCCTCTGATGGCCGACTCAATCCCGACCTCTTTCTCCGGTTGCTTGAAGCATGTGGGCCCGAGGGAGCACCAAGACGGATCGTCGAAACCCGCGCTTCGATATTCAAGAGCAGCATCGGACACAACACGCTCCCCATTTCGTCGACCGGCGGTGTCTCGCGCCCGTCGAGTGTTCGCCCGAGTCGTTCAACGCCCGCAACTGACACCTCACCTCTAACTGTACCGGCCCGGG
>JAJCXN010000032.1 GCA_029263415.1 Acidobacteriota bacterium
ATTGTGTTGTTCGTGAGTCGCTTCGATCGTGAATCGTTAGCTTGACTCGGGCACTGCAGGCGGGAAGGGCGGGTGGCACCCGGAGGGGAAGTAGTAGGGATCGTCCTGGGGCCTTAGAAACATCTCGAGTCTCGCCGTAGCGGCATAGAAGCTGTTGACGAACTGCCGGTAGGCATCTCGCATTTCTTTGCGACGGGCTGGGTCCTTGCAATGGACCGCGGGCGCAGCGGAGCGCTTCGGGTTCATAGGGCGATCTTCGATGGGTTGAGCGAGTATCTTTCGTTCGCCCAAGAACTCGAGGTCTGAGTAGTCGTCGCGGATTTGCTCGAGGCGCTCCAGCACCCATCGCCGGATCTCTTCGCGATCGAGGTGTTGCCAGCAGGGGAGCGGATCGAGTTCGAACGACTCGTTAGATCGGTAGTCGGCACGTCTGACTCGGCTACCAGCTTGTCGCATTCGATAAGCCTTGGTGAGATCGTCCCAGTGGCCGCTAACGTCCCATTGCCCTTGAGCGTAGTGCCAGGCGCAGTGCATGCCGGGCCATTCAGTGGGGCAGCGAACTAATCCCTCTTTAGTGCCGTGTCTTAAGATGTAGTCAAAGCGAGAAACTAGGCTTTCCTCGTCTCGGTTGATCTCGATGCTGCGGTATCTGCGATGCCAAAATTTCCCGTGCCAGCCAAGGTAGCGTCCGACTTTCCTCGCGATGTTCGACATCACGTATTGCATGAAGCGTGACTGCATGCGGACGCCATCGACACTGAGCAGCAGGTGAAAATGCGAGCTGAGCGCGACGTGCGCGTGGACTTCGACGCCGAAGCGCTGCTTTGCTCGCGCGATGACTCCGATGATGCTGGTGACGTGTGTGTCTGGCTTGAGCAGGAATCGGCCTTGAAGCGTCTTCGCTGTGATCTCGACGGTGCTCTTACCGTTCTCTTGGGCGCCGTTGAGGAAACGAACTGGGTGCATGAGTATCCCTCCACGTACTAAGACGCGAAGGGGTGTTCGTCCCGCGCAAACGCGGGCCTGTTCGTGAAGGACTGTTGAGGGCCAGCTGCTGCGGGCTTGCCCGCCAACTACTGCGGCGCGTAGGGCGGGGCCCAACAGCCGATCGGATCGCTCTTATAGTTGAAGTCCCTGCCTGCTTCCCGAGGAGTTGATCCTCGACATGCCGCTGTTCTAGCCAGCAAAGTCCGGCTGACCTAGTTCGGGCTTGAGGGATCCGCGATGGCAACTCCAACAATCGAGGACCTCCCGCCCCTCGTAGTAACGGTCGCGAATGCTGTCTCTAATTGCGACCATGCGTCGGGCGACGACCTTGGCTGGCTTGTCGTCACCGGCCCAGTTCGAAGCAACATGACAATGACCACAATCGACTCCTAAAGAGACCGAGAAGTCCTCCATGATGCGCTGGAACTCATGAGCCGGAACCTCGCCGAACACCTTTAGGTTGCTAAAGAGGTCTCCTGCTGGCCGCGTCTCGCTGCGGAAGGGACTAGGGGAGGGGATCGGCCCCCGTAACACCCCCTGCGGCAGGGTTTCCGGGTGGGTCTCGCCCCGATGACAGGTCCAGCAGGCCGGGCCGGCTAGGCCGTCGAACAGATCGGCGCGCATAGTTTTCATTGCACGTGCCTCTTTGCGAGCCGTGTGTTTCATCGCGACGTCCTCGCTGCCCCAATCATCCCCGCTATGACAATGACTGCATTCGACGCCAAGTGCTCCACTAAACACTCGCATGACGCGATCAAAGCGCGCAACCGACATCTGAGGGTAGAGCTCTACATGCTGGTAGAACTCCCCGGCGTTCTGTTCATCCCGAGCTTCGCCCACGGGTACCGACGCCACGCTGCACGAAGTCAGCGACAGCCCTCCCGACGCTACGAGACAAACGCACACGCTAGCGACTGCAACTAAGCGACGATCCTGAAACATCGAAAGTAACCCTCACCGTTGATGACGTCGAGCATATTGAGGAGGGGCGGGCCTCCTCTCTTTCCCATGCTAAGTCGTTGCCGTTGACGAAGGCTTCGGAGAAGCGTCAGGGTTCTGTAAGGAATCGCGCCAACATACGCCAACATAGGGTGCCGGGCAGCTCGGCAGGAGAGCGTTCACGGTAACGGGGTAGCTTCACCTTGGCATAGGCGAAGACCCCGGTGACGATGTCGTTGAGCCTGTGCGACGGGATGAAGAAGTACCTCGCTTGGAAGGTCTTCATGGTCACATCGTAGACCTGGCCGGGGGTGATGTCCCACGGGAGGCTTCGCACCATCTTTCTAGTCTTCCCACATAGCACCGGCGTCCCCCCTCAAACAGGCCTTTGACACCTTAATCCGACACCTTAATCCGCGACCGACCTTCCGGGCGACGTTGGACATGACGTATTGCATGAAGCGTGAGTGCATGCGCACGCCATCCACGCTCCACTCTCTAACAGACCTGCGACACCTTTATCTGTGACACCTTATCTGCCGTGGCTGGTTCCGGGGCCTAGCCACACTCCGGTTCCGAGGGGGGCCGCTGACCACCGTCTCGGAGCGTTACACTGTGCAAATGTCGTTCGAAGATGGTTGTTGTGGTCGCTGGCCCGAGGTTTCTGCAGTCTGTAACTCAGCCAACAAGATTGAGCAGCCTTCTTTTGGTTCGGTTGCACGAGCTGTGCGAGGTGACACTGCGAGGATCTCCGTCACGCTTTTCGCGCTGATTTGTGTCTCCTACCTCGCTGTGGGGTCGAGGGCAATCCAGGCTGAGGTGATCGTCGAGGCCCTAGGTCCTTCTGGTTTGGCCTCAGGACTGAAGGTTGGAGATCGGCTGGTTGGTTGGCAAGCCGGCGACACCGACGGCACATTTGATCAGTGGTTCGACGGTTGGAGGTTCGAGTTTCTCCACTTGCCTCACCATGGTCGTGCCACGATCCAAGTCGTGCGTGGTGTCGACTCTGAGGTGGTGAACGTGGGGGCGGAGCCGCTGGGCCTCAGCGTTCGGCCGTCCCTCACAGAAGAACAGCTGCGGTCGATAGACGCTTGGCTTGACAGTGTCGGGGAAAGTGTTCAAGACCGGATCCAAAGCTTGAAGGCGGCAGCTGCAAGTCTCGAAGCAAACTCACTCGGCTTTGCTCTTGCGAGGCTGGGGCGTAGAGCCGAACAAGAACGGGACGCCTTGGGTGCAGCTAAGGCCTACCGCGCAGCGGCCGGTGAAGAACCCGACTTCGCTGGAGAACTGTTGACCAGAGTTGGACGGAACCTGCTGCGGGCTAGCCAGTTGGATGCCGCCGAAACTGCATTCCGAGAAGCCGTGGCAGCGTGGAGCCTTGCAGAAACCAAGGGTGTACCTTTAGCGAGCCTGGCAGTGTCTATCCCTCTGTCGGCACAGGGTGATCTCGCTGGGCGCCGCTATCGGCTAGGAGAGGGCAAGGCGCTGCTTGAACGGGCGTGCTTGCTCCGGCGAAGTTTGGCTGCCAACAGTTGGCTGGTCGCAGGCTGCCTGAACAACCTTGGCATCATTGCTGGAACAGCGAACGATCTGGCTGTGGCCGAAGAGAGGTTCTTGGAGGCTCTCGACATCGAACGTGCGCTGGGCCGGCAGGGTGCCAGGCAGCTCACCAACCTAGGGGTGGTAGCTCGTCGGCGCGGCGATCTCGACCGCGCAGCTAGCTATCTCGGCCAGTCGCTAAAGTTGCGACAAGGGTCTCAGACGCTGGGCGAGGCGGAGGTCTTGACCAATCTTGCGAGCGTTGTTGGCGAACAGGGGTCGTTTGCCGAGGCTTTGACTCTTTACGAGAGGGCCGGTGTTCTCTACTCTCAGATCGACGCCTCAGCCCTGCCGACGGTAGCTTTCAATCGGGCCAAGATCTATCAGCTCTCCGGGCAGTGGGCCGAAGCAACGACGGAACTCGAGAAAGCGAAGTCCCTGCTTGGCCCTCGCCTTGATGGTTCCGTGCTCGGCGCTCGTGTCAAAGGGCTGCTAGCGGAAGACGCCATGCATCTCGGCGAACTGCAGCAAGCTCGTGTGCTGCTGAGTGAAGCATTCAGCACCTTCTTTCTCCTGCTGCCTGACACCACTGATTTCGCTAGGACCGCCTCTCTGCTGGCGGTCTTGACAGCTCGCCTTGGTGACCATCTGCAGGCGGCCGACCTGTTTGTTCGCTCAATCGCGGCGATCGAGGCTCAGCAGAAGCGAATCGGCGGTGGCGCACGAGGTTGGGTGGAGTACCGAGACAAGGTGGCTCCCTTGTATCAGCACTACATCGATTTTCTGTTGGAACGAGGCAAGGTCGAAGAGGCGTATGAACTCTATGAACGCTCAAGAGGACAGGCCCTGGTAGCCCTGATGAATCAGCGCTATTTGGACATCCAGGCTGATGTGTCGGCGGAACATCAAAGCGCAAGATATTCGGTAGCGCGCACGATCGAGTCGGAGTACCGCAAACTCATGCGGTTGCCGGAGGATGCGACTCAGGAACGCTCATCGCAACGGGTGCGGATCGAGAACTTGCATACTGAAAGAGACGCGCTTTCTGCCCGTATTCGGTCTGGATCGGCGGCCCGCAGTGCGCTGGAGGCCCCACCCTCTCTATCGGTCGCAGAACTTCGTTTAGCTCTTCCCGCTGGAACCCTCGTGGTTGCTTACGATCTTCGCCCCAGTGGAGGAACGGTGTTCTCGTTCTCCCGAGACTTGCCTCTTGCGGCACACGCGATCGAGATGGACAGCAAGACGCTGAGGGACACAACCGAGCGATGGCTGCGCCTTGCCAGTAGCCCCCGCCGCAGTGCCGAGCTGCGCCCTCGCGCCATACAACTGACTAACGCACTGTTAGCGCCAATTGCCGACCGAATCGACCAAGCCGAGCGTCTCTTGGTCATCCCCTATGGACCTCTTCAGTTGCTCTCTTTCGCGGCGCTTCCGTCGCCAACTGATCATCAGCAGTACCTTGTTCAGCAGCTTCCCGTATCGCGAGATCTCTCTGCCTCGATTCATGTCGCGGACAGACAGACAGAGCCTGGTGGTTCACCAATCGCCGTCGTTTTCGGCGATCCGCAGGTGCCGGAGATGCAGCCGGCAAGTGGCCAGCGGAATCGCGGTGCTCTGCCTTCGGCCCGTGATGAGGCAAAAGCGGTCGCGGCGATTTTTGGCGATCGAGCACACCTCTATCTGGGAGAGCAAGCCACCGAAGAAGAGGCGAAGCGCTCATTGCCCGACGCGACAGTGATTCACTTTGCAACCCATGCCATTCTCGATCAAGACTCTCCGCTCGATTCATCGTTGGTGTTGTCACCGTCCACATCGTCTCAGGGGTTGCTGCACGCGTGGGAGATCATCGAGAGCGTGCAACTCAAGGCTGACTTGGTGGTGCTGTCAGCTTGCGAAACCGCCCGCGGGGAAGAGCGCGCCGGCGAGGGGATCGTCGGCCTTGTGAACGCTCTGAAAGTCGCTGGTGCGAAAGCGGTACTAGCATCGTTGTGGCGGGTGGAGGATCGCTCCACCGAAGTGTTAATGGCCCGCTTCTACAGCTATCTAGCCAACGGAGACGACACCGCTGTTGCACTGAGGAATGCGCAACTCGACCTTCTTTCGAGCCCTATCGAAGTCGAACATCTGGGCGAAGTCAGGACGATGGATGCTTCCCATCCACGATACTGGGCTGCCTTCGTTCTGCTCGGACCCACCGAATCTGTGCGCACTCATGATTGACGTCGGTTCATGATTGACGCTGTACAAACAGCTATGGCGGATGACCACGAGCTCGCAGTGCTCATTGTCGCTGGTGAAGAATCGGCGATCAAGCAGGTGCGGGGTTGGATCCGCGGCGCGGCAACGCCCTATCGAGCGTCCTTGTATGCAGAACTTGATGACCTAGAGCAAGAGGTGTTGGTAGCACTGGTCGTCGACCTGCGAGAGGGTGCTTTCGAAGGCCGCAGCAGTCTCTCGACCTACGTCCGTCGGATGATGGTCTTTCGATGCATCAATCATCTACGGGACCGGCGCAGGCGGGCGACGGAGCCGATCGATGACTTTGATCTGTGCTCAGAGAAGACAAGTCCGCTTGAGGCTGCCTCAGCTAGCGAGCGGATCAGCCTCGCCCTAAGGATTCAATCCGAGATGCCTCAGCAATGCCGAGTCCTGTGGAGAATGCTGCTCGATGGCCTGGGCTACCAAGCGATGGCCACAGCCATGAACCTCAATGCGGGCACAGTCAGAGTCCGGGCCTTGCGCTGTCGTCGGTCTGCCTTGCAGCGCTGGCACGAGCTAACTGAAGAAGAGCTGTAACGTTTTGGGCTGTGTGGGTACATTAGATCGGAATGAACATGTTGAACTGTGACGACATCGTAGATCTGCTCCCGTGGTACCTCAATGGAACCTTGGGCAGCGTCGAAACCCAGACGATTGCTGCTCATCTCGAGGGCTGCGAAGCCTGCTCCGACGACCTCAGAGCGAGCAAGCGGGCGTTCTGGATCGCGGACCAGCATCCCGAACCGGAAATTCTGGCGGACTATGCCTGTGGCCTGCCCATTGAGAACGAAGCGCGTCCGTCGCTCGAACGACACCTTGCGTGGTGCAAGGATTGCACTGCGGATCTGGGCACGACGTGGGTAGCTTCGTCTGCCGGAACGAGGGTCCCGGATTTCACAACGCAGCCTGGGCGCCGCTGGACCACCTGGGCTCTCGCGGCGTCGCTGCTCGTGACCGCATTGGGGCTAGGCTACCTGTGGTCAGCTGGGCCGTCGGGACAGCAGGCCCAGGGCAACGTAATGCTCGCCGAATTGCTGCCAGCCAGCATGCTCGAACGCGGCGAGCAAGACGGACCTACGATCGCGGACGGTCAGCAGGCGACCTTGGTGCTGGTTCTCAGCGAGGTCGCTGAAACGGACTCGTACCGGCTGAGTGTACGAGCGGAGAGCGGTGCTCTAGTCGCCGAGCTAGCCAATCTTGCTTCTATCGACAACTCGACCATCGTGATCCACCTGCCTGCTGGAGCTTGGCCGTCAGGAGAGTTGAAGCTAGTACTCGAGGGACTTGAGCACGATACTTGGGCGATCATAGGCAAGTACTCACTGCAGGTTCGCTGAGTTCTTACCTAGCCGGGCGATTACTGTCGAATTGCTCTCCGGAGCGTTCTCTCTTTGCTGAACCTCCCTCAGGCGGGACCCCTCTCTCGCTGAACCTGCGCGCCGAACCTGCCGCAGCCGAAGAGGCATGACGACTCGCCTGTGCCCCGCCTCTGAGATTCAAGGCGAATCTTTGTAACGGTTCCCACAGTGGGGTGACTACAGCGTTGAACCACTGAACTGAAGCCCAGATTGGGCAGAGGGAGGAATAGCTCGATGCTGGAACAGCGCAAGGCAGAGGACGGAATCAGGAGTCGACCGTCGAGGGGAACTATCGCCGTCGCGGTGGTGGGGTTCTTTGTGGCGAATTTGGCCTTTGGCCTGACAGTTCGCTATGTGGGCACAGGGCCCAGTTGCAATCAACCCAACCACCATCCCACGTTGGCAGCAGCACTCTTTGCAGCGGCATTCACCCTAGATGCCGACGAGATCAGACTGACCAACACCCTGACCTACCCACGTGTGAGCACCCTCAATCTGACGGACTGGGATCCGGCGACGGCCGGAGCTCTCACGCTCGCCGGTGGCTATCAGGACTGTAGCTCGACCTCTGAGGACGACGCTGCTGCAGAACTGGTGGGCGCCCTCTTTCTCTTTGACACCGTCCGGGTGCAAACGTCGTCGCGACCGACGTCCGACGTAACGTTCAGAACCATCAAGATTCGAGAGGGTGCGCGTGGCCTTCGAGTGTCCGACGGCGGAACAGTCTCGCTGGAGAACGCAACCATTACCAACAATATCGGTGGTGTTGAGGTCGAGCCGGGTGGCAGCCTAAGCGCAGATCGGTTAACCAACATCACGGCGAACGACGGTTCCGCCAACCTATTTCAAACGGGTGGCGGAGTGAGTTGTTCAGGCAATTCGTACGTTGGTATCGCTGGAGACGTCTCCCACAACTCTGCCTCTTTGAAGGGCGGAAACATCTATGTGGGCGACGACTGTATTGTCGAGTTGTTTGGCGGAGCCACTGTTACTGGCGGAGACTCTGTCGTTTTTCCGGAGGCTGGGTCAGGCGGCGGAATCTACGTAGAGGATGGCCACCTCGTGGCCACAGGTGGCGCCGACCTGGTGTTCATCAGCCGTAACTTCGCGGCCAACCATGGTGGTGGCCTGTTTATTACCGGCCCCGATGCCACCGCAACCCTCACCAATACGGAGTTCCTCGGCAACCGTTCTCGGGTCTCGGGAGGCGCGATCCAAGTCGAAAATGGCGCGCTCTTGACCATGGACAGGGGCGCCGGGTGCCCTCGAGTGGTGGCCTGTAGTCACCTAAGGGAGAGTTCCCTAATCGGGGGGATCCTTGGGGAGGTCTTGTTCATCGATAATGCAAGAGCGCACCTGAGGAACACCGTCATCGACCGAAATGGAGTGAACCAGGAGGCCGTCTCGGACCGATCGCTCATCCGGGTGGATAACGGAGGTCTGCTCGAAGTCGATGGTCTAGACATCGTTCTCAACAATGCCAACTATCTGTTCCACGCCAACACCGGTTCTGAAATCCGAGCCGCCTACGTGACCTCAGGTGTGAACGGCTACACGTCGGGTGGATTGCCTGCTGATCCTTGGAACGCTTTCACGGACGGGGCCACCTCCAGCTTCTACTCCTCGATCTTTGTTGATGGCAAGGGCTTCCAGGATCCCAACGGCGGCGTCACCAATGGCAACTGCTTGCTGGTTGACACCGGAAACGGACTGCCACCCGGTTCGTTCTTTATTAGTGTCCCGGTCTTCACCAATTACGCCGTGGGGGACCTCCGTCAAGAGCCGACGTCCCCAGGCGTCGACATGTGTCCAGAGCAGGTCCTTCCTTGGGTAGGCACCCTGGACATTGGGCTTGATCCCCGGGGAGTCGACGTACTCGGCAACAGCAACGGCTTTCCTGGTGTCTTGGGCGGAACGTACGACGCGGGGTTTCACGAGGTCGTGGGCGACGCATCCCCGATCTTTTCTGACGGATTCGAAAGCGGGGACACCACCGCTTGGTCGGGCGGCAGCTAAGGGACGTCCGCCTAGCGACCCGTGAGAGACAGGGGTGTAGAACGAATCGGAGAGAGAAAAAGATAGCGAGAGTCCTTGGTGGATCGCCAAGTGGTAGCGGACGCATCTTTGTGCACGCTTGGCCCTCTTCTAGATCGTTAGGAAGAAGACGACGCCCCTGCGACGCTCGGGCCTTTCTTCGACTCGTTCAACTCGTCTGTAGGTCACAGAAATAGTTGTTCTGCTGAGCCTTGATGCCCTGGCGGTCTCGAAGTTCGTCGAACTGAGGGGGGGGTTCATATCGACAGATAATCTACAGATCTGTAGACTAAGTGTCGTTATGAAAGTTGTGGCCGATCAGCGTACATTGGACCGAGTTGCTCCAGCTCAAGCTGGCGTCTTCTCGACAGCGGACCTGCGTTCAGCTCTCCGTGACCCACATCAAGCGTCGTTCGCCAGGCGCGTTGATGCGTTGATTAGCGTCGGAGTCATTCGGCGATTCGTCAGAGGTTGGTACGTGGCCTCCGACTTCGACCTCTCGGTGCTCAGCCAACGGTTGGCACCGCGCTCTGCGGTGAGCTTTGGCAATGTGTTGGCTCGAGAACTGTTGATCGGCGCCGCCCCGCGGCAACAAGTGATGGCGATCAAGCTCGGACCATCCCGCACCTACCGCTCGCTTGGATACGAGGTGGTTCACCTCAGCGTGAGCCCGCACGTCTATTTCGGCTTCGTCGCCGACGTCAAAACGGGAGTGCAATCGGTCGATCCCGAGAAGGCAGTCCTGGACATTCTGTACTTCCACCAACGTGGTCAGCGCTTCTTCTTCGATCCATTTTCTGACGTTGCCTTCGATCGCTTGAGCCAACGACGACTCCGCCGCTATCTGACCGAGTACCGCAATCCGAAGTTTGTGTGTTTTGCAATGCGCACTCTTGGTCTCACCAAGGAGCCGAGAACCTAATGGTCCCTCTCAATCGTCCTGCAACTCGAGATGGCCTGTTCCTGTGGATCATGCATCAGTTCGCCGAGGAGTTTGATCAGCGCGCGATCCTCAAGGGAGGACTGGCGCTCAGGTTGCAAGACAGTCATCGCTCAACGACCGACATTGACTACGTGTTTGCCCCGTTGCGCTCGAAGAAGGAGGCGCGAACAATGGTCGAGCAGGCCCTTGCCGACCTGCCCGACGCGATCATCGACATCAAGACCCATTCGAAGATGGTCAGAGCGATGGTTCAGGTCGACGAGGCGCGGGTGCAAGTGGAGGTCAACGTTGCTCAGAACTGTCCGGCCGAAGCAATGTCGACCGCCGACTACGCCCGATCTCTGGGCCGACCGGCACGCGTGGTTTCCGTCATGGCCCCCTCCTACGCTCTGGCAGACAAGCTCGCCGCGTGGAACGAACGGCGCCTGGCACGCGATCTCTACGACTGCTTCTTCTTGCGCACGCTCATCGATGCTCGTCCGGATCTCGAACGGCTCGACCAACGCCTGCAAAAGATCGAATCCAGGATTCCATCGCTTGCGTCACGCCGTTCCATGAGTCGGGAAGAGTTCGCAGCTGAACTGCAGCGTTGGGCCGATCGATCGGAGGATCAGGAGATCGTAGACGAACTACGGCCGCTACTGCCTCCGGAGGAACTTCCGGGCCTGGCAAGAAGGATCAAGGCTGCCGTGCGTCGGATCGCACTCGATCTTTGACCAGTAATAGTAATAGTTGCCGCGTATTTGAGGCCGTTGTGTCAAGGGGCGCAGTTCCTCTTTGTCGAGATTTCTGCTTCTCCGTCACTTTGAGTGGGTTCCCGGGAGGTTGGGTTGTATCTGTGCAGATTAAGGTGTCACACGAGTGATTGAGAGTGTGCCCGCGAAGTCTTGATTTCTGGAGCTCCCGCACGGTTTTGGTTGTCGCGGTAGCCCTTGAGCGAGTCGTCGGGCGCTTGTTCGCCCTCGTCGCCCCATTTCTACCGTTCTTCGGACAGAGCAAAGCCGCCAGGTTCTTCGCAGCGGCGGGTCGCGGACAGATTGTGTTGTTCGTGAGTCGCTTCGAT
>JAJCXN010000033.1 GCA_029263415.1 Acidobacteriota bacterium
ATCGAAGCGACTCACGAACAACACAATCTGTCCGCGACCCGCCGCTGCGAAGAACCTGGCGGCTTTGCTCTGTCCGAAGAACGGTAGAAATGGGGCGACGAGGGCGAACAAGCGCCCGACGACTCGCTCAAGGGCTACCGCAACCAAAACCGTGCGGGAGCTCCAGAAATCAAGACTTCGCGGGCACACTCTCAATCACTCGTGTGACACCTTTATCTGGTTGGTTCGCTGCACACCACCGATCCGGGTCCCATGCTCGCGCGCTACGACCAGACCTTGCGCGGACTGGCCCACGATCGAGGTTTCGTTGCTTTGACCCTGGCGTTTGTCGAAGGAGATCGTATGGTGGTCTCGTCTGCTGGGATGCCCGCTCCACTCCTCTCTCGTCTTGGCGTTCCCACAAAGGAGGTGGAAGTTGCCGGCGGACTACCGCTCGGCAGTCCCTTGCCCAAACGGTACACGAGCACTGAACTGCGATTCGAGCCGGGTGACGTGCTGCTGTTCTCAAGCGACGGTCTAGCTGAACTCCCGGATGAACGAGGAACGGAACTCGGCTACGAGGGACTCGCTAAGTGGTTCACCGAGGCTGCCCGTGATCGTGAGGCTTCGTTGGAGGAGATTGCTAACTCACTGAATGCGTCGGTCGAGTCGCGGGCTGCCGGAGCACCACCCGATGATGTGACCTTGGTTCTGCTCCGCTACAACGGAGCCTAACTACCCTCTTCTTTGCCACTCCGGATATCAGACTGCGTGGGAGCTGGACGAACTCCTCAGGGCCGATTCGTGACGGCGACTCCGCGGGCCTGCCCTACAGAAGCAGCCGGTCCGCAGAGAACAACCTTCCGGAAACTCGGCCCGCTACGATTCCACCGTGGCGCTTTGCACGGCCACACAGCCCCGGTCGAGGAACCGGTCATAACGCGAGAGCGCTCATGACGGTTCCCCGAAGTACTAAGCGCTAAGGTGCGCTCCCACCGTACGAGAGGCTCGAAACGACCTCCGAATCCGGCACAGTCCCTTCAAACGGTGCGACCGCAGCAAGGCCGCGGCCAGCGGCTGGTCTCGCTCCGCTAGCGCCTCCACTATTCGCTCGTGCTCCTGCATGGAGCGCGCGAACTCGCCACGATCACGCCAGTAAGCGTAGATATAGCGCGAGAGCTTGTCGCTCATCCGGGTGTGCGTCTCGAGCAGCACCGGATTGTTAGCGCTCTCGATTATTCGCCGATGCCACTTGAGATCGGTCGAGTAGATCTCCGCGATGCCCCCCTTTCGCACGGCACTGTGTAGATCGATGGAGCGTAGTGACGCGACCAGCTCCGGGAGCGCCATGGCGATGGACTGAATCGCGAGGTCCTCGAGCGCCACAAGCACCGGGTAGACCGCGTCGAGTTCGTCTTCGTTGAGCTCCGTCGCCTGAAACCCACGCTTCGGTGACCAGCGAAGCAGCCCCTCGCTCGCCAACCTGTTGCACGCGTCGCGAACGGGAGTGCGGCTGACACCGAGGCCTGCCGCAAGGCTCAATTCTCGCAGCCAACTGCCAGGTTCAATGTTTCCCGACAGGACGGCCTGCCGTATCGATCTCTCAGCTTTGACGGAGCTTGTAGGCCTGGCGTTCATGACGACCGATCGTATACTATTTGATGAGAAATATTGGGTCAGAAGTCTATCTATCCCGAAATTGTACGCAATCAGGCAGAAACCCGAACTCCCAGGAGGCACAATTGAAAATGCTCACTCAGCGTCCGCTCTGTCGATACACCGCCCGTTTCCTGGTCCTCACAGGTCTCTGCTTCTCTGCCAGCGCGTCGACCTTTGTGGCGCAGGGGTCTGCGGAATCCCCGCAGGAGCAGCTGATCGCGGTACTCGGCCATCACCTCGCGGACGCCGGTGTATGGCGCCAAGAAAACCCCTCTCATGAACCCGGGAGCGGCACGGCGGTCGCCTGGGTAAAGCGATATCGATGGGGCCTCGGTCGTACGATCGTTCTCGACGAGACCTTCGCCTTGATGGAGGACGGCAGCTGCGAGCAGTGGGCCCACCGTGTTCTACACTGGGACATCCGCGAACAGGCCGTCCGGGGCCATCTCGTTCACATCAGCGGCGTCTGGGGCACTGGCCTGACCCGCTTCACTGCGAAGCAGCAGACCACCACCGAAGCAGTCCTCGTCCTGCCGGACGGCACGGAGTCCAAGATTCGCGACATCGCGGATCTCTCCGATCCTGACCAGCTCGTGGTCAGGGCACACGTCGCGAGCGGGGCCAACTGGAGCGAGAGACCGGCCGTCGCCTGGGTTCACGTGAGCGCGCCCGACAAGCCCTGCGGCCTCTAGCGCGCCGGCGAGCTAGGCGACGCCCCTCGTCGTCGACACTCCGCCAGACACAGGTGTTGGACATTTCGGCAAAGATCCAAACGAGCCCACCTGAGCCGACTCGCTGACTCCCCTGCTCGAGCACTTGAACTGCTCAAACATCCTCTTCGGACCCCAGCGAGCCCCGAAATCCCAACGATCGGAGCTAAGTGCGGACACCAAGCGCGATCAGCAGACGCACGAATGCCCCGGCGCCGACTTCCAGTCCGGGGTGTGGGACGAATCGGCAGATCACTCGGTCGGCGAGACACCGACTCAAAGATCAACTATCTTGAGCGGCCCGCGTTTCCACCCGCGTCTATTCAGACATGGGAAGAATACTCCGACGCATCCTGAGTGGCCGGCTCTACCTGGTCACCCACAGAACATTTCAAGCACGCTATTTCTTCATACCGTCGAAGGAACTCAACCAGCTCGTGCTGGGCGCTCTCGCCTACGCCGCGGAAAAGTACGGTCTCCGCTTCTGCTACACCACATATCTGACGTAAGAGTGGGGACCCTGCCGCCTACCGGACTTTCATCCGACGGTTTGCCGTCCTTAGGAAGCGGCGGTGCCGGGCTGTTCGGCAGCCTGACACTCGACGGATCAATCACTCTGCCTGTGCGCGACCTGCGGACGGTTACGCGTCTAACCCTATGTGGGAAGACTAGAAAGATGTATCACCCCCGGTCAGCTCTACGATGTGACCATGAAGACCTTCCAGGCGAGGTACTTCTTCATTCCATCGCGGACGCTCAACGACATCGTTACTGGTGTCTTCGCGTATGCCAAGGAGAAGTACCAGCTCGAGATCTGCAATCTCGTGGTCCTCAGCAACCACATCCACCTCTTGGCCGTTCCATCCTCAGCACAACAGCTGAGCGACTTCCTGTGCCTAGTGAGATCCCAAGTGGCCAAGGAGGTCCAGAAACTCTGTGGCTGGACCGGAGGCATCTTCGACGAACGCTGCACCGTCACACCCGTTACCAACGAACCTGAAGCGCAAATTGCCCGTCTCAAATATGGCCTCTCGCAGGGTCTAAAGGAAGGACTCGTGCCGCACCCGAAACTCTGGCCAGGAATCCAGTCCGCCACCGCGCTGAGCAACGGTTCAATGAAGCTCAAGGGCAAGTGGGTGCGCAGGACAGAGCTTTACGACCACGAGCGAACGGCCAGCCGCCGGCGTCGCAAGATCACAAGGCGCAAGCTGTCCCGCCTGCAGTACAACAAGTGTGTCGACATGCTCACGATAGAACTCTCGGCCATCCCATGCTGGGCCCATCTTTCAAAGCACGAGGTTGCCAAACGAGTGCGTGCGCTGATCGACGAGCTGTTGATCGAGAACGCTGGTGTTCGACAACGAGTCAACAAGGACTATCGCAAGAGACTGACGAACCCAGCCCTCTTCTGCTTCAGACCAAAGTCAACAAAGAAGGGCGTTCAGCCACTGGTGCACTCCTTCAGCTCCGCCGCATGGATTGAACACATCAAGAATTGGGAAACTTGGAGGACTCGCTATGCCAAGGCCTCTGCACGCCTGCGACAGGGTATCGTCGAAGCGCTCAATGAGTTTCCAGAACAGGCTTTCATCCCATCCGGGATCTGGCTTCGCCCGACCACGGGCTTACCACCGCCCTAGATCGAAACTGTCTCGCCGGTCTGCGCTCCTGGATCCGCGCTCCTGGCCCAAAGGAAGACACATGGTGATCGTGCGCACTCCCCGCTCGCGGGTTGCCTCGCCGTGCCCGGAGTTAGGAAAGCGCTCTCGGGATCGCTCCAGCGGCCTGTATGCGCAGCGGTTTGCGGTCCGAATCGTCAACAAACGCAAACGATCCGCCTGACACAGCTCTGGGGATTGTTCTCTTCCGATTGGACAACGCTATGCCTGACGGATGCTCTCATGAGTACCTGCCGAACTGCCCGGCACCGTATGTTCCTGTGGGTGACCAGGTAGAGCCGGCCGCCCAGGATGCGTCTGAGTATTCTTCCCATGTCTGAATAGACGCGGGTGGAAACGCGGGCAGCTCAAGATAGTTGGTTTTGAGTCGGTGTCTCGCCAGTTGACGGATCTGGCAGGTCCCTCGACGCCTCTGAGTCGCGCAGGACAGGTGATTCTTGAATCGGTGTCTCGCCGACCGAGCGATCTGCCGATTAGTCCCACACCCCTGTCTCCCGCGGTCCACTGCAAGGACCCAGCCCGTCGCAAAGAAATGCGAGATGCCTACCACCAGTTCGTCAGGAGCTTCTATGCCGCCACGGCGAGACTTGAGATGTTTCTAAGACCCCAGGACGATCCCTACTACTTCCCTTCCGGGTGCCACCCGCCCTTCCCGCCTGCAGTGCCCTAGGTCAAGCTAACGATTCACGATCGAAGCGACTCACGAACAACACAATCTGTCCGC
>JAJCXN010000034.1 GCA_029263415.1 Acidobacteriota bacterium
GCAGTCTCCTCATCAGAAGTACCTGCTCGTTGTGAATCATCCCGAGATCCTCCTCGGGTACAACTTTCACTCAGCGAACAGGAGCCGCGGGACCGGCCATTCTAATTGGCGCGACCGGCCAAAGTAATTGTCGCGGAACAGATTAGCACGATGTCCCAACAGCAGCGTCGGGAGCTGCCTCCACCGGTGAGGCACAAGACCTCCAACGGCCTACTGACTTTCCACAAGGGTCGCTCGACACTGGCGAACCGTTGGTATGCCCACAGCACCCCGAGCGGCTACTCCTACTTCATAGGCCCCGACGACTCGGACCGGTCTCTGTGGTTCCTGGACGTTGTTGATCCGAACCATCAGCGCGTTCCTGAGGAATCCCACGGGGGACTACCGAGCATGAAGCTCGCAGCGACGATGGCCGAGCGATTCGAAGGCGAAGCTCGACATCGCCGATTCCCAGCGATGCCGAGTCGGGGGGCAGCCTGATGGGACGTTGTAATCCCTGTTCAGGCCGCGGCTACCAGCGCAGCTATGTCTCTGGCGCAATGGCGAAGATCATCTGCGTCGTCTGCGGTGGGTCGGGTCAGAGCTCGCCCTCGGTGCCGTCGGCTCTCTCGTATCCGGTGTCGAGTCATGAGGCTCTCGATCTGATGGAAGAGACGGGATCTCGCGCTCGTCACTGTGACGCCGTGTATTGGCTCATCAAGCGCTTCCCGGTGTCTACGCCTAAGGAACTGGTCAAGAAGGCCTCAGATATCCATGCACGGCAGGAGGGGCCGCATTGGCGTCTGCTCGGCGGGCTTGATCTCCAAGCGATTCGCCGGCGGATCACCGAACTGAAGCAGGACCACAAGATCTCGAGCCCAGGCTATCGACGAATACCAGGAGCCAAGGTAAGGGAAGCGACGCTGCAGGTGTGCTCCTGATGGTCGATCCAATCCAAGAGTCGTTGGCGCCCGATCTAGACGAGAAGCCTCTGAACTGCGGCGTGTGTCACTTCAAGGTCCATGTGATCCGGATGGGCCGTGACTGCCACTGTGCGTGTGTGAATGAGGTGTGTGGCTGCCGGGGCCCGAACGGCCGCACTGAAGAAGTGGCGATCAAGCTGCACAACCGGCTGGTCGAACCTCCGAACTCCAAGAACCTTCGCTTCGTCGCATTCTCCCTCTTGCGCGGTCAGAACCCATTGCGTGGAGTTGATGGCACAGCTCGGTTCGTCGCATGGATGAGAGATCAGATGGTGCTGTTCGAGCGTGATGAGTCGGTAGCGGACTACGACGATTTCGACTTGTGGCTTTGGGACAGGGTGGTCGCTGCTCGGGAGGCCGCGTCATGAGCCTGCGCGCAACGTTGTGGGTTACCTACGAACTGGGCAGCACCGTGACCGCTCCGGAGCATCGCGTGCTGATCGTCATGGCTGACCACGTTAGGAGTGGGGCAACCTGCTGGCCCTCGATCAAGAAGATTTCTTCGGCTACGGGTATGCCTCGTCGAACCGTCCAGCGGAACATCGAGCAGCTCGTGCACAAGAAGATCCTCAGGCGTCGAGAGAGGCGGCAGGGCGGACGCCAGACTTCGAACTTCTACGACCTAGCGATTCCGAAGGGGCCGCCCCCAGCAGGGGTTTCGCCGTTGTCCCCAGCAGCCGAAGAGGTGCTCGAAGACGGAGGGGCGTCATTAGTGACGCCCCTAGAGGAATCGACCCCCGCAAACCCCAGTGTTTCCGAGGACTTGCGGGCCTCCGAAACGCTAGGGGTGCCAGCAGTGACGCCCCTGTTGAAAGGTGGGGCGTCATCAGTGACGCCCACGTCATCAATGACACGGGCGGGGGCGTCATCAGTGACGCGGGCGGGGGTGCCACCAGTGACACCCGAACCTTCTTATAGGAACCTCTTAGAGGAACCTTCTACTAGTAGTAGCGCGCAGGCGCGCGAGAACGACTACGACTTTTGTTTTTGGGAGAAGATCTCACGGGACGCAGATTTCCCGAAGACGATGGCAGCCAGTTGGGAGCTGGGACTGGCCTACCGGATCTTGTGCGAACAGGGACCTTGGCTCGACCAGAGCGGCGGCGAAAGCATGATCGATCCGATCCAGTTCTACGCATGGCTTCTGCGCTGGGACGGTCCGATCGATGTCTGCGACGAGCTCGCAACGATCCGCGATCAGGTCAACGCTCGCGATCAGGTCGATCGACCTGGTGACTTGCATGCCTACGTCGAGTCGGCTCTCGGGCGAATCGCGAAGGTGGTGGCCTGATGGCAACTGCTCAAGCGACCACCTACAGGTTCACTCGAGTCATCTCGGCACCGGCGGGAGGTCCGCCAATGTTCACGGTTAGGAGATCGGGCACCGTCACCCTCACCTGGTCGGCGGTTCGGTTGCTCCTGGGCGAGAACTTCAGTCCCAACGAGCCGCGTCGTGTCGGTCTGGTTGAAGACTCCGCTGCCGGCGTGTTCGGGTTCGAAGTTGTGGATCGCGACGACAAGTGGACGCGCCTGCTCTCGGTGTCGAGGCGGACGCCGACGATCTACGCCAACAAGCTGATCCGCGAGCTCGCTTTGGATACGCACGCGGCGATGCGCTACCCGGTGCGACTGGTGACTTCGGGCGAGAGGAAGATATTGGTCGCCAGGCGCACTGAGTTCGAGGTCGTGGGACCTGCCAGCGGGAAGACCGCCTCATGAGGTACCCACCCAACACGCCGATCCCAAAGCCGGTCAAGCAGGTGAGGAAGCCGAAGGCGATGCCGAGGTTCAACGCTGCTCGGAAGGCCCGATTGAAGGAACTGCGAGAGGGCGATTCGGCTCCCGTGATTCGTCGCCTGCCGTGCTTTGCCTGCCTAGCCGAGAGCCCGAACAGAGGCGTGGTGAAGCGTCAGTCACTCGCGGCTCACATGTGGCACACGCGCGGCTCAGGCGGCGTGGAAGCGGACCAGATCCCAAACTGCCCACGGCATGAGGAGGAGATCGGTACTGGCGGACGCGTGAGCTTCAGCAAGAAGTACGGGATGAATCTCGAGGTGATCGCTCGTGACTTAGCAGCGCTCTTCGAGAGTGAGCCAAAAACGACGACAGCGTTCTTCTTCTGGGGCGGTCTCGACGGCAAGCGGCAAGTGATTCGAGTTTTGATTCAGCCCCCAACCCAGGAGGAAAGCCGTTGAGACAGTGGATCTACACGTCATCCGGCGAGCGTCTGTACTTCGACCGCCTTGGCCGCTACGACTACCCGATTGAAGAGATCGCCACATGCCTGTCGCGCATCTGCCGATTCGCAGGCCACACGCAGCGTAACTACTCGGTAGCTGAGCACTCGGTGTGGGTGTATCGGGAGGTGAAGAGGCTCGGGTTCGACACCCGCACGCAGATCGCTGCCCTGTTGCATGACGCTGAGGAGGCCTACTTGGGCGACGTGACCAGGCCGCTCAAGCAGCTCCTGGCCAGCGCGACCCTCCGCACTCTCAGCCAGCAGATCACCTACGAGGTGTTTGTGCGCCACGGTGCTGACGGAACGAACCATCGCGCGATCGAGCAGGCGGACAAGGCGCTACTGGCCACGGAGTGGGAGCAGGTCTTTGAGCACCAGCCACCGCCGGAACCGTTCACTGACAATGCTCTCGACATCGAGCTTGAGTTCTTGGAGCCGTTGCATGCCCAGATTCTGTTCTTGATGGCCTACGAGGAGTTGCAGGAAGAGCTGGCCGGGGAGAGTGCCGCGTGAGTCGGATCGCCAATAACGAGTGCGACAGCTGCGATGCGCTTGAGGACCAGGTCGTGGAACTGGAGGACCGTCTTACCGAGGTGGAGTCGGAACTCGAGAAGGTACGTGACGAACTGCGAGATGCAGGGCGTGCAATGCATGCGATTGGAGCTGAGCGATGAGCTGTCTGTTTGGAGCCCTCCTGTGGCTGGCCGTTGCCGGCGTGTGCGTGAAAGCCGGCGATCTCGACCGGCGTCTGATCCTCCTGCAGAACCTCATGGCTAGCCGCTACTACCGAGTGGGTCGATGAGCGAACCAACTGGAGAGACCTACGAGGTCACGACCTTGAGCGACATTCTCAAGAAGATTCCTGTGGATCGTCTCCCTCGATTCTTCAAGGAGACGGAGGCGACCTTTGTTGCTACTGCAGAGGTGCTCCGTGCGGTTGTCGCCGAGTCCGATGGTGAACTGACCTTCGAGCAAGTTCTTGAGTGGGGCACCTTCGCCAACCCCTTGACGTGGGTGGACGATGGGTCCCTCTCAGTCAGCTTTCGATTCAAGGTTGAAGCGCCGGGCGAGGAGGATTGAGTCTCATGCCTCTGACTACAACTTCAAATGACTTCGAGCCGGTGAGGGCAATACCGCCAGTCTTATTAGAGAGCGCCGGTTCGACCCAACCTCAGAGGAGAGGACAAACCGTGAGCAAGGAAGCGCGCGTTGAGATTGCCAATCGATTCTTGGAGATCATCGCGTCCCACGGTCGCAAGTTCTTTGCACACGAGAGACACATATCTCGGTTCGAACTCGACAAGCGCCGCCGCGTCTGGTTTGTGGACAAGTACAGCCAGAAGCGCGAGTACACCCACTACAGATACTGGGGCCGTCGATTCACTGAGGGTGGAACGATGTTCGCTCTGGCGAAGCATCTGCAGGCGTTCATCATGGGTCGAGAATCGCTACCAATCAGCAGTCTTGGACCTTGGCCAGATTGGTACTGCGACGGAGATCTGTGGGGCTATGGAGATGACATGGCCAAGGTGCGCGCCGAGTGCGCCGCGTTGGCCACCACAGAGGAGAACACTGATGGGTGAAGGCACCAAGATCGAGTGGGCTGACCACACCTTCAACCCGTGGTGGGGATGCGAGAAGGTGTCGCCGGCGTGCGCTCACTGCTATGCGGAGACGTGGGCAAAGAGAACCGGCCACAAGGTGTGGGGCAAGGGCGGGCCCCGGAGGTTCTTCGGTGACAAGCATTGGAACGAGCCCTTGAAGTGGGATCGATCTGCCGCCGTAGCTGGAGTTCGTCGCCGCGTGTTCTGCGCTTCAATGGCCGATGTTTTCGAGGAGAGGGTAGACCTGGACGCGCATCGTAGTCGGCTATGGGAGCTGATCAAAGCGACGCCGAATCTGATCTGGATGTTGCTAACAAAGCGGCCTGAAAACGTCGTTCTGATGTGCCCTGAGGAGGTGGTGCGTCGGTGCTGGATTGGTACCACTGCGGAGGATCAAGTCCGAACCGAGCGACGAATTCTCCAACTGACGGAGATCCCCGCGGCGGTTCGTTTCTTGAGTTGTGAGCCGCTGTTGGGGCCCGTGAGTTTGTCGTTGGGGCTTCCTTCGAGTGACGGCTTTGTGGCCTCGTTTAGCGGACCTGTCCACGTTGATGACGGTGCTCTACAAGTGGACTGGGTGATCTGCGGTGGTGAGTCCGGTGCTGGTGCGCGGCCGATGCATCCCGAGTGGGCGCAATCACTGCGCGATCAATGCGCAGAGGCGGACGTTCCGTTCTTCTTCAAACAATGGGGAGAGTGGTTTCCTCGGTGTCAGTGGGAAGACAATCCGGAACTGCGTTTGCCGTGGGATTGGGATTGCGATTCGGACTCAAGGACGGTCTCTCTCGATGACGGCAACCACTTGCACCGTGTTGGCAAGAAGAAGGCCAGTCGATTGCTCGACGGTCGTGAGTGGAACGAGGTGCCCAGCCATGACTGAGCCGCTGACGATCACCAAGGTGGAGCCGTGCCCAAACGAACGATGCGATGCGAAGCTGAACGAGGTCGAGGTGGGCACCGCAATCTACATTGGCTGTGACGACGGATGCGGGTACAGATCGCCACTGGCTGCTGACTATGAGTCAGCGCTACAGAGGCACAACCGCCTCGCCCTCGCAGTCACCCGATCAGATGAACTGGAGGCGGAGTGCGACCAGCTTGAAAAGCAGCTACAGGTGTGCCACTCGAAGCGCGCCGAACTGGAGGCAGAGGTCGAGGAGCTGCGCAAGGAGCGGGACGAGTTGGTGGAGGGTCTCAACCTGCTTGAAATCTCCCACGGAAACTTGGTTTACGAAATGTGCGAAATAAACAGCGAGCTAGCCAAGCAAGGGGCACGCTGGAGCCATCGTGAGCGCGGGTGGGAATATCCAGAGCTAGCTAAAGGGGCGCAGGTCCAAGTTCGAGCCAGAGCCAGCGGAACGAGAGACCGAGATGAATCCGATGAGTAGCCCAACCCCAACAGAAGTCGCTCTCACCCCTGAGTCCGTAGCGGCCGCTCTTTTCGATATGCAGTGGTTTGATGCCCGAGAGTTTCAGGCTGCGCTTAAAGTGGGCCCCAGAACCTTCCAACACTACATAGCGGACGGTGTTGTTCCGAAGCGGCATCATGCGATGGGCCAGAAGCACGTATGGACTGGCGCTCAAGTGAGGGAGACCAAAACGGAGATCGAGATGAAGCGCGGCGTGGAGGTGTGCGGGCTCTCCTAGGTTCCGATTGCGACAACCTTGGCGACGCCCTTGCCTCCAGAAACGATGCTCTGCAGGTGGTCCGAGTAGAGCTGGAAGGCTGCCCTCTTTTCAGCGTCGTACTCATAGCGATCGTAGTGCCGATCGTGCACGTCGCCCTCTACGTGATTCATGCAGGCCTTCCGGATCTCCTTTCTCACTCCGAGGCTGGCCAGTGTTGTTCCGAGAGTCCGGCGCAGATCCTTGAGCTGGAAGTCCGGGATCTTCTCCGCAGCCAGCTTGATGCGCTTCCAGCCTTGGCTGTTGGCCCCCACCGCCGCACCGATCTTGGTGGGGGACGGGTAGACGTAGTCGCTGGCTTGACCCACCTTCCCAACTCGAAACGCTGCCTTGGCAACCTCGACGTGCTCGAGATCCCAATCAGTGAGATAGACGCGGTGTGCTTGACCGTTCTTGGCGATCGCGGCCGGAATGGTCCACCATTGGTCCTCGATGTCGGCGGTGCGCATGTTCCTCACCTCCACCGATCGCTGTCCCTTCAGCAGGGTCATCAAGGCAGCGAGGTCTGAAACCCCTCCACGCTCGGCGAGGAGCTCGTAAAGCAGGCGAATCTCTTTGTGGTTTAGCACCCGATCTCGAGGGGTCTCCTTGCCAGGTGACTTCACTCGGAAGCTTGGGTTCGATTCGACGTACTCCTCATCGTTGGCCCAGGTGTAGATCTTCTTCAGAACCGCGAGGCTTCGGTTGGCCATGTAGGGCCCCCGCTGCATCATCTGGCGCAGCCAAGCCTTGATCTCTGATCGCGTGATGTGCTCGGGGTTCTTGTTGCCAAAGGCGGGTTCGATGTAGGCCTTGATGATCCGCGCGTCTTCTTGCCACGACTTCTTTCTCACCTTGGCCCACTCTTCGAGGTACCTCTGGCCGAGCGCCGCGAGGCTGCTGATCTTCGCGGTTGTAGCAGCGGGATCTTGCCCGGCGTCGGCGAGAGTCAGGACTCCGTCAGCCTTGTCCCGTGCTTGTTGCAGGCTCAGTTTTGGGTACGCTCCAAGCCGCTGGCGCTTCCTCTTCCAGACGGGCTTGCCGTCTTCGTACCCGATGATCACCCCGTACCTAACCCACCAACTCTTCCCCCCGCCCTGGTTCACTCTCAGGATGAACGCTTTGATCGTGGCGCACGTGTAGTCGACTTGCTTGCCGTCAGTTGGCTTGAGTGCCTTGATCGCTGCGTCCGTGAATCTGATGGTAGGCATGATGCCGCTCCGAAAAAGGGACAGAAAAAGGGACAGATTGGTCCCGGTAGGCGTGCGGTGGCCGTACTATGGTCGTAGAAACAACGTTGTAAATCAAGGGCTTGCTGCATAGGTGGTAGTGTGGTAAACAGTGGTGACGAGCTGACTGAAAATCAGGGTGTCCGTGGTTCAAATCCGCGTCTGGGCACCACGCCGAAGCCCCGTCCTACGGGCGTTTCCGGCCTCTCCGCCCCTGAAGAGTCAGCGGCGTCCAGGTAGCCGAGCTAGCGGGGAGCTAGCACGAGAGGACTGGTCAAGAAGCGATCTTCGCCGACGGGTTTGAGTCAGGAGACCTCTCGTGCTGGACTGACGATCTAGGTCCGTTTGTCCGGGGCACGTGCCCCCCAGCGTCATCGGCTGACTTGACAACGGCTACGTATCGCTCTGACGGTGTGCTGTCCGGTCTGGCCGGAGCTGAAGCTGACCTTTGTGCTGTTCTCGCCGTGATCTCCACGTATGAGCTTGCCTCCTTGGCAAGCACCGATCAGTTGTCGAAGTTTTCTCATGACGATCCCCTTCGATTGAGGGTTCGTTTATGAGTAGTCACAATCGGGCCGCTGTCGAGCTCACTTACACTAGGGCGGCACTTTTTGAGCGCGCGTTCCACTCCCTCGGAGAGCATCGGCGCTAGCTGGGGCCAGGCAGCACCGAAGGCAGCCTCACACCACTTCTTGCTATCCAGCCGGGAGCCGCGCCGGTGCTAACCTCCCTGCGGACATGACTACGTTCTCACTAAGGGCGGCACTGTCTCCGAGCCAAAACCTCGCATATTGGGTGATCGCTCTGGCTCTGATCCATGGGCTCTGCCCTCAAGCCTTGATGGCGTCGACAGTCTGGACTCAATCAGGCCCAGAGGGTGGCGACATCGTGGAGCTCATCGGCGATCCCTCAGTGCCAGACCGACTCTACGCCGCTGCCAACGGAGGCGGAGTCTTTCGCACCATCGATGGTGCCAGCACTTGGCAGGCAGCATCCACTGGTCTCACCGATCGCTCCGTGCTGTGTCTCACGTTAGATCCCGCCACCCCATCAACGGTCTACGCGGGCACCCTCGGCGGGCGCGTGTTTCGCAGCGTCGATGGCGCAGTCTCATGGACCGAAATCTCAACCGGTCTACCGGGCGGCAGCGTCCAGTCGCTAGCGGTCAATCCAGGACCAGGCACCGTGCTCGTGGGGCTGAGCGGAGGCGTCTACCGACTGGGAATGGACGACGTCTGGGCGTGGTCATCAAGTGGTCTCACCAGCGGCTTTGTTGTGGACGTTACGTTCGATGCACTCGCTGCGGGCGTGGTGTATG
>JAJCXN010000035.1 GCA_029263415.1 Acidobacteriota bacterium
TGACTCCTCGCTTCGATGCTTAGAATTGTTTGTCTTGATAACTACAATTCTACCGGCTAACGAAACGAAATGATCAGCCCGTTTCTACGCTCAAACCTCCCAGTTCCAACCCTTAGAGAGTTTCTGGACAGGATCTAGCTAAGACCGTTCAGGTTGCGGCGCATCGTCTTCAGTTGGAGGCCTTCAGCTGAAGGTCTTCAATCGAAGCCAACAAACGTGGCCACTTCTTCGACCGGTCGTCGCGTCGACACCACCGCATTGGCGGGGAAGGTATCGTCGGGATAGCCCATCGCGACGCAGATCATGATCACCTGATCGTCCGGGACCTTGGCGTGCTCTCTGACTACTGGTGATTGCATGATGCCCTGGCTGTTGACCACGCAACCAAGCCCCTTGGACCAAGCCGCGTTGACCAATGCGTTGGTGACGGCGCCTGCATCAAAGGGCGCGATATCGCTGCCCTCAAGAGCTTTGTCGTAGGTGACCACTACCGAGACTGGCGCGTCGAACTGACGAAACCCGCGCAGCACCCAGTCTTGGCGGCGCTCCTTATCGTCGCGCTCAATGCCCATTGCTTGGAAGAGCTGAACCGCGATCTCGACTTGGCGCTTGCGGTGATCACCCTCATAGGCCCCCGAGGTGCGGAACTCTCGCGAATCGGGCACGCCAGCGAGAGTACGTTCAGTGTTGCCAGCCCGGATGCGATCGAGCGGCTCTCCGGAGACGACAAAGAAGTGCCACGGCTGGGTGTTCATCGAGGAAGGAGCGCGGCTCGCCAACGCCACGATCTCTTCGATTAGCTGGCGAGGCACGGGGTCCGGTTTGTAGCCACGGATGCTGCGGCGTCCAAAGATGACGTCGTCGTAGTTCACGAGATTGGTTTCCTCTAGAAAGAAGCGGTGAGTTTGGGCCTCGATGGAATGTGCGCATCCTAGCCCGGTCGACCGGGCAACTCCCGAGTGGGTCTGGGTGAGCGGCACTGGTTGGCGTAACGTCAGTGGAATGTCCTGGCGTCTAGGCTTCGTTGTAGCTAGAAGGCGTCGAGGGTGTAGCCGCTCTGCGACGACCGCGGTCGCGAGAAGGGCCCAAGTGAGGACTCAGTGCAGGGCTCAGTGAAGATCGCTAGGAGGATTCAACTTGCTACCAAGTCACCAGAAACCAGCCAGGAGACCGTGTTCGCCTTGGCGCCCGCTGAGCGCGCTCGTGGTGTTGCTGTTTGCGGGCGCGACTTCGGTGGCCGCTGACAACGCCACGGCGCTGTCTTACGCGATAGAGAAGGCGGCCAAGACGCATTCAACCTTGGATGCGGAACAAGTTGTGGTCGAATACTTGCCGACCCGCGCCCCTAAGGCGCCCTACGATCTGATCCTGTTCCCGGATCACCAGGTGACCCAGAGCGATCTGGTAGCAGCTGGATTGTCGGAGGCGGCTGCCGCTCAAGTCTTCAGCAAGCTCGACTACATCGATGTGGGAAGTCGCCCCTTGATCGTCGTGCTCCAAGAGGGGAGGAGGTTGAACTTCACCGGTCATTGGAGGCGCTTTGCACGCGTCGATGCCTTGACAGTCATTCATGGGCAAGGTCCCACGCACCTGGTGTTCGCGCCGAGTGATCAGGGCTTGGTGCTGGTCGGGACGGAGTAGGTTCTGGTCGAGACCGAGTAGGTTGTAGCCAAGGACCAATTGAATCCTCTACTGTTAGGTCACCATGAAACGTCGCTTAGCTATCGTCATTCCGGTTGTTGCTGTCCTAGCGTTGCTCGCTGTCCGTGCGGAGGCTGTGCGGGATGCCTGGCAGCGTGCGCTCGAAGTCTTGAGGATCGTTGGCGCGCCAGTAGCTGCGACTCAGCCAGTGTTGTCGGATGCCGAAGTGGAGTGGCTGGGGAGCGCCACCTACCAACAGCAGGCTGAACGTTTGCTTGAGCGTGCTGTCACCGGGTATGAGGGTGCAACTGCCTACATTGAGACCAACGTGGATGTCTGGCGCGGAGAGATCTCCGAAACCCCAATGTTGCGCGCTATGTTCTCAGCAGCCACCAATCATGTGGACCTTCGAGTGCGTGCGGCCGGGATCGAGGTGTATCTCGCCGCCTACGGTCTGGAGAAGACACCTGCTCAAGTGGATGAGCTGAGGCGCGACTTAGACGACTATCCCGATCGACGAGTCTGGACGCTCTACGCTCTTGGGCTGTTGGCGAATAGAGGCGCATCGGTTGATGCAGTCTTTGAGACGCTATTGGCGTACCTCGATCATGACGATGTTGAAATGCGGCATTGGGCAGTAGAGGGCATGGCGTACTCCGGTGATGAACGACAGATTCCAGAAATGCTGCGTCTGTTCAGAGATGATCCGTCGCCGCGGATCCAGGAACGGGCAGCCTGCAGTCTGGCGCAGTCCGGCATGTTGCCGGTGGAGGCACGGTTGCGCGCGGCTCCCTCGATTCTCGAGATCGCGGATGATCTGCGGGCTTCAAAGCAAACGCGTCGTTGGGCGTTTCAAGCGTTACGCGATATCAGCGGCGAGTCCTACGGTGAGGACGTAGCCCGTTGGTCGCGATGGCTTAGGAGCGTTGGATAGCTCCGCCGTGTCGTCCCAAGGCGCGCTCCCGCTCATAGGGGCGCTAGTAGGACCTTAGTTCCCGGAGGCCGGAACCTGGTGCTCATCGGAAGGCTCCGCCGACGCCATTGGGCCGTTGATGTTGATCGTAGTCGCCTGCAACCTTTCTCCTTGTCGAACGTCATAGGGTGTACTGATGTCGAATGTCATAGGGAAGAAGCGATGAGAGTGCAGCAATGAGCCCGCCCGGATCCGAAACCACAAGCCCAAAGGCGGATGTCCTCCAAGGAACCCTCGACATGTTGATCCTTCGGGTACTGCGGCTACGTCCAATGCACGGCTGGGCTATCTCGCGACGCATCCAGCAGGTCTCGAAAGAGGTGATTTTGGTGCAGCAAGGGTCGCTCTATCCGTCGCTGCACCGATTAGCTCGCAAGGGGTGGGTGAGCTCGGAGTGGGGGGTCTCGGAGAACAACCGGCGCGCCAAGTTCTACCGACTGACTCGAGCAGGACGGCGCCAGTTGCAAGCCGAAACCGAGACTTGGATGCGACTGTCAGAGGCCGTCGCACGCGTTCTGGAGGAGGCTTGAAATGGGATTGACTAGCGAACTTGTAACGCGACTACGTGGCCTGTTCTCGCGATCGGCTGTGGAGCACGACTTGGACGAGGAGCTGCTCTCACACATCGAGATGGAGACTGAGCATTTGGTGAGCGAGGGTGTCCCGCCGGCGGAGGCCCGTAGACGGGCGCTGATGGCGTTCGGATCGGTACCGAAAGCGGTTGAGGAGTGCCGCGAGGAGCGCGGGGTTTTGTGGGTTGAAGACACGGTGCGTGATGTGCGGCAGGGCAGTCGCTCGTTGGCCCGAGCGCCTCGCTTCTCGCTGGCGGTACTGTTCAGCTTGGGGCTTGGAGTTGCTGCTGTGCTGGTGGTCTTCTCGTTGATGGAGGCGGTCTTGCTCAACGGGCTTCCGTACCAGGACCCAGAACGACTTGTGCTGCTCAACGACCTGACGCCCGAGGGTGGTCGGTTCTCTACGTCTGATCTCAACGTGCTCGACTATCGAGAGCGTGTCGGTTTGTTAGATGGGATCGCGGTTGAGGCCTATCCAGCGCCCACCTTGCTGCTGGAGGTGGACGGTGCAGGACGGGCCCTTCAAGGGCTGCGTGTGTCTGGCAACTTCTTTGCTGTGTTCGGTGTTGATCCAGTGCAAGGACGTTGGTGGACCGATGCTGAAACCGCTCCGGGAACCGACTCGAAGTTGGTCGTCGTCAGCTCCGCCTTGTGGCGCGGTGTGTTCGGTGCCGAACAACTGGTTGACCAGACGCTCCGCTTGGGTGGCGAAACATGGACCATCATCGGCGTAGTGCCTCCACAGTTCTTCTACGGCCCACCCCGCGACGTCTGGGTGCCCTATGCATTCGATCTTGAACGGAACCGAGGGGATCATCGGCTCTCGGCTATCGCTCGTATTGGTCCGTTTGCAGATTTCGGCGCGGCCAATGAAGAGATTGCGGCAGCGGCTCAGCTGCTAGCTGAGGAATATCCAGAACAGAGCGCAGGTTGGAGCGCTGAGCTACAGCCGATCCGTGATGTTCTGATCGGCGCCGACGCGCAGAGCACCACCATAGCTCTGTCTGTGGCGGTCGCTATGTTGCTGCTGTTGGCGTGCTCGAGCGTGTCCGGGTTGATGATGGCGCGGTCTGCTGCTCGCGAACGCGAACTTTCGTTGCGCCGTGCCTTGGGTGCCGCACGTGGGCGCTTGATTCGGCAACTAGTGACGGAGTCCTTGCTCTTAGCGGCGCTAGGAACGTTGTTGGGCCTGGTTGGTGCGGCTGCGTTGGTACCGATCGTCAGGCGCTTTGCGAGCGACGCTTTACCTCGGGTTGGGGACATGGCTTTGTCGCCAACGGTGATTGCGGTTGCTTTCGCAATCTCGGTGGTGAGCGGTTTGTTGTTTGGAATCGCTCCCGCCCTAAGAGCGACCGCGATTGGCAGCGCTGGGTCGCGAGGAACCTTGTCGTTGAACCTGCGGTCGGTCCTGGTGATGGTGCAGCTAGCGATGGCGTTGATGCTGGTCACCGCTTCTGGCACGCTCTACCAGAGCTTTTCTCGGATGACCGCCGTTCATCCGGGTTTCGATGCAGAGCAGCTCTTAGCAGTCGATGTGACTTTGCCACCGGATCGCTATCCCGAGGGTTCGCAAGAGGTGATGCAGTACTACGAAACTGTGTTGGAGCGGGTGGCAGCGGTGCCGGGCGTGACCGACGTCTCGGCGAGCACTCTGCATCCGTTCGTGGGACCCGCTCTTGCCAACACCGTTGGCCTACCTGAGATGACAGACAAGGTGGAATTTCAGCCGGTAGCATGGCGTGCTGTCACCAGCGGAACCTTTCGCACCATGGGGCTGCCGATGCTGCGCGGTCGTGACTTCGAAGCGACCGAAAGCCAACTGGTGACCGTCATCTCTGAAAACCTGGCCACACGACTGTTTGGCGACGAAGATCCAATTGGGCGTGGCGTTCGCTGGATTTCTCCTCAAGGACCGGTGGCCACCGTCGTCGGCGTGGTGAGCGATGCGCGCGATCTCGAACTCACCTCAGAACCGCTGCCCACTTACTACTGGTTTCAGGGCCACATGCGATGGACAGACCTGTCGCTGCTTCTGCGCACCGATCTTGACCCTCAGTCGTTGGTCGCAAGCGTTCGTGCTGCAGTGCGCGACGTCGATCCATTGCTGCCTCCGCTAGAGATCGGTCCCGTCGAGCGCGACCTGCGAGAGGTGGCTGCGACATCGCGGATGAACCTCCAGGTGTTTGGGACCTTTGCCCTCTTGGCCTCTCTGATTGCGCTGGTCGGCCTATACGGGCTGGTGTCCTATACGGTCGCCAACCGCCGGTCTGAGATTGCAGTTCGGCTGGCAGTTGGCGCGCGTCCGCTCGATGTGAGCTTCGGCTTCGTTCGCAACGGCTTGCGGTTGTTGGCGGTCGGCGTTGCTGCTGGTCTGTTTGGCATGGTGTTTCTTACGCAGCTGCTACAGCAGCTGCTATTTGAGACCACGCCACTGGAGCCCGTGGTGGTGATTGGAACGGTCTCGTTCTTTGCGCTTGCGACCTTGGCCGCGAGTGTGCTCCCGGCGTTGCGGGTTGCGCGGCAGAATCCTGTCGGGGTTCTGCGATCAGCTGACTAGTGGACTGTGTGCTTGGGGAAAACGGAGCCCTGCAGTGCTGCAGTGGCTAACGGGATTTGCCTCTCTGTTCAGAGAGTATGCGCCGAGCGTGCCATAGGCCCCATGCCAATCCGCCTGTGACTAACGCCGCAAGGACTGCGTTCAAGGGACCGAGGACTGCGGTCGCCATGCGGGCAGACCAGCCGAGGGGTAGCTCCACATCGGCGGCTTGAGGGTTGTTGAGAAGATACGTGTTCATGAACAGAGCTTGTGTTTCGACCGCGACCAATCCGAAGAGGAACCCTGTAGCCAGTCCGTGTTGGAGCGGGTGCGCCGATGTCTGTAGGACCACGATCCACGCCGTTCCGAGCAGCGTGCCGAAGATTGTCCACTTGATCGCTCCTACCTCGGCCAGGGTTCCGGTGATGGTCAAGGTGGCGAACGCAAGACCGAAGGGTATTGCGAGTAGTGCTACCAGTTTCCAGTTCATGGTTGACCGTCCTTCCGCTCCGTGGGCAACGCGGGTAAGAAGTGGGCGTTGATTCGACCATAGCGCGCGGGGATGCCAGAATGTCCGTATGGACAAGCGGCAAACTGGTGTTCGGCAGGCGGTGATCGGGGCTTTGGTCTTGGGCGCAGCATCGACCTTTGGCGATTGGCTCTGGGCGACGCGGATCCCTGATGGCGCGGTGGTGCCCGGGGTGGTTCATGGCATTGCCATCTTCGGCTTGCTCGCCGTAATTCTAGCCAGCGCGATCGGTACGCCACTCGCGTGGCGTCGACTGTTGCCGGCCTTGCCGCTGATGGGCCTGGTGATTGCCGCCTCGTTCTATCCGATCGCTATGTTGATCGGCTACATCGGTGGGCTGTTGGTCACGTGGATGGCGATGTGGATCGGTCTCTCGTATGCTCATCGCTGGGCGCGAGCCGCTGGCGACGGCGGCAACCAGGCGTTGGTACGAGGAGTGATTGCCGCAGTGGCTTCAGGTTTGGCTTTCTGGGCAATCTCTGGCATCTGGACCAACCCCTCAGCTCACGCTGACCCATTGTCTTTGGATCGGTTCGGCCGCTGGGTTTTGGCTTTCCTTCCGGGAATGGCAGCCCTTTTGGTCCGCTTTGAACCGTCGGCTCAGGAGCCCGCTAGAAGCTAGGACGGACTGACCGCCGGAGCCCACGCCGGAGTTCTCGGTGACGCCCCGAGGTGAGATGACACCATCACGTTTGCTTCCACCACAAGGAAAACCCCATGACACTACGAATCAACGACCTCGCCCCAGATTTCACCGCCCAGACCACCGAAGGTGAGATCTGTTTTCACGATTGGATCGGCGATGGCTATGCGATCTTGTTCAGTCACCCCAAAGACTTCACGCCGGTGTGTACCACCGAGCTTGGCACCATGGCTGGGATGGCCTCGGAGTTCGCCAAGCGCAATACCAAGATTCTCGGGATCTCGGTCGATCCGGTGGAGAGTCACACCAAATGGAAGGGCGACATCGAAAGTCACTCAGGTCATCAGGTGAGCTATCCGATGATTGGTGATCCCACGCTTGCGGTCGCCAAGCTCTACGGCATGTTGCCGGCGGATGCCGGAGACAGCAGCGAAGGACGCACGCCCGCAGACAACGCCACGGTGCGATCGGTGTTCGTGGTGGGTCCCGACCACCGTATCAAGCTGAACCTGACCTATCCGATGACCACGGGTCGTAACTTTCATGAACTGCTGAGAGTTATCGACTCTATCCAGCTCACCGCGAACCACAAGGTCGCGACGCCTGCCAACTGGCAGCAAGGCGATGACGTCATCGTGACCCCTGCGGTGTCTGACGAGGAGGCTCTGGAGCGTTTTGGCTCGTTCGAGAAGGTGTTGCCCTACCTGCGGACCACTAGCCAGCCGAAGTAGTCCTTTGGCGGGAGTTGGGTACTAAGAGGCGTTAGGCCACGCCGCGTGCGGCGATCTCCCAGGTTCCTGCGATGTTGCCGTCGCGCAACGTTACATAGTGTTGGTGAAGGTTCACGGTGGGGTCGCAGTGGCTCACCAGCAGTACGACTCGATCACCAAGCTGGATCGCATCTGTTTGCTCGTGCACCTCGATCATGCCGTGTTCGTCGCCACCGAAGTGAAACCGCATTCCAGGGAACTGAGCGATCTCAGGAATGTGATCGCAGGCCAGCGCCTTGAAGCCAGCATCGACGGTGATCAGTTGCGGAACGGACTGGCTTACCGCAGAGGCGAGCACAAACAAGGATGGCTCGAAGTAGTCGAACGGAGCTTGCTCACCCGCACTGAGTGAGTTCTCGATGACTCGGTACTGCGCGTCCATGAAGACGTAGGAGCCGACTTGTTGGTCGCTTGCTGTTCCAAGATCAGCGTCGATGTTAAAGGTGCCAGTGCCGCCACCGGTGAGCACGTCGCAGGGGATACCTGCGGCCTTGATGGCGTCTGCTGTGGCCACGGCTTGATCCCAAAGAGCGGCAGCCTTGGTCCTGCGCTCGACGGCGTCTTCTAAGTGCATCAATGTGCCTGCGTACATTTGTAATCCGCGAAGCACCAGCGACGGACGACTTGCTACCAGTTGAGCGAGTGCGACCGCTGGGGCACCCATGGTGACCCCGGTCCGATGGAATCCGGGATCTAGGTCGATGATGACGTTGCAGGTGGTTGCTTGCCGTTGGGCTTCATCGGCTAGACGGCGGACGCCAAGGTCGCCGTCTACCACCGTCCAAATTCCCGAACCGGCGGCAGTGCTGAGTGCGACAAAGCGTTCGATCTTCTCGGCGGTGGTGATCGGAGAGGTGACAAGAACTTTGTCGATGCCAGCGGCGACCATGGCCTCCGCCTCGGAGATGCGCGCGCAGCAGATGCCCACGGTGCGCGACTGGCTCAGTTGGCGTTGCGCGATCTGTGGCGACTTGTGCGTCTTGGTGTGCGGTCGCGCGAAACGGCCGTGCTCTTCGAGGTAGCCATTCATGCGCTCGAGATTGCGATCGAGCGCATCGAGATCGAGCAGCAGTGAGGGGGTCGGCAGTGAACTCAGTGCAGGGTCGTTCGGGTCGAAGCCAAGCACAGTCGGAAGGCGAGGTTCGCTAGTCATGCCGCTTCTCCGAACAACCGCGCGAGATAGTGATTGAGGAACTTACCCTCCGGGTCTAGTTCGCGGCGTAGGCGCACGAAGTCTTCAAAGCGAGGGTAAAGATGAGTCAGCTCGTCTGGGCCCAACGTGTGGATCTTGCCCCAGTGAGCACGGCCACCGTGTCGTTGCAAGATCGGTTCGGCGACGGCGAACACCGGCGCAAAGCCGAGCGCTGCGTCTTGGTGTACCGCGATCACGGCAGAGTCGCGCTGGTAAAACGGACTCAGCCAGAGGTCGTCGGCTGCGACTGTGCGGAACTCGAACGGGAAGATCACTCCCAGATCAGCAGCCTCGATCGCCGCGTGTACTTCCCGCATGCATTGCACACCGCGCTCGATGGGGACTGCGTACTCCATCTCGTTGAAGAGGTCGGTTCGTTCGGAGGGAAAGATCTCATGGGATCGGCCGGAAGCCTCAGTGGGGGAAGTCTTGGCCAACGCGTCGGCAAAGAGTTGGCGTGCTTGCTGGGGGTCGGTTCGATTGAGTTCGAGTGAATGGGTGAAGGCGCCTCCGCTCGAATCCGCAGCAGTACTCGGCCCCGAGTCGCCGGTGGTTGCAGGTGCGAGATCGAGTGTCTTCGCGAGCGCCAGGCCAGTGTAGGGGAAGACGAAGAACTCGAAGTGCCGATGGCCGTCTCGTAGATCGTGCCAGCGCTCAAGTAGCTGATCGATGGGCTCGACCCACACGCGTTCTTCGAGATTGTAGACTGAATCACACTCGATCTCTATCTCAGCAAAGGCACCGAGCGTGCCCAGAGAAACGCAGCCCGCACTCAGTAGTTCAGGGTTCTCGGTTGGCGACGCACTAACGAGCTGACCGCTCGCTGTGACCATCTTGAATCCGGTGACTCGGCTGGCGATGCAGCCAAGCGAGGCTCCGGTGCCGTGAGTGCCGGTGGCGACCGCGCCAGCGAGTGCTTGGCAGTCAATATCGCCTTGGTTGGCAAGTGCGAGCCCTTCGGCTGCGAGCAACGGGCCAAGTGCGTGGATGATGGTGCCGGCTGCAACCGTCGCCCGGCCGGTCATGGTATCCACTCCGTTCAGTCCAGTTAGTCGGTCGAGACTGACCAGGGTGTGTTCGGTAGGCACCAACTCGGTGAAGGAGTGACCGCTGCCTACCAACCGCACCTTCTCGGCGGTCGCGATGAGCGCCCTGAGCTGGTCGACGGTTTGTGGTTGATGCTGTTCGGTCGGTGTGCACTGAAGGTGCCCTGACCAGTTTTCCCAAGTCGCCATATGGCCCCTGCTAGTGGAGTGAGAGTACCGTTTGATGTGGTGCGATGCGATGCGGTACTGGCAACGAGGCTACACTAGCTCTTCCTCGACAATTCTCTTCACGGCGTCCCAGTCCAAGCTGCGGCCTTCTCCATCACCTACTCAGAGCGGTGCGCTGACTCCGCACTGCTCTAGGAGCACCTTTCAATCGACTCTCACCCTCAACGTTGGTTTGCAGTCTGGACCGGTTTCGTCATTCTCGCTGTTTGCGGCGGAATGCACTTCTATGTCTTTCCGGTGGTGATGGAAGCGATCAGGGACGAGTTTGCGATCTCGCTGACCGCTGTCACAGCTACCATCTTGGTTTGGGGATTGTGCGGTGCGGTGACCTCGCCAGCGATGGGAGCGGTGATCGAACGGTGGGGTTCGCGCCGCGTCCTGGTGATGGGAACGGTGTTGCAGGCCGTCTCTTTCGTTGTCGTTGCGCTTGCTCAGTCGATCGAGCAGGTGTATGTCGGCTTTGGTTTGGCGGCACTGTCGCTGTGTGCCAATACCTACATTGCAGTCTCAGATGCGGTGTGTGTGCTGTTCGAACGCGAGCGCGGCAAGGCGATGGGTTTGGCGATGCTCGGTCTCGGCGTCGGCGGTTTGGTGGTGCCCAATGTCACCCTTCGACTGCTAGGGCTGGGATGGCACACGGTGTATTGGATCTATGCCGCGGTTGCTCTGGTCATGGTGCCGGTGATCTGGTGGGGAATGCAGGCGGTCGATCCGGCAGGGGCCTCCAGCAACAGCGCCGACGCCACCGACGCCACCGATGCCACCAAGGCCACCGGTGCCGCTGGCAAAAAGGCGGATCCCCAGTCCGCCGCTCCGCTGCTCGGGAACATGGGCCTGTTGCGCACGCGCAGCTTTTGGGGCCTTGCTCTTGGCGACGGTCTAACCGGTCTCATCTTCTCGTTCTTCACCGTGCACTTCGTGGCGTTCTCGACTGAGAGTGGTATTGAAGCGGCAACCGCGGCGCTAGTGTTCGGCCTGTTCCTATTCCTGGCTGCACCTGGAACCGTGGTGATCGGAATCATGGCCGACCGCTACTCAGTGCGCTCCTTGACCCTGCTGTGTTACGGCTTGCCTGTGCTGTTGGTGCCTGCATTGTTCGGCTTGCCCAACCTTCTTCTGCTGGGTTTGTTCGCTCTGGTGCCGGGCTTTCTAGCGGGTGGCCGCGCTGCCATCTTCCCATTGGCCATCGGCTACTCCTACGGTGCGGGCAATGTCGCTCGTGTATTCGGTTGGCTCAACGTTGCGTTTCTGGTGGGTATGGCGATCGGCCCGATGCTCAGTGGCATCCTGCACGATCGCAGTGGCAACTATCAGTCGAGCTTTTGGGCTGCCTGGATTGTTGGTGGTTTCTCGGTAGTGCTGGTTGCGCTGATTCGCCCCGAGCCGGGGTGGAGAACGTCCGCTGAATCTTGAGCAAACAGACATTGCTTGGCTATCAATTTGACGGGTCGGTAGATGCGAACCAACGGCAATCGATGAGTGGTGCCGCAACCTTCATCTCTCCTAGGCGTACTAGGAGAGATGAGCGTATACGAACTGATTCCTGGAACTCTCGAGCTACTCATCCTCAAAGCAGTGTCTCTGGGCCCGCTCCACGGCTACGGTGTCTTGCTGCGCATCCAGCAACTGTCAAAGGACGCGCTACGCGTTCCTCAAGGGTCGCTCTATCCGGCCCTTCACCGACTAGAAACCGGCGGCTGGCTCGACACCGAGTGGGGGCTCAGTGAGAACAACCGACGTGCAAAGTTCTATCGGCTGAGCACCGCTGGGGAGCGGCAGTTGATCGCCGAAACGAAGCGCTGGTCCAGCGTCTCAGAAGGTGTTGACCTGGTCCTCGAAGCGGAGACGGGCCGATGAGGAAGAGGTTGAGCGCTCGCGGCTGGTTGCGCCTTCTTAATCGCTCCAAGTACGAGCGCGACCTTGAAGCTGAGATTCAGTTCCACATCGAGAGTCGAGCGGCGGATCTTGTGGCCGAAGGGCTAACTCCTGCAGATGCTCTGCAGCTCGCACGTAAGGAGTTTGGATCGCAACTACTGGCGAAGGACTACTGCCGCGATGGCGATCGCGTGCAGTGGTTCGATGAGTTGCGCCGCAACCTCTTGTTCGCACGGCGGCGCTTTTCCCGGAAGCCTGGTCTGTTCACGGCGATCGTTGTCACCCTTGCCCTTTGCATTGCGGTCAACGTCGTCATCTTTGGAGTTGTTGATGGGGTGCTGTGGAAGAGCCTGCCCTACCCTGAGGCCGAGGCTCTTGGACTGATTCAGAGCAGCATTGAGGACAGAGAAGATGAGCGTCGGGACTATCTGAATGGCAGCACTTGGCAGGCTCTTGAAGACGGCGTTTCTAGTCTCGAACTCGCCGTGCTGTCGGTCGGTTCGCCGAAGATCAACTTCGTGGCTCCCGCTCAGGACATGGGGCCGCCCTCTGCGGCACTGGTTCAGATGCAGCGAGTGGGCCGCCGCTTCTTCTCGGTCCTAGGCGTTCCGCTGGCTCGTGGGCGCAGCTTCAGCGTCGAGGAAGATTCGCAAGGAGGGCCTGCGGTGGCGGTGATCGCGTGGTCACTCTGGCAAGACCAGTTCAATGGCAGTGAAGAAGTGATCGGTAGCGCGATGACCTTGGCCGGAGAGCCTCACACCGTGGTGGGTATTGCTGGCGAGGGTTTTGATAGCCGAGTGGGAGCGTCCGTCTGGTCGCCGCTACGGCCGTCGACGCAGGGTGAAGGCGGTGGGTCCAACTACCAAGTCATTGCTAGATCGCGATCGGGAGTGAGCCCGATTGAGACTCAAGTGGAACTGGAACGTGTCGCTCAGCGGATCGAGGCGGCGGGCGGCCCGGAGGGCTTCAGCCTAAGGGTGGCACCGTTGCACAGCGCGGAGTCTGCGTGGATTCGGCCACAGCTCTTGGTGATGGCCGGTGCGGTTGTTCTGATCCTGTTGATCGGCTGCGTCAACATCGCGGGTCTGCTGATGGCGACGATGGATGAGCGCATGCCTGAGATGGCAACTCGCCGCGCGCTGGGTGGTGGCTTGGGTTCGGTCTTTCGCCAGCTGATGACAGAAAGCGTGTTTCTTGGTGCCTGCGGCGCGGCACTGGGCACCCTGTTGGCGGTCTTCGGGCTGCGCTGGATCACCGATGTCAGTCAGAGCAACATAGGGTTGTGGCAAGAGTTTGCGCTCGATTCACGAGTCCTAAGCATGGTGGTATCGGTCACTTTGGTCGCGACAATCTTGTTTGGGCTCGCTCCCGCTTTGGTCTTGGCCAGGGGAGCGGCTTCGGCCATGCGGGCACGGGGTGCGACGATGGGCAAGCGCCGGCGCGGGCAAGCCTTGGTTGTCGCGCAGGTGGCATTGGGCGTTGGGCTACTGCTGACCGCCGGACTGCTACTTCGGACCCTGCTGCATCTCGGTGGAGAAGATCCCGGCGTCGACCTTGAGGGCATCGTTACCGCTCAGGTTTCGCTTCGGGACGCGCGGTTTGAGTCCACCGAAAACATTGCTCGCTATTTTGAAGCGGGTCTTGCTCGCCTTGCGGAGTTGGGTGAGGTGGAAGGGGCCGCAGTGGCCTTGAGCATGCCCTTTGAACGCGGTCTCAATTTTCCGCTTCGCTTTCACAGCGAGGACGAGGTGCGTGTCAGCGCGGTCAACTATGTCTCGCCTGATGCCTTGACCTTGCTTGGGGTCCCCCTGGTTGCGGGACGGGCCTTGCAAGCTAGCGATACCCAGGGTGCTCCGCCGGTGGTTCTGGTCAACCGCAGTTTCGTTGAGCGGTATACAGACGGTTCGGTCCTAGGCAAGCTGGTGAGGTTTGGCGGTGGTAGCCAGCCAGTTGTCGGCAGCGAGATCGTTGGTGTGGTTGGCAACATTCGACAGCGGCCCTCCTTTTCGAGCAACGCTCCGTTGGATAGTGACGTGCCCACGGTCTACCTGCCCATCGCCCAGGTCTCGGATGGTTTGGTTCGCAGTGCCCATACCTGGTTCATGCCGAGCTGGATCGTCAAAGCGAGAGGTTCGATGAGTGTTGCTGGGGTTGAAGTCCGAGACACCTTGAATGCCCTCGATCCGATGACGCCGGTCGCTTCGGTCAGGGGACTCCGCGACGTCCGCAATCAGGCATTGTCGCTCGAACGCTTTCAGGCTTTTCTGCTCTCGATTTTCGCGGTCCTTGCGGTCGCGCTGGCGGCGGTTGGCGTTGCCGGAGCGACCGCTGGTGGCGTCGCCGATCGGAAAAAGGAGTTTGGTATTCGGCTTGCTCTGGGATCCTCACTCGGTTCTGCTGTCGCTCGTGCCGCCATGCCTAGTTTGGCGATGGTGAGTTTGGGCGTGGCAGTAGGGTTGCTGCTGGGCCAGGTGGGGGTCCGCAGCGTTACCCACATGCTCTACGGTGTCACTCCCCAAGACCTGGCTTCACATCTGGTTGCAGGACTGGGTCTATTGTTCGTCGCCGGTCTCGCGTGCGTCGTTCCCGCGTTTCGCATCGTACGGATGTCGGTGGTCTCGGCGCTCCAAGGAGACGTCTAGCCGTGCGCGGACATCGCGGCCGGTGTCCTCTGGGGCTGCGTTCGTCGCCTAGTCAGCGCGCAAGGCTTCGAGTGGCTTGACTCGGCTGAGTTTGCGTGCCGGGTAGGCGCTGGCTGCCAACACTGCTGCAAACAGGATCGCAGCAGCAGCGAGAATGCTGGCGAGGTCGGTCGGTTGCACTCCAAAGAGCTGGTTCTCGACCAGCTGCCCGACGCCCCACACTGCAGGAAGCGCGATGACCAGTCCTAGCACGGCCAGCGCTGCTGCCTCTCGAACCAGCAAGCTGCCTGCCGACCAACGGGAAGCGCCGAGCGCCATGCGAATGCCGATCTCGTTGCGACGGCGTTCGGCAGAGAAAGACAGCACGCCGTAAAGGCCGATCATTGCGAGCACCGTGGCCAGCACTGCAAAGGCGCTCGCGAGAGTCGAGAGGACCCGTTCGGTGACCAAGAGACGGTCGAGCTGATCGTCCACGGTGCGCAAGGAGACCGCGGTCAGGGTTGGGTCGACCTCGCTCATGGCGGTACGGACCGAGTTCATGGTGTACTCGGAATCGGTCGTGGTGCGCAGGTAGATGGTCCCCGAACCGACCCGGCGTTCCCACAAGGAGAAGTAGATTTGGGGCTCAGGCTCGCGGAGCCCGGTGTCCTGAAATGATTCGACCACACCGATCACTTCGATCTCGGGCAGCGCGTCGGGAGCGGTGCCGAACGCTAGTCGCCCACCGACCGGATCCTTACCTTCAAGATAGCGGTCGACGAACTCCTTGTTCAGAATCACCGAGCGCAAGTCCCATCCCTCGTCGACGGAATCGGTTTCGTCGAAGCTTCGGCCCATCAAGATCTTGGCGCCCAGCGCCTCGAAGAATCCGGGGGTGATCGCGTTCATGGGCAGACTGCGATCGGTGGCAACCCGCATCTGATCCGTCACTACAGTGACCGGATTGTTCCAGCTTCCACCGGAGAGCATCGAGTGCGCGGCGACTCCGACCTCAGCAGTTTCTGGAAGGGCCTCAAGGCGCTCTTGGAGTCGCCGAACCAGGGTCTTCGCGTTACCTGCGTCGTAGCCGTCATTGCGTGGTGAGATCTCGAGCATCAGCAGATTCGTGGTGGAGAAGCCGGGGCCTTCGGCGCGAAGTTTGCCCAACGTTTGAGCAAACAGTGAAGCACTCACGAGGAGCAGTAGAGCCAAGGAAAACTGAGCGACGACGAACGCCTTGCGCACGGCCGCACCCCTTGGGCCACCCATCCCGTCAGCCCCTCGCTGTTGTAAGGCGAGGGCTGGAGGCGTGGCGGCAGCGAACAGAGCAGGGGTAGTTCCAGCGAGCACCGTTAGCACGGCCGTGGTCGCAAGCGCGAAGCCAAGCACCCTCAGGTCCAACCCTGCGTTCAAGCCGGTGCCGCCTGCGCCTTCACCGAGCATGGTCAGGACGAAGCGACTGACAGTGGGAGCGAGTAGAGCACCCAGCGTTCCGCCGATCACGGCGAAGACAGTGCTCTCGACCAGCGACTCTCCCAAGATGCGTCGCCGCGACGCGCCGAGTGCCGTTCTAAGCGCGGTCGCCCTGCGGGCACCGAGAACACGCGCCACCGACAGGTTCGCTACATTCAGACAGGCCAGCAGAAAGACCAATCCGGTAGCACCAGCGAGGATGAGGAGCGGGCTGCTGATCTCTTCCGCTGCCCATGACTGACCTTTGGCGCCCGAGACGACATCGAGTTGCGATCCCAAGAAACCAGCGAGTTGGTCCTCGCTCACCGAGGGCCAATCCGCTAGTTCGGTGTCAGCAAGGAGATAGCGATCGAACAACGGTTCGAGGTGTGCGACAGCTTGGCTTCTGGTCGAGCCGTCTTTGAGTCTGCCAAAGACGTGGGCGAATCGTGAGCGGTGCTCGTCCAAACCGCCCCAACCTGTCACGGCCTCTTTCATCATCATCGGGATCCAGATCGAGGGCGCGACGCTCCAATCCGTGCCTTGGAAACCCTTCTCAGCAACCCCGATGATGGTCAGCTGAACTCCGTTGATGCGAAGTTGTTCACCGAGCACGGACTCACGGCCCGCGAACTGACTCCACCAGAACTCGTGGGAGATCACTGCTTGGGGATGACCTCCGGGCACGACATCATCGCTCTCAGTGAACAATCGACCCAGCCTGGGATTGACCCCGAGTGTTTCGAAGAAACTGCCAGTAACGATTTCGGCGTTCACTGGCAGTGATCGATCCTTGAGCGCCAAGTGCACGTTGGCTGTGGTGCGCGCGAATAGATCGGCGAAGACGTCTCCTTCGTCTCTGAGCTGGTGATAGAGCGGAAACGGTACAAGGTTGCCGTAGCCATTGCTGCCCATCCCGGCGACCACAAATATGCCGTTCCATTTGAGTTGCACCAGGGTCTGCGGATCCTCGACTGGAAGCGGCCTCACAAGAGCTTGATCAGCAAGCGAGAAGATCGATGTGTTGAGGCCGACCCCGAGCGCGAGCGACAACAAGATCGCAGCGGTTGAAACCGGTGCGCGCTTCATTTGGCGGAGTGCATAGCGTGTGTTGCGGGCCAGATGGTCCAACCACAACCAGCGGTTGCTTTCGTAGAAGCGTTCGCGTGACCGAGTGACATTGCCGAAGGCGCGGTGTGCTGCACGTGCCGCCTCCGCACGACTCATTCCTCCATCGACCAGTTCGTCGATCTCGAGTTGCAAGTGAGCTTCAATCTCAGCGTGAAAGTCTTCGTCGTGGCGTTTGCTCATCTCAGCTCCGTTCGAAAGTCAGGTACTTCTAGTCGAAGGACACTTTGAGTGGTGACAACGAGTTGTTGAGTGTTCACTGTGCCCCTCAGATCGCTTCATTCAGGCCGAGCACGCGGCTCATTACCTCAACTAGGCGGCACCACTGCTTGGTTTCTGAAGCCAACTCTTCGCGTCCTGCTGCGGTCAGGGTGTAGAAGCGAGCTCGCCGGTTGTTGCTGCTGGTGCCCCATTCAGCCTGGATCAAGCTCAGCTTCTCGAGCCTTTGTAACGCGGGGTACAGCGAGCCGTGATCCACCAGCAATTCGTCGCCCGATTCGCGCTGAATCGCGCGAGCGATCCCTTGGCCGTGCTGCTTGCCCAAACCCAGGGTGCGCAGGATCAGTAGGTTCAGAGTGCCTTGGAGGAGGGCGAGGCGTTGGCCCGCAGGGTCCTTTGGTTTCATTCGATTGTGTCCTTGACTGCCTTGGGTCGAATGTCGACCCAAGCGACTACTTGTTCGTGAAAGCGAAGCAAAGGTTGCGGCTCGCCCAAAGATTAGAGGCCGAGCGCTGTCCCGAGGGCTGGGCTAGGGAACGCGGCGCCTCCCAAGTTCGTTATGGCCAGAACCTGCTGTATGGAGTCCGATCGCGCTCCCGTTGCTCCCCACTATGCTTGCCGGATGTTCAACTCACACACCACACGGCGCTACGTAACGCTCCGTCGAACCGCTCGTCCTCAGCGGGATTGTGCTCGTGTGTGAGCGTGTTGGCCGGCGTTTCCAGTTTTGTCCGACAGTTGCCACCGTGGCATCCCTTAGCAGGACACCTGCTTGAGGTTCGTGCGCCGCCTGACGTGGTCAGCCACTTGGCCAGTATTGGGTGCTCGTGCAGGTTGCAGGATTGCTAGTGTGGAATCGCTCGTTCGCACTGGCTGTTGCAAAGGCCGGATAGTGGCTAGGTCTCAACAAACGGCCTAAGAAACAAACGGCCTAAGAAACAATGGACAGGAGCCGGCAATGGCACAACGCCTTGGTCAGTCCTTCAAAGTGTCCTTAGTCCTTGCTTTGGCCGCAGTGTTCTGGCTGAGCGGAGCTGAAGCGCAGCAGAGTTCTCGGTCAGGCGATGTGAGCGACGCGATTGACGTTCGTGTGATCAATGTCGACGTGATCGTGATTGATAAGAAAGGGAACGCGGTGCCTGGTTTGCTCGTTGAGGACTTCCGCGTCCAAGAAGACGGCAAAGATGTGACGGTTGATCACTTCGCATTCTACCAAGCCGCAGCGGCTGACCGTCCCACCGTAAGACGTCGCAGCGTAAGACGTCCCGCTTCAGAGCCCGGCACGGCAGGAAGTTCGACGTCCTCCGCGGGTGGTTCGGAAGCTGACGCACGCGCAGCGGTGGCGCCACCACCGCTGACCGTTGCTCTTTACCTCGATACGCGCAACACCTATCCTCCACATCGCGAGCGCATCAGGACCGATCTGGAACAGTACCTCGCGCGTGCAGATGAGTCGACCCGGTGGGTCTTGGCCAGCTTCAAAGATCGCCTCGAGATTCTTGCGGGCCCTTCAGCCGACTCGGTGAACCTGCTTGCGGCGCTTCCTTCCGACCACGGCAAGGGGACCAAGGGCGTGCTGTCGAAGACCGACGAACGGCAGACGTTTTCGCGAATTGCCGATAGCTATCAGACGTGCGAGACCATCCCCGGTTGTGAGCCGTGCATCTCCAATTGGGAGGAAATGGTCAGTCTCGCTCGAACGCATGCGGTGTCGGAAAAGGGACGAGCCGCTGTTGCCATGACTGGCATTGCTGATCTGGTCGGAGCGCTCTCGGGCATTGAAGGGAAGAAGAGTGTGCTCTACGTGGGAGATGGCTTCCATCAACGAGCAGGCATGGCCACCTTTGGGTACCTCGCGGACCTGTGTGAGGGAATCAGACCGCAGGCCCAAAACGAGGTGTTCCGTCTGGTCTTGGAGTACGACTCGACCACGCAGATGCAACAGGTTGCGGCGTACGCCAATAGCAATCGGGTCACCCTTAACATGCTCGATGCGGGTGGTGTCCACGCAGGGCAGCGATCGAGTGTGGCGTTTGCGTCGGCCAAGTTTGCGCCGACGGTCGACAATGATCGCCTGCGCACCGAGAACGTTCAGAACACACACTTTGTCCTATCCAACGAGACCGGCGGAAGCGCAATTCTCAACGCCAATCGGCCGTTGGAAGCGCTCGTCGATCTCGACCACCAACTGGTCGCGGGTTCCTACTCGCTAGGGTTCGTGCCGTCTCACCCGGCGTCCGGTCGAGAGCATCGCCTGAAGGTGGAGCTGGTAGGCAAGGCCTCCAAAGGTCGTCGACTGCAGTATCGCCGCAGCTATCAAGACAAGAAGCTCGAGGCGCGCTTGGTCGATCGGCTGATCTCGGGACTGTTCTTCGAGGCCGAGAGCAACCCTTTGAATATCTCAGTGAGCGTGCTTGATGCAATCCACGTCACCAAGAAGATCTACGAGGTGCCGGTTGAGGTCACCTTGGACCGCAGTGCGTTCCTCAGCCTTCCTAGCCCCGGCACCACTGATGGCGTTGGGGCGCGCGAGCCAGGCCGCGCTCGTATTTGGTTGCGCGCGGTGAGCGATGAGGGAGGGCGCTCCTCCGTACGTCAGACCTTCCTTGAGATCGTTCCGCCGAGCGGGCAAGACGCCGGGCCAGAGCAGGTCGTAGTGAACATGAGAGTCGAGGGTGGCGGCAGCTATGACATCGCAGTTGGAGTTCGCGATGAGGTCTCGCGAGAGATCGCAATCGTCAAGACGCGAGCGGAAGTGCCAGTGAGTTAGGTGACGCTTGAGAACGATCTGGTCACGCTCGACGGTTCAGGTTCCTTGTCTGGTCGGTTTCAGTCGAACGCCGCTTCGTAGAAGCCGCGTCCAAATGCGCGGATGCGCAGGAGTTTTCGTGACTGATGACCGAGGTCGACCCTGGGAGCGCCGAAGGCCCAGCGCAATGCGAGCCGCGCCAAGGGGTAGCTGTAGGACCAACAACCTCGACGAAACTGTTTGGCCGACATGGCACCGACCCCGTATAGGTAGTCAGTGATCAAAGAGTCAGCGTGGTCCCATAAGCGGAGTCCGTGATGCAGGACGGAAACCTTAGGTGTTTCCATCACCTGAATGCCTGCTGCTAATGCGCGTACCGTGAGGTCGACTTCCTCGGCGGCCCGGTATCGACCGCCGACTCCTAGCTCTTCGTCAAAGCCACCGAGAGCGTCCCAGGTCGCGCGGCGGTAGCCGAAACAGGCTCCGATACCTTCGATCTTGTGCTTCTCGAATATCGAGCAAGCGAACTGACGGGCTGCTACTTGGTAGCTCGGAATGAAGCCCTTAGAAGAGGAGCTGCCGGCGATGACACTGCCGAACGCCATCCCGAGTCTCGGTCGGCATCGGAAGGTCTCGACGAAGTTCTCCAAGGCTTCCGGAGCGACTTCACAGTCATCGTCCGTATGAAAAATCAAGGGCGCTCTGGAATGGCGTACGCCGACGTTCCGAGCGGCCGAGATTCCCTTGGTCGAGCTGCGTAGGTACCTGAGGCGTGGATCTCGGAGCAGTGGTTCAACTGCATCGCAGGTGGCGTCGTCGCTACTCTGGTCAACAACCACTACATCGAACCAGCCTGCCTCGGTGTCGAGCACCGATCGAAGCGTTCGGCAGACGAGGTCGCCTCGACCACGGGTCGGGATCACCACGCTGAGGCGTGTTTCAGCGAGGTCGCGACTGGGCTCGCTTCGGTTTTGTTGGATCGTCATGGCCGGCCATCGAAGAGGGCGCATCAGCCGTTGGAGTTGCGGCGCCTGTTGTTAAAGAGGAGCGAAGCCTTGAGACTACCGCCGGGGGAATGGGCATTCTGAGGCTCTTGCGAGGTCTGTCCGGCGAGAGCTGGCCCGAGTGAAGGGTGCCGTCGCCAGCAATAGTGGATGCCTGGCATTGAGGCACACTTCACTACCACCCGCCACCACCACCGCCTCCACTCGAACCACCGCCACCACCGCCACCACTCGAACCGCTACTTCCCGAACTCGCAGCGCTGACGCCGCTAGCGAAGCTGGCCGCTGCCGAAGCCCAGGCTGCGGTGGCGCCTGCGCCGCCAAAGGAGCCTCCACCTCCAGTCCAAGAACTGTCCTGCAGCGAACTCGATGCTCCGCTCGAACTCGTGATGCCGGACATCGACGCAGTTGTCGGGGTGCCTGCAAAGGTCTTGAACCATTTGTCCACACGATGGTCGAGCCCGAACGCAACTAAGTGGGGAAACCACTCATCCTTGAGTTCGGGTTCAGAGCGCCGCAACTGTTGCGCCATCCAACACCTGATCTTGGAAAACTTGCGCCTGAAGGTAACGCCTTGTGGAGTCAACCTGGTGCGGGCGCCATTGAAGAGGCTGCTACTGAGTGCACAAATCCACAGCGCGAGCGAGACACTACCGAAGATGCTGACATCCAACGACGGTGACACGCCAGCGAACAGCGAGCGAGCCACCCAGAAGAGGCCAACCATGAGAACTGGAGCAAGGATCAAGGCTCGAGCATGCCAGGCGGCGCTGTCGACTCGCTTCTTCAGCCGAGAAGCGTGGCCTAAGGAGGGCAGGTAAATGGCAAACAGCGTGACGGCCAGATAGAGGAAGAGCAGGACGTGCACTGTTGCTCCGAAGATCTCGTCACGCCGTACGATGAGATCGACGACGCCAGCTGCAATCGAACCGTAGACGAGCCAGGCAGTGCGTTTGCGGGGAACCACAACGCGCTCGTCCAGCGTTCCGAGTTTGTTTCTGAGTGCGCTTTCGATCGGAGACTTGATCAGCTTGACCAGGTCGAGTCCCTTGTTTCGGTAGTGCTTTCTAAGAGCCAGCGTGTCGACGTTCTTGCGACGGTTGAAGAACAGCTTGTTGATCAGCTTCCGGTCATAGCCTTCGAAGGCACCGCGGACCCGCAGGCGTTCGAGCGCAAGGACTCTTCTGCGGAAGAATCCACGATCTTCTACCGTGCTTGCGAGCTTGCCTTCACCGACCATGCGCGAGATCACCGCTGCTACCTCTGCCGATCCGATGGTCTGGTCCCAAAGAGCACCGAGTTCCTCAGGCTGCCAACCGTCGAGCGCGGCTGACACCGTTTCGGCGGTGATCTCCGGGCTGTTGCCAAGTCCCGGCCAACGACCAGTCGGTTCGTCGTGAGACTTGAAGTGGCGCCACAGGGAGGCGACGCCCATGGCGGTGAGCAGGTAGAAGAGGTTGATGATCCAGGTGGGCCGCGGGTAGTGAACGGCCGAGGGAAGCGCATCGCCAGAGTGGACAAATTCAGCTGAAACCAAGAGCCCGTCCCCCGGAGCGAGCCCGTGCTTGCTCATGGAGGAAGTGACCTCGTCTTTGGGATTCCAAACAGGATCCCAAGACAAGGTGAGGTCGAGGGTCTCGATCATCCCGTCGCGGTCCAGCATCGCGAAGTCGTGGTTCAGTCGGAAGCCATCTCGGGTTGGCTGAAGGATCTCGGTGAGTCGGTACTCGAGAACATATGTCAGCCGCTGATGATCGAAGGGCGGGTCGTGCGGCTTCCTGCTGCGCCACCTTAGTGTGCTGCGGTCGGTAAAGTTCCAGTGATCGATTGCAGACAACTCGCCCCGAGGCAGTTCAACCACCTGGCCGGTACTTTCGTTGAGCTTCGACAGGCCGTCGAACAGTAGACGTCCGCGCGTCGCATTGAAGGTTCTCTCGCCACCGTTCCAGGCTCCGTTCATCTCTATGACCTGGGTCTCGCGGATGTGCAGGACACCTTGCCCATCGAGTCGTGCTTCCACAGTCATCTTTGGCCAGAACAGGGTACGGCCCTGTGCTCCGGCAAACGAGCTGAAGAGAACTAGTGTTCCGAGTACGGCGAGCCGGAACCTGCCGCGATGACCGATGAGTGACGCCAAGGGCTCTAGTTGCTCACAGCAACGTCCCGGGAGATCTGTGCTAGCGCTGTGTCGCGATCGATGCGGCCGTCGAGGTAATCGGACCAGTGTCTCCGCACGTCGATCGCTGCTTGACCCGAACGCTCGTACAGCGGCGCGATGTTTCCGCGGGCACTGTCCCCGTAGGCCACGTGCTCGCGATCAAAAATGCGCCTCATGGTTTGCTCTGCTTGGGCGAACATCAACAAATGCGGCACGTCGTGAAAGCGACCGTCGCTCTCAGAGATGCCACGCTCGGCGAGCAGCCTTCGAAGCACAGAGAACGCATCGGTCTCCTTGTCTGATGCTGCGTCGAGCGTGTGGCAAGTTTCATGTAGGAGCGTTTCTTCGAGGTCAGAGAAGCGCTCGTTCAGTAGCAAGGACTCCGCCGAAACAACCACAACTGGGCCGCCTCGTGACCGGTAGGTGGTCGCGCCTGGGGGTTGGGTATGGGTGACCAGATAGATCGGCACGGTCAGCCCCGGATCGTCGATTCCCAGCGAGTGCATCATGTGACTGAGGGCCTCGCGGTGCTTGGGCATGAAGCTTTGCTCCAGTCGCTGACGCGCTGCTTCTAGGGCTTCTTGGCGTTGCGGCCACTCTTCGCTGAGAAAGGGAGCCCAAGCGGCCTGCATCCCCGCATGCATTGCTATACCCGGTCCGAGCATCGGGATGCTGCCTCCCCCGCGGCTGGGAATGGTCTCCGGGTACTCCGCGACCCATTCAAGGAAGCCGCTCGGATCACTGCTTAAGAGGCCAGCGAGATCGAATCGCCAGAAACCCCCGAACGAGCCGATCTCGGCCTGGACGGGCTCCCAGGCGCGAGCAGATACGTCCAGCAGATCAAGTGGGGCTGCGACTCCGGCCGCCTGAGCCCGCACTGCAAAGTACAGTTCTGGAAACGGCTCGATCCGCAACTCGATAGCGCTCCCCACATCGGGGCTGCCCTCGGCCGCCGCGGTCGGGATGACCTCGTCGGCTTGGTTGGGTGTGCAGCCAAGGAGTAGCACCATCGGCATGAGCGCCAGCGCCAGGGCGCTCGACCTTGCGGTCAACCACAGCTTTCCCGTTTGGGTCGAGAGTGCTCTAAGCAAGTGCTTTCACCAGGCGGTCGATGTCATCGTGGGTGTTGAACACCGATACTGAGACCCGAACGCGCCGCTCAGCGGCGACCCCACTGACCACAATGTTGGCCTCCTTCAATCGGCGGCGCGCGTCGTCTGGGTCCGGCAATCCGAACGCCGCAATCGGGGTTCTGGTTCCGCTTGGGGTGAGAGAGCGGTAACCGAGCTCAGGCAACTCGACTTGTAGCCGTTGGATGAGCACGTTTGCGTGACTGGCGATGTTCTCGACGCCCAGGCTCTTGATGTAGCGCAATCCCGCAAGTGAGGTTGCAGCTAGAGGTTCGGAGATGTTTCCGGTTTCATAGCGCGCTGCACCTGGTCTCTTGTCCCAAGTCATCGCCAGGCGATCGAAGTTGTGAACCTGTCGGTGCCCCCATCTCGTGGTTGGCACTACTTCGTCCTGGAGATCGCGCCGGACATAGAGGAGGCCGAAGCCGCGTTCCGCCATCAGCCACTTGTAGGTAGACGCCGCTGCGAAGTCGATGCCAGTGGCCTTAACGTCGACTGGAATCGCGCCAGCAGCCTGGATGATGTCTGCGTAGAGATAAGCGCCCTTTGCGTGAGCCAGCGCCGCTACCGCCGCAGCATCGTGAAGGTGGCCGTTGATGTTCGACACCAACGCTATTGAGACTAACCGGGTTTCCGCATCGATGGCCTGGTCCATGGCCTCCAGTGGCACGGCGCCATCCTTGTTCTTGACGATCCTTAGCTCGAGTCCGTGAGCTTCTAGTTCGCGGTACATGTAGAACGAGGTGGTGAAGTGCAGGTCGTCGATGACGACATTGCCGCCGCGCCGAGCGAGATCTAACCCGCTGACAACGATGTTCTCGCCGTCCGAAGTGCTCTGGACGAACGCGATTTCGTCGGCCTTGGCGTTGATCAGTTCACCGAACTCTGCTTTGAGCGCTGCTTGGTCGTCACGACTGAAGTAGGCGCGGTCATCACCCGGACCGTGCACCTGGTAGTCGAGATGCCGGTGCAGCGCTCGAAGCATCGGCAGGCCGAGTGGGTGCTGAGCGGCAGAGTTCAAGTAGACCTGAGCCTCCGCTCTGGGGAAGTCCGTGCGGGCGCCCTGCCCTAGGCTAGATCCTGTCCAGAAACTCTCTAAGGGTTGGAACTGGGAGGTTTGAGCGTAGAAACGGGCTGATCATTTCGTTTCGTTAGCCGGTAGAATTGTAGTTATCAAGACAAACAATTCTAAGCATCGAAGCGAGGAGTCAGC
>JAJCXN010000036.1 GCA_029263415.1 Acidobacteriota bacterium
CTCGCTGAATCAGATGCTCGCTCCAAGCGCCTTCGGCGTCTCGCGAGGTGAAGATACAGAGGTGAGACCCTGCGATGAGTCACAGGACCTCGCTGAATCAGATGCTCGCTCCGAGCGCCTTCGGCGTGTCGCGAGGTGAAGATTCAGGGGTGAGAACCTGCGATAAGTCACAGGACCTCGCTGAATCAGATGCTCGCTCCAAGCGCCTTCGGCGTGTCGCGAGGTGAAGATTCAGGGTGAGAACCTGCGATGAGTCACAGGTCCTCGCTGAATCGGATACTCGCTCCAAGCATCCCGCGGGACGTGGCGAGACGAAGATTCAGGGTGAACTTGTGAAATTGGCGGTGCCTACCGTCACTTGCCCAATTCCTAGACTCGAGGGCAAGATGCCTCACGGACCTGAATCTCTGCGCAACCACACTGAATCGCATACGGTCCCATGTGCCCCGGGACTTCAACTCCTGCAGGTCACGACGACTCCCGCCGCAATGTTGAAACGCAAGGATTCGACGTCAACTGGACTCTGAGACCAGAGCCGAAACTGCTAGTACTACCGAAGGACAATCGATCATGGACATGAACTTCTCTGCCGAAGACCTCGCGTTTCGCGTCGAGGTCCGCGACTATCTCGACTCTGCAATGCCGGATCACCTGAAGGCGAAGGCAACTCAGGGTGGCGGCTTCAGCCACGATGACGAGATGGAATGGCACAAGATCTTGGCCGCGAAGGGTTGGGCCGCACCGCGTTGGCCGGTCGAGCACGGCGGGACGGCTTGGAGCGTTACCCAGAGCTTCATCTTCTCGGAGGAATGCACGCGCGCAAACACGCCGACGCTCTCTCCCTTTGGCCTGGGCATGGTGGGACCACTGATGATCCAGTACGGCACGCCCGAGCAGAAGGAGCGTTTCTTGCCAAAGATCCTCGCGGGCGAGGAAGTCTGGTGCCAGGGCTACTCGGAGCCGAATGCTGGTTCTGATCTCGCGAGCCTGCAGTTGCGGGCAGATGACGCCGGCGACCACTACATCCTCAACGGCCAGAAGACTTGGACCAGTGCCGCGCAATACGCCGATTGGATCTTTGTTCTGGCGCGCACTAGCGGCGAAGGCAAGAAGCAGGAGGGCATCACCTTCTTGCTGGCCGACATCAAGAACACCGACGGCATCGACGTCAAACCGTTCTACACCATCGGCGGAACCCCAGCCTTCTCCGACACCTTCTTCCAAAACGCCAAGGTGCCCAAGGCGAACCGTGTCGGGCCTGAGGGCGGCGGCTGGACCATGGCCAAGGCGCTGTTGGGCCACGAACGTACCGGCATCGGCGGCGTCGGCAATGCCAAACGTTTCATTGAGCTAGCCAAGCAGATAGCGCGCGATACACCGAACGGCACCGACTCGCTGCTCGACGACGCAACCTTTCGTCGGCGCATCGCTAAGCTCGAGATGCGGATCCGCACTATCGAGATGGCGAACCTCCGTACGCTCGCGTCTGCGTCCCACGGGCAAGCGCCCGGGCCAGAGAGTTCGATCTTGAAGATCGTCGGCACTGAGGCAACGCAAGAGGCTACGGAGCTCGCTATGGACGCTTTGGGGCAAGGAGCTCAGGGTTGGTTTGATGCGCCAGAGGGCACCATTCACGAGAGTTCGCGGCAGTTGCAGTCGACCTTCAACTACTTGCGTGCTGCCACCATTTACGGTGGTTCAAATGAGATTCAGAAGAACATTATTTCCAAGCACATTCTAGGGCTCGGGGCCTTAGGTTAGAGCGCCGACCGTGGTTTTACCACGGGCTCTAACCCGTATTGCTGCTCGCTCCAAGCGCCTGCGGCGCGTCGCGAGGAGAGGTTGGAGAGGTTGGAGAGCTGGAGAGCTGGAGAGCTGGAGAGCATCACTGCCTGGAAGAGAAACAACGAATATAGAACACCCAACTCCGAAGGAACGTCTCGGAAGAGAGGCTGTGATCAATCAACAGGAACACAGCCGAACAGCATGCTTGTTGCTTGCATCCTCTGGGACTCTAAGCGCCTGCGGCGGTGCGAAGCCTCCGGCGGGACATCGCGACGAGGGTGGCAACGCCTCAATTCAAATGCCCTGATGACTGAAACGAGATAAATATGGACTTTTCACTCTCCAAAGAACAACAGATGATCGTCGACTCGGTGGCGGGTTTCGTCAAGGACGAGGCCAACGTCGAGCGGTTTCGTGAGATGCGCGAGACTGAGCAGGGCTGGGATCCAAAGATCTGGGCCGAGATGGGCGAGTATGGGTGGCTTGGGATCGCTGCACCGGAAAGTGCTGGCGGCATCGGTGGGTCGTTTGTCGACCTGGCTTTGATCCTTGAGCAGCTGGGACGCGGTCTTTCGCCTGAGCCAATCATCGCTTCGGTAGTGCTGGCTGGTGGCTTGCTTGAGCAGCTCGGCAGTGATGAGCAACAGCAAGAGCTGCTCGCACCGATGATCGAAGGCAAGACGTCGTATGCGTTTGCGCACACTGAGCGTCAGAGTCGCTACAACCCAACAGACGTGCTGTCCACAGCCACCAAGACCGAAGATGGCTATACCTTGTCTGGCGAGAAGACTTGGGTCCTCAACGGTCACGCTGCTGAGAAACTCGTGGTCTCCGCTCGCACTTCGGGCTCACAGCTCGACCGCGACGGCATTTCGGTGTTCATGGTCGACGCAAATGCCTCAGGTCTGAGCAGCAAGGTTGTGCGCGGCATGGACGGTCAACGCACCGCGTTTATCTCGCTCGACAACGTCACAGTGCCTGCTACCGCGCTGATTGGCGAAGAAGGTGGCGCTGCGGGTGCCATCGAGTGGGTTCTTGACCGCGCGGCTGCAGCCGCTTGCGCCGAAGCTCAGGGTTGCCTCCAGCAGATGTTTGAACTCACCGTCTCCTACCTCAAGGAGCGAGAACAGTTCGGCTCCAAGATCGGATCCTTCCAAGCGCTTCAACATCGAGCAGCGGACATGTTCGCCGAAACCGAACTGTGTAAAAGCGCGATGATCCTCGCGGCCATTCGCGCTGATGAGACCGATGCCGACACCCGCGCAGCCGACATCTCGGCGGCCAAGGCGCAGCTCGGCACTGGTGGTTGGTTCGTCGATGAGAATGCGATCCAGCTGCACGGCGGCATTGGCATCACCGACGAGCACGACATCGGCCTCTTCTTCAAGCGGGTGCGGGTCCTGCAAGGACTGTTCGGCGACGCCGACTATCACGTCGATCGTTTCCAAGGTCTCGAGGGCTTCGACCAGGCGCGCGGCTAGCGCTCGATTCTTCAGTAGCTCTCGCGATAGGTCCAGATAGGGGACATGCGACGGGCCGGGAATACCAACAGGGGGTCCGCGCTGTTTGCATCTATGAAAGAGCAGGCGGCTGCTCACCGCTGATTTCAACTCCCGAAAGCCCGAGGCCAGATTGATGAACCCCCACGCCCAAGTTTCCGGCGACCACGCCCGACGCCCGTTCCCCAGCTGCTGCATCCAGCTCGGCCTACTGACACTCTTAGCGACTCTGCTTGCGTCCCCCGGCATCAGTCAAACCGCGGTCACCGCGAATCGATCCTCGGATGTCTTGCAGCGGCCGGCACGGGCGGTAACGGCTCTGAGCACGGACAGCATTGTTGGCTCCACGCAGCGCCAGGAACTGGTCATGCAGTGGGATGGCACTGCCGAGGACTTCTACGCAGTCGTCGGAACCCTACCGGGCGAGGCAGCCGAGTTCATTCAGCTACTCACAATGCCAAGCGACAGCGGCACCATTAACACCGTAACGGCCTGCTTCGGGTTTGATGTGGCCGTCACCGACTTCACGTTCGAAGTGCTGGTCCTGCGCAATAGCGGCGGGCTCCCGACAACAGTCCTTGCAGACGAGCAGTTCGAGCTGCCCGGAGTCACCTCCCAGGACTTGTGCATTGCGGCCACTCTGGACCTTCCCGTCGCTCAACGACGGATCTTCGTCGGCGTTCGCTTTCCAGAGATTCCCGGTGCCACACAGGGCTCGGCAGGTGTCTTCTTAGGCGCGGACCAGAATGGTCCCTCCACCTCGCCGAGTTTTGCTCGGGTCCACCCAGACGATCCTTGGGAGACGATCCAAAGTTTCGGGTTCCCTGACTTCCGCAACCTAGCCATCGAACTTGAGTTCACAAGCGAGGGTGAGCCCCCGCCGCCGCCCCTCGAGACCTGCCCAGCAGTGGCCTGCATCGAGGATGACGAGACCCTGTGTCTGCTCAACGACCGCTTCCAAGTCAAAGCAGATTTTCGTGACATCGCAGGCGCATCGGGGCCTGCCAAAGCCGGTGCCGAGATCACCCCAGACACTGGTTTCTTCCACTTCCCGGGCCAACCGAACAATGTCGAAGTGACGACCAAGCTGATCGACGCTTGCGGGCCATTCGACCGACTGTGGTTCTTCGCTGCCGGGATGACCGACCAAGAATTCACCCTCAAGGTCTGTGACACAGAGACCGGTGCGCTACGCACCTACTTCGATCCACTTGACAAGATATTCACGACGATCACTGACACCAGCGCCTTCGCCACCTGCCCATAGGCCGGAGAGCCAAACTCAGCTAGTCGGCGACGGCCCAGCGCGATCAGCCCAGCGCGATCAGCTCGGTCCGATTAGCTCGGTCCGATTAGCTCAATCCGGGCTACCTGGTCGAACCTTTTCTGCTTCCGCTCGACTTACCGGCCTCTTCATTGAGGGCGAGGTCGCGGAACGGCTCAGGCCGACACACTCCACCGGGCGTGGCAACCAACCCGCAGGATCACGCTCTTGCTCGATCCCGCTTCCCGCTTCCCGCCAAGCGGCTGAGCGGCTAAGCGGCTGAGCGGCTGAGCGACCCTGAGGACTCGCCACAATCTCACGGCGAGCATTCACGCTACAGCTTTGCCTCGCACAGCACATAAGATTCGGGAAGCGGTACCGAGACCGCACCAACAATTCCAGAAGGAACACGACCCCAATGCGCACACTCTCAGCCTTTGTCGTCCTCTTCATTCTCGCTCTTGCAGGCAGTCCCGTCACAGCCCAAGCCGACATCCAAAGTGACCTCCAAGCGGACTTCCAAGCGCTCTCTCAGAAGTTTGTCTCGCTCGCCGAGGCCATTCCCGCTGACAAATACACGTGGCGTCCTGCCGAAGGTGTTCGCAGCGTCAGCGAGTCGCTGATGCACGTTGCAGGCGCCAACTACTTCTTCCCCACCGTTGTCGGCCAGGCGATGCCCGAGGGCATCGACCCGCGGGGCTTTGAGAAGGACTACACCACCCGCGAAGACGTGCTCAGAGTGTTCAAGGGCTCGCTCGAATCGATGGACAAGATGCTCGCTCTTGGCGATCTCCAAGCAGAGGTGACCGCATTCGGCCAGACCATGACCAAGGCCGGCTTCTTCCACACCGCCATCTCCCACAACCACGAACACTTAGGCCAAATGATCGCCTATGCGCGGTCGATCGGCGTGGTCCCGCCTTGGTCGCAATAGCTAGAGCAAGTCAACAGTGAGCAAGACCGAAGCTTCAATCAGACACCTGGTCTTTGACCTAGGTGGTGTGCTGGTCGATTTCAGAGGCGTCGCATCGCTCGCCACGCGGCTCAGAATCGCCCCCGCGCTCATGGCAGAGCAATGGCTAAAGTCTGAGTCGGTCAGAGCCTACGAGCGCGGCGCAACCGACACCGAGACCTTCATTAACTCGGTCATCGCGGAGTTTGGCCAGGGCTTGACCGACCAAGAGCTCCGCGAGCAGATGCGCGGCTGGCTCCCGGGCCCGCTGCCAGGTGCGCTCGATCTCCTGCGCGATCTCGCAGCCGCAGGGATCTCACACTCTTGCTTGAGTAACACCAACACCTTCCACTGGCGCGAGATGCAATCGTGGCACCTCGATCGCACCTTCGCCCACAGCTTCCTCTCCCACGAGCTGCGCATGGTTAAGCCGGATCCCGAGATCTTCGAGCATGTCTCGCAAACTCTGGAACTCCCACCGAGCTCTATCGCCTTCTTCGACGACCATCCCACCAACGTCGCAGCCGCTCGCGCGTTCGGCCTCACCGCAATCCAGACCACAAGCCCCCATGCCTGCCGCTCATGGCTTGGCGCCAACGCCCTTCTTTAGCAACGCATTCCTTTAGTATCGACCCCTACCACCAATAGCGCGAAGGGATTTGCTTCCTATGTCGGAAGACAACACGCTCGCTGACGAGCTGCAAGAAGCCGCAGCCCGTGGGATGTCGATCGCGGTTCACGCCGCGCACAGACCGTTGCAGTCAGCGGTCAAGTCGAACTTCGGCGAACGTAACTGGTCTCAACTCAACGCTGCCGCCAACCAGCTCGCGCGCCTATTGCGCAAACGCCACGTGGGCCATGGTCACGGGATCGCACTGCTCTGTCGCAACCGACCGCAGTTCATCGAGACCTACGCCGCCAACCTCAGAGCCGGAACGCGACTGACTCCAATCAACTGGCACCTCAACGCAAACGAGGTGAGCTACATCGTCAACGACTGCGATGCCAAGGTGATGATCGCGGATGCCACTTGTCCTGAGGTAGCAGCAGCAGTTCGCAAGACCTGCCCGCAGGTTGAGCTGTTCTTGTCCATCGGTGGAGAGCTGGAGGGCTACGAGGACTTCGATCGCGCGATCGAAGCAGAATCGACTGCAGACCTTGAGGCAGCACAGCTCGGCATATCCATGCTCTACACATCAGGCACTACCGGCCACCCCAAAGGGGTCTATCGCAAGGCCTCCACCCAACCACCACCGTTTGTGGTGAAAGTACGCGAGTCCGGCGCCCTTGATCCGGCGTCGCATGTTTCGTTGGTGACCGGGCCGCTCTACCACGCGGCCCCCTTCGGTCTCAATATGGCCGTTCCGCTCGGCGCTGGAGTCGGCCAAGTGCTGATGGATGGATGGGACGCCGAAGAGACGCTCGCCCTGATCGACCGCGAGAGGGTTAGCCACAGTCACCTGGTGGCTACCATGTTCCACCGTCTTCTTCAGTTGCCCCAAAGCATCAAAGACCGCTACAACCTCGACAGCCTTCGCTGGATTATCCACGGCGCGGCGCCGACCCCAGTTCACATCAAGCGCAGCATGATCGAGTGGTGGGGACCAATCCTCTGGGAGTACTACGCTGCTACCGAAGGCGGTAGCTACTACCTCGATTCGCACGAGTGGCTCAAGAAGCCCGGTTCAGTCGGTCGTCCAGTGGAGGGCACCGTGGCGAAAGTTCTTGACGCAGAGGCCAACGAAGTCGGGCCGGAGGAATCTGGCACCGTCTACTTCCTCGCGCCAGACGAAGGTCGTTTCACGTACTACAAGGCACCGGAGAAGACCGCATGCGCCTATCAGGGCGACTACTTCACTATGGGCGATATCGGGCACCTCGACGCCGATGGCTATTTGTTCCTCACCGGTCGCAGTGCCGAAACCATCATCTCGGGCGGCGTGAACATCTATCCGCAGGAGATCGACGACGTTCTCCAGCAGCATCCCGCCGTCTACGAGGTCTGCACTATCGGCATACCCAGCGATGAATGGGGGGAGAGTGTGAAGTCCGTGGTCGAACTCAACCCGGAATGGGAGGCACAAACGAATGTGGCAGACCAGCTACTGGCCTTCTGCGGGGAGAATCTGCCGGCCTACAAGCGCCCGCGATCGATCGACTTCGAGGTAGGCCTACCGCGCATGCCAACCGGCAAGATCCAGCGGCACAAGGTTCGAGCGAAGTACTGGCAGGGCCGCGACCGGCAGATCTAGGATCCCGCCCCGAGCAGATCCCTCCACCAAGCGAGTGGCACGGGCCCCATCACCATCACCCCATCGGTGAACTCGCGAACGGTGGCAAGATCCACATCCGAACGGCTCACTCCATCCTCGAGGTTCATCCCGCGCTCGGTGAGAAACTCGTCGTACGCCCGCTCGATCTCGCGGCTTCCCAAGAAGTAGGTCACCAACTGAGGCGCGGTGGTCAAAGTCCTACGCCGCATGTTGCGAGCGAACTGCTCTTCTTGCAACGCCTCCTCCACCACAAAACGCTCCACCTCGTCTTGCTCCATGCCCAGGGTGTGCACCCGGATATCGACGATGGTGCGAGCGGTGTTCTCCAAGCGCTTCTTCAGGTGCGCGGCATAGGCCAGCTCGTCGCCCCAGCCAAGATCCAGCATGAGTCTCTCTGCGTAGGTACCCCATCCCTCGATGGTGACCGAGTCACCGAACATCGCGCGGATCTTGCTCGGGTGTTGCGCTGCCCACTTAAGTTGCAGATAGTGGCCCGGCATCAACTCGTGCGGCGTGATCATCACGTTGAAGTGATGATTGAAGTCACGAAAGAAGCTCGCCTGCTGGTCCGCATCGAAACTCGGCGGTGGTGTCGGCAGGAAGAGCAGCGTGTCGGACTCCGGGGAGTAAGGCCCCGCCGAGTACACACCGCCTACGGCAGCGCCTGAAAAGAACGCCGGTGAACGATCGGTGATCAAGGTCAGTGGATCCGGAGTCGACACAATGTCGTGCTCTTTGACGAAGGCTTCTGCGTTCTCGACCAGCGTCCGATAGTCGACCACGAACTCCTCAACCGAGGCAGCCCGGTCATCCCCTAAGGCAAGGAACAACGCGCGCACTCTCTCGCGTCGATCCGTGGGCGGCTCTTGATCGAAGTGGCTTTTCCAGATCGCCATCGCGTGTCGATCGGCCTCATCCAGTTGCTGTTCTAGTGCCTCTTCGGCGCTGGCAAGAACCTCCGCAGGCGTCGCGCTCAGTCCGGTGTAAAGAGCAAACCGGCGTGCATAGAGGTCTGCACCCAGCACTGGACTACCGGTGGCCTTTCCTTCTAGCCCTGCAGCGAACTCAGCGAACCCGTCCAGTGCTTGCGCGGCGGCAGTGCCGGCGGTTTCGAGATCTTTCAGCAGCTCTAGGTGTTGGTCTTGCGGCAAAGCCGCCGCGTCAATCAAACGTTCGCGATAGAAGCCAGCAAGAGAGCGCGCCTGGCCGGCTGCAAACCCGCAATCTAAGGCCGACATAGCTGCAGGGTCGCCTAGAGCGAGAGTCTCGGTTGCTTGTGCCATCAGTCCTGGGATCAACCGAAGCCGGTCAATCACGAACCCAACACGCTGCTCGAGCGGCCGATCGGCGCGCACCAAAAAGTAGACCGTGCTGCTACTGGCAACACCGGTCCACAGAGTTGGCTTCTGACGCGGCGCGTTGCGCTCTTGCCAATCAAGCAAGTGAAGCTCGATCTCGCGACGCAACAGCTCTGCGTCGACTTGAGAAGACTTGCACGCGAGCGTCTCATCTTGACCCTCGCAATCTGAACTGGCCGCCGAGGGCAACTCGCTCAGCACCGCAGACGCGTGAGAGAACCAGGATTCCAACCGCTCAGCAGAAAAGTCTTCCAGTTGTCCGTCGTGATCGTAGAAACCGCTCGCCGTCGCTCGTGAAGGAAAGAACCGGAGGTACGCCTCGAGATAGCGATCACCGAGATCCTTGACCGCACCTGCTCCGCCGAATTGTTCTGGACCAAGAGTGGTCCAAGCCTGCTGAGGACGCAGGCCGCGCATCTCCGCTGTGTCGCCGTCGGTTTGCGCGTCCTCGACCGAGCCGCTGCACGCCACTGCCAGGCAAGAGATGATTAGCGCAGCGCACTTGGTCCAGCCCGGCATTGGACGCCTCGTGCTGAGCCCTTCTCTTGCGATCTGCTCCCTTCGCTCCGGCTCCGCCCACAGACACCCACACCAGGCCCTCGGTTCATCGACGGGCGCTTGTCTGGCTTCTCTTGTTTGTCTCGCTTCTCTCGCAGTTGTCATCTCGACACAACCTCCATTGCCCCTCAAGAACGAATCAGATTTTCATCGGCTTCGAGCCAAGACTGTCAGACGCGGCCATGCGACGCAGCAAAAACTGCTTGATCCACTCGCGCGCGGCAGCTAGACGGCCAGCCGCCCTATAACCTGCAACGTTTCGCCTATCAGTTCAGCTATGGTTGGCGCCTCATGACCAGCTCCATCGAAAACTCGAAAGCCCGCTACGCTCAAGTCGGCGGCGGTCCAGACTCCTTCATCGGCAGCGTTCATCGCATGGCCGCGCGGCTAGACAATCGGTGCGAGCTCGTCGCCGGCTGTTTCTCCTCTGACCAGGCGCGATCACTTAGAACCGGAGCCGAGCTTGGTCTCGACCTCAAGAGAACCTTCGGTTCGTACAATCAGCTGCTCGCGGCAGAAGCGCAGCGCCCGCAGCACGAACGCGCCGAGTTCATCAACATCGTCACTCCCAACCACCTCCACGCGCCAGTCGCCAAAGCAGCCATCGAGTTCGGCTTTGACGTTCTTTGTGACAAACCCTTGTGCCACTCAGCGGCTGAAGCCGCCGAACTCTCGAGCCAGCTTGCCAGCGCCAACTCGTTCTACGGCAAGGTAGCGCCGCTCTTTGGTGTCACCTACAACTACAGCGGCTACCCCATGGTGAGGGAAGCCCGCCATCGGGTTCATTCCGGATCGATCGGCACAGTTCGACACATCACGGTTGAGTACTCCCAAGGCTGGCTCGCGCAGCAAATCGAAACCGAACAACAGAAACAAGCAAGCTGGCGAGTAGACCCCGAGCGAGCAGGCGCAGGCGGCGCGCTGGGCGACATCGGAACCCACGCAGCTCACCTGGCCGAGTTCGTTGGCGGCTCCAAGATCGCCCGGGTCCTCGCTGATCTCGGCACCTCGTTCAGCAGCCGCGTGCTCGACGACAACGCCTCGGTCTTGCTGCGCTTCGAGTCCGGCTGCCGAGGCCTAGTGTGCGCGACCCAGGTAGCGGTCGGCCGCGAAAACGGTTTGCGACTGCGCGTCTTCGGCGAAACCGGCAGCCTTGAGTGGTTCCAAGAGGAACCCAACACGCTCATAGTGGATGCCTTAGACAGGCCTCGCAAGATCATGCGCACCGGCGGTCCCGGCCTGTCTCAGGACGCTGCTGCAGCCACGAGACTGCCTCTAGGGCATCCCGAGGGATTCATTGAGGCGTTCGCCAACGTCTTCACCGACTTTGCTGACACTGTGATCCTCAGACGTCAGGATCTCTCAGCAACACCGCAGTGGACTCCCTCCCTCGAGGACGGTGCCCGCGGAATGCGCTTTATCGAGGCGGCGGTGGCTAGTAGTGCGGCAGGCCAGACTTGGATCGACGCCTAGCCGCCGTCTCAGTGCTTGCTGGCGTTCCGCCGCGCCGCGATCCGACAAGACTGTCTAGCAAGCCACTGAATTCTACGTTTTCGTTGCTGCTGCACAGCCAGTCGCCGGATCGCGACGCTCGCAGGTGGCACCTGCTCCAAAGCTTCTAAGCCCTTGTTTCATAGAGGCTCATGCGTCGCAAGCCGCGCTCCAGCTCGGGCTGCAAAAGCAACGCGGCCGCTTGGCGCCTACCTTGCAGTGTCGTCAGTCGAGTCCGACCGATCAGACGAATGACATCGCCAAGGAGCCGGGATGCCCCGTGACGCCAGAACCGTCCTGCCAACCATTCAAGTGGGGAGCTGCTGCTCGACCAGCCGGTCGGCTAGCCGACTTTCACAGCCAATTCTCCGCGGACTAGCCCTCCTAGCTCTCACCCTCCTACCCTGGCCCGCCCTCGCCCAGGAAGGAGTAGACACCGGCGACACCGCATGGATGCTGACTGCCAGCGCAATGGTCTTGCTAATGACACCAGGTCTGGCGTTCTTCTACGGTGGCCTCGTCAGGCGAAAGAACGTGCTCTCGATCTTGATGCAGTGTTTCTTGTGTATGTCCTTGATGACCGTTCTGTGGGTCACGGTTGGCTTCAGTCTCGCGTTTGGCAGCAGCACATTAGGTGGGTTCATCGGCGGCTTCGACTACTTGTTCTTAGGGAATCTCGGCTACGACGCATGGCCAGGGACCGGAATTCCTGCTGGTCTGTTCATGATCTTCCAGGGCATGTTCGCCGTGATCGCCCCAGCCCTAATGATCGGCGCCTTTGCCGAGCGCATGAAGTTCAGTGCGTTGTGCTGGTTTGCCAGCCTATGGCTGCTGCTGGCCTACGCTCCCATCTGCCACTGGGTGTGGGGCGGGGCTGAAGGGTTCTTTGGGCTAGGCAACGACGGAGCACTCGACTTCGCCGGTGGCACCGTGGTCCATATCAATGCTGGTATGTCGGCCCTCGTCGCGGCCATGGTTCTCGGCCGACGCGAGGGTTACCCCAGCGGAATCTCGCCGCCGCACAATCTACCGTTCGCCGTTTTAGGCACGGGTCTTCTCTGGTTTGGCTGGTTCGGATTCAACGCTGGCAGCGCGCTCGCCGCCAACGGCTCCGCAGCCAACGCACTTGTGGTAACACACGTCGCAACGGCCGCAGCGGCCTGCGCCTGGGCGGCACTGGACTGGTGGCGCGAAGGCAAACCGACCCTGCTCGGCTTGATCACCGGCGCGGTCGCCGGCCTAGTCGCAATTACCCCCGCCTGCGGTTCGGTCAACACCATGGGAGCGCTCGGAGTCGGTGCTGGAGCCTCGTTGACTGCGTACTGCGCGGTGACATGGGCCAAAGTCAAGTTCGGCTACGACGACTCGCTCGACGTCTTTGGTGTTCATGGCATCGCTGGGATCTGGGGGGCAATCGCAGCAGGCCTATTCGCGACCGCCGAAGTTCCTGGCAACGATACCGACGGACTCTTCTACGGCAACGCTGCACAAGTTCTGATCCAAGGAAAGGCGGTCCTCTACACCCTGGTTTGGGCGAGCATCGTGTCCTTGGTTCTGCTCAAGCTGCTCGACGCCACCATCGGTCTGCGGGTCTCGGGCGATGCAGAGCGCATGGGACTCGATGTGGCTGAGCATCGCGAGACCGCCTACACACTGGTCGACTGATGCTTTGTTTGAGCCGCCATCTCCTTGTCTTCGTAACCAACGATCATCGATCACAGCAAAGAGTGAAAAGCCCATGAAGTACGTCGTCGCAGTCATCCAACCGGATCGCATGAACGCTGTTCTCGAAGCCCTCCAAACCGCCGAGATCCATTTGGTCACCGTTTCCCAAGTCATGGGCAGAGGGCGCCAGAAGGGAGTCTCACAGGTCTATCGATCGCACAAAGAGGCGGGCAGTCTGCTGCGCAAGGTCAAACTCGAGATCGCCGTCAATGACCAGTTCCTCAAGGCAGCCACGGCGGCGATCGCTGACAACTCCAAGTCTGGAGACGACGGCGAAATCGGTGACGGCAAGATCTTTGTGCTCGACCTCGAAGACTGTCTAAGGATCCGAACCGGCGAAACTGGAGAACCCGCAATCGGCTGATCGTCGTTGCAGCCGTTGCGACGCCAAGTGGGCCGTCGCTCGAGCAGATCAGACCTCGCGATCCAAAGCACCTCTCGTCAGGAGACAGGACGATCCACTAGGGCGCAAAAGCTCCATTGACTCGAGATGGAGCTTGCCCTCTCGGCCGATCCGCTTTCGGTTGATTCGAAACCGCGCTTCGTCACTCCTCACTCACCCATTTCAGAGCCTGATCGGGACGTCCCCACGCCTCGTATAGATCAATCATGCGCTTGCGCGCGTTAGTTTCGAAACTCGCGACGCCCGCGCGCTCTTTCACGATGACATCGTGCGAGGCCAAGAGAACCGACTCTGCTTCCTCGAAGCGTCCGAGCCTCACCAAGCTCATTCCCCAATTGCCGTTCGACGACGCAGTGCGCCAGTGGCCCTCACCCAAAGCCGCGGCCAGCACGGCCCCTGCCCCGCGCAGTTCACGTTCAGCTCGAACGAACCGTCCGCTCTTGAGATGAACCTGCCCCAGTCCTCCGCGGGTCAAGCCCACAACAGCGTGCTCTTCACCCAAGAGCCCTCTCACTATGTCGAGCGACTCCTGCATAAGTACGCCGGCCTCTTCCAAGTCCGCGGCGACGCCGGTTTGGTGCAGCGACGAGGCCAAGTTGAACAGAGCCCGCCCCACGTTCAAATGTCGCTCGCCGTAGAGCGAACGGGAAATCGGAACTAGTTCTCGAAACGCGTCGACCGCTTCAGAGAACTTCCCAGAGCGCACTAGTAGACCGCTTAACGCGTTGAGGCTTTCGAGAGTGTCCGGGTGTGCAGAACCCAAGGCCTCGCGGCGAATCTCGACCGAACGACGGATCAGCTCAGCGCTACGGTCTGCGTCCCCGAGGTTGCCGACGCCTTGACCAAGCGAAAGCAAAGAGATGGCCACCAAGGGATGGTCGCTTCCGTAGATACTCTCACGCTGTTGCAAAGCCTCTCTAAACGACGCCACGGCCTTTTCGTAGTCAGCCAAGGTTGGCCCACGCGGCTCCAATGCTCTGATGCGACGCTGCAAGCTCTTCGGCGGGTGCTTTGAAGATGATGCTTCGAACTTCGAGGGCCTCTTGAAAGAACGACTGCGATTCCTCGAACTGGCTGAGGTCCATCCTCAGCCACCCGATCTGATCGAGAGCCGCTGCCAATCGACCTTGCGCCTCGCCACTTTCATCGTCCGCCGCAGCCAGCTCTCTCAGCACTGGCTCAGCCGCGAACAAGGCTTCCTCGGCCTCTTGGTGCTCGTTCAAGACCCGCAGAAGCCAACCCCAACGCAGCTGACTCTCCGCTGTGTCCTCATGCCACTCGCCAAGAAGATCTCGTCGGGTTTCCAGCGCGCCGCGCAGAAGCGGCCGCGCCTTCTCGAACTCACCGAGGCGTTGATAGGTCAAACCAAGCGTGTTCTGCACTGAGGCGCGAATCAGGGGCTCGTCACGAAACGACTCTTCGATGTCAGCCTCGGCCTCGGCGAGAGCCTGGAGCACCGTCACTTCCCCGCCCAATCTGTTGTACGGATCGGGCGAACCCCAGAACATCTTCCAGGAACGTATTGATGACTGTGGCTTTCCGTGCCTCCGAAGCTGCAACCGCCTCCGCCTTGCGCGCTCGCACCAAACCCGCCGCGGTACCCACCACGCCGACCGCTAGCACAGCAAACAACAGAGCAGCGGCGGTCACAGCCGTGCGGTGCCGGCGGACAAACTTTCCGGCCCGATAACGCACAGTCGGCGGACTAGCGAGCACCGGTTCATGCCGCAGGTGACGCTCAAGATCCGCTTTAAGGTCCGAAGGCGAGTCATAACGACGCGTACGATCTCGGTCGAGCGCCTTCATCACGATCCAATCCAGGTCGCCCCGGAGTTGGCTCTTCAACGTCTTCAAGTCCGTGCCCCGGTATTTCGCGGAATCTGAGAGGGAACGGGAGCCCTGGCTTGTGATCTCCGACAACCGGCTACTGGGCAGAACAGGATCGGCCTTGCCGATGCGACTCAAGATCTCCTGATTGCTCGCCTGCTTCTCACCGGACGAAGCCAACGGTGACACGCCCACCAAGATTTCGTACAGCAACGCACCGAGCGAGTAGACATCGGTCCGGGTGTCGACATCGAGACCACTGCCCTCGGCCTGCTCTGGACTCATGTAGGCAGGCGTGCCAATGGGCTGGCCCAAGCGGGTGTAGACAGTCTTCTCGGTGAGTCTCAGCCCGGTGGCTTTGGCGACGCCGAAGTCGATCACCTTGGGTACCGCTGCACCCTCGCTAAATTTGACCAAGATGTTCGAAGGCTTCAGGTCACGATGAATCAATCCCTTCTGGTGGGCGTGCTGGACTCCATCGCAAACGCTGCAAAACAGGTCAATCCGATCGGCAGTCGACAGCTGTTGTTTGTCGCAGAAGGCAGTGATTGGTATACCCCGCACGTACTCCATGACGAAGTAGGGACGGCCGGCATCGGTCGCACCACCGTCAAACACCCGCGCGATGTTGGAGTGGTCCATCAGCGCCAGCGCCTGTCGCTCCACCTCGAAGCGAGCAACCACCTGGCGTGTGTCCATGCCCCACTTGATGAACTTGATTGCAACCTCGCGCGCCACCGGCTCCCGCTGCTCGGCGCGAAACACCATGCCCATCCCACCTTCACCGATCACCTCGAGTAACCGATAGCGATCTATCTGATCACCCGCAGCAGGTAACCCTTCGCGTTCAATCTCAGAGGGTTCGCCCTCGAGAGTTGCGTCAGAGTCAAGCTCGAGAGCAAGACGCATAGCGCAAGCGGGACACACTGCCGCTTGCGCTCCTCCATGTGCAGCACGATGAACGGCTCCACACCTACTGCAGGTCCATTGGCTCGCCGCTCCAGGCTCGAGCCGTTGGGTTGGTTCTTGGTCAGTCATGGATCAACCGAAGAGTATCCTGGTCGCCATCACCGACTCGATCCTTCAAAGCCACTACTACTGCCTACGAGAACTCCGCGACTGCCGCACCAAGGACGTCGAGGTCCGGCTCAATGCCGAGACCTGGCGCCGTGGATGCTCTCATCCGCCCGTTCTCGCGTCGTGGTGCACCACTGGCGAGACTGACGGTGCCATAGCTGTTGAAGTCCGTGGAGGTAAAGCGCATCCGTTCGGGCGTCGAGTGCGCCAAGTGAGCGATCGCCGCGGTCACAATGTCGCCTCCCCAAGTATCCTCAATCGTCATGGCGAGCCCCATCGACGCACACAGATCTCGCGCCTGACGCGCCCGAGTTAGGCCGCCGAACTTTGAAATCTTGATATTGACGACGTCCATTGCCCCGTCAGCGTGCGCGCGCAACAGCATCGGAATGCCGTCAACGTTCTCGTCTAAGACGAAGGCGTGATCACACCGGCGCCTGATCGTCAGGCACTCTTGGTAGCTCTCGCACGGCTGCTCGATGTACACATCAATATCGTGCACGCCGCGCACCACCCGCGCGGCCTCGTGCGGTAACCAACCGGTATTGGCATCTGCGATCAAGATGTCGCCCTCTTCGAGCACTTCGGCGACTGCGCGAATGCGAGCGATATCGACGTCCACCGAGGACCCCACCTTGAGCTGGAACCGTCGGTAACCTTCGTTGCGATAGCCAGCCACATTGGCTGCCATTGCCTCTGGAGCGCCTTGCGAGATCGCGCGATAGAGCACCACATCGTCGCCATCGGCGCCACCTAGAAGGGTGCACACGCTTTGACCACTTGCCTTGCCCAAGATGTCCCAACACGCCACGTCAATCCCAGCCTTGGCATACGGATGCCCCTTAAGGCTTCGATCCATCACACGATTCAGCACATCAACGTCGGTGGCTCGATATCCAATCAAGCTTGGCGCCAACTCCGCGATCCCCGCCCGTACACCCGCTGCGTACGACGGTAGGTACACCGGACCGAGCGGGCAAGTTTCTCCCCAGCCAATCAATCCGCTGTCGGTCTCGACGCGCACCACGGTGCTATCGAACACTTGTACCGACTTCCCGCCCGACCACTGATAGTTCTTCTCTTTGAGCGGCAGGTCAACTTGATAAACGCTAATGCGTGCGATCTTCATTGCGATTCCTCTATGAAACGGTGCTCCACTCGACGCTCGAGCAGTGTCAAAGGCAGCGCGCCCGCACCGATCACAGCATCATGAAACGCCTTGATATCGAACGCCTCGCCTTGGTGCTCACGCACGCGCTTGCGCAGTTCTAGAATCTTGTTCATCCCGATCTTGTAGCTCAAAGCTTGACCAGGATTGACGAAAAAGCGTTCAACTTCGGTCACCACGTCGCCATCTGACAACGGCGTGTTGTCGCGGAAGTAGTCGATCGCATGCTGCCGCGTCCACTTCTTGGCGTGAATGCCGGTGTCGATCACCAGTCGGGCAGCGCGCCAGAGTTCGTTCTGCAAGCGGCCAAAGTCATGTAGTGGGTTCTTGTAGAACCCCATCTCTCCCGCCAGCCGCTCACCATAAAGAGCCCACCCCTCGACGTACGCTCCATAACCGCCTCCGAAGCGCCGGAACATCGGCAGTCCGTCCATTTCTTGTGCCAGCGCGATCTGGAAGTGATGGCCGGGCACCGACTCATGGTAGGTGATGGCGGTGAACACGTACTTTTGAAACTGTGCCATGTCGGCCAAGTTTGCATAGTAGATGCCGGGCCGCGAGCCGTCTTGCGACGGCGAGTTATAAAAAGCGATACTCACTGAGTTCTCACGCCACGGTTCAACGCGACGCACCTCAATACTGGCCTCGGGCAAGGTGCTGAACCAGTCGCCCACCACTGCGTAGATGTCATCGATCTGAGCCTGCGCCTCCTTCAAGAAGACGGCCCTACCGACATCTGAGTTCTCGTAGAAGTTATTGGGATCCGTGCGCACGAACTCGAAGAACGCCTGCAAATCCCCTGGAACGCCGACCTGTTCTTGAAGGGCACGCATCTCATCCTGAATACGAGCAACCTCACTCAGACCTGTCTCGTGCACCTGATCGGCCGTGAGGTCGAGACTGGTGTGATTGCTGATCCGGTTCTCATAGAACTCAACACCTCGTGGCAGCGCCCAAACGCCGCGGTTGCCCTCCGCAAGTGGTGCCAGGTGGCGCAGTTCAGCGAGCAGTGTCGAGAAACCCTCACTGTATGCACCACGCAGCGCGAGCTGGGCACGCTCCAACAGTTCCTCGCGGGCGGCCTCATCGATTGTCGAGGGCGACAGCGCGCTGAGCTTCTCTTGGAAGTCCGCCCACAGCGCATTCGGCGCACCGCCATCAATCGGCGCACCCGACGCCATAGCGCTGGCATCAGCAATTACCGCCGGAAACGAGAACTCCGGTGCGATGACGCCCAGATCGGCCCGCTGGCGAAGACGCCCTGCCATCCCCTCGAGCACATCTCCTAGTCCCATGATGCGAGCAATGTAGGCCTGCGCATCAGCGGCGTTGTCAATCGGGTGATTGTTGAGTAAAACCGTCAGCAATCCCGACAGCTGGCCGTTGAACTGATCTACCACGTAGAAGTGATCACGAAACGCAGCGTTGCGAATACGCCGTTCGGCAGAGTACTCAAACAGGTCGTAGCTGAGCTGCGCTACCTCACCCAACTCCGCGCGATCAAATTCCTGATGCAACCTGAAGAGATCGCGCTTGACTTGTTCGACCTGCTCCGCAGCAAAGGCGTCGCTGTAGTCGTCCCACTGGCCCTGGCGCTCGGTCTTGCGCCCTAAGCGCGACTCGCGGGTTGGGCTTCGAGAGACATCGCGTTCAAAGACTTCGTCGAAGAACTCATTCAGGCAATCGTCCGCGCTCATCAAAGGAGCGGTCCCGCCACCACAACTGATAGCTGCCAATGCCAGCAGGCAGAGGCACAACGGCATCCAAGTTCTTTTTGACATCAACACCACCTTGAAGCTGTGACTACGACGTTTGAGATGAGATCCAGCCGTCGATCGAGAGTCGTCACGGTCGTCGACTCAGGCCGTCTGCTGGTTCGGGAACTTCCGTGCAAGCCAATCGAGGATCACGCGATTCAGCTCTTCAGGTTTCTCTTGCTGCGTCCAGTGGCCACAGTCGGCGACTGTGTGGCGTTCGAAATCGGCGATGAAATCGACCATGCCATCTGAGGACGAGGGTCGCAGAATCACGTCGTTCTCTGCCCCCACATAGAGACTCGGCACATGGATGTCCCAATCTGAGATCGCCTCAGCGAGCCCCGGCAGCCGCGCTGCCCGATACCAGTTGAGACCGCCGGTGAATCCGGTGCGCTCGAAAGAGTCAACAAAGAATTTCAGCTCTTCGTCGGTCAAGAACATCTCGCCGGTCGGCGATCCGGCTTGAACCATCGTCAGCAGGTCTAAGCGCCGCTCCGGTGAGTCTTCCGGCAGAGCAGCGAAAGCCTCGACGTTCCAAATGCCTCCGCGCCGCATGAAGAACTCGAAGGTCTTCTTCACATCGGCTTCCAACACCGCTTCGGCGTCGCCCAGCGGCTGGAAGGTGTTGGTGTAGTAGCGCTCGCTCCGCACAATCAGCGACTGCTCCGTGGGTTCACGCTGATGCGCAGGATGTGAGGTCGGCGTGTTGACCCCAATCACACCAAGCACGCGGTCTGGATGCAAGCGAGGCATCATCCACACCACACCGCCGCCCCAGTCGTGCCCGCAGAATACCGCCTTGTCGATCTCGAGTGCGTCGAGCATGCCCGCCATGTCGCCACAGAGCTGGAGCAAGGTGTACTGGTCCATGGCCTCTGGGCCCTTGGTTAGCCCGTAGCCGCGCTGGTCGGGAGCGATCGCGCGATAGCCAGCCTCTGCTACAGCTGGAACTTGGTGCCGCCAAGAGAAGGCCAGCTCTGGGAACCCGTGGCAGAAGACCACCGGCACGCCCTCCCCTTGCTCGTAGACGGCCATGCGAATGCCGTTGGTATCAACGAAGCGAGGAGCGCCCAAACCGGGGGCATAACCAACCGCGTCGGTGCCGAGGGCCGCTTCGGATACCGGCGCATCATCGCTGTCGGTGCCGCAACCAATCGCTAAGCTGCCTAGAGCCAGTGCCGACAGTCGAAGCGCCTCGCGGCGGCTGAGTCCGCTCTCGACGCCCTTCCCTACACGATCCAATCCTGAGTACGGGTTCATCGGCCTGGGCCTCCTTAAGAGCGACGTTGCGGTTGCACGCGCTTAGCGTCAGGCAACCGATTGAGGCGTCAGACTAGCACCGCTGACAGCCACTCAAACGGGACGATGAAGTGCGCAGCGGCGCCCGTTCCAGATAGATCCTCGTTTCGGTTTCCAGGTAGGTGCGCAGCCGATCAGTGCCACCGAGACTCATCCGGCGCACCGACAGCCACCGACAGTTCCGGGGCCGGACGCTCGAGCGTGGACCTGCCTGGGCTGCGCTCTTAGAGCTTGCACGCACGGCAGATTCGAGGCAACCTATCGACTCCACTCTCAGATCACTCACGCCAAGCACGCCATCAGCGTAGCAGCCCGGAGCCCTCCCTTGAGCCCAGTATTGCCCGTCCAACGGACCGTCGTCGCCCACAACTACGCCACCGATTCCGAGAACCGTATCCACGCTGATGACGTGGCCCAGCAGTTCGGCTTCCGCGGCGGCCTGGTGCCCGGCGTGAGCGACTATGGGTATCTAGCACGCACGGTTGCCCTAACCCTGGGCGAGGGATGGCTCAGTTGTGGATGGATGGAAGCGAAGTTCATCAAGCCGGTCTATGACGGCGACACGGTCACTGCACGCCTAACAGAGCCCAACGCAAGTGACCATCTTCTGACACTCGAGCTCATCGATGGGAACGGAGCATTGTGTGCGGTCGGCCGGGCAGGTGATGAGAAGGTCACGGCCTACCCCGACTCAGACTGGTTCGACCCGGCACTTCTCGAACCAGGCCCGCTTCCGCACCCTAAGGCGCGCACCCTCGCTCGCATCGAGCGTCTGCCATCAGGAACCCAGTTCGGCAGCCTCAGCTACTCTGCTGCTGCAACTCACCAGTGGCACGCCGACTCTCCAGAGCGCTTCGCCGAAGCGGGCAGCCGAGCCGAAGCGGACGGCCGGACCGGAGACCAGCTGCTGCACCCGGCGTTCGTGCCGGAAGTCGGCAACGAAATCCTGATGCAGAATACGCTTCTCGGGCCTTGGATCCACACCGCTAGCCGCGTCCGTCACCTGAGTCCCTTACGCGCGGGCGACGAGCTCGAGGTGCGTGGCTGCGTTGCCGAAACGGCCTGCAAGAAGGGTCGAGAGAGCGTCGAGCTCAACGTCGGCGTCTACCAAGGAGGCGACTGTTGCGCTCAGCTGGTGCACGCCGCCATCGTTCACCTACCTACATAACGAGCAAGTGACCTCGTGGATCTACCGACGATCAACGCGATCGGCGCCGCGGGTTGCCCTTCCGTGGCTTCTGCTGACTACGCTGCCGTGGCTTCTGCCCAGGAGTTGCGCTTCTGATTCGTCTGCCGATTGGCAACCTACCGATATGAATCGCGTAGCTTTGTCCCTTGTTGCCCCGCTCACGAACAATCTTGCATTCCGCGTCGAAACCCGCCGAGCGCATGCGCTTGACGAAGCTAGGTTGCGCGTCGGCCGACCACACCGCAAGCAATCCGCCCGGCACCAGCGCGTTGCGAACACGCTCTAGACCTCGATCGCGATAGAGCCGCTGGTTGTCGGGCAAGCACAGAAACTCAGGGCCGTTGTCGGTGTCCAAGAGAATCGAGTTCCACGAGCCCTTGCCGATCTGATCCCAAACATCGGACACCACGATCTCAAACCGCTTGTCCTCCAACGCACCAGCGTAGAGCCCTCGCAGATGAGTCTGGTTCCATTCCACCACCTTCTCAAACAGATCAGCGACCACCAGCTTCGCGTCTCCGGGCAGCTCGCGCAACGCTGCCCGCGCGGTATAGCCAAAACCTAATCCGCCGATCAACACGCGCGGCGCCTTAGCCTCTTTCAGTCCGGCGCAGCCGAGTTCTGCCAGCTTGATCTCGGAGCCCGTGCGCCGGGTCGACATCAGCTCGGTGCCATCGATCTCGATGTACCAATCGTTGTCGTGGGTGATCAGCTCGAAGAAGTGACCGTCCGCCGTGTCGAAACGATCAATCGTCTTGCGTGGCTTCACAGCACAGTATCCGGGTAAGCCACTGCGATTGCTGGGCCTGAAACGCCAACTCGCCGACGCTTGCACCCATCGAAAGATGGATACTCACAGCACGCCAACACTTTGGCCACCCCCAACGAACCCATCACTAGTTTTGGCCACCTGACGACTCGGGCAATGCGAGCGGCTCGTAGTACGGCTTCCCGTCCAGAGCGCGGAACTTCTGGATCCATTTGGCCCCGGCCTCTGCAGGGTCATATGACCAATCTTGGCGGTGGTAGTTCCAGCTCTCCGGATGCAGTTGCTGGGCCTGCTGCCAGTACTTCTTGGCGCGTTCTTCATCACCGCGCAACTCGAAGAACGAACCCAGTCGAAAGGCGGCGTCCGCCTTCGCTTCGCTCGCTGTTCGTTTGGCAACCAGCGCCGAGAGTTCACCCGCCGGTTTGACGTACGGACTGTCAGCGCCATTGATCAACCAATCCTTGACGATCGGTAAGTACTCATCAGAACCGAACTCGAGAGCGCCCGCCTTGTACATTCGTGAGTAGGCGCCCTCATCAAAACGCACAACGGTACCCTCTTCATCGATCAGCACCCCGGTAGGTACGTTCACCATTCCGTAGAGCGAACTCAAAGTGTGCTGAGTGTCGATCAAGGTGGTGTAGGTCGCCTTGGCGGCGTCATAGAACTTGCCCGCCACCGCCTCGCCTTCAGTGTCCTCCGCGACCGCGATGATCTCGAAATTCTCTCCGCCCATCTCTTCATACAGTGCCTGCCACCCGGGCAGGTCCCTGCTGCATCCTCACCAAGAGGCCCAGCTGAGAATCATCACTTTACGCCCCCGAAAGTCCTTGAGGCTGATCGGGTTGCCGTCGCGGTCTGGCAGCGTGAAATCGGGCGCTACGGCCTGCTGGATGTAGGAACTCCGGGTTATAGGAATCGAGCCGAAGCTCCACGTATCCGTGTCGCGGTCCACTACAAACTCCTGGCCCATCAAGGCGGCGAACCCAGTCAGACTGAACCACTTGATAGCACCCCGCGTGACCACCAGGTCGCTGTCGAATTCTTGATTGACCGGTACGCACAGGTCGTCAAGGCATGCGCCCTCGGGTTTGAGAACGAAGTCGTTGACCCTCGTCAGATCGTCCGGAGTCACCCACAGGTCGGAAGGATCGGCCAGGGTGCTCTCGATCTCGACTGTGCGACTGAGATAGAGCACCGTCGTCACAACTGACTCCACCGAAGGCTGAGATGTGGTGATAGACGCACCGGCACTCGGTGGCCCAAGCGCGCACGCCGCCATCATCAGGACGAGAGACAGCGTTGGCGATCCAGCAAAGGTTAGAGAAGGTGAGTTCGATCGAGTGCGCGGTAGGTTCTTCATCAGTGCACCAAAGTCTGTCACACCAACGTAGCAAGCCTTAGCCGAAGCAGCACCGCGCGATCACGGCAACCGCTGAGTACCGATCCCAAGAGAACCTTCTACTACATATCTTCCGCCTCCTCGTCGCTGTCCTCTGGCCACCCATGCTTGCGTCCACGGACAATCCTCTTCACCGCTACCACCACCACCGCGAGCAACACCACCAGGCTTAGCGCCGCAGCCGGAACTCGGATGTCGCCCTGCGTCCCCAACGCATGCTGTAGGAACTGCTCAGCCTGCGAAACGCCTTCTAGGCTCTGTCCGCTTCGCTGATCAACGGGTCGATCATTGGTGGCATCGCCTACGGATTCGGCTGCGGGGTCGTCTTGGATCACTTGAATCCCTTCGCGCTGTCGCACCCTCAGTTGTCGTAGGCCAACACCCCGTTGCGATGGTTCACCATCAACGCCTTGGGCTTGCGAGAGAGCTCGACAACGGTGTCGATGTTCCTGGTCATCTCACCGCGAAAGGCCGAGCGACCGAACATGCCGACCCCATCCTTGCCGAGATCGGCGTAGAACGACACCACCGAGACAAAGTCCTCCGGCACATTGCTTTGCGACACCGTGCCGTACACCCGATACTTGCCTCGTCCAGCAGACTCCCACTCAAGTTCGCTATGGATGGTCGGAATCGAACGACCATAGACCCATTGATCGAAGAACCAGTCGACCTTGCCGTCTCCTGCTGCGTTGAGTTGCGGCACGAAGTGCTTCTGGACTGTCCGCTGAAAATCCGCAGTGCTCACCTCCTGGCCAGCGTAGCTCTGCGCAAAGTCTCGCATCATGGTGAAGAAGGCAGCGTCCGGGTCCTCGACGCGTACATCACGCATGAGATCGCGCAGCATATGCAGGACAAAACCGCCCTTGCCATACGCGAGCCCTTGGTAGCCATACGGCGACTTAGCGCTGCTCGCGCGATAACCCAGTGTCATCGGCCCTGCCCAGGCTGGTGGCGCCGAACCGAAGCGACGCGCCAAGACATTGCGCCGTCGACTGCGCCAGAACGCATCGTAAGCCTCTTGGCCACCAGTAGCCTCGACCACGAGCGCAGCAGAGAACTCGGCGAAGCCCTCAGAGATCCACTGATCACGATAGCTCTTCCACCCAATCAGATGCCCCCACCATTGGTGTGCGATCTCGTGAATACCCACCTCATCAATGAACTCAGCCATCCCCGACAGACCCAGCATCGCGCGCGCTTGAGTACCAAACGCTGCCGCATAGGGCAGATAGATCAAGCCTGGCCAGGCTTGGCCAAACGTCCATTCGGCCTGCTGAGTAATCGCCAACCGATCGAACGGCGACGGACCGAAGCGAGCGGTGAACACTTGCACCGAATTCTGTGCATCCGCGAGCGCCGACTGCGCGAGTCCTTCCAAAGACACACCCAGATCAGTGGCGCCTGAGTACTGAGAGATCAGAGTGATGCCGCTGCTGGCAATTGCGACCGCCTGATCTGGCGTCATCACTGCGCTCTGCTGGCGCATCGCGCCGTTGATCTCGGTGATGATGTCCGGCACTCCAAGGCTTGCGTAGACCGCTAGCTGGTAGCCCGTGTTCTCCTCCTTCGCCAGGTACTCCTTGAACGATCCATAGTTGAACCCGGCAACCCGGATTGGAGTCTTTGTCCGCCAATGGGAGACCACCTTGCCGTCCTGGGTGCGTGAGCCCTTCGGTTCACCAACCGCGATGACCGTATTCCCCTTGGGCACCTCGAAGGTCAGGTCGAAGTGGGCCAGGTCATCGAAGTTCGGGTACCAGCTAGCGCGGGCTCCAACCCTGTAGGTGCGCACGCCATCGTCAACTAGCACCTTGTCGCCGGCATAGCGCAACAGAATCTCGACTCGATCGCCGAACAACAGCGGTTCATCCAAAAGCAAGGCGACAGCCACTCCTTCTTCTGGTGTCGCCTGAACGAAGGGGACCGCAACCGCCTGTTCTCCCTTTCTAACGAACGCTTCTTTGACCCGGAGATGCGCAGTCAACTCAAACGGCACCACCGTCACCTTCGTCGCCAGCACGTTCGCAACGATGGTGGCCTCGCCTTCCAGATCCACCTCGGTGGAGATCACTGAGCGCACGGTCACCGTTTCAACGTCGAAGAGCTGCTCTGGCCCTTCTCCGAACTCGCTGCCTGCGCGAATCGCCGGAATGTCCCTGCTCGAGTACCAGTAGCCCGGATCAGACCAAACCTCCTGATCTTCTGAGTCGGCCGCAGCGTCCTCGGGAGCCTCCGGCTCTCCATCCCGCTCGAAGACGTACAGCGCCACTTCTTCACCATCGAGCACACCCCGTTGATCGAAGGCGACGAGAGTAGGCCCCGGATCCTCCGAGTTGGTCAACAAGTAGGCAATGCCTTCTCCAGCCTGAACCGCGGTCTGATTCCGCATTGCCGCTGCAATACGCAAAGGAAGATCAACCAAGCTACTCCCGTGCGTGACCTCCATCAGGCGTTGCGCATCGAGAGCATTCGGCGGCGCCACTGAGGTCGCCACTGCCGCCGGCGCCACCGAGTCCGCGACAATCGACCTGGCAGCTGTTGCATCTAGCCAAATCAAGGCCTCGGTGAACTCAGTTTCGAGTTGCTTGAAGTCGTCAATGCCTGAACGAAAATACAGCGAACGCCATTCGCCGTTGGTCACAGGCTTCAGCACATGCCTGCCCTGACCGCGGAAGTACCAGCCCTTCAGTCTCTCGGTCTCTGCGCCGTCAGACTCTCTTTCGCCGTTTGGCATATCGAGCGGAAAGAGCACACCGTCGAGGCGGATGGTGTAGACATCCAGTGTGAGATCCGAAGCAACCCGTACCCCCTGCGTCGATGGGACCGGCTCAGCAAGTGCGCGATGCAACTCGACAAGTGACGAGCCTACGACAGGTGGAGCCTCAGCCAATGGCTCCGGCTCTTGCCCAAACGCCATCGAAGAGACCGACGCCACCATCAACAGCCCGGCCAGTGACGGAAGAGCTAACCCCCGCGATGTAAACCTTTGATCCACCATTGTTTCCCCTTAAGACCGTGTGCTCGACTAGAACCAGCCGCCCGTATCTACGCTTACTCCCGGGCATCCCGACCTCGAGACGTCCAGCCGGGCGCAAACAATGAGTTGGTGCCAATCCAGGACTAGCACCAACCCTTCGCTGAATTCTCACCTTGGGACGCCCCCCGAGAGGCTGGATGCAAGCAACGAGTGGGTCGCATCAATCTAGATGTCGTTTCACCAGTTCCTTGAATCCTCACATCGCGACGCACCCCCTTTGGGAGGTGCTTGGAGTCCCGCGCGATGCAAGCAACGAGCAACTGGCACTGATCTAGGACGCGGTTTCACCACGTCCTAAATCAGAATCGGAAACGCAGACCCAACTGAGCGCGGTAGGCGGACGGGATCCGTGCAATCGTCGGCTTCGAAACAACCGAACCCGGGGTTCCGTTGTAAGCGGCCGTCGGCGTCAACACGAACTGCGAGCCATCACCCGAGAGACCGACCACTGCCGGTGCAACGTTGGAAGGCGCCGTGTAGCTATCCACCTGGCCCCAATCGTTGTTCAGCAAGTTGCCGAGGTTCTCGATGTCGAGAGTGATCGCGAACTTGGTATCGCCGAACGCTCGAACTTCCTGCTGCAAACGCAGGTTAACGATATGCACCCAGCCAGTGCTGCAACTGTTGCGCTGAACCGCTCGGCCCCGCTGACCGCGCAAGCACGAATCGCTGGAAATGAACGAATCAAGATCCGAGAGGAAGCCGGCGTCACCGGTGACCAAGGGATCATCCAACCCGGTCGGCACATAGAACAGTTGCGGCCCCGGATTGTCACCCTCACTGCCGAAGTCAGCCAGGAAAGTGCCACCGAATGTCGGCACACCGCCGCTACCGAAGACGTAGCTGAAGTGACGGCCCGAGCGACCAGCGTAGGTCATACTGATCGACGAGGTGTTCTCACCGAACAGTTCGTTCTGCCATTGAGCGGTCGCTGTGAAGCGATCCTCAACCTCATACTTCGAAGGCGCGACCTGACCATTGTTCAAGTCCGTCTGCGCATCGAAGGCATAGGTCTCAAAGCCCACGAAACGGTTGTATGACCGAAGCTCATCAACGTCCTGCATGGTGTAACCCAAGGACACATTGAATCGGCCGGCGTTGGTGTTCCAAGCGTTCTGCCCGTTGAGAGTCAAGATCGTGCTTTCACCCTCGCTGGTGTTGCGCACGATGTAGTCACCGTCCGCTGGTGTGTCGTAGATGGGCCGACCGTCTGGTGCGGTTCCAACCTGCCGACGACGCGCCTCGGTGATGTCGTATCCATCGTTGACGTCGGAAAACACCAGGTCTGCATTGAGCAACCAGCCAGCGGGCAATGTGAAGTTGCCGCCGATGTTGTACTTCCAGGTGCTCAGAATCTCAAAGTTCGGATCGATCGCATCAACCGCCGCATCAGGGTTGACCCCGATGAACGGCTGCAGGTGACGGAACGCCGCTGAGGGGTCCGGCAGATCAGCGAGTGCCGAGGCGATGCCATCGCTTATCGGCGGACCAAAGAAGGGCGCAAGGAACGCAGCAAATGTGCGATCGATGCCGTCACCAGCGTAGCTATTGGACAGCATGATCAGCGGCGTACCGCCGCCGAACAGTCCGGCACCGCCACGAATCTTCACCTTGTCGGTCGGGGTCCAACTGAAACCGAGCCGCGGCAAGAAGAGGTCTTTGCCGTCCAGATTCTCTTGGTTCGAGTAACCGTTGCGTGCAATGAAGTTCGGGTTGCGCGTGACCTGGTCACTGTTCGAGTACTCATCCGCGCGGAAACCAAACTTGACGGTGAAGTTCGGGCTAGCAGCCCATTCGTCTTGAAGGTAAACGCTGTTCACTCCCAATTCGAAATTCGCTTCAGCATCAGTGCCGACGCCGGTGTTGGCGTTGCCGTAAAGCACAAACGCAACTTGTCGAGCCGCTAGATCGTCAATCGAACCAAAAATGTAGTTGCCCTTGGAGAACGGCAAGAAGAGATTGCGCACGGTGTGTTCCACTTGCTCAATCCCACCAGTGATGAGGTGGTCGCCCACCTGGTAGTCACCGCGTAGCCGGATCGCGCTCGACTCATTGTCGAGTTCGTTGGTATGACGGAAGCGATCGCCACCGGCAGCAATGGTTCCACCGCCACCGGTGAAGATGGTGAAGTCAGGCGTGTCGCGGCTTACGCTGATCTGCCGGTTCTCAACGTCCTTTGAGCCGACCTTCAACTCGGTGGTGAAGTCGCCAGTCCAGTTGGAGAACAACTGAGCCGAAGCCGCGGTCAGCTTCTCGTTGATGTTGTAGCGATTCGACTGCAGAACGGCGATCTCGGGGAAGTCGTCAAACAGGACATCTCCGTCTGCGATCTGGTAGGTGGCGTCAACGCGGTGGTTCTCGCCAAGGTTCCATGCCAGCTTGGCAAGGATCTTCTCGTCTTCGTCGTCGTCGACTGCATCGAAGCGTCCCGGGTTGAACCCGTATTCGTTGTTCAAGATGCTGGTAACTCGATCGATATCGCCCTGGGTCACACCCGCGATGTTGTCGAGAGTCTGCGAGTTCGACGGGCGCGTGGTTTGGAAATTCTCATAGTTGACCACGAAGAACAACTTGTCCTTCGCAATCGGACCACCGAGAGTCAGCCCAAAGGTGTCCTCATCGAAATCGCCGATGCCGAGCCTGGTGCCGTCTGACTCATCACCGGTCAAGCTGTCGCCGGTGGAGACCGTGAACAGCGTGCCAAAAAAGTCGTTGGAGCCGGACTTGGTCACGATGTTGATGTTGCCGCCAACGAAGTTGCCGTAGGTCACATCGAACGGTGCGATGTTGACGTTGATCGCTTCGACCGCATCGATCGAGATCGGAGCACGTTGTGTCGCGGAAGCATTCTTGGACAAGCCGAAGTTATCGCTCTGCCCGACGCCGTCGATGGTCACACTGTTGAAGCGGAAGTTCTGGCCAGCCATGGAAACGGCCGGGCCACGAGCAACACTGTTGTCGACCAAGATCTGTGGTTCAGTTGCCAAGGTGTCGACAAAATCGCGCCCAACCGACGGTACCGCGTCGATCGTGGTGCGGCCGAAGTCACGGCCCACGCCAATGCCCAACTCATCGCTCACCGAGTCTGCGGTGACGGTGATCTGCTCAAAGGTCGCAGGCCTAGCGGTCAGCGCGATGACCTCGGTCTCGTCCAACTCGATGTAGATGTTTTCAACTGTGTCCGACGCGTACTCACCGCCCGAGGGCACGCTAATCTCGTACGGACCACCGATGGTCAGACCTCTAGCATTGATTACGCCTTGCGCATTGGCCACGAAGGCTTGCACTCGGCCAGTCGGCAGATGGGTCAAGGTCACCGCGACGCCACCGATCGGCGCGCCGTCTGGGCTTGAGACCTCAACGCGAATCGATGATGAGGTGTTTTGTGCAAAGACCGCGCCGCTTAAGGCGAGGGCAACAAGGGCGACAACCGTCGTCAGGGCGATACTTCTCAGAACAGGGTTTCTGGTGTTGACTGATCGCAACGGGTTTCCTCCGTAGAATACTTTTGGGCATTCAAGATGTCTGTTGGGGGTTGTGGTTTGTCTGAGCTCCGAAAAAGGCACTAGAAGACGCAGCTGAATCGACCACCTTGGAGTTGGGATTCTTTCACCGCGTCTCGAGCTCAACCTTTCCCGAGTATACGCAGCGCCGCGTTCTGAGATGCACAGATCCGATGCCTTCCGGCAGAGGTTCTCGCCGCGGCCACCGTCCCACTCTTGCCCCTGGGATTGGCCCGACCGACACCAGCACTGATAAACCCTTTCGATGCCAACAGTTACGCAGTCCGAAGCCACTGATCTCCGACTCATTGGCTAAGGGTCAAGGACCAAAGCGCAGTCGAGCAAGTTTTTGCCTCTGATCCGCGGAACAGGGCACACGATCCCGACCAGGCACCCAGCGCTAGCGTCTTGTTCACAGGTCGCGACCCACAGCGCTGGGCCACGGCGCCCCATTCCTCTACCCTCGCAAGACTCGGGGTTTCAGTGGGAAGATCGCGTTCTCTCTTTGCGATCTACGGCCTGGCCCTATGCGCCGCCGCTTGCTGATCGCCCACGCTCGCGGCCGCAACGCCGCCAAGCGCGATCGGGACTCGCACCGTTCAAAGATGCCGCCGAACTCACCCGCTCTCAAAGCTAAGCGTTCGCCACCTCGATCGCAAACGCATGACAACCAAGCCATGATCCTGGCCCCGTCGCTACCCGATCACCAATCCGTGGGTTTGTAGTCCTTCAAGAACCTGCCCCAGACGTGCTCACCTGTGTTCGCCCCTGAGATGATCGGATCAACGATCCGAGCGGCCCCATCTACGATGTCGAGCGGCGGATGAAACCGGTGATGTTCGAGCTTACGAGCGGCAATCTGCTCAGCATCTTCATCGGTCACCCAACCGGTGTCCACCGAGTTCATATGAATGCCATCGTTGTAGTAGTCCGTGGCCGAGGTCCGAGTCATCATGTTGAGCGAGGCCTTGGCCATGTTGGTGTGCGGATGCCGAGTGGTCTTCGAGTTGCGGTAGAACTGCCCCTCGACCGCCGAGACATTCACCACGTGCTTGTCCCGTTCTGAGGTCATCAGCATCAGCGGCTTGAGGCGAGCATTGAGCAGGAACGGCGCCACTGCGTTCACTAGATGTACCTCGAGCAGCTCCACCGTGGGTACTTCGGCTAGCAACATCCGCCACGAGTTGGTCGCTCGCAGATCGACCTGTTGGAGATCTTGGTCGAACCGACCCGGCGGAAATAGAGCACCCTGCTCCGCGCCCTCATCGGGAAGCATTGGCACCTGAGTGAGGCTGGCAGCGGCGACCAGCCCGATCGCCTCCGGCGCCTTTGCAAGTCCGGATGCGTCTTCTGAAGTGCCAATTGCCCGGGCGCGCAAGTCCTCATAGCTCTCGACCAAGCGTCGAGCCGGTGCATCCATCGACGCGAGCGCCGCGGTCTCCACATCCATCATGTGCTCATAAAAAGCCGGCGGCCGACGCACAGTCTGGCAAGCATTGTTGATGATGTAGTCGAGCCGCTCTCCACGCTTCAGCAACTCTGCACAGAATGTCTCGACACTCGGCGTGTGGCGCAAATCGAGACCAAAGATCTCGAGGCGATCTGCCCATTCAGCGAAATCGGGCTCCTTCGAGTAGCGAGATGCTGCATCGCGCGGGAAGCGTGTACTGACGATCAAGCGAGCGCCACAGCGCAGCAGCTTGATGCCGGCCTGGTAACCGATCTTGACTCGACCGCCGGTGACCAACGCGGTTCTGCCGGAAAGATCTGCAAGTTCATTGCGCTTTGCGAAGTTGAAGTCGCCGCACTCAGGGCACATCTGATCGTAGAAGTGATGGACCCGAGAAAAATCTTGCTTGCAGATGTAGCAGTGGACGGCCCGCTCGTACAGTTCGCCACCCTCGAGGGGCGCGACCTGCTTTGCGCCGGCGCTCAGATAGTGATTGGGGGTGGTGAATGTCGGCTTGCGGCGCAGCTCGCGAATCCCTCTTTCCTCGAGCACGGTCTCTTGCTTTTCGAGACGTTCGGCGCGGCGCTTTGCGATCAGTGCCTTGACCAACCTTCGCCGAGCCTTGGGGTCTGGGACCCACACCAAACCAGCTGCCTCAACCAACCGCTCCTTCTCGGGCTGCGACAGCTCGGCCAACAGTCCTCGATCGTGGATGATTGCTTCCAATGTCCGAGCGACGTCGAGCATGTGCTCACGGGTGACCGGCCGGTCGACCTCGGCAGGCGTCTCGCTCTCGGCGGACAGCGCCGCGGGGGCGTTTGATTCGGTCTCGCTCATCGAGCGCGAGGCTAGCAGCCAAAAGGTAGTTGAAAGTCGCGTACCTGCCGTTCACGGTAATCGGCCCCCCACCGGCCAGAAGCCGCTACGATCTGAAGCCATGACACCAATACTTAGCGTTCGCAACCTAGTCAAGGACTACGCCGACGTGCGTGCGGTCGACGACCTCTCGCTCGATATCGCGGAGGGCATCTGCTTCGGTCTGCTCGGCCCGAACGGCGCAGGCAAGACCACCACCGTCGAGATCATGGAAGGCGTGGTCGATCAAACCTCGGGCGAGGTGCTCTTCTGCGGCAAACCGCGCGACCCCTCGTTCAACAACGAGATCGGAATTCAGTTTCAATCGACATCGCTGCAGGACTTCCTGACTGTGCGCGAGGTCATTGATCTGTTTGGCAGCTTCTACCCACGGCAAGTCCCCACCGATGAGATCGTGGAGATGTGTGCCCTGGAAGAATTTTTGGACCGAGATCACCGCAAGCTTTCCGGCGGCCAGCGCCAACGCGTGATGCTCGGTCTTGCGCTAGTCAATGACCCTCAGATGGTCTTCCTCGATGAGCCCACCACCGGACTTGACCCGCAGGCGCGGCACAATTTCTGGGAGTTGGTTCGCACCATCCGCAAGCGCGGCAAGACAGTCTTGTTGACCACTCACTACATGGATGAGGCGTTTGAACTCTGCGATGAGATCGCGATCATGGATCACGGCAAGGTGATCGCTCTCGGGCCACCGCGTGAGCTACTTGCAAAGCAGTTCGAAGGTGCCGTGGTATCGCTTCCCTCAGGCGACTTCCAGCCCAGTGACAACTTCTCGTGGACGACCTACCAACGAGACGGGCGCGTTGAGATTCAGACCAGTGACGTCAACGCGACGCTCAATCATCTGATCGACCAGAACGTCTCGTTAGAACACCTGAACGTGAAGTCACGCACACTCGAAGACCTGTTCTTGGAGCTCACCGGAAAGGCGCTGCGATCATGAAGAAGTTCTGGGCGGTCTTCGTGGCCCGCAACAAGGAGTTTGTACGCGACCGCGCATCCTTCGGCTGGAGCCTGTTCTTCCCGTTCCTCTTGCTGTTGGGCTTCGGCTTCATGCTCGGGGGCGACGGTCAAGACGTATTCAAAGTGGCAGTGCTCGGCACTGTGCCCCAAGAAGCCCAACTCGATGCAAGCCAGTCCGAAGAAGCCCAGGCTCAGGCAATTCAGGCCGAGGCAACCCAACCGGAGAACGGCACCGGCTTCTTCTCCACCAAGCACGTGCAGTTCTTGGAAGTCGACAACCTCGAGGAAGCCCTGGTCAAGGTCGGCCAACATCGATTCGACCTCCTCCTCGACCCTGGCACCACCACGTCTCAACCGCGCTATTGGATCAACTCAAGTTCTGCTAAGGGATACCTCACCGAGCGTATCTTGTGGGGATCAAGCACACCCAAGAGCTATCTCAAGCAGGAGATCGAGGGGAAAGAGGTGCGCTACATCGACTGGCTGATGCCCGGCCTATTGTCGATGAATATGATGTTTGGCGCCCTCTTCGGCATTGGCTACGTCATGGTGCGCTACCGCAAGATGGGAGTGCTGCGCCGGCTCAAGGCGACGCCGCTCTCGGCGTTTCAGTTTCTCTCCGCTCAAGTCGCATCGCGCTTGGTGCTGATTATCGCCACCACCACGATCGTCTACGTCGGATCCAATCTGCTGCTCGACTTTCAGATGCTCGGTTCCTACATGAACCTGGCACTGGTCTTCATCTTGGGCACCATGTGCGTGATCTCGCTCGGCCTGGTTTTAGCCGCGCGCACGGCCAGCGAGGAACTGGCTGGAGGCCTGCTCAACCTGATCAGCTTCCCCATGATGCTCATGTCCGGCGTCTGGTTCTCGATTGACGGCGCGCCAGGCTGGGTCGTCAACGTTGCCAAGATCTTCCCTTTGACTCACGTCAACAACGCCGCCCGTGCGGTCATGACTGATGGTGCATCGCTCATGGCGATTGCGCCACAGCTTGGAGCACTCAGTGTCATGACGCTGGTCTTCCTCACGCTTGGAGCGGCCCTCTTTCGCTGGGAGTGAAGCTCTCCCAGCGAATGGCCCAGCGATGCGGCCCAGCCAGTGCTGCCGCGGCACAGTGCTACTACGACCCAGCGATGCCGTGGCCCGTGATGCCAGTCCCCGTTATGCCGTGGCCCACCTACCTGAGTACTAGCTTAGTTAGTTAGCGGATACTTGAGTAGTCCGTACCAACCAAAAACACGGAACCGGGAGCTTCTCGCAGCAACGGTCCGTCCTTGCGTGATTCAGCGAACACCGTGCCCCATTCCTCGTCAGCAATAAACGCCTGCCACGCCTTGGCAGCGGCCTCGCGACTCTCGTGGTGCAGGATGTAGATCAGAGTGTCCTTGGAGTCTGGTTCGTCGACCGGATGCCAGTACGCCATCGACTTCATGTTGAAGCGATCAAAGATCGCGATCGTGTGATCTCTGAAGCGCGCATCAAGGTTGCCGAGCTTGCCCTCGCCGACCTTGTAGGTGCGCAGCTCGAACACACCACCGTCAGTGGAGCCCGCACCGAGCGCGGGCGAAAAGTCGGCGGCTTCCATGTACACCGACTCGGGAAACTTGGCCAGGATTCGGCCGTCCAGCTCCGATTCTTTGGCGACTTTCTGCCAAGCCGGATCCGTGGCGAACGCGCGCCACGAGGCCTTGGCTGCATCGCGGCTTTCATGACGCAACACGTAAATCAGGGTGTTCGACGCTGCTGGCTCGTCGACCGGCACCCAATAGCCAATCGACTCCATGCCGTGCTTGTCGAACAAACCAACGGTGTGATCGCGAAACCTAGCGTGCAAGTTAGGCAGCTTGCCTTCGTTAGTGGTGTACGTCCGCAGTTCGTAGACCTGAGCCGCGACCGGAGCCGACGCCAGGAACGCAATGGCAAATAGGAGGACCGCGCACATGCTAGTGATGGATAACTTCTTCATTACTGACTCCTGTGAGGGGAATTGAGGGGACGGATGATGTCATGTTCGCTTCAACGCTCCGTCAAGCGCCCAAGGGCTCACAGACGGTACACACGATTCGCTGTGCCCCAGAACATCGCATGCTGCTCCTCTTCCGAGTACCTAGCAGCGATCTTCTTGAGCCCGTTCCACAGCACGGGATACGAGAGCGACCAGCGGTCTACCGGAAAGTTGCTCTCGAACATGCAGCGATTCGCACCAAAGCACTCGATGGTGTGATTGTAGTAGCGCGCCTGCGCCTCGACGAACTCCTCCGAGGTTGGCGGCGTAGCGCGTTGGTCCCAACCGAAACCGTTGTCAGGCATCGCTAGCCCACCTAGTTTTGCCACCACATTTGGGCACTCAGCGATCGCAGCGATGTCAGTTTGCCACTGAGCGTAGATCTCCTCGCGTTGCCCGGCGTACGGACCAACCCCGAGCGGGGTGCCGAAGTGATCCAGCACCATGGTCGTCTCGGGAACCGCAGCAGCAAGATCTCTAAAGCTAGAGTTCTGGTGGTGGTAGTGCCAGGTATCGTAGGTTAGTCCGCGTTCACCCAACCGCGCTACGCCACGACGGAACGCGTCATCGCCGTAGAGGCCTTCTGGGGCGCTTCCAGGAATCCTGAGCGCCTCAGGGTGAGGGTCGAGAGCACCTGCATGACGGATACCGCGGAATAGTCCTTGGCCTGCGGCTAAGTGCGCGTCCAGAACCTCATCGAGATCCGGGTGAGTCAAATCCGCTCGCGCCACGATTCCAGCCACCTCTGCCCCAGCGCCGTTCTCTGCATCACGAGAGGCCCTTGCGATCTCCTCCACGAACACCGACTCACCCACAGGCCGAAGATGTTTAGGACCGCTCCGGTGGTAGTACGCACCACACTCCACAAACACCGTCTTTTGCACGTTGTGGCCGGAGCCCGTGTCAGCGCGTAACTGCTCGAGGAGATAGGTCGACGTGCTCCACTTCCAAAGATGATGGTGCGGGTCGATGATCTGCCTTGATGGATCGATAATCGGTTCTGTGACCTGATCCAGCCAGGCGTCGGTGCCTGGTACTAGCTCCTCTGTCATTGTCTTTGCCCTTCTCGCGATAACCGTGTGGTGTTGGCCGTGATGGTCTGTTCGTGGAAGGGCGATGTTAGCGGCTCACGCCCTTTACCCAATCGCTCGGGTCCACGTCGCTCTGCTAGCGTTGGCCATCCCGCAAGAATTCAACTGGAAGCCAAAGTCATGAAGAAGCGATTGTCTCCTGCCGCCCTCTGCGTTGTCCTGCTCGTCAGCCTCTCAACTTCGGTCCTCGCCCAACCTGAGGAGAAGAAGAAAGCGAAGCCGCAACGACCTGACCCGACAGCTTCGAACTGGACCACTAGCCACTCGATGAGCATCGACGGGACCAAGGTCGAGTACGACGCGACCGTCGGCAGCATCATCCTGCGCGACACCGAAGAGAAGCCGAGCGCGGAGCTCTTCTACACCGGCTACTTCCGCACCAATGCCGATGACGCTGCACCTCGCCCACTGATTTTCAGCTTCAACGGTGGCCCCGGCTCAGCCAGCTTCTGGTTGCACATGGGAATCATGGGACCCAAGCGTGTGGTCACTGAAGAGGTCGGGCCGCAGGCCGCACCACCCTACGAGATGGTCGACAACCAATACACCTTGCTCGACATCGCCGACATCATCATGCTCGACCCGGTCGGCACCGGCTTGAGTCGCCCTGCTGGTGAAGCTGAGGGCAAAGATTTCTGGGGCATCGACGAAGACGCGGCCTCGTTGACTCAGTTCATCCGGCGCTTCTTGAGCCAATACAAGAGATGGAACTCACCGCGCTATCTGCTCGGTGAAAGTTACGGCACCACCCGCTCCGCGGTGCTCGCTACGCATCTGCAACGCTCCAACATCGATCTCAACGGCATCGTCTTGGTGTCGTCCGTCCTCGACTTCGCGACTATCGGCTTTCCCGAAGGCTCGGTGGTGCCGTATGTCACCAATGTGCCCTCCTATGCCGTCACCTCCGCATATCTCGACGCATTGCCCGGCGGCAAGCCAGCGGACCACGCTGCATTCATGAACGAGGTCGAGCAGTGGGCGATCACCGACTACGCAACAGCTCTGTTGGCCGGCAGCGCCGTCGACCCCGCTCACCGCGCCAAGGTGCTCAATGACATGCACCTCTACACCGGGTTGAGCAAGGAATACCTCGACAAGAGCAACCTCCGCGTCAGTGCTCCGGAGTACCAACAGGAACTCCTGCGCGACAAGGGCCTGCTCGTAGGTCGTCTCGACGCCCGCTTCACTGGTCCTAGCGGCGATGTGCTCAACACCCGCCCCTCACATGATCCACAATCCACGGCGATCAGCTCCGCTTACACGTCGATCTTCAATACCTACCTCCGCGACCAACTCGGCTATGACGGCGATCGCGAGTACGTGCCCAGCGGCATGGCGCGGCCGTGGAACTGGGAGCGTCAAGGTGGAGCCCGTTCATTCTCACGCGGAGCAATCCCCAACGTTGCGCCAGATCTGGCACGGGCTCTCACCCGTAACCCGCGCCTCGAAGTGCTGTTGATTAACGGGATCTACGACCTCGCCACGCCCTACTTCGCTGCAGTGTGGACCATGGACAGTCTGAATCTGCCGCCCGATCTGCGCGACAACATCGAACGCGCGGACTTCGCGGCCGGGCACATGATGTACGTTGAGGAATCACTTCTCGAACAGTGGCGCACCACGCTCGCGAGCTTTGTTGAACGCACATCGCACTGATCTCCGCCTCTAAAGCGGCCTGGTCCTGTGACAGCGGACGATTCTTGGCTCGAGATGCGCCAGCTCTTTGAGGAGTTGGTGGATCTTCCCGTGGCCGAACGAAGCCTCGCATTGAGCGATCTGCGGACGAAGAATCCTGGACCCGCGAGCCAGGTGCCGTCGTTGATCCTCTCTGAGAGTGAAGCCGTTCAGCGCTACCGAAGCCGCCGACCTTTCCGTAGCGACCGTTGAGCGTCGCTTGCGGTTTGCCAAAGCGTGGTTGCATCGCGAACTGAGCAGTTAGCCCGAGCCAGACTTGCCCGGGCTGCTTCCGACGGTCCTATCCGCGTTGCCCTGCGATCTCGACTGCGACCTCAAAGGCCACATGCCGATCCAACGTGTGCCAGACCGAGCAGTACTTCTCTTTCGAAAGAGCCACGGCCCGCTCGACCTTCTCGCGCAGCCGATCACTCGGTTCTTTGGCCGTCACCTTGACCACCATGGTGTAGCCAATGAAGCAGCGTGGGGGATCCTCCGCCCGCTGCCCCTCCACCTCGACTTCGAGATCACTCAACTCAACTCGTCCCTTCTCAAGGATCATGGCGATATCGATCCCCATACAACCAGCCAAGGCACCGAGCACGACCTGCATCGGCCCCGCCTCAGTTGCTGACTCACCATCCAGCACAATCGGTGCGCCGTCGACCTCTCCCTCGAAACGCTGCCCACCGTGCCACCTGATCTTGGTCTTCAACTCGCTCTCCTTGTGGCGCGCGACTGGGCGCTCCACAGAAATCCGTGTGAGCGAAGTCTCGCACAGGCCACTACCTTCCCTGCCAAACTTCGAGCTTCCCTGCCAAACTTCGAGCACTCTCGCCCGAGGAGCTGCGAGCTGGTCGCACGTCGCGGCAGCAGCCGCAGGGCAGCTACGGAAACGGCAACGGCAACGGCAACGGCAACGAGCAGAACCTTCAGTCGATCGCCAGCCAGCAACGCTGTTATAACTCTGCCTCGGTTTCGCCTGTGGCCTTCCTCACCCCGTGCCAGAACTTCGAACCTCAGCTCCCCTCAGCAAAAGGAACCATGCGATGCCCATGCAGCACTACGACTGGAGCCGCGCCCAAGCTCGTCGTCTCCCCAACAAGATCGCGATCATCGATCACGCAACCGGGCGGCAACTCTCCTACGCTGAACTCGACAAGCGCGCAAGTGCGCTCGCTGCAAGCTTGCAGAATGCCGGCATTCGCAAGTCAGACCGCGTCGCGCTCCTTGCTCTCAATGGGCCAGAACACTTCGAGCTTGAATTCGCGTGCGCCAAGATCGGCGCAATCTCAGTTCCCCTCAACTGGCGCCTGACCGAGAACGAGCTCACCTACATCGTCGGTGACTGTTCACCAAAGGTGCTGGTACACAGTGGCGAGTTCGCTGGGGTCGCAACCGCGCTCCAGGGCAGGTGCGATATCCAACAGTTGTTCAAGATCGACCCGGCCAGCGCCACGACGACCTACGAAGCCGCGATCACCGAAGGCCTCGGTCTTACTTATGAACCCGTGATTCAAACTCACGACGACGTGACCATGATCATGTACACATCTGGAACAACCGGCCACCCCAAGGGCGCGATGATCACCCACGGGATGAACTTCATCAATTGCGTTAACACTGGCATCCCCGCGCGCATTACTCCGGATACCGTGCAACTCGTGGTGTTGCCGTTGTTTCACACGGGCGGGCTCAACTGCTACGCCAATCCCGTGCTCCATGCCGGCGGTAAAGTTGTGATCTGTCGCGAGTTCGAACCGGGGCAGTCGCTCGACCTAATCAACGATCCCGCACTAGGTATCACTCACCTCTTCGCGGTGCCGGCGCCTTACCAGTTCATGATGAACCATCCGAAGTTCGCAGCAACCGACCTTAGCCGCATCGTCACCGCCGGAGTCGGTGGCGCACCCTGCGCCGAGATCATTCTCGAGACCTGGCAGGCCCGCGGAGTTCGCATGAGTCAAGGCTGGGGCATGACTGAGACCAGCCCTGGCGGCAGCGGTCTGGATCCAGACGATGCTGTTCGCAAACTCGGATCGTGCGGCAAAACAGTGCTTCACTCCGAGATCAAGATCGTCGACGACGAAGGAGAGGAAGTCCCAGCCGGCGTCGCCGGGGAACTCCTGATCAAGGGACCCAACGTCACCCCCGGCTACTGGAACAAACCGGAAGCCACCGCCTCGTCCTTCGTGGACGGCTGGCTGAAAACTGGAGACGCCGCGAAGTTCGACGACGAGGGTTTTTTGTACATCGTGGATCGGTGGAAGGACATGTACATCTCCGGCGGCGAGAACGTCTACCCGGCAGAGGTTGAAAACGTGATCTACCAGTTAGAAGCGGTCGCCGAGGCTGCCGTCATCGGCATTCCGCACGAGCGCTGGGGAGAGACCGGAAAAGCAGTGATTGTTGTCAAAGATGAGTACAAGCTCGACGAGCATCGGGTCATCGCTCACTGTCTCGAGAACCTCGCCAAGTTCAAGATCCCTGAGACCGTGGAATTCGTTGATGCCCTCCCCCGCAACGCCACCGGCAAGGTGCTCAAGCGCACTCTCCGGGAGCAGTTCCTCGGCAGCGACGCACCAGCGATCAGCTGAAGGAACTTTCCTTCAAGAGACCTGTAACCTGCCCAGCAGATCTTCCTTAGCAAACAGGTGAAGGCCAGAAACCGCGCGATCGCGAGCCCGGGGCCTCTCACCAACGCTTGAAGGAACACATCCATGGCTCTGCAATGTCCGATTGGTCTCGACGTCAACCAGCTCCGCCAGGAGATCAAAGATGTCTACTCGCAAGTCGCGGTCGCACCAAACGGCGACTTCCACTTTCATCGCGGCCCTGAATACGCCGCCTCCAAGCTCGGCTACGACGCCTCAGAACTCAACGAACTGCCCACCGCCGCCACCGCCTCGTTCGCTGGCGTAGCTAACCCACTCGCAATCGACGAGCTCGCGCCTGGCGAGACGATCGTTGACCTCGGCTGCGGCGCAGGCATGGACATCCTCCTCGCCAGCAAGCGTGTCGGCCCAGCGGGCCAAGCCATCGGTGTCGACATGACCGACGAGATGCTCGCCAGCACCACCAACTCCGCCGCCGAAATGGGCGCAATCAACGCGCAGGCTCGCAAGGGAGACCTCACCGCGCTCCCGATCGAAGACGGCACCGTCGATGTCGCTATCTCCAACGGTGTCTTGAACCTTGCCCCTGACAAGAACGCCGCCTTCTCCGAAATCAAACGCATCCTCAAACCCGGCGGCCGCCTTCTGCTCGGCGACATCATCATGAACCGCGAGCTCAGCGAAGACGCCAGAAACGACATCGACCTGTGGACCGGCTGAATCGCCGGCGCTCTGCAGTCTGCAGAGCTCGTTCAGCTGCTTGAAGGCCTAGGCTTCGTCGATGTCCGGGAAGTCCGTCGCTTCGACGCCTTTGCCGAAACCTCCAAAGAACACATTGCCCGCAAGTTCGGCGTCGAAGGAGCCAACTTCTTCGCGCGACGCCCGATCTAGAAGCAACGCTTGTCCAACGAGACGCAAGCTTCGTGCCGAAGAACCTCTCGGTGAAGGCGTGAGTCCCCAACTCATACCTTCAACTCCACCCTTCACAACAGTGGGGCGAAACCCCCTTTACCCCATCAACATAGGGCCAACGCTGGCCAACGCCTAAAACTCGCCAGCCAAAGCGGGGTGATCGATCGCGCTGCTGGCGAGCGAGTGCGCCAGGCGGGAGTGTGAGGCCTCCCGCCGGGCTACACCTGTCCGTTCAACAGGCGGGTGAAGCCGGGGCGCATGAGACGAGTTTTCCTGCTGCCGAGGGTAGCAACAGGGCGTGCGGGAGCGCCGCGATCGCACTAGCCCTTGCACAAGACGACATCAGCTTTCTACGATTTCGACCTCCCGCTACCGCCAACTTCACCGTCCCGCGAACACCGGCTCCTGCTTAGCCACAAACGCCTTTACCGCCCCCGCATGATCCTCGGTCTGCCCACAATGAATATGGTGCGTCGCCTCCATATCCAAGCACTCCGTCATCTCCCCACCCATCGCACGATTCAAGTTCTCCTTCATGTACCTATACGCAACTGCTGGCCCCTTGGCCAACCTCCCAGCGATCTCAGCCGTCTTTGCCTCCAACTCCTCCTGCTCGCATACCCAGTTGACTAGACCCAAGCTCAAAGCTTCCTGTGCCGACACCCGATCTGACAAGAAGTAGAGTTCCCGCGCCTTGGCCGAACCGATCAACTGCGTCATGAAGTAGGTCCCACCGTAGTCGCCAGAAAAGCCCACCCGCGCGAACGCGGTGGTCATGATCGCCTTACTCGACATGACCCTGAGATCACACGCCAGCGCCAACGCCAACCCGGCTCCAGCCGCAGCGCCCGGCAATGCGGCGATTGTCGGCTTCGGCATCGAGAACAACTTGCCTGCCGTCTCTCGCTGGTTGATCCGTTGCTGATGAATCGCAGCATCGATGGTGGCGTCACCGACAGTGCCATCCCCTGCAGCGGCCATCCCCTTCACGTCGCCACCCGCGCAGAAACCGCGACCCGCACCGGTGAGCACCACGCAGCGAACCTCCGCATCCACTTCGACCAACGCGAGAGTGTCTTGCAATGCCGCGTTCATCTCACCGGACATGGCATTCAGTGCTTGTGGACGGTTCAGGGTCAGCGTGGCCACGCCATCGCTCTTGTGGGCCAACAGATGTTCGGTTCCGGTTTCAATTCGATCTGACATGGTTTCTCCTGGTTTGAGTTTGCAGCGGCCGATGCTAACCAATCCCATGCACTTGGAAATCTCTAGGGCTCTAGGGCTCTAGGGCTCTAGGGCAATAGCGACATCAATTGACCAGGATGTCGAGGTCCAGAAGATCCATCACTTCGATTGGCGCGTGCGAGTAGCGACCAGGCCAAGCTGTGCACCGCCAAGGATAAGTACGAGTCCAAGACTCTGCAATCTCGTGGTCCTAGGCAATCTTTGAAGCTGGTGAACCCCTGGAAGAGGCGTCGGGCCAGTTTAAAGAGTCGTCACTTTGCGCGAGTCCATCGCCCCTCCGCGTCTATGTACGTGGAGGGATAATCATGCACCCAGTTCGCTTCCTCAACGGCGCGCAAGAGAACGGCAAGAGTACCGTCGAGATCACAGCGAAGACGCTTCAAGGTCGATTCCTGCTCAAGCCAGATACCCACGTCACCAGCATCATCATCGGCGTCATCGCGCGTGCGAAGCAGCGCTTCGGCGTCGAAGTGCACGCACACGTCGCACTCAGGTAAGAGTGGGGACCCTGCCGCCTACCGGACTTTCATCCGACGGTTTGCAAGGCCCCCTCTTCCAAACCCGGCGTGCGACTTTCGTTCCGCACCGGGCTTTCCATCGATGTTTCCGCGTAGTTGGGAGAGCGAAGC
>JAJCXN010000037.1 GCA_029263415.1 Acidobacteriota bacterium
ACGCGTGAAGCCACTGCTATTCCAGCCATCCCTTGGAACAATTGACCTAGTGCGCGCCAAGAAACGCACGAAGTACCACCGAAGAGAGAATCGACCACCGTACGGAACTCCCAGAAGCGCCATTTCCGGACAGGATCTAGCCTAGGCGGGCACATCATCGAATGCGGCGCACAGGCAACCGGCGGGCTCTTTACCGACTGGCGAGAGGTTCCTGATTGGGCGCACATTGGCTATCCGGTGCTCGAGTGTTCGAGCGATGGTTCGTTCGTGGTTACCAAGCCGCCTAACACCGGCGGCCTGGTGACGGAAGCAACGGTTGGTGAGCAGCTGCTCTATGAGATTGGCGATCCGCAGCGCTATTTGTTGCCCGATGTTGTGTGTGACTTCTCCGAAGTGAAGTTGGAGCAGTTGGACTGCGATCGAGTTCGAGTCAGCGGATGCACAGGTCAGGCTCCGTCACCTCACTACAAGGTGTGCGCCACCTATGAGGACGGCTTTCGTTGCATGGCGATGATGCCGATCGTTGGACGTGAGGCCGCTGACAAGGGTGCTCGACAGGCGGCGGCGGTGATCGAGCGGTGCGAGGAGATGTTTAGCAACAGAGGCCTCGCCCCGTTTCGCACCACCAGGGTTGAGACCCTCGGTGCTGAGTTCAGCTACGGGCCGCACTCTCGTACGGCTGACTCGCGAGAGGTGCTCACCAAGATTGCGGTGGAGCACGAGTCTAAAGTTGCGCTTAAGTTGTTCGCTCGAGAAGTGCTGTCGCCGACGACGAGTATGTCGGTTGGTTCCACGGGGTGGTTCCTTGGTGGTCGACCGCAACCGTCGTCTGTCGTTCGCTTGTTCTCATTCTTGCTCAACAAGAGCGAGGTGCCGGTCACCGTTGACCTCGGCGCGGGGGCGACTGCGGTGGAGATTCCTGCTGGCGTCGATGCTCCTGGCGGTCCGGGTTCGCTCGACCCGGATTCCTCCGAGTCGCTCGACTTTGGAAGCGGGACCTTGACCTCAGTCCCCTTGATCGATCTAGCTTGGGGCCGCAGCGGGGATAAGGGCAATCGCTTCAACGTCGGTGTGATGGCTCGGCGTCCAGACTTCTTGCCATGGATTCGCAGGTCGTTGACCTGCGAGTTTGTTGCGCAGCACATGCAACACGTCTTCGATGAACAGTCGGTCGAGCGACACGCGCAGCTGGTTGAGCGGTTTGAGTTGCCCGGAATCCACGCACTCAATTTTCTTTTCGCCAACTCGCTTGGTGGAGGTGGCATGGGTAGTTTGCGGCTTGATCCTCTGGCCAAAGGGATGGCGCAGCAGCTGCTAGAGGTTGAGATCGAGATTCCAAGCGAGCTAGTGGCGTCCCGTTCGTCTAGGTAGGACCTTGTACCTTTGGTGCCAGAGGAAGGCGCGGTCACAGGCTAAGATCGACCCTCCTGTTTGCGGGCGTAGAGGCGATCTGCCGATTCCAGCCCCATGACCTTTGTTATGCCTCTGAGGAGTGAGACGTGAGCGAGCTATCGAAGCAACATCAGATGATCCGCGACGCAGCGCGCGAGTTCGCCAAACAACACATTGAGCCGATCGCCGCTGAGTTCGATGAGGCCGGAGAGTTCCCAATCGAGACGGTTCGGGGTCTAGGCGAGCAAGGTCTGATGGGGGTGAGTGTTGCGCCGGAGTATGGTGGCGCTGGCATGGACGCTCTAGCCTATGTGCTTGCGCTGATCGAGATTTCGAAGGTCGATGCGGCGCACGGCACCATCATGTCCGTCAACAACAGTCTCTATGGTGCCCCGCTCGAAATGTACGGCACCGAGCAGCAAAAGCAGAAGTACCTGACTCCGGTGGCATCGGGGGAGAAGATTGGTGCGTTCAGTCTTACCGAGCCGATGAGCGGCAGCGATGCCGGCACCATGAAGAGTCGTGCCGTACTCAGTGAGGATGGCTCTCACTACGTGATCAACGGCACCAAGTCATGGGTGTCAAATGCGCCCTATGCGGACTTCATCGTGCTCTACACGCTGACCGATCCCGAGCAAAAGCACCGGGGAGTGACCGCGTTCATCATCGACACCACCGTCGCCGGTTTCGCTCGCGGTAAGAAGGAGCCGAAGCTCGGTATTCGTGCAAGTGCCACATCTGAGATTCTGTTCGAGAACTACCGCTGCCCGGTTGAGGATCGACTCGGGGAGGAGGGGCAAGGCTTCAAGATCGCTATGACCACACTCGATGGTGGCCGCATTGGTATTGCGGCGCAAGCGGTGGGGATCGCGGAGGCGGCTCTGGAGGCGAGCATCGCCTATGCCCGTGATCGCGAGGCGTTCGGCCAGAAGATCGGCCAGTTCCAAATGATTCAGCAGAAGCTGGCGGACATGAAGACCCGGGTCGAGGCGGCCCGCCTACTCACCTATTCGGCCGCTCATAAGAAGAATGCGGCATCGCCGGGCGATGGCAGCTACGCGCTCGAAGCCAGCATGGCGAAGCTCTACGCTAGTGAGGCCGCGACCTGGGTCGCGAATCAGGCGATTCAGGTGCACGGCGGCATGGGCTACAGCAAGGAGATGCCCTTGGAACGCTACTATCGCGACGCGAAGATCACGGAGATCTATGAGGGCACCAGCGAGATCCAACGGATGGTGATCTCCCGTGCGTTGACTGGCCTGAGGTAGGCACACTCGCTAGTGGGCTTGAATGTTCCTCAAGGGTAGACGGGCGCCGAACCGCGGCGGCCCTGATCCCTCAAGCTCCATCAACCTGAGTACTCGAGCACGTTGGCCACGGAACGGCTCGAGGAGTTCGAGCAGACGCTGATCGTCGGCACGTGCAACGTCCTCGAGATTCCATGCAGCGAACGACGGCAGGTTGTAGTCGCCGATCCAAACTGCGTCCGAATGGCCCAAGGCGTAGAGCAGTCGGTTGGCGGTCCAGGGGCCGATGCGAGGAATGGCGGTGAGGTTGGAGTAGAGGGTCTCGGTGTCGAGATCCCGCCACGATTCGAGGCGACTCGCCTCGGCGGCGCAGCGATGAATGAGGCGGGCCCGGCTACGTTCCAAGCCCATCTGATGCCAGGTTTCATAGCCGATATTGCGCAGCGCCTCCGGTGAAGGAGGCACCTTGATGCCTGGCGGCCCGGGTGCTTCCTCCGCTGCATAGCGGAAGAGACGACGATGGATGTGTTTGGCTTCCTTGCCGAGAATTCTCTGGGCGATGATGATGGGCACCAAGGTGTCGAGCACTGAGAGGTTCTTGGTGAGCCGGAGGCCTGGATGCTTCGCGTGCCACGCCGTAACCCGCTGCTGCGGTGTGAGCTCACCGCGGTGAGGCTCGAACGTGTCAGCAATTCGGCTGGGCTCGAAGTCGCGAGCGGTTCGGTCGTTGAAGCCGAGTAGGTCCGGGACCTTTGTGGCGAGTTCGTCGGCGTGGGCACCCCAGGCCCGGATCTGGATCACGAGGGGTTGGTTGGGCCAACTGACCGCTACTTGATGCGGTTCTTGATGCAATCGGCTGGCGATCCGGAGGACGCCTCCCAGAGTCGGCCTCCCTGCGCGTTCTGACGGTGACGGAAGACGGTGGTGACTAGGTGCGGCCAAATAGCGTAGGTCGATTCCCTGGGGCACCGAGAGTGTGCTCTGGTGATCCGGAGGCGTGGGTTCCGCGCTCTGCTGTGTGTTTGGTGTTGTAGATGGTGTCTTCATTTACTGATCGGACAGGCGTTAGTTGGATCGACTTCACCCTACCGGTGCCTCTCAATGTTTGTCACGGTGTCGGTCACAGCGCAACCGTTTCCGCCCCAGCGACCAGCAGTTCAACGGCCAGGGTTGAGTTCTTGCGGCTTTCGTCCTGAGGGTGCTGGTTCCAGTCTCCGCTGACGACTATGATGCTGGCGCCAATGAACGCGAAGTACCCAACGATAATTCCGACGCACCCATCGACGTCCCCGACGCGGGGTCTTGCGCTATTCGCTTTGGCTCTCTTCCCCTTGCTGCTTGCTTGCAGTGATCGGACCCTTCAGCGTGAGGGCGAATCAGAACTCGAATGGGGCGAGCGATTGTTCGCTCATCTTGGCTGCGTCACTTGCCACTCGCTGAGCGGCGCACAGCTGCAAGGGCCAGTGATGGGGCAGGCATGGCTGGGGGAGGTTCCGCTACGGACTGGTGAGACAGCCATCTTGGACGAAGACTTCGTGCGCCGCTCGATCTCCGACCCTACCGCTGCCGTACGCCAGGACTTCTTTCCGGTCATGGTGCCCTATCTCGATCTCACCGAGGGCCAAGTCGATGCGCTGGTCGCCTTCTGGCGCGAGAAATCGGTCGTCGCAGAGGGTGCCGATAACGAGTGAGTGGGTGCGAGTGCGTTGATCAGCCGTTTGGCGCTTAGCGATCGCGCAGGGCCTCTTGGGTTAGAGCCTTGGCCATCGACCGAGGTCTGGCGGCGTCAGCTCTTGTTGGCCGTCGCCCCCGCTTCACTCCACGATCGTGCGTCTAGCGGAGGGCGGCGATTGAGGCGAGGATCTCTTTCGCTTCAGGGTAGCGACCGGTTTGATGCTTGGAGAACACCAGTAAGTCACCGACTGTGACGTCAAAGACACCGCCGCCACCGCGAATCAGCTTGATCTCCGCGTTTGGGTGTTGTTCTTGAATCTGGGCCTCCAAACTGGAGGCGCGGGGCAGGTAGTTTCAAGCTCCGCAGTAGTCGATCAAGATCTTCATCTGTGGTCTCCGTGATGGGTCGCTAGATGGCGCCAGCGTTTTCGGCCGCACCGATTTCGTCAGAAGAAAAGCCCCAAGCGGTGAGCGCCTCTTGATTGTGCGCACCGGCTTTGGGCGGCCCTGACGATACCGCACCCGGCGTCCGAGAAAAGCGCGGCGCCGGTGCTGGTTGCTCGAGGCCATCGACTGCAACGAAGGTGTTGCGTTCCAGGTTGTGCGGGTGAGCCTTGGCTTCATCGAAGTCCAAGACCGGGGCGAAGCAGACGTCGGTGCCCTCCATGATCTCGCACCATTCATCTCGGGTCTTTGTGGCCATGACCTGGGCGAGCCGAGCTTTGAATTTGGGCCAGGCCTTGGGGTCCATTTGTTGGCTGGCGAGTTCTTCGTCGTCGGTCAGTTCGGTGAGTTCAAGCAACAATTTGTAGAACTGTGGTTCGATCGAACCGAGGGAGACGAATTTCTCGTCTGCGCAAGGATAGACATCGTAAAAGTGGGCGCCTGAATCTAGAAGGTTGCGGCCGCGTTGGTTGCTCCAGGAGCCAGCGGCGTTCATGCCAAAAATGGGCGTCATCAGTAGTGCCGAACCGTCGGTCATGGCAGCGTCGACGACCTGTCCTTGGCCCGAGCCCTTCGCTTCGAGCAGGGCGCACACCATACCGAAAGCGAGCAGCATGCCGCCGCCGCCGAAATCACCGACCAGATTGAGAGGCGGCACCGGCGCTCCACCGTCGCGACCGATCGCGTGGAGGGCGCCGGAGAGGCTGATGTAGTTGATGTCGTGGCCTGCAGCCTTGGCCATCGAACCGGACTGGCCCCAGCCCGTCATGCGACCGAACACCAGCTTTGCGTTGCGCTCTTGGCAAACATCGGGGCCGAGACCTAGGCGTTCCATCACGCCCGGTCTGAAGCCCTCGATCAAGCCGTCTGCGTTTTCCACCAGGCGCAGCACTAGCTCGATGCCTTCTGGAGACTTAAGGTCGACCGCGATCGACTTGCGGCCGCGATTGAGGAAGTTGAACTTGCTGCCGGTGCCCGCCGCACTCTTGCGGTCGATGCGGATCACCTCTGCGCCTTGATCGGCGAGCATCATGGCGCAGAAGGGACCTGGGCCGATGCCAGCGATCTCGATGATCTTGAAACCTTGAAGTGGGCCGGACATACGGAGTCTCCTGAGGGTTTTGATTGGAAGGCGGGAGCGAGTTCGCTTCGATTTGAGCAGTGATGTTAACTGGACGAGGTTTGCTTCGAGTACCGGTTGATGTTGGTGAACTGAGAACCGACGACTAGCGCGATGGTTGAAGCCACCACACCTGGAAGTACGGGGTCGATGCTCGCTGGACCGAGAGCTTTCCAACCAATGCAGGCGGTCAGCCCGCTGAGCATCGCAGCGATCGCTCCGACATGGTTGGCCCCACGCCAGAAGAGACCGAGCACCACGGGTGCGAGGAAACAAGAAGCCATCATTGCGGAGAACAACAGCACGATGAACTGCACCAACTCCCCCTTGCCGACACCCGCAAGCAAGAGTCCGAGTGGGATTGCGCCGGTGACGATCACGCCGAGCCGTCGCACCCAGGCCTTTGCTTGTTCTGATGACTGCGGTCGCCAGCGCGCGTAGAGGTCCAAAGAGAGAGCCGAAGAGGCCACGAGGAGCAGTGAGTCGACGGTGGACATCATTGCCGCTGTGATGGCGGCCAGCAACAAAGAGCCCAACACTGGTGGCAGCACTTCGCGTGCGAGCACCGGCATTGCTAGGTCTCCGGTGGACAGGTCTGGAAACAAGACCAGGCTGACCAAAGCTAGCGTCATGACCGCCAAGTTCATGGTCAACGTGGTGACGATCGCGAGCAACGTTCCCTTGCGAATGGTGGGGAGATCCTTCATCGCGTAGAGCCTCATCAGCTTCTCAGGCGTCGCGATCGAGCCTAGGGTGAACGCGAGGCCCATGGTCAGCAACAGCGACGTAGGCATGGCGTTCCAGGAGAAGACATTCGGCTTTACCGCTTCTGCTTGACGGAGGAGACTGCCCAATCCTCCGACGCGATGGAGCGCGAAGGGCAGTGCCAACAGTGCTCCGAAGAACATGATGATCAACTGCAAGAGGTCCGTGTAAACCACGGCCATCATGCCGCCGATCATGGTGTAGGCGATCAGGATGATGGTGAAACCGACCATGCCCCACAGCGGCGGGATATCGAGCACGACATGAGCGACCAGTCCGCCGGCCACCACTTGCGCTTGCACATAGACCACAATCGCGACCAGCACCACAACGGCGGCAACACTGCGCACCGCGCCTGATTCATAGCGATGTTCTAAGAATCCAGGCAAGGTTAAGTGGCGGCGCTTTGTCAGTCGCGGTGCAAGGACTGCCGCGAGAAACCAGTAGGCCGCGGGGATCGACAAGATCAACCAAGCGAACGACCAACCAACCGAGTAGACAACACCGATGGTGCCGATGAAGGTGCCGGCGCTGGCGTGGGTTGCGGCCAAGGTGGCGCCACCTAAGATCCAACCAAGCTTGCCGCCTGCGATGTAGTAATCGTCGTCGCCTTCGCTCTGTTTCGCGCTCCAGCCTGCGATCACAAAGAGCAGCGTCAGATAGCCCACGAGGATCGCGACCGTCATGGTCTAAGCACTCCTGGAACCCTTGCTCCCGGCCTCTCTGCGTGTGACCCAGAACATCCATGCAAGGTAGGCGACGACCACCGCACCGCAGGCCAGGAACACGCCCCAGTAGAGGAATCCCGGATAGGGCAACTAGCGCACCTCGCTTGTGCTTGATGCGCGCTCAGACGGCGCACCGCTCGGCCACACTTGTTCGAGCACGCGCAGCGCATTGCCGCCCATAACCTTGGCGATGTCTTCGTCTGAGTATCCAGACTTAATCAAGAAGGCCGGGATGTTGACCGACCCTTCGGTGGGGTTCTCGAGTCCAGCGACGTAGGCGACCTTCTCGAAGGGCGGGTTGCCGTCGGGCTCACCCGTGTGTTGGCCAGCGCGCGACTCCTTGAGCGAGAGACTTGCGGTGTAAGCGTTGTGTAGACCAACGTGATCCCCGTAGACGCAATCGGGCCCGAAGGTGACGTGGTCGATTCCAACCAGGGCCTTGATGTACTCGAAGTGATCCATCACCGATTCGAGCGAATGGTTGGTGTGATCAGGGGAGAGCGTGGTGTGAGGCGCCGCTTCAATACCGATGACGCCGCCCTTGGCGGCACACGCTTCGAGTACGTCGTCTGGCGCCAGTCGATTCGAGTTCCACACCGCTCGCGCTCCAATGTGACTCAGCAGAATCGGATGTTCGCTCACTTCGATGGTGTCGAGCGTCGTTTGATCGCCGCAGTGAGAGCAATCGATCATCATGCCGACATGGTTCATGCGTGCAACCGCCTGGCGGCCAAAGACGGTGAGGCCACCATCGCGGGGCTCACGTAGGCCGGAACCGAGGGCGTTGGACTCAGAGTAGGTGATGCCCAGTGCGCGGACTCCAAGACCAAACAGCAAGTCGATGCGATCGAGCTCGTTCTCAATCATCGCCGCGCCCTCCATCGAAGCAACCCAGGCCAGGCCCCCAGACGAGTGTGCGTCGTGAATGTCGCTCACCGAACGGCAGTGAGTGACAAAGTCCTGTTGGGCAATGTCACACAGACGCATGCCGAGGTCGTGGATGACCTCGCTCCACTTCCATCCGCCTTGACTGTGGATTTGGCAGATGCCGTCGAGCATGTTGTCGAAGACGCAGTCCCAGTGCGATGCGGCCAGTGCGTCGAAGGCGGTGGCCATTCGGCCGTAGCGGGCATACTCAGGTGTGGTGGTGACATCATCTGGAAAGATGCCCAGATGTTCGTGAAGCGAGATCAGGACGGTTTCCGCGAGCAGGCCTTCGAGTCGCGTAAGCTGCTCGGCGGTCAACTCCACTGGATGCTGGGGCGCTCGGCCCAGTTCAGCTGCTAGCGGGAAGGTGTGCACAGGATGATCGGGCAAGTAGGAGAAGGAACGGTAACTGGTGCTGCGCTTGTTTGATCCCATGGGACTCCCGCTGGTTGCTTGGACTCGTTCTATGTTCGATTTGGAGCAGCTGCTCGATGATCCTAGCGCCTGCTTGCCACGAGCACCGGAATAGCGGATCGCGCTGGTTCGTAGGGCAGTGCTCCGAACACCGATAGACGATTGACAGACAACTGATACACAGGGAACCGACCATGAAACCGATCGCGATTCAACTCAGGACAGTTGTGCTGGGAGCCGCACTGATGGCAGTCGCGCTGATGGCAGGAGCACTGATGGCAGCGCCAGCCGTTGGCCAGGACCTTTCTGGGCATTGGGAAGGAGAGATCACGATCCCTGGCCAACCGCTCGCAATCAAGCTTGATCTAAGCCGGAGCGGTGAGGAGTGGGAAGGCTCAATCGACATTCCGATGCAAGGTGCCAAAGGACTTGCGCTCGGAGCCTTCGACGTCATCGGTGAGACTGTCGAGTTCCAGATCAGCGGCGTTCCGGGCACACCGACGTTCGTTGGCACCTTCAGGGACGACCGGATCGAAGGAGATTTCAAGCAGGCTGGAGCGACCATGAAATTCTGGCTGGGGCGGGAGACCCTAGCTGGGCCAAACAGGCCTCAGGAACCTAAGCCTCCGTTCCCGTACCGCGAAGAAGAGGTGGCGTACGAAAACGGTGCGGTCGGCCTTGCTGGGACGTTGACGCTTCCTCCCGGTGAGGGGCCGTTTCCAGCCGCACTCCTGATCACCGGCAGCGGGCCTCAAGACCGCGACGAGGCGTTGGTGGGACATCGGCCTTTCTGGGTCTTAGCGGACCATCTGACGCGAGCGGGAATTGCTGTTCTGCGCGTCGACGATCGCGGAGTTGGCGGTTCTAGTGGCGGAAGCGTGATGGAGTCGACCAGTGCGGACTTTGCCACCGACGTCATCACCGGTGTTGAGTTTCTCAAAGCAGACGTGCGGATTCGTGAGATCGGCGTCATCGGACATTCTGAGGGCGGCGTGGTTGGGCCCATGGCAGCGGCGCAGAGCGAAGACATCGCTTTCGTTGTGATGATGGCTGGCACCGGGGTCTCTGGTAGCGCAATCTTGATCGAGCAGCTTGAACTGATCGCGCGCGCCCAAGGAGCGACCGAGGAGATGGTTGCGTCATCACTGAAGCTGCAACGCCGCGCGATTGCCATCATCAGCGACGATGGTCCCAGGGACGAGCGCAAGGAACAGATGCGGGCGGTGGTCGAGGAGCAACTGGCCGCGGCTCCTGAGACAGCTGCACTGAGCGGCCAAGAACGTGAGCAGGCGATCGACCAGGCGGTTGCGGGCGCGCTCAATCCGTGGTTTGAGGCTTTCGTCAAGCTCGACCCGCGCGTTGCTCTGCGTCAAGTCAAGGTGCCAGTACTAGTGCTGAATGGGGACTTGGATCTGCAAGTCGATGCTGATCAGAACCTTGGTGAGATTGCCCAGGCTCTGATGGAGGGCGGCAACAAGGACGTGACCATTCGTCGTTTTGACAAGCTCAACCATCTGTTCCAGACGTCGACGACCGGCTCACCAAGCGAGTACGCCACCATTGAAGAGACCATTGCACCGGTGGTGTTGAACACCATGTCTGACTGGATCTTGGATCGCTTCTTGGATCGACAGCCGGAACCGTAGGGAGCAGATTTCTTGTGGCGAGACTGAAGGCTACTCGTCTCCCTCGTCTCCCTCGTCTTCCTCGTGTGCCTTGATCTTGTCCGCGTTGGACTGAAATCCTTTGGCCTGCGGCAATGATTGGATCAAGAAAGGTGACTTGAACTCGGTGTTGCGATCGTCAAAGTGACCGACCACTCGACCATTTTTGAGCTTGAGCCCCAGTTTCTCATCGGCCAACACAACGTGGGACCAGGAGTTGATCATCTCGTCTTCGGTCCACGGCCCGTAACGGACCGTGGCCGAGGGGTCCGGGTTGTAGGGGTTGTTTGCTGAGTTGTCCCACACTGAGGTCACCCGTAGCTTCGAGCCCTTTGGCATGAACACCGGGTCTTGGAGCTTGTAGTTGCTCTGCCAGTTGAAGTCGTAGTTGGGGACCTCGGTGACGAGCTCCACAGCGCCATCGGGTTTGACCACTTCCATGGTGTAGGCGCTGCCGCGCAGGTGCATGTGAGCGCCACTAGACAGCGCGTACATGTCGAAGAGGAGGTCGATTTCGTCGATGATTTCGTAGTGCGACTCGTTGGGAGGAATCTCGAGGGCGCGATAGTCGGTACCCACCACGCGCACCAACTGGTCGACACGGCCCTCGGCGAGGTGCACACCGAACAAGAGCTCGTCCTCGACCTCTTCACCGACCGAGACGTAGTGCACTTGGATGCCGAGGTGCGAACCCTTGGGAAGCTTGTAGGCCATGCTGGCCGGGTATTCGACTGCGTTGTGACCCGGCAGGTAGCTGCCAATGTAATCGCCACCCTTCATCACCGCGCCAGCGATGCCGACGCTTTGACCATCTAGACTGGAGGGGGAGCGCACTAGATTGGCGTGATGCACGACTCGCAAGTCCGACGGCCGGATCTCCCACGATCGCACATAGAGATCTTCCGGCACTTCGACGTGGAAGGTGATCGACTGGTACGGAATCTCATCATCCGTGACCGGCACGACGAACTTCTTCTTGGCACGAAAGACCAGGTCTGGTTCGCCCAAACGCCAACCTTGCTCAAACTGAGGCGGAGCCGGCGCTGCTGCTAGGTCGCCTGATTTAGCGCCGCCATTGACCCAATCGACGATGGTCTTGATCTCGTTGGCGCTGAGGGATCGATCGTTGCTATAGGCCTTCTTCGACGAATCTGCGTGCCAGGGCGGCATCACTCCGGCTTGCACATTGGCGCGAATCGATTTCGCCCAGGGTCGCGTTTGGTCGTAAGTCAGGAGTGACATCGGCGCGATCTCGCCTGGTCGATGGCATGAAGCGCAGTGTTCGTGAAGGATCGCTGCAACGTCGCTGCTGTAAGTTGGTGCCTCGTCGGTGGAGGCCGTCGTGCTTGCAAAGCTTAGGCTGGAGACCGCCAGGGCCATTGCGAGCACCAGCGACATGGCTATGACGAGTGAGCGAGTGGAGCTGCGATGAGGGTCCTTACTTGCATTGCGCATGGCGACATCCTGTTCCTTGTGATTGGGCCGGCACGAGTTGGACGGTGCCTGGTGATGCGATCCTAACAACGCTGGCTGCGGCGCCCTTCCGTTTGGCCCGAGGGTCGCCCCTTCGGTTGACCGCCGATGGCCGCCTATGACGGTCGATGTTGGATCTCGAGCTTGCGCTCGAAGGCCAGCTCGAACAGTTCAGCGTCCTTGCGCGCCTCCCAGATCTCGACTGTTGGCGGAACCTTCGACTTGAGGTGCAGGGTGGCGACATCGTCTGCGATCTTGAACTCTAGGTCGCCTATCCGACCGGTCCGTGAACGCTCTAGGTGTTCCGCAAGCCTGAGGCAGGCTGCGAGCGACCACAACCGGCGCTCGTCCTCTTCGCCAGCTAGCAGCGTGGCGAACGCGCCGCGGCTCGGGATGCTCTTCCGGTGATATCTCACCAACAACGACAACATGGCGATCTCGTGATGCTCGAAACCATCCAAACCGGCGGCTTCGAGCAAGAACGCACCATGCCGATGGTGTCGGTAGTAGGAGACCGCCATCCCGATGTCGTGAAGCCCGGCCGCTGCCTCGAGTAGGAGACGGTCGGCCGCCGCGAGTCCATGCAGAGGTTGAAGTTGGTCGAATAGCTGCAGTGCTAGACGCACTACATTCTCGGTGTGCACCACAGGTTGAGGATAGTGACTCGCCACGTTGCCGATGGAGAAGCGGCGGACATCCTCGATCAAGTGGGGGGCGGGCAAGAGTCGACGCAGCAAGGCGCCCTCGCGCACGCCGGCGCCAGAGATCACCAACTCTTTGCGTTGGGACTTACGCAGTAGCCACCTGAAGGTGATGGCGCCAGCCCCGATGACATCAGCGCGATCTGTACTGAGGCCCGGTAGTGCCTGCCGTTCGTTCACGGTTCGCTGCAGTACCAGTCGGGTCAACTGTTCGAGCGGTTGCTGGCGTAGTCGGTAGCCATGCAGCAGGTTCAGTGGGTATTGCTGTTGGTGTTGTGCCGCGCTCGCAAGGTTGCGTACCGTACCGCCCATGCAGACCAGCGGGTAGGGCTTCTGCCGCAACGCTTCGAGCGCCGGGCCGAGCGTCTTCTCCAAATGGTTCTCAACCTCGCGCACTTGCGCAGGTGTCACCGGTCTTGTGTGCTCGCTTGCAAGAAACGCCTCGGTGAGTCGGAGTGTGCCAAGTTGGAAGGCCTCGCCATGTTGGTAGGTACGATGTTCCATCAACGAGAGCTGGAGACTGCCGCCGCCCTGGTCGATGACCCAGGCGTTGTCGACGCAGCTGGTATTGGCCACCGCTAGCACACCGTAGGCCGCTTCGAGATGACCGTCGAGAACTCGCGGTTCGAGACCCAGTTCGCGGAGTGGACCGAGGATCTCCTCGCGGTTGGCCGCGTCACGGACCGCGCTGGTGGCGATGACTTCGAGACCGTCGAGTCCAACTGCCATGACGAAGTCGTGAAACAACTCCATCGCCGCCAGTGCCCTCGAAATTGCTGCTGGCTTAAGAGTGCCGTCCTGGTTGAGGCCTTCGGCCAAACGCACTCGCTCACGGACCGAGTCGACCATCCGGTACGAAGAAGTACCGTTGCACTCGAAAACGACCAAACGTGCCGTGTTGGAGCCGAGGTCGATGACGCCAATCCGCCGAGCCTCGTCGGCTGTGGGTGCTCGCTGGTCTCCTGGGACAACTGCAGCTGCTAGTGGTTCGGAGGACTCGATCATTAGTGGTGTTTGTGTTGCCTTTCAGGCATTCGAGTGCTTGAAGAATGGCTCTTTCTGAGAGCCTGCCGCCGGAGGGTCGATCATAGTGCCTGTTGGCGTAGCATGAGCTGCAGGTTTCAAGCCCCGCTTGTACCACTGATCGATCATCCCCAACGTCTGTCGGCGGGAACCGCTTTTTCAAGGAGTCGCAATGCGCAGTACTACCCCCTTTGTATCGAATCGAGCGCTGATGCTGATCGCCCCTGACCTTCGTGGGTTGTTGATCGCTGTAGCGGTGTTGTTCGCGTGCCCGCTTTGGTCGCAGTCAACAGAGAGCATGGCACCAGAGAGCCCGGCGCCAGCAGGTGATGACGTTCAGTTCGAGACCGAGCTGATGTCGTCCAAACGAGGCTCAGTTGCCATCGGAGGCGAGACCGTTGAATACACAGCGACGGTCGCTGATCTGGTGACTCGTCACGAAGACGGTGACAAGGCGGGCAAAGCCAAAGCACGGTTCACCTATGTCAGCTACGTGCGTACCAACGGGGAGGACAGTGTTGATCGGCCCGTCACCTTTGCTTTCAACGGTGGACCGCTGTCGGCATCGGTATGGGTGCATCTCGGTCTTTACGGCCCGAAACGATCGCAGCTCGACGCCGAGGGATTTCCCGATACGAATCCGCCCGGTCGCCTGATTGACAACCCATACTCAGTCCTCGACGTGAGCGATCTAGTGTTCATCGATCCGGTGAGTTCTGGGTTCTCGCGTCCTGCACCCGGTGAGGACGAGTCTCAGTTTTATGGTTTCACCAATGATGTTGAGACCATCGCCGAATTTATCAATCTTTGGATCAGTCGCAACGGCCGTTGGAGTTCGCCGAAGTTCCTTGCCGGCGAGAGCTACGGAACGACGCGTGCAGCCGGGTTGGCTGAGGAACTTCAGAACGGTCACGGCATGTACCTCAACGGCATCGCGCTGGTCTCCTCGGTGCTCGACTGGGGAACCAAGGTCTTCAACATCGGTAATGACCTTCCACATGCCCTGATCCTGCCGACCATGACCGCTAGTGCCTGGTACCACGGTCGATTGTCGGAGGAGTTCTCTGACCTAGAGACGGCGCTCGATGCAGCTGAAGAGTTCGCGCTTGGGGACTACAACTCGGCTCTCATGCTGGGCGATCGTCTCCGAGGAGAGGATGAGGAACGACTCGTCGAACGGCTGTCGTCGCTTACGGGTCTTTCGCCGACCTACATCCGTGAGACCAATCATCGCCCTGAGATCATGCGCTTCACTAAAGAGCTGCTGCGCAGCGAGGGCAAAACGATCGGTCGTTTGGACTCACGCTATACCGGCTCCGACCTCGATTCAGCCGGCGAGCGCTTTGAGTACGACCCGGCGGGCGCTCTGACCAGCGGCTGGTACGTCTCCTTGATCAACGACTATCTGCGTCGCGAGCTCGGCTATCCCCGGGAAATACGCTTTCGCCCGTCAGCTGGCGGACGCGTGCGTCCTTGGAATTACCACGAGAATTCGCGTCGACAAGGCTACAACACAAACGGCTACGCCAACTACGCGGAGACCTTACGCGCTGCCATGGTCAGGAATCCACGACTCCACGTGTTGGTTCAATCGGGCTACTACGATCTAGCAACCCCTTACTTCGCGAGCGACTACACCGTCAGTCACATGCAGTTGCCTCGATCACTCAGGCGCAACATCCAAGTGGAGTACTACGAGGCAGGTCACATGTTCTACCTGAGGGAGGCGGATCACGCCAAGTCGCGCAAGGATTTCATCGACTTCGTTGGCCGCGCTTTAAACTAGAAACTAGTTGGAGGGGTCGCCTTGAGGGGATGGCGGTGGCGATGTTGGACCGAGTCGCTGTGAGGCCCTGCGGTGACAGCTTCGCACCTGCGAGTCTGCTTGGTGTCGATGAGCCGCGTCCGGCGCTCCTGCGAACTAGTCCGTGGGCTTGTTGAACACCCGCCACGTCACCAGCGCGCCCACGAGCAGCAGCGAGACCGCCCAAACGATCTGCGCTGAAGGCAGCAAGTCGCGTAAGAAGTCAAACCGAGAGAAGTAGCCGAGGAAACCGACTGCGATCACGACCAGCGCGGCGGTGAAAAGGCCAGTGTCTTTGCGACCCGCTGCGGCCCAGGTAGTGAGCATGGCCAACCCGATGATGATCGGCAGTGCCGGCAGCCAGTCCAAGACCTCGCCCCAGCCGGCGTTGCCGGTAGAGAAGACGAATCCGACACCTGCACTCAAGAGCCCGAAGACTGCTTGCCCGAGCGAGCGCGCCCGTCGACTGATTGTGAGGTAGTCCAGTAGAGAGGCGAGACCGCCGACCCCGAGGAAGACGGGCCAGATCTTGGAGAATGACGGAACCGAGACTCCGAAGGCCTCGAGCAACAGCCAAGCCCCGATCAGCATCACCACAAGGGCGAAGATCAGTGGGCCGCGCTTCGATTTGCGGCCATGCTTGGGTGCTGCGGGCACTGACGCCTTAGCGTTGGTCTTGGGCGGTGTGGTTGGGGTGGGCTCAGTCATCGGATCTCCAATCTACTGCCAGCCTATACCGCTCACCTTCTGCTCTGTGGGGGAAGCGGGACTGTCCTGGAAGAGTCTCCCGTGCCCAACTTTCCTTAGAGGACTGCGCGTCGGCAGGAAACAACCCTGAAGGGGCCGTTTTTCTTGGTTGCGAGTTCAACCTGGATGTCATGGCCGGAGTGCAGTTGCTGCCAGATCTCGTGGTCGGCGCCGGGGCAGACCCGCGTCCCGACTATCTTGCGGCGCTCACGCGGAGACATGCGAACCAGGTCGCCGGCGAGGTCCGCTTGGACTTGGATCTTGTGCTGGATCAACTGAGGCTTATCCACTAGCCGGCCAACCCAGACCCGATTCCAGCCGCGTCCGACCGGACCGATTGGCACGCTGGTGCGGTAGCTATGGGCCACTTCTGAGTCGATGTGGGGCGCGTTGGAACAGCCCGAAATGAGCCCGGTAAGGCCAATCCAAAGGCCGACGAAAACGAGAGCCGAAGTGGCGTGAGTGGTCTTGATGGCAGAGCTTGATGTCTTGAAACGATGCACTGGGCCGAATCCCCTGTAGGTTAGGTGGAGGTAATGCGCGGCGGCGAGGTTGAGAGTCGTTGCTGTCTCTTCCCCATGAAAACGAAACTGCAATTCAGAGGCCAGCATTCCGATCGTCCGGCAACCGGGCGCTTGACGCCTCGAGTGCGCTGGCATCACAGAGCCGAGGGCCAAATTGACACGCTTGCCTGGTCAAAACAGCTCCGCGAGGTCCACCTGTCAGGGCAGTCGCTGGCTCGGCGTTTGCTCGGGAGTTTTGCTTAGGCGCTTGGTCTTGGGGCGCTTGTTCTTAAACGTTGGGTTCCCTCAGGGGTCTTCGGCTTAGGCGTTGGGGTCAGTCGCGGGATCGCAAGATCGGTGCGAGCGCATCCAGTGAACCATCGTTCGTGGCAGGTTCGACCCCCAGCAACTCGCAAAGGAGCGAGTACACGTCGACGTTCTGAATCGGGCCTAACTCGCCCGGAAGGATCCTAGGGCCCGATGCGACGAACAGCGCGCCCATGGAATCGATGGTGGGGTCGTAGCCGTGTTGCCCGCCAAGACGTACTTGTGGCCTCGATCCCTCTCGCGCTCGGAGTGCAAAGCGCCATCCGTCGTTGGCTAGCGCGAGCACCGGGGCGACGCGATCGTTGGAACCGTGCCGAAGATGTTTTGGCAGATCCTTCTTACGATAGGCCTCAAGGTGCGGCGAGCGACGCAAGGACGAAACCAAGCGATCTTCCCACCCAGGAGAGGCTTCGTGGTCGGTGTTGGGAGCGATCGCCAGCACTGGGCTGGTGTCGATCAAATGGTACTGATCTAGATCAACGTAGTCGTCAACCATGATCACGCGGTCAGGCGCGGTTTCAGCCATGCCGTGGTCGGAAACGATCACCCAATGAATCGGTTGGCTCATGGCTTCAAGACGGACGTTGAGCTCGCCGAGGAGGGCGTCGACCTCCATGACCGCTGTGCGCGCTTGATGGGAGAGCGGGCCGTAGCGGTGACTCGCAGAATCTACGCGACTGAAGTAGAGCGTGAGAAAGCGTGGACGTTCGGCTTCTGGCAGCGCCAGCCATTCGATGATCTTGTCGAGACGGTCAGCGCCAGGAAGATCGTCGTCGTAGGGAAGCCAGAAGTCCGGACGGTCACCGTTGATCTCTGCTTCGGACCCTGGCCAAAAAAGCGCCGCCGAGGGTAGGCCGTTGTTCTGCGCGGTAGTCCAAACGGGTTCGCCGCCCCACCAGCGCCCGTCGCTGACTGCATCGCGGTTGCCGAGCGAGAACTTGCCAAGCTTAGGATCCACGATGTTGTTCGACACGATGCCGTGGTTGTCTGGCACCAGTCCCGTTACCAAGGTGTAGTGGTTCGGAAAGGTCTTTGAGGGGAACGAAGGGACCAGGCGTTCTGCTCTCGCCCCGTTTGCCGCGATCGCCAAGAGGTTGGGTGGTTCGAAGACATCGAGGTAGTCGTATCTGAACCCGTCGATGCCGACCAGCAGGACCGGGGTTGGATAGTCACCCAGTGCTCGTGTTCGTTGGGGCGCGGTTGAGCCGGGCTCGACGCGCTCAACTGCTTGGCGCTGATGTGCGCAGGCCGACGCTAAGATGGACAGGGCGAGCAGGGTCCAGCCGGCGGACGGGTGCTTGCTGAGAACCATCCTAGATCCGAGTGTGCTTAGGTCAGCGAGGTGACGTCGACCGACATGACCACCAGATCATGGGTCTGGCCTTCGCGATCCATCACCCAGTCGGCGAGCAAAGCTTCCGCGCTAAACCCGAGCCGCTCGAACATGCGGCGGGCGCCCGTTTGGCGCAGCGGCATCCTGGCGATGACCTTGAGGAGATCGAGCTCTTGGCAGATGCCGAAGATCTCTTCAGTCAGGTTCGCACCGAGACCGATCTTCCGGTGCTCCTGATTGACGATCGCGCGGATCTCGCCCAGGTGACGGGTCCACGATAAAGGCTGGCGGCTGAGCGAGCTGTAACCAAGAACCCGGTCCTTGCCCTTTTCAAGAGCAATCACCGTTACCCGCTGGTTGTTTGCCTCGCCCTCGAGCCACTGGTCTATGGTTGCCTCTTTGGTGATGTCGAAGCGCAGAAAGAGCAGGTCCTCCTCACCCAAGGATCGAGCGAACTCAAGCATCGCGTTGCGGTGCTCTGGCGCAAACCGTCGGATCTCGATCTTGGTCTCGTCGAGTTCGACGTACTTGGGATAACGCTTGGTGAAGGCGGAACTCATGGAGGCATCTCCGGGGAAGCACCCATTCCGGTGGAGGCTCTGGGAACCTAAGGGTGCTGGAACGTTTTTCGAAGAGCGCACTGTAGCAGTAGATGGACGCTGGTTTCGCCTCACGCTCCTAGAGAAGATGCGGAGCGTCGTGATACTTTGCCGCCCCGGATAGCGCCGTCTTTCACCCCATTTGAGGACTCGAGATTCCATGAGCGATCGATCCAAGAGTTCGCCGGTAGCGCAAGCGCCGACCCACAACGGCCGACTTAGCTCCATGGACGCTTCGTTCTTGTACTTCGAGCGCGATAGTGCACCAATGCATATTGGCGCCTTGTGTGTGGTCGAAGGCGAAATAGAGGTCGAGTCCTACCTCAAACAAGTCGAGAACCGAATTCGATTGCTACCACGGTTCAGAGAACGAGTAGTGCCTCCGCCGTTCTATGTGGGCCACCCCACGTGGGAAACGGATCCGGGCTTTGATCTGCGGCAGCACATGCCGGTGCATCATCTCGAGGCTCCCGGCACCATGCAGCAATTGCGTGAGTTGACCAACCGGTTGATCGAAGGGCAGATGGATCGCACTCGGCCTTTGTGGGAGATCCACCTGATCCAAGGCGTGAGCGGAGGACGAACGGCCATGGTGTCTAAGATCCACCATGCGATGGTGGATGGGGTCGGCGGCAACGCGATCATGTTAGCGCTGTTTGACCTCGAGCCAAATCCGCCGGCGAAGCAGTTCGAGGATCGCTACATCGCGAGCCAGCCTCCGGGCAGCGCCAAGCGCGTCGGCGAGGCGATGTGGGATAACGTGCGCGGACAGATCGAGACGTGGTCGTCGCATCTCACTAAGCTCACCGAGATTGGACAGTCTGCTGATCTCGGCGCCATGCGCAAAACGTTCTCGTCTTTGTCCGAAAACGTGCCGGACATGATGACCCCGCCTAAGCGCTTGCCCTTCAATAAGCGGTGCACGGGTGAACGTGACTTCACCTGGACCGAGCTTTCGTTCGGTGAAGCACGGGCGATCAGGCGATCCATCGGCGGTACGGTGAACGACGTGATCTTGACTGCGCTAGCGGGGGCCCTGGCCAAGTACGCTCGGCACCACGGCCAAGAGACAGACGGGCGCACCGCCAGTGTGATGGTGCCGGTCAATGTGCGTCCTGAGGGCGAGACTGGCAACCTCGGCAACCTGGTGTCGATCTTGCCGGTGCGAGTGCCGCTCGATATCGAGGACCCGTCGATGCGCCTGCAGTCAGTTCGGGTTGGGACTAGAACGCTCAAGGAGAGCCGGGTCGCTGAGGGGGTCAGCATGATGACCAACCTCGCATCGGCTGTTCCAGCGCCGTTTCAAGCAGCGTTTGGAGCCATCGCAGCGTCGCCCTATCCGCTCTTCAATCTTGTATGCACCAACGTTCCTGGCCCCCAAATTCCGTTGTACGCCCAAGGCAAGCGTTTGGGTTGTTATTACCCAATCGTTCCAGTGGGTTTCGAGATGGGTGTGTGCTGCGCGATCTTCAGTTACGCTCAGACCTTGTACTTCGGTCTCAATAGCGATGTCGGCGCTTGCGATGACATTGATGTCCTGCGCGACTTCTTAGATGAATCGTTTGCCGAGTTGAGTGCGGCTGCCGCTGGTGGGGAGCCCGAGTCCGGGCGCATCACTCTGCGGCGGGTACCGATCCGCAGACCCAAAGCCCCGGCCGCAAAGAAGAAGGCACCAAGCAAGACGTCGACCAAGAAGACGTCGACCAAGAGGAAGGCGGCTAAGAAAGGGCCGGCGAAGAAGAAGGCGGCGAAGAAGAAGGCGGCGCAGAACAAGGCGGGCAAGAAAGCGGTCGCTAAGAAGAGTGTCAGCAATCCGGCCGCTAAGAAGGCGAGTCAGGTGAAGGCCTCCAAGAAGAAAGTCGCTCGCGCAAGTTCCTAACCGCGAACCCAAGTTCGCCATTGGCGAACAACTCTCCTAGTTGAGGCAACCGGCGCTAAGGTCTGACGCGTAAAGGCTTTCAAGCGCTCGACTTGCACTCCAGGAGAACTTCACCATGGCATCGGTCAAGACCCAACAAGACGTGGACCCTCAAGAGACGAGGGAATGGCTCGACGCGCTCGACGGCGTGCTTGAGAACGAGGGTACTGAGCGCGCGCACTACCTGTTGGAAGTGCTGATTGATAAGGCGCGGCGTTCCGGCGCCTATCTGCCTTACAACCCCACAACGGCCTATCGCAACACCATTCCGGTTGCCAAAGAAGAGCGGTCACCGGGCGACGCGGAACTCGAGTGGCGCATCCGGTCGATGATCCGTTGGAACGCGATGGCGATCGTCGCGCGAGCGAACAAGAAGAACCCGAGCCTAGGTGGCCATATCGCGTCGTTTGCGTCCGCTGCGACACTCTACGACGTGGGCTTCAATCACTTCTTTCGTGGGCGCAACGAAGAGTTCGGTGGCGACCTGGTGATGATTCAGGGGCACAGCTCGCCGGGAATCTACGCGCGTGCCTTCCTTGAGGGGCGTCTAGAAGAGAAGGACCTAGATCGCTTTCGCCAAGAAGTTGGCGGCGGACTGGCCTCGTACCCGCACCCCTGGTTGATGCCCAAGTTCTGGCAGTTCCCAACCGTGTCGATGGGACTAGGGCCGATGTCCGCGATCTATCAAGCGCGCTTCATGAAGTATCTAGGAAATCGGGAGTTGCTCGATCCGGAGAAGAATGCTGACCGCAAGGTGTGGGCATTCATGGGGGATGGCGAGATGGACGAGCCCGAGTCATTGGGTGCGATCTCGCTTGGCTCGCGCGAGAAACTGGACAATCTGATCTTCGTGGTCAACTGCAATCTGCAACGCCTCGATGGGCCGGTGCGTGGCAACGGTAAGATCATTCAAGAGTTGGAGTCGGTTTTTCGAGGTGCTGGTTGGAACGTGATCAAGGTGATCTGGGGTTCCTACTGGGATCCGCTTCTGGCGCGCGACAGCCACGGCCTTCTGCGTCAGCGGATGGAAGAGGCTGTCGACGGCGAGTATCAGGCCTACAAGGCAAGCGGTGACGGTGCGTATGTGCGCGAACATTTCTTCGGCAAGTATCCCGAACTCAAGGAGATGGTTGCCACCATGACCGATGAGGACATTTGGCGGTTGAACCGCGGTGGTCACGATCCTCACAAGATGTACGCCGCGTACCACGCCGCTAGCCAGCACAAGGGACAGCCGACGGTGATCCTTGCCAAGACTGTCAAGGGCTATGGCATGGGCGAGGCGGGCGAGGGCCAGAACCCGTCGCATCAACAGAAGAAGATGGATGCGGAGGCCCTGATGCACTATCGGGATCGGTTTGGCATTCCCATCGCCGATGAAGAACTCGCCGACGCTATGCCGCCTTACTACCGCCCGGAACCCGATAGCCCAGAGATGGAGTACCTACGGACTCGGCGCGAAGCACTCGGTGGGGATTTGCCAGCGAGATCGGTCAGTGTGCCTGCCTTGCCAGCGCCGCCGCTGGAAACCTTCGACAAACTACTCAACGCCGCTTCCGATCGAGAGATTTCGACCACCATGGCGTTCGTTCGTTGCTTGACCTTGCTCATTCGGGATAAGGCGCTCAAGCCGTACATTGTGCCGATCGTGGCGGACGAAGCGCGGACCTTCGGGATGGAAGGCATGTTTCGTCAGTTGGGTATCTATGCTCCGTTCGGCCAGCTCTACGAGCCGGTCGACGCGGGCCAGATTGCGCCTTACAAGGAGGCCAAGGACGGTCAGATTCTGCAAGAGGGAATCAACGAGGCGGGTGCACTGTGCTCTTGGACGGCTGCAGGCACGTCGTACGCAAACCACGGCCTGTCGATGATTCCGTTCTACATCTTCTACTCGATGTTTGGGTTCCAGCGTGTTGCCGATCTGATCTGGGCGGCCGCAGACATGCAGGCGCGCGGTTTTCTGATTGGCGGCACCGCTGGGCGAACGACGTTGAATGGTGAGGGCCTGCAACATCAGGACGGCCATAGCCATCTGATGGCGAGTTCAGTGCCGAACTGCATTGCTTACGATCCGACCTATGGTTACGAGCTGGCGGTGATCATCCAAGATGGCCTGCGCCGCATGTACCAAGAACAAGAGCGCGTCTTCTACTACATCACCACGATGAATGAGAACTACCCGCAGCCGACCATGCCCGAGGGTGCGGAGGAGGGGATCCGTCGAGGCCTCTATCGTTTGCGGTCAGCCGCTGGGGAAGGCCATCCGGTGCGTTTGATCGGCAGCGGCACCATCCTACGAGAGGTCGAGGCTGCTGCAGAGATGCTCCAGGCGGACTGGGGCGTGGCGGCCGAGGTGTGGAGTGCAACTAGCTTCAACGAGCTGCGACGGGATGGCCTGGCTACCGATCGCTGGAATCGACTGCATCCAACTGCTGAGCGCAAGAAGAGTTTTGTTGAAGAACAGTTCGAATCGAGCGACGCACCAGTGATCGCCGCCACCGACTACATGAAGACTTACGCCGACCAAATCCGCAACTGGATTTCGGGTCGTTATCGAGTGCTCGGCACCGACGGCTTTGGTCGCTCCGACACGCGCGAACAGCTCCGCGCGTTCTTCGAAGTGGATCGCCGACATGTGGTGGTCGCGGTCCTCTCAGCGCTCGCTGAGGACGGTAAAGTCAAAGCCGAAACGGTGCGCGGTGCGATCAAGAAACTTGAGATCGATCCCGAAACTGCCGATCCAACCACCGTCTAACGCTGCCAGATCTGAATAGGTTCGCCTGAGGAGAAGACCCGTGAGTGATGTTCGCGAAGTGAAGGTTCCGGACATCGGTGATTTCGACACTGTCGATGTCATCGAGGTATTGGTTGCTGTTGGTGATGTGGTGTCCGAGGATGATTCCTTGGTGACGCTCGAAAGCGACAAGGCGTCGATGGAGATTCCGTCGCCGGTCGCTGGCAAAGTGCTCAGTCTTGAGGTCGCCGTGGGTGGTCAAGTGGGTGAGGGCGATGTGGTTGCAAAGGTCGAGGTTGACGCTGCCGGTCAGGCCGCGACGGCCGAACCTGAACCTGTACCTGGAGAATCTGAACCTGAACCGTTACCCGAGGTCGTACCTGAACCTTCTGCGGTAGTCGAGCCGGAAGCTTCGCCCGCGCTAGCCGTTACCCCGGCTGCCGCGCCGGTTCCGGAGTCTGGACCGGCCAGCTCGAGTGTTGCCAGTGGGTCGAAGGTGCCTCACGCGAGCCCTTCCATCCGTCGGTTCGCGCGCGAGCTAGGTGTTGATCTGAGTCAAGTCGCAGGGTCGGGAGCCAAGGGCCGCATTCTGCGTGAAGACGTGCAACGGTTCGTCAAAGCGGCGATCGCCGGGGACAGTGGCCGTACCGGTACCGGTGCAGGTTCACGCGCTGACGTTGGAGGCGGCTCAGGAATCCCAGCAGTGCCCACGATCGACTTTTCGAAGTTCGGGCCGATCGAAGACAAGGCTCTCAGTCGGATCCAGCGAGCCTCTGCTCGCAACCTTTGGCGGAGCTGGTTGAACGTGCCCCACGTGACGCAGTTCGATGAAGCTGACGTCACCGAACTGGAGGCGTTCCGCAAAAGCCTCAAGTCCGAAGCTGAGCAACGCGGCGTGAAGCTGACCCCGTTGGCCTTCCTGATGAAGGCCGCTGTGGCTGCCCTGAAGGAGTTTCCCAATTTCAACTCGTCGTTGAGTGCCAACGGTGAGAGCCTTGTGCTCAAGCGCTATTACCACCTGGGCATCGCGGTCGATACGCCCAAGGGGTTGGTGGTTCCGGTGATCCGCGACGTCGACCAGAAGAGCCTCTACGACCTGGCCGCTGAACTGGGCACGGTTTCCGAGCGCGCCCGTGCGGGGAAACTCTCACCGAACGACATCCAAGGAGCTTCATTCACCATCTCGTCGTTGGGCGGGATCGGCGGAACTAACTTCACCCCCATCGTCAACGCGCCGGAAGTGGCAATCCTCGGGGTAGCTCGCTCCAAATGGCAGCCGGTGTACGACGGACAAGAGTTCCAACCGCGCATGATCTTGCCGTTCTCAGTATCGTATGACCATCGGGTCATCGACGGTGCGGCCGGGGCTCGGTTCACTGGTTTTCTGTCCCGAGTGCTCAGCGACGTCAGGCGGTTGGTGTTGTGATGGCCAGAGGAGTAGACGCGAGAGCAGCCACCAGAGCGGTCGTGGTCCCCGATATCGGCGACTTCGACTCCGTCGATGTGACCGAGGTGTTGGTGTCGGTAGGCGATGTGATCTCGGTAGACGACTCGTTGGTGACGCTCGAGAGCGACAAGGCATCGATGGAGGTGCCGAGCCCGGTCGCTGGCACGGTCGAATCGATCACGGTCAACGTCGGGGATCAGGTGGCAGAGGGCGCCGACCTGGTGACCGTAGCCGTTGCGGAAGCGCCGGAGACTGTTGCTCCCGATGCCGATGCCGATGCCGATGCCGATGCCGATGCTGATGGCGACGCCGATACCGCAGCGAAGGCCGACGGCGATGTGGCTGCGCAGTCAGCTGCTCCCGCCAAAGCCACAGTGCCACCGGCGGCGGTTGGCGAGGCAACGACAGTCGCTGAGGCGGTGAATGCTGCGCACGACTACGACTTCGACTTGGCGGTCCTAGGCTCAGGACCAGGCGGCTACGCGGCGGCCTTCCGCGCAGCGGATCTGGGGCTGAGGGTTGCACTGGTCGAGCGCCACGCGACCTTGGGTGGCGTATGTCTGAATGTGGGTTGCATTCCGTCGAAGGCACTGCTGCACGCAGCCAAAGTGATCGATGAAGCGCAATCGTTTGCCGAACACGGCATCAAGTTTGGTGCACCTCAGATCGACCTCGACCGCCTGCGTGCATGGAAGGAGAGCGTGGTTGGCAAACTCACCGGCGGGTTGGGTGGATTGGCCAAACGCCGCAAAGTCGAGGTCATTGCTGGGTCCGGCACGCTGGACGGGCCGCATTCGATGCGCGTTGCGATGAGTGATGGCGATGCTGCTGAGACGCGAACAGTCAGCTTTAGCAAGCTCGTTCTGGCTGTTGGCTCGCGAGTGGCCAAGATTCCAGGTATCCCTTATGAGTCGGACCGGGTCTGGGATTCCACCGCCGCACTCGAACTTCGAGAGGTACCACCTCGGCTGCTTGTGATCGGTGGAGGCATTATCGGGCTCGAAATGGCTACGGTGTATGAGGCTCTTGGCACCAAGGTCTCGGTGGTTGAGCTGATGCCAGAGTTGATGGTGGGAGCCGATCGCGACTTAGTCAAGCCGCTGCTGCGTCGTATCAAGAAGCGCTACGAGAACATCTGGACCGACACCAAGCTCGTGGAGGTTCGGGTCAAGGGCGACGAACTGATTGCACAATTCGAAGGAAAGAAGGCGCCCGATACGGCGGCTTTCGACGCGATCCTGGTTGCTGTTGGTCGCCGGCCTAACGGAGACTTGATTGCGGCCGAGAAGGCCGGGATCGCGGTCAGCGATAGAGGTTTCATTGAGGTCGATTCACAGCAGCGCACGAACGTGCCTCACATCTTCGCCGTCGGCGATGTGGTGGGGCAACCGATGTTGGCGCACAAGGCGACTCATGAAGGGCATGTGGCGGCGGAGGTCGCGGCTGGTCTTAAGAGCGGCTTTGATGCTCGAGTGATCCCAAGTGTCGCCTACACCGATCCAGAGATTGCCTGGGTCGGCCTGACTGAGACTGCTGCTAAGGAGCAGGGTATTGCGTTTCAAAAGGGCGTTTTCCCTTGGGCTGCGAGTGGGCGGGCCCTTGCTCTAGGTCGCGATGAGGGTCTAACCAAGCTATTGTTCGATCCCGACAGCCATCGGCTGCTCGGCGGAGGCACAGTGGGACCGAATGCCGGCGATGTCATCGCTGAGATTGGGCACGCCATCGAGATGAACAGCGACGCTAGCGACATCGCCCTCACCATTCACGCTCACCCGACCTTGTCTGAGACAGTAGGCCTTGCGGCTGAAGTCTTCGAGGGCACGGTCACCGATATCTACGCACCCAAGAAAAGGCGTAGATAGCCGATCCGCGGGGTTGAGTACAGCCGCTGATTTCAACGCCTCTTTAGGAGATTCCTGCTTTGATTCGATGTGACGCCACGCATTCCTCGGACCTCGCGTCTTGGGTGGAATCGGCCCGCGCCGCCGACACCGACTTTCCCATTCAGAACCTGCCGTTCGGTTGCTTCAGCGTAGAGCAGCGGCAATCGATCGGAATCGCGATCGGCGACGAGATCGTCGACCTGAATCTTTGTGTTCAGAACCAAGACCTCGTGGCCGCCTTCGACGTCGATCTTAAGAGCGCTTGCGCGGCGCAGAATCTCGATGCGCTGATGGCGCTCGAGCGCAGTGCTTGGCAGGCCCTGAGAGGTTGGGCAAGCGCTGGTTTGAGCACTGACGCTGACCCGCAGACAAGAGCGGCGCTAAAGCAATGCTTGATAGCCCAAAGCGATGCCGAGATGCTCGTGCCCGCCACTATCGGCGACTACACCGACTTTTACGCCTCGGTGTTTCACGCAACCAATGTGGGCAGCTTGTTCAGGCCCGACAACCCGCTATTGCCCAACTACAAGTATGTGCCGATTGGCTACCACGGTCGCGCGTCAACCATCGTCGTCTCCGGCACCGAAGTACGTCGGCCCTGCGGTCAGCGCAAGGGACCAGATGACGCGGAACCAACCTATGGTTCATGCAGGCTACTGGACTACGAGATGGAGGTCGGTTTGTGGGTCGGAGGAGCGGTCAATCCACGCGGTGAGGTTGTACTCATTGAAGATGCGGAAGACCGTCTGTTTGGCGTTTGCTTGCTCAACGATTGGTCCGCACGCGATCTGCAGGCTTGGGAGTATCAGCCGTTGGGCCCCTTCCTAGCCAAGAGTTTCGCAACGTCGATCTCGCCGTGGATAGTCACACTCGAAGCGCTCGCACCCTACCGTTGCGAAGAGTTCGCGCGGCCCGAAGGCGATCCAGCTCCATTGCCGTATCTCCAATCAACGACCGAGCGGCCCGGATTCGACATGCAGGTCCAAGTCTTCCTTGCCAGCGAGAAGATGCGGACTGAAGGGGTGGAGCAGAAGCTTAGCGAAACGACTGTGGCGAACCTCTATTGGACGCCCGAGCAGATGATCACGCACCATGCATCTAATGGTTGCGACCTGAATCCGGGTGACCTAATCGGCACTGGGACGGTGTCAGGTCCTGAAGCGGGCGAACTAGGAAGTTTGCTCGAGATCACCCGTCGAGGCGCGGTGCCGCTACAGCTTGTGGACTCGACCGAGCGGAAGATGCTGAATGATGGCGACGAAGTCATCATGAGAGGCTATTGCGAAAGCAAAGACGCGATTAGGGTTGGCTTCGGTGAGTGTCGAGGTGTCGTAGTCGGCAGTTAGACGCACCAGCTCAGGGCATCGTAACTCAGCATGAGAGCACTGCCAAAGCTCCCAGACCCCTTGTGCTAGCTTCATGGCTGGCTCTGTCATTTTGGACAAAAGGGGCCAACCTCCGACTCAGAGTTCATCGAACGAGGCTTCACGCAATAATGGCTCCTTCGCAACCTGTTGTGGCGTCGCAACCCGCTGGCCCACAACGCACATATCCTTGGCAAGAGACTCTTGCCGAAGGGCTAGACCTGACCTGGTCTCCGAGTCCCTACCTTCACGTCGGCGACGATGCGATCTATAACCCCCACACTGATTCAACGATCACTGAAGGAGATCCGCACTATTCGTTTCTTCGCCAATGGACGGAGCATGGATCGCCGCCGGTAGCTGGAAAGACTGAGGAGATGGGGCCACTGATCGAGAGCGCCTGGGTGGTGCGCTCCGACCATGATCTGGACAACCAGTACCGCATCAAATACGTCCAGCTTGAAGCGCATACGGTGTGCAATCAGTCTTGCTACTTTTGCCCCGTTTCGCTCGCGCCGCGAGCCGCTCACTCCATGTCCATGGAGCTTTACGAGGACATTGCGCGCCAGATCGCTGAGCTGGGTGAGCCGATCGAATCGGTGTTCATGATCGCCTACAACGAGCCGACCGCGGATCCTCGGTTCATTGAACAGGTAGCAACCCTCAAACGGTTCGGGTTGCCGCCCAGTACCTTGACCAACGGTAGCGGCTTGACTCATCGCCGGGTTGACCAATTGATCGAGCTTGGCGGGCTCCGCTTCATGTCGATCAATCTTTCGACCATGGATCGCGAGCGCTATGCGAAGGATCGAGGCAAGGACCAACTGCCGATGGTGATGCGGCACCTGGACTACGCTAAGGACAAGCAAGTCGCTGAGCAGATGGACATTGTCGTGTTGGGCACGGACGATGAGCACCACCATCAAGATTTTGAAGAGATCAGTCGGTACTTCGAGGGCACGCGTTTTACCACCAAGAGTTTCGTGGTCAACGATCGAGCGGGGTACCTAGATATCGGCTTGACCGGTGATGGGGGCAAGAGACGCCTTGGGGGATGCGACTACATGGGTTCGCGTCCGATTCAACATCTCCACATCAACCCGCATGGTCAATGCCTCCTGTGCTGCCAGGACTACGACGAAAAGGAAGTGGTCGGCGACCTTCGAGAGCACTCGCTTGCGGAGGTCCTGGTGTCACCAGCGTTTGCTAAAGCGCGTCGACTGGTCTATGGCCTGGATGCGGCGCCCGAGCGCTACATCTGCAAGGGCTGTCGATACTCGCTGAAGCGCTGAGTTAGCCCTTGGCGAGGAGAGCGTTCGACGCGCACATCATCTACTTGCTGGATGGAGCACCTCTGTTTGGTGGGGTCAAAGTTGTCTTGGATCAAGCGAACCTAATGGCGGCCCGTGGCTACGATGTCACTGTCCGGTGTACTGAGCCGCGGCCAGACTGGATGGATGTCGCATTTCGATGGGATGAAACGGTCGACTTGGCCTATCTAGAGCATTCATCAGGGCCTGGTGAGGAAGCCGATCACGAGGCGATTGTTATCGGTACCTACTGGACAACACTGGGTGCGGCGGCAGTTCTCGGTGGAAGGCGAGCTGTTCACTACTGCCAAGGCTACGAGGGGCTCTATAGCCACAACAAGACCGATCATCCCGCTATCCGAGAAGCCTATTCACTGCCTATGCCCGCGCTCACTGTGTCGCCGCACCTCAACGGGTTATTGGCGCGGGAGTTCGGGCGCCGCGCTGAGGTGGTGAAGCAGCCGCTGTCAACCGGGTTCAGTCCCTGCCGGGGCAGCGTCAATAGCGGGCTTTCAGGATCTCGAACGCCGCGAGTATTGGTGATGTCTCCAATTGAGGTTGATTGGAAGGGTGTCGAGACGGGTTTGCGCGCGCTGGTGAAACTCCGTGATCGCGATGTTGATTTTGATCTGGTGCGAATTTCGCAATTCGAGCAGAGTGAACTGGAGCGGGGTTTCGATCTCGGCGGCGAGTACCATTGCCGCGTCAGACCGGAACGAGTGCAGGAAATCATGCGCAACTGTGACCTGCTACTGGCCCCGTCCTGGGAGCCGGAGGGTTTCGGACTACCGGTGCTTGAAGCCATGGCTTCAGGGGTACCGGTGGTCGCGTCGGATGTCAGTTGCTTTCGAGCATGGTGTGGAGGGGCGGCACTGTTGGTGCCACCCAAAGAACCTGACCTGTGGGCAAACACAGTACAACGAGTGTTACAGCACTCGGACGAGAGGCTGGCATTAAGACGCCAAGGGCTCGGGCTAGCCGGTAGCTATCAGCCGGCGGACAGCGTTCGCTCGTTGGAGCAGGCTCTGTGCACATTGCTCGACCTTGGTAGTAGCTGATCGCGGTCGGTTGATTCGGAGCGTAGGGACTAAGGAGCATTCCGCCTTTTCGGCCAAGAACTGGAGGCCGACTTAGGAGATCGTGTTTCGGAGCCTGGCTCAGGCGTAGCCTAGAGGGCCGGGCCTGGGGTTGCACGCAGCAAAACCGCAACTAGGGCGACTCGCTTGGTGCCAGTGAGGTGTCGAAGATCCGGGGGATGAGCTGCTGCAGCGGGAACCGACCAAGCGCTCCTTCTTCGACGCTTCGTTCACCGAAGCTGGCCACCCGATCGGCGGCGAAAGACGCGCCAAACACCAGGATCGGAACCGGCTCCGGCCCATGCTGTCCGGTCTCGGAGTAGGTCGTGTGATCGGACGCGACGGCAAGATTCAAGGCACCGCTCTCGAGGGCTGCATTGGTCTTGGGAAGGGCAAGGAAGCCCCCGAGGGCCACATCCAGCCGTTCGATATAGCGCACCTTTTCGTGCACCAGGCGATCATGCGCAGCTATGTCAGCACCCTTGAAATGGATAACCACGAGATCGTTGTGCTCAAGTTGCTCCGTTGCGAGCTGGAACTTGACCTCGAGGCTCGAGTCGAGATTGGCGGTGATTGCAGGGTCGGTAACAGCCTTTCCTCCGAGGCTGCGGGCGACGCCCGAAACCGTCAGGTCGGCGCTGACGCAGGAGATCCTCAGCGCTTGACCGGATCGGCTGGGAGGCGTCAGCTGGTGAAACCTACCTGGGCCGCGAGTGAGCAGTCCGTTTGCGACCGGAAGCCCTTCCTTTTTGCGGCGCTGGTTGATCGCGTGAGGGCCGAGGATGGTCGCAGCGCGTTCTTCGAACATGCGAAGAGCTAGCGCCGTACGTTCGCCAAGGTATTCGCCTGGTACCAGGCTAGTTGGGGCCAGAGGGTGACGGTCGGTCTTGGCGTCGCCGGGGTCAGAGCCTGAGATTTCGGCTGAAAGCTGTGCGCCTCTGAGGACGATCGCAAGTCGATGTTCGGTGGCAGGTTTAACGAGCACTTCTACCGGCAGGCCATCTGGCATATCCAGCACCATCCCGCCGATCGCATCGGCTAGGAGCTGAGCGTCTTGGCGGATGCGGCCAGCGCGGCGATCCAGAATATTGCCGTCAACGTCGAAGCTCGCAAAGTTGCCGCGAATCGCGATGTCATCAGCGCGGAGCTCAACCCCCGCCCCAACGGCCTCGATGGGACCGCGCTTCATCGAATAGGGCGACACCCCGAAAGCTGCCTGAGTTCCGGCAGCTGTGTCTGGTGTCACTCCGGAACCGACCGGATCTGCAAGACCGGTCAGACCTAGCCGAGCAAGCCGATCGAGGTTGGGTGTGTTGGCTGCTTCCAGAGGTGTTTGAGAATCGAGGCTATCGATTGGCGCGTCGGGCAAGCCGTCCACCAAGAGCAGTAGCGTCTTGGAGGTAGCGCGTGCAGGTACGGTTGCGCTAGGCAACAAGGTCTCGAGGTGGTCGATGATCACGCGTGCCGTCTCGCGCACGCTGTTTTCGCGTTCGCCTGTGTCGACGACGGGGAGGTCATAAGCGGTGGCTCGCTCCAGCAGAATCCTCTGGTGGCGCCGGATCACCGCGAGGTTATCGAGGTACCGGGGTGCTGGCCGATCGGACTCGACCGCTCGCGCTAACAGGTGGCTCCGATGAACTTCTTCGTCCAACGTGGTCATCAAGGTGAAGACCTGGTAGGCGGCGCCATCCAAATCTGCGAACGGGACCAGTGGCGGGAGCAGGTGAACGCCCTCGACGAAGATGCTGAGGTTCTCGGCCACGGCCCGTTCAACTACCGCCCGCACGCCAACGCACACTTGGACGGCCTGCTCCTCAAGCGCGGTCTCCACTCGCTGCTCATCGCTACTCTCGTCCATCTCGAAGGTTGAGCGGTGCAGAGAGGGCAGCATTGCCTGGTTGAACACCATGCGCATGACTTGGCGGATGGTGTCGGTCGAGTTGATGCGGTAGATACGAAGCAGCGGTGCCACCTCGAGCGATAGGGTGGACTTACCGGTTCCGCTGACGCCACCGATGTAGACCACCAGCGGCTTGGGCAGGGCGCGGACTCGTCGGATCAAGCGGTATCGTTTTGCAGTTGGAGAGCCCTCATGCTGCTCGAGATGATCTGCCATGCGCCGGGCAAGATCATCATTCTCGAGCTTACGAGTCTGCTCATTGAGTAGAGCGCTTTGCACTTCGAGCACCCGTTGATAGGCGCGGTCGTAGTTAAGGCCGGCAGCGACCAGACTTTGTGCCAAGACTCCCCGACTAAATGGTTGGGCCTCACCCTTGTAGGTGACGCTGAGCCGTGGCGGGCGAGCGGCGAGGACGGCACCTTGCGGTAGCGACTCTTCGAGCTCTTCATCGACCAGTTCGCGCAGCTCCGCAACCCCCACGGTCTTCCGGCTCTGTAGCTTGGATTTGATCGACCGGGCCAGCGCGTAGGCGGTATCGAAGTCGACCCCGCGCCCGATCAGGTGATGGGTCAAGACGCCGCGCAAAAACGGCGTCGCGCTGCCCGAATCGTCGAGCACCAGGAGAGGGCTTGTTTCGACCTTGCGATCGGCCATTAGGAGAGCCTCGTGTTCTTAGGCTTGAGCCGGTGTTTCGTCGGCTCGACTGGGGCAGGTTGCACACAACAGGGACTCCCCATCGGAGCCGACGATGTCGGGGCCACCGCAGGATCCACGTAGGCACTTTCCGCTCAACATGACTCCGACGGCCATCGCAAGCATGACAATCGCAAAGGCGGCGACGGTGACGAGTACCAAGAGCAAAGGCAAAGTCCTCAATGAGAAAGCGCGGGAGAGCGGTGAAGAGCCGTCAAGGCGTTGGAGAGCGGTGAGGAGCGTTGGGTAGCCCTAGTTTGGAGCGGAATCAACCAGCAGCGCATTCATCTGATTGGTACGGCGCTCAACCAGAGAACCGTCTTCATTGTAGACGAGGAACAGCGCCGCAATGCTATTTCGCTCGGCCCAGGCCAAGCCGCGCTCCGGTCCCATGACTAGTAGCGCGGTGGCGAGCGCGTCCGCTCGGCTGCACGTCTCGGTGAGAACCGAAACTGAAGCTCCGCGGTGGGTCACTGGCCGAGCGGTTTCTGGGTCGATGGTGTGCGAGTAGCTGATGCCGTCGATCTCGTAGCGGTTGCGATAGTCACCGGACGTTGCAAGAGCACCGTCTTGCAAGTGAAGTAGCCGATGAACTTGCCGTGCGCCCGGCGCCGACGGCGGCGCCTCAATGCCAACCAGCCAGCTGTCCTTCGAGCCCGGTTGGCGGTAGCCTGAGGCCCGGAGTTCGCCGCCAACCTCGACCAAGTAGTGCTCGAGGCCGGCTTCCTGAGCTCTTTCGGCGAGTTGATCGACTGCATAGCCCTTGGCAATCGCCGATAGATCAATGTTGAGCGCGGCCGTCGTCTTGAGAATGGTTGAGGACTGACGATCGAGCCGCACTTTCGACCAGCCGAGCAGGGCGAGAGCGTCCCCGATTGCTTGATCTGAGGGTACGCCGAGGCTTGCAGAAGTCCCGGCCCCGAAGCCCCAAAGATCAACCGCGGGGCCGACAGTAGGATCGAATGCCCCCTGCGTTGCTAGGTACACATCTTCGGCCTCGATCAGCACGCTCAAGAGTGCGGTCGAGATGGCGTAGGGCTCCCCAGCGCCGAACTGATTGAAGCGCGAGAGCTCAGAGGTGGAGATGTAGGTCGACATCTTCTGGTTGATGTCGGCCAGCGTGTCTTCGAATGAACGACGGAGAAGCTCAAGGGCATTACCACTCAGGGGCGCTAGGGTTGCGACCTTGACGGAGTAGGTGGTGCCCATAGTGGCGCCGTCGAAGGTGACCAGGTGGCCGGTCGGAGCGCAACTAAACGCGCCGAGCAGGGCGATGACACAGAGTGCAGCTTTGGCCCCGCTCGGCTGTGTGGGATGGACCATTGCCGTTGTGGGCTTTTGGAAGACGCCTTAGCCGAAGTCGTCGAAGAGGATGTTCTCAGGCTCGACCCCAAGATCGTCCAACATCTTCATGCAGGCCTGCAGCATCATCGGGGGGCCACACAGGTAGTACTCGATGTCTTCAGGCGCAGGATGATCCTTGAGGTAGTTGTCCAAAACCACCTGATGGATAAAGCCGGTGTAGCCGGTCCAGTTGTCTTCAGGAAGTGGGTCAGACATCGCCAGATGCCATTCGAAATTGTTGAACTCGTTTGCGATGGAATCGAAGTGATCAATGTAGAAGGCTTCTTTGTCGCTACGTGCGCCATACCAGAAGGTGACCTTGCGATCGGTTCCAACGCGCTTAAACTGATCGAAGATGTGCGAGCGCATGGGTGCCATGCCCGCGCCACCGCCGATGAACAGCATCTCGTTCTGAGTGTCGCGCGCAAAGAACTCGCCGTAGGGGCCTGAAATCGTGACCTTGTCGCCGGGCTTGAGGTCGAAGATGAAGGACGACATCTTGCCGGGCGGCAGTTCAGGCTGGCGCGGTGGCGGGGAAGCGATGCGCACGTTGAGCATGATGATGCCATGCTCTTCTGGGTAGTTGGCCATCGAGTAGGCACGGCTGACATCTTCGTCGACCTTGGACACGAAATCCCAGATCTTGAACTTGTCCCAATCCTCGTGGTACTCCTCTTCGATATCGAAGTTCTTGTAGTCAGCAACGTGAGGAGGACACTCGATCTGGATGTAGCCGCCCGCTCGGAACGGCACATCTTCGCCCTCTGGGAGTTCGAGAATTAGTTCCTTGATGAAGGTAGCAACGTTGTGATTCGAGCGCACGGTGCACTCCCACTTGCGCACACCGAAGATCTCGTCCTCGACATCGATCTTCATGTCCTCTTTGACCTTCACCTGACAAGACAAGCGAACCCCTTCACGAGCCTCACCTCGCGAGACGTGCCCAGCCTCGGTCGGCAACAAAGCTCCGCCACCCTCGTGCACGTGCACTTTGCAAACTCCACAAGTGCCCTGGCCACCACAAGCCGAAGGAATGAAGATTTTGTTGTCGGCCAACGTGTTGAGCAAGTTACTGCCCGCCTGCGCAACCAGAGCCTTGTCAGGATCCCCGTTAATCAGGATTGTCACGTCGCCAGTAGCGACCAACCGCTTGCGTGCCGCCATCAAAATGGCAACCAGAGAAAGGATAAGGATGCTGAACATCACGACGCCGAGTAAGACTGTGTTCATGAGCGATCTCTAAGGACTAGTTGGGTGTTCTGTCTGCAGAGGATTCGAGGAGGCGAAACCTAAAGAGACAATCCGTGGATGAGTGCGAGGCGTTCTGAAGAGACTGATCGATATGCGCGACGCGAGGGAAGGAGCTGGTCGACCGGCGCGGAGCGTTTCGCAGGGAGCTGATGGGGAAGCGCAGAGCGTCAGAACGATTGATGAGCGAGGGCGAAGCCATCGAGCGAGCCCCCCTCGAGGGGGCCCGGGGGTGGAGAGACTGCTCTGATTTCGCTGCACGCCTAGCGGGATAGTTGTGGAAGCTCCGAATTCTTAATGGTGGAGGGGACGAAGTGAATCTGTGAGGAAGACAACTTCAACGGGCAAAGAGCACCCTCATCAAACAGCGCGCTCTGATTTCCCTGCTTCGCAGCGAAATCAGAGCTGAATGCCTCCGAAGGCCAGGAAGCCGATACCGATCAGGCCAGTGACAACGAAGGTCATACCGAGACCGCGGAGTCCCATGGGAACGTTGCTGTAGCGCATGCGCTCGCGCACGGCGGCCAGCGCAACAATCGCGAGGAACCAGCCGACTCCGGAGGCAAAGCCGAAGACGGTGCTTTCCGCCAGCGTGTAGTCGCGCTCGACCATGAACAGCGAACCGCCCAGGATGGCGCAGTTAACTGCGATCAGGGGTAAGAAGATGCCTAGGGTGGAGTAGAGCGCTGGGAAGAACCGATCCGTAGCCATCTCAACAAGCTGCACCATGGCCGCAATCGTACCGATGAAGACCAGCAGGTTGAGGAAGGACAAGTCATAGCTCGCGAGCGACGGGCTGATCCAGGCGAGGGCGCCTTCCGACAACAGCTTGTCTTGGATGAGCTGGTTCGCAGGCACTGTAATGGTCAACACGAAAATCACCGCGATGCCGAGGCCCACGGCGGTTTCGACCTTCTTGGATACAGCGAGAAACGAGCACATGCCCAAGAAGAAGGTCAGCGCCATGTTCTCGACGAAGATCGCCTTGAGCGCGAGGTTGAGGTAGGTTTCTAACATTGTCTTTAGCTCCTAGCGAGACGGCTTAGCCGTCGACCTCGATTTGTTCAGGCTTCCAGGTGCGAATCGCCCAGATGATGGCGCCGATGATGAAGAACGCGGCTGGCGAGAGCAGCATCATGCCGTTGGGTTGGTACCAGCCACCTTCGGAGACCAGTGGCATGACCGAAACACCGAACAGCTTGCCCGAACCGAACAGTTCGCGAAGGAAGGCGACCACCATCAAGACGGCCGAGTAGCCGATGCCGTTGCCCAGGCCGTCTAGTGCCGAAAGCAGTGGGCCGTTTTGCATGGCGAAGGCTTCGGCGCGGCCCATGATGATGCAGTTGGTGATGATCAGGCCGACGAACACCGACATCTGCTTCGAGATCTCGAAGACGAACGCCTTCAAGATCTGGTCGGTGATGATCACCAACGAGGCGATGACTACCAGCTGAACGATGATCCGGATGCTTCCAGGAATCTGATTGCGTAGCAGGCTGATGGTGACGTTGGAGACCGTGATCACCGCAATCACCGCGATGCACATGACCAGTGCTGTCTCTAGCTTGGTTGTGACCGCTAGGGCCGAACAAATACCCAACACCTGGAGTGCAATGGGATTGTTGTTGAACAGCGGGTCGAGTACCGCTTCACTCTTCTTGGTTGCCATCTGTTTCTCGTTCGTTCTTCAGTTTGAAGGGGAGGTTGCTCGAGTTTCGAATGTCGCTTCTTCGGTGGCCGAGGTGGGCCTCCGTTGATTGGGCCGCGTTGATTAGACCGCGGGCTGCTGTTTGAGGCTCTTGATGTAGGGGCCGAAGCCACGATCGCCCATCCAAAAGTCGAGCATCTTGGTGACGCCCTGCCCGGTGATCGTTGCTCCTGAAAGTCCGTCAATCTTGAACGGAGCTTCGGCGGCTGGTGCCGCTTCACCCTTGATCACGGCGATCTCGACCCCGCCATCGGGTCCATAGATCTTGCGGCCGGGCCACTTCGCCTTCCACCGGGTATTGTCCACTTCGCCGCCGAGGCCGGGGGTTTCTTTGTGGAGGTAGTAGGTGATACCGCGTACGGTGTCGAGGTCAGCATCGACCGCGAGGAAGCCATATAGCGTGCCCCAAAGACCTAGACCTTCGATCGGTATGACGATCTGTTGCAGGGTGCCTGCGTCGTCGTTGACCTTGAAGATCTGGGCGTGCGTGGGTACGCGCTTGATGGCAGAGCGGTTGGCAGGCGCTGTGAAGCTGCGATCCGGGTCCTGTGAGGCTTTGACCTGATCGTAGCCCTCGAGATCGAAGGTCGGATCTTCGGTGCCGTTCTCAAGGTTGATCGCAACCGATTCGATGTTGGCGAAGAGACCATCGATCTTGACGGCGTCTGTCGGCTCGCCATCCTCGATCAGGCCCGCAGCAATCAGTACGTTCTTCTTCTTGTCCAAGGCTGCATTGAAGTCTTGCTTCTCTTTGAGCGAGACCGCGGATGTGGAAACTAGGACGCCACACACCACGCAGATGATGGCGGCGAAGACGAAGGTGTAGAGAACGCTATGTCGCATAACGGGCCCCTCGGCGTTTGATGTTGGCCTGAATGACGTAGTGGTCGATGAGCGCAGCAAAGATGTTCATGAACAGGATCGCGAGCATCCAGCCCTCGGGGAAAGCCGGATTGATCGAGCGGATCAGAATGCCGAGCACGCCGATCAAACCACCGTAGATCCAGCGCCCCGTGTTGGTCTGTGATGCACTGACCGGATCCGTGGCCATGAAAACTGTGGCAAAGGCCCAGCTACCGATCACCATGTGCCACCAGAACGGAATTTCGAACATCGGGTTGGTGTCGGAACCGACCATGTTGAGCAAGGTCGACATGAGAATCGTGCCGATGACGACTCCGGCCATGACCCGCCAGGATCCAACCCCAGTGATCAGCAGCACCGCGGCGCCGAGCAAGCAGGCCAGCGCCGACGTTTCCCCCATTGAGCCAGCGATGTCGCCAAAGAATGCTTGATTCCAGGTAAGGCCTTGCTCTAGAGCGGCTTTGCCCTCGACTGCAGCTTTTGACAGCCAGGTCGCGCCACTAAAGCCGTCAGGAGATGTTTGAGCAGCGATCCATGGTTTGTCGCCCGAGATTTCAGCGGGGTAGGCGAAGAACAGGAACACCCGCGCTGTCAGCGCCGGGTTCAGAATGTTCATGCCAGTGCCACCGAAAATCTCTTTGCCCACCACAACGCCGAATGCAGTGCCCAAAGCGACTTGCCAGAGTGGGATTGTAGGCGGCAGAGTCAGGGGTAGGAGCATGCCGGTGACTAAGAATCCCTCGTTGATCTCGTGCTTGCGAATGACGGCGAAGATGGCTTCGATGTTGCCGCCGACCATGAACGTCACCGCGAGCACCGGCACGTAGTAGAGCGCGCCGTGAACGAAGTTGGCCAAGATGCTCGACGGATCGAACGCTGCTAGTCCCAGAGTCTCCATGGCTTTGGTTTGCCAGGTAGCAAGCGGCAGGGCGCCACCTTGGATCGCCAGATGAGCTTGGCGTCCGGTATTCCACATGGCCATCAAGATACAAGGCCCGAGGGCGACCACGACGGTCACCATCAAACGCTTCAGGTCGATCGCGTCACGCACGTGCGATGGGGCCTTGGTGGTCTCGCCGGGCGTGTAGAGGAAGGAGTCTGCAGCTTCGTATAGGGCGTAAAGCTTCTCGAACTTGCCACCAGGCTCGAACTGCTTGCCCTGTTGATCGAGGATTGTGCGAAGGAACTTCATTGTCTAACCCTCCTTCTCAAGGATGGTTAGGGTGTCGCGCAGATGCGGGCCGTAGTCGATCTTGCCCGGGCAAACGAATGTGCAAAGGCTGAGGTCCTCTTCAACCAACTCCAGCGCGCCGAGCGCTTCAGCCCGCTCAACGTCACCCATGACGATGGACTTGAGCAAGAACGTGGGCAGTACGTCGAACGGAACCACTTTCTCGTAAAGGCCGATTGGCACGATGGCACGGTGACTGCCGTTGGTTGAAGTAGTGAGCTTGAACTTCTTGCCCGGCGTGAGCGCCGAGACGAACAGGTTAGCGACCGAGAACTGATTGACGCCTGGTCCCATCCAGCCCAGGAATTCGCGCTCTGCGTGCTCTTGAATGACCGTGACCTGTTGGTCAAAGCGGCCGAGGTAGCCGTGCACGTCCCCTTGAGCGCGCCGCCCAGAGAGCACTGAGCCAGCGATCACACGATGGCTGGGGCCGGAGCCGAGTTCACGCACCGAGGTTCCGTCTTCGAGTTGGCCTGGTTCGTCGATCTCGCCAGAAACCAGCGTGTCGATCGAATGGCCTTGTCGGACTCGCAGGTGGCGCGGACGCCGGACGGCGGGGCCAGCCAGAGAAATTGTGCGGTGAAGGTCCAGCTCTCCGGACTCGAACAACGCGCCAATCGCCAGCAGGTCCTGGACACCAATGGTCCAGACCAACTTGTTCCGGTCTACTGGGTCCAAGGTGTGCACGTGTAGACCGGCGGTGCCGGCCGGATGCGGCCCTTCGAACTCTTCGTTTGCGACACGGTCGAGTTGCGGGACGGAGAAGCTGGCGCCCGGTTCGCGGCAGACGTAGACCTTGCCGGCGGTGAGCTTGGTCAGGGCAGCTAAGCCCCGCTCGAAATCGGAATCGCGTCCGTCGATTGCCAAGTTCAAGTCTGGTGCCAGCGGATTCGAATCCATGGCAGTGACGAAGATTGACTTGGGCTCGGTACCGGGCACCGCGACGCGACCGTAGGGCCTAGCTCGCAGCGTTGTCCACATCCCTGACTCGATCAACAGCTCCTGAACCGAAGCCCGATCAAGCGCTGACGGATGTTGGCCAGTGTGACTTGCGAAGCGCACGGCTTCGTTGCCTTCGCCGTCGAGTTGAACGACGACCGACTGCAGCGCACGCTTGGCCCCACGGTTGATCGCTGCAACAGATCCTGCGCCCACCGAGGTGAACAGGACGCCGGGATTCTTCTTGTCTTCGAACAGAGCCTGGCCGACGCGAACGCGATCGCCTTCGGCGACCATCATCTGCGGCTTCATGCCAGGAAAGTCGAGAGCAACTACAGCTACTTTGGTCGGGTGCGGTGCCTGCTCAAGATCGGCCGCCGGTGGGCCTGCGAGCGGAAGGTCCAAACCCTTCTTGAATCGATGCAAACCCATGAGTTTGTGGCTTCCTCGAGTCGATGGTCAGAATCGATTGGATGCAGGCAAGCGAGGGGCCAGCGTGCGTTGCCTGACCGAGGCAGGTCGCCTCTCGCCGGTGCAGCGCGAACAATCGATGGGGGGAGTCTCAGTGGTCGCGCCACCATTCGGCGAAGCGGTAAGAGCAGTCAATCTAAGGGCGTGGGGTGATGCAGGGATCACCCGGGTCGCCTTCTGTCGGGTTGTCTGGGTTGTGAGAGCGATTGAGCCAACTCGGTTCAAGCGCTCCGAAGCCGATCCGTAGCGCACTGTGGATCGCCGCCCAGCATCCGCTTGTGAATTATTTCACAAAGTCCGGACCTCGCATCGGTCAAATCAACAGTCAATCGCCCGAGGTGGAATCAAGAAGATGCACCTTGAGCCCGTAAATGGTCTCCGATCGGTTGCTGGACGTGTATCCTAGGCGCTTGGCCGACAGCCGCTGAACTTGCAGTTCGCGGCCGTCAACGCGGTGATCGGAAGCGATCCAAACGTTAGATGAATGTCGGTCGCTCCACACCCAAAGAGGAGTTTAGATATGACCACGACTACCCCCTTTCGAGCGGGTGCGTTGGATATAGGGGCCGAGTCCGCGTTGCGGGACTACAGGATGGCTGTGCGCAGCCGGCAGGTGAGTTTGCTGAGCCGTCAGGAAGTGCTCACCGGCAAGGCGAAGTTCGGCATCTTCGGTGACGGCAAGGAAGTCGCCCAGCTCGCCATGGCGTATGCGTTCAGGCCAGGCGATGTACGCGCTGGCTACTACCGTGATCAGACCTTCATGTTCGCCCTGGGCTTGCTCACGCCAGAGCAGTTCTTTTCGCAGCTGTACGCAAATGCGGACGGAACTGCCGAACCTTGGTTTGGCGGGCGCGCGATGACTGGCCATTTCGCGACCCACTACTTGAACGAAGACGGCTCTGAGTGGCTTGACCAACTCGCCGGCTACAACTCGACCGCTGATCTCTCGCCGACTGCTGCGCAGATGCCAAAACTGGTGGGACTCGGCTACGCCTCCAAGCTCTATCGAGGAATCCCAGAACTCGAGCATCACTCGGAGAAGTTTTCGCGCGGTGGCACTGAAGTGGCGTTCGGCACGATCGGTAACGCCAGCTGCGCCGAAGGTCTGTTCTGGGAAGCCATGAACGCGATCGGAGTGCTACAGGTACCGGTCCTACTTTCGGTTTGGGACGATGGCTATGGCATTTCGGTGCCCAATCATGTGCAGATGATCAAGAACGACGTGTCAGCTGCGCTCAGCGGGTTCTCGCGCACCGCCGACCAGGACGGGTTTCACATCTACCACGTGCGCGGTTGGGACTATCCGGCCCTTTGCAAGGCGTACATGGAGGCAGCTGAGGCTGCCCGTCGCGATCACGTGCCGGCCTTGATTCATGTACACGAGTTGACCCAGCCCCAAGGACACTCCACGTCCGGAAGCCACGAGCGCTACAAAAGTAAGGAACGCCTCGCCTGGGAACGTGAGCACGACTGCCTGGTCAAGATGAGCGAGTGGGTCGAGGCTGAGGGCGTGGCGAGCAGCGATCAGCTGGCGCAGATCGAGAACGAGGAGCGGGCTCTGGTGCGCGAGGCGCGAGATAGTGCCTGGGAAGCTTTCCGGGAACCGTTGGCAGCCGAGCGAAAGAGCGTCATCGGACTTCTGCGAGCGCTGAGCGAGGGCACGGATATTCAGTCGAGCGAAATTTCACGGGTAGCCAAGCGGCTCGAGCGGAAAAGCGCGTTCGGGCGTCGCGATTTGATTGCGTCGGCTCAGGAGGCGGAGCTACTGGGTCAGGCGAAGGGAGCCGACACGCAGGCTCTTCGTGAGTGGCGACTCCAGCAACTAGCGGTGGGGGAGCAGCGCTATGGCTCCGATTTGTACGCGGTTGGATCCACCTCAGCGCTTGAGGTGCCGGTGGTGGACGCCCAGATTGACGATGAGTCCCCTAAGCTGAACGGGTTTGAGATCCTTAATCGGTGCTTTGACCTCGCCTTCGACCGGATGCCGGAGCTGGTTGCAATGGGCGAAGACGTTGGCCGATTGGGTGACGTCAATCAGGGAATGGCCGATTTGCAAGAGAAGTATGGCGAGCTCCGCATCACTGATACCGGGATTCGGGAAGCGACCATCATCGGGCAAGCGATTGGGCTAGCAGCACGCGGTTTGCGTCCAATCGCGGAGATTCAGTATCTCGACTACATGCTGTACGCCTTGCAGGTGATGTCAGACGACCTTGCAACATTGAGATGGCGGACTCGTGGCCGACAGGCGGCTCCGGTGATCATTCGCACACGTGGCCATCGACTCGAAGGCATCTGGCACTCAGGGTCGCCGATGTCAGGCATCGTCAACATGTGCCGTGGCATTTATGTTTGCGTTCCGCGTGATGCGACCAGAGCCTGTGGCATGTACAACACGCTGTTGATGTCGCAAGACACGGCTCTTGTGGTCGAAGTACTGAACGGCTATCGCAAGAAAGAGCGTTTGCCGCACAACCCCGGGCAGATGACGGTGCCACTTGGCGTTCCCGAAGTTCTTCGGCAAGGTACCGACTTGACTCTGGTGACATACGGCGCCTTGTGTTGGATAGCCCTGGAAGCTGCGGAACGTTTGAGCCAACTAGGGATCGACATCGAAGTGATCGATGTGCAGACACTTGAACCGTTTGATCGGCGCGGCATGATCACTGAGTCGCTCCAGAAGACCAACCGTGTTCTGTTTGTGGACGAGGACGTTCCGGGTGGTGGGACCGCATTGATGATGCAACGTGTGATCGACGAACAGAAGGGGTTTGATTGGCTTGATAGTGCGCCGCGGGCGTTGTCGGCCTCGGCGCATAGGCCGCCGTATGGGTCGGATGGGGACTTTTTTGCGAAGCCGAGTCGGGAGTCGATTGTGGCGGAGGTGTTGGAGATGATGGGGGAGGCTGAGCCTGGGAAGTATCCGCAGTTGCGGTAGGTGGTCGTGGTTGTGCTTGTGGGTGGGCGATAGCGTTTATTCTGGTTGATCGCGATTGGAGCAGCGTCTTCGCTCCTTTCGCCGGATCGGGGATCCCCCCGGTAGGCACCGGCTTCGACCTTTAGTTGAGTGGACAGGGGTCCCACGAGAGGCTTAGCACTGGTCTCGCCTGCGCACTCCCACGGGACGCTTCGCAGTCAGTCGCCCGTAAGGTGCCCGGCTTCACGAAGCGTGCGGCGAGTCGAGGTGGGGTGCGGGGGGCCGTTTGCCTTCAGTTCCCTGCGAATGTTGCGAAATGAGCGACCATGATTTCTGTCTTGGAGGAGTTGCCCGATTCGTAGGACGGCACGCGGATCTCTAGCAGTGGTCGGCCGGTGCGGAGCTTCTCTGTGGTCAAGGCGCGTTCGCCTTCGAATCGATAGGTGAAGGTGGGCGCCGTGAACTCGTGCTTGGCAATGACTAGCTCTCCGTGATCGACGCGACCCGATGACGAGTCGACGAACGTGAAGGCAGCTCGCGCCGTTGCGTTGCTTGATTCAGAAGGCTGCTCTTCGATCGCGGTGACCACGACGTGATGGCCGAAGATCATCCGAGGGCGTCCGCCGTGGGAGGTGCGTTGGTAGCGGCGCATGTACTGGATCACTGGAACACCGGATTCGATAGATCGCGCAAACCAACCGGTGATGCGTTTGAGATGGTCTTCGGGCGACTCACTGTCTATTCGGTGCAGGTACTCACCACGCAGTGACCGTGGCGAGTCCAGGTGATCGCTCAGCAGGTCCTTCGCCATCAGCAGGAGGTTGACCGAACCCACCCCTCCGTTGTGCGGGCCATAGCGTTTGACTGACGGGTTTGTCGCAGATTGGCGCTTGCCGTATTCATCGATGATGTGCTGGACGGTTTGCACCGGCGTCCTGCCGCTAGAGAGCTCCGCCAGAACGCCTTTTAGCTCTAGATCACCGTGTGACATCCAGTTGAACAATGAGCTTGGGCCGCAGGCAATGTCGGCGATGGCTCCTTGCCGGAAGATGCCCTCCTCGTTCTGTCCGAATGCCACCGGCGCCTGGCAGCCGAGCGTGGAGATGGATGCGAAGAAGAGGAGCGTCAGTGCAGGTTTCATGGGTTTCCTTGGTTTGCACTTTGGGTATCGGAGCGCCGGTGCAGCGCAGGCAAACGGTGGATCGCCGATGCGACGCCCTGCTCCTTCTTTGAGATCCATGGACGCGATCACCCAAGAACCCGGTCCGAAACCGGCTGTGGTTGGTCGGGATCTTTCACTGGCTTGAGTGATTGTGCCGTCGTATCGACCCTTCTGATGTGCACCTCCCCAGTCTGAAGAGTGCGCCGAGTAGTAGTCCTTGCCTTGCCAGGAACCGCTCCGATCTCGAACAGCACGCCCAATTTTTCAAGTGAAGCAACCATCGTCAAGGCGCGCATGTTGGTGTCGGAGTGTTCTGCGATGTCGGGTTCCTCCTTGGGTTGTGCAACCACAGAGTTTGTGATCGCGTAGTCGTAGCTATCCTCTCAATCGCTAGCGTCGCATCGAACCGACGCCCAAGAGTGTGTTGCGAGCACCTCGTCGAAGTCCTGACCTAGAGTTGAAAGAGAAGTGACCTAGCGATGACCACGCCGCTCCGGACCCAAGGACCAGGCAGGCTTGAGCCTCCAATGAGGGCTGTTGATGAAGCTGCCTTGCGCTCGGAGGGATTCACAGTCGGTCAGTGGCGGGTGGAGCCGCGGCGTCAGCGGATCGTGCACGGAGACCTGGAGAAGCGTCTGGACCCGCGTTTGATTGATGTCCTGATCGAGCTGGCTAGCGCGGGCGGCGAGGTGGTCACGCGCGGCCAACTCCTGGACATGGTGTGGAAGGACACCCACGTCAGCGAGAACACGCTGTCGCAGGCGGTGTCGCGATTGCGTCGGGCTCTGGAGGACTCCACCAGTCAGCCGCGCTTTATCGAGACGATCAGCAAGTCCGGCTATCGGCTACTAGTGCCGGTCGGCTTTGAGCTGCGCAAGCCAGGGCCTGTTCCTCAACAGGCTGCTACCGGGTCACAGCCGGGGAATGTGGAACCACAGTCGCTCTCGGTGCCTGTGAGATCGTGGCTCTTGCCGTGGGTAGTGGTGGGTGCTCTAGCTCTCGCTCTGGTGGCGCTCGGTCTTGGTCGGGAGGCACCAGAGGCGCCGGTTGCGGTGGTGCGCCCTGAACTCACGTTGGTCGGCAATCAGTTTGGTCCGCGCATTTCGCCGGCCGGCGATCACGTTGCCTTCGCGTGGCAGGCGCCTGATTCGACCTCGAGTTTTGATATTTGGATACAGCAGATCGGTGGAGACAGCCCGGTCAGAGTGACGAATTCTCCGGACCCTGTGCGTTTGCCTGCTTGGTCACCAGACGGCCAGCGGTTGGCATACGTCGAAGTCTTGCAGGAGCAGCGTGAGTGCTCACTATTCGCCGTCCATGTTGTTGGCGGTCCGGCCGAGCGACTCGGCGAGTGCGCCGAGGGGCAGCGTTCGCTTGCCTGGTCGCCCGATGGCAGGACCCTCGCGCACGACGGTCTATCGTTGGATGGCTCCGGGGTGCGAGCACTCTTCCTCTTAGAAATCGCTAGCGGGAAGCGGACTCAGTTGACCTCGCCGCCCGCAGGAATCGTCGGCGATACCGGTCCTCGGTTCTCGCCAGATGGACGGATGCTTGCCTTCGAGCGTGAGATCGGTGCGTCTCGCGATGACATCGCTGTGATCGCGGTGCGCGGTGGGGAGCCACGCACCCTGACGAAGGATGCATGGGGCAAAGTGCGAGGGGTCGACTGGGCCTCAGATGGAGGTTCCCTATTGTTCGCCTCGAACCGCGTCGGTCAGTACTCCTTGTGGCGGGTGCCTGTGGCAGGCGGGGAGCCCGCGCGCGTTCCTATTCTCGATGCATGGGTCACACAGCCGAGCGTGTCGCGAGCTGGGGGCCGACTCACCTATCGGACCTTCCGCGACGCGGTTGACATATGGGAGTTGCCACTGGATGCCAGTGGCGAGGCTAGGGGAGAACCCGTCTTAAGAATGCCCTCGACGCGGAGCGAGCGTCAGCCGACGTGGTCGCCGCGTGGAGACGGGATCGCCTTCATTTCGGATCGAAGTGGCTCGACCGAACTGTGGTCTGGTCACGTGGACGGCTCCGATCTGGTGCGACATACCGACTTGAACGGACCGCTGCCTGCGTCTCCGGCTTGGTCGCCAGACGCGAAGCGCATCTTGTTCGACGCCGCGATCGATGGAGACTCCGATCTGTTCGTGGTTGATCGGCAGAGTCGTCGGCCGCAGCGATTGACCACCGAGTCGTCGGAGGAGCGCAATGGCACGTTCTCTCGCGATGGCACGCAGATCTACTTCGCCTCCAACCGACTGGATGGATGGGAAGTGTGGCGGATGCCTGCTATTGGCGGTACAGCGCTTAGGGTGACCACCGGAGGTGGCTTCTTGGCCCAAGAATCGCTCGACGGGCGCGATCTCTTCTATGTTCGCCAGGAACAACCTGGGATCTGGACGGTGCCGGTGGTAGGCGGCGTGCCAAGACAAGTGCTTGCTGACCTAGATCTAGCTGACTGGGGAAGCTGGGTCCTCGCGACAGAGGGCATCTACTACCTGCGCCGAGGACCCACGACCATCGGCTTCGCTAACTTCGACAGTACGCCAACGCAAGTGGTGTTCGAGCCTTCCAAGCAGATGCCGTATCTGAGTCGAGACGTGTCGCTCAGTCCGGACGGTCGCTCCTTGCTGTTTAGCATGATCGACCACAGTGACGATGAGGTGATGACGGCGGACTTGATCGGGCTCTAAAGAAGCCCACGGAGTGTGCGGGAGCAGGTTTGAGGTGACCGAAACCGCCGATAGGCGCCAGCTAGACAGACCCGCGGCTGGCGATGGCGCACGTTCCCCGGCGCACCTCGTCTTCGACCGTCAACTCAGATGGCTATGCGATGTACGGATTCTCACCAGCCGAGTGATCGGTCGAATCTTTGACGGCGGTGATGTCCGGAACCGCCTCCATGATCATGCCCTCAATCCCTTGCTTCAGGGTCACGTCGGCCATGCCGCATCCTTGGCAGCCACCACCCATGGTGATGTAGGCCACCTTGTCTTTGACGTCGAGCAAGGTGACGAAGCCGCCGTGGCTCGCGATCTGTGGATTCACCTTGCTGTCGATCACCTGAGCAACATCAGCCGCAAGAGGGTCCGACCATGGTGAATTTGGGTTGTCGAACTTAAAGCCCGCTTCTTGTAGCTTCTGAACGAAGTCAACGGTGGCTCCCTCTAGTTTAGGAGCGGAGGCAGGGTCGACATAAATGTCGAAACCTTCCGAAGGGAGGACGATGTCGTCCTCGCGCTTTTCGTCGGTGCCGACCAGGTCCATTTGGTACTGGAAACCGTTCGGTCCACGGCCGTTGATGCCGATCCGCAGAGCGAGCTCTTTTCCCTCCTCGTCCTCCATGGCGAGGTGAATTTGCTTTCGGGCGATATCGGTCATTTCGAGTTGGAGCATGGGTCTTGAATCTCGCTTTCGTGGCGGCACCGGATCGCGCACTTGGCCACAGAATGTGTTGAGTCCAATTCTACCGAACAGAGGGCGCCGCTGGACCTTAGCTGCCGGTGAAGTTTGGGGCGCGCTTTTCCCGGACCGCGTTGATGCCTTCCATGGCATCAGTGGTAGTGAAGGTCATCGCCTGCTGGTCAGCCTCCATGCCGATCGCATCCTCGATTGACCGATCAAAGGTGCCACGGAGCGTCTCCTTGACGGCTCGCACCGCCACCGGTGCTGACGCTGCGACGGCGCTCGCGAGCTCGTCGACCACGTCGTCAAAGGTCTCAGCGCTAGCGCAACGGTTAGCGAGCCCGCAGCGCACGGCTTCGTCGCCGCCGAACAGGCGACCGGTGTACAGCAACTCGGCTGCCATTGCTGAGCCTACGAGTCGAGGCAGATTCCAGGTCGCTGCCATGCCTGGGTGGATGCCGAGCTTGACGAAGGTCATGCCCAGCTTCGCGCGCTCGTGCACTACACGCATGTCGCAGCCCAAGGTGAAGCACAGACCAGCGCCGATGGCGTGGCCGTTGATCGCTGCGATGGTGGGAACGTTGAGGTCTCGGATTGAGAGAAAAAGACTGTAAAAGCTGCGACCCCCGCCGATGCCCTGGCCGGTCTTCTCGCCCTTCGCTGCTTGCGCCTCTTCCTCTAAGCGGTCGAGGTTGCCACCTGCACTAAAGGCCTTACCCGCTCCGCGGATCACCGCCACCCGGACGTCGGAGCGTTGGTTGAGGTCGTCGACCAGCTGCCGTATGTCTTGACCCATCTCAGGGGACATCGCGTTCAGTTGGTCCGGCTGATTCAGGGTGATTCTGGCGATGTGGTCTGTGACGTCGAGCAGCAGATTGTCGTAGGTCATGGCATTAGGTCCCAAGGAAACTGTTGTGAGGGTCGTTAAAACGAAGGTGTGAACTCTAGCGGAAGCGTGCCGGGCGTCTTTGCTGGGGGATTGGGGGCATCAGTCGGCGTTGACGGCGTCATAGTCCCGTTGAGAGAGCCAGCCGCCATCCGAGCGCAGCTGGACCGTAGCGTCACGCCGCCAAGACCGCTCGCAGGTCGGCTGATCGCGGAGATCGATCACCTCGATCATCTCGCTCTCGCCAGCGACGATCTCGATTCTCGAAACCCCGAACAAGTCATCAAGATCAGCTGCAAAGCCTTCAAGGTCCAGCACAGACGTGATTCGCAGGCCTGCGTCGAGGGTGTTCTCGATGCCATCCTTCTTGGCAGCTTCCAGTTGGATGGTCACTCGATTGCGCAATTCGAAGACTTCCGGCCACAGCGAACTTGTCGGAACCTCGGCAACGCGATAGTAGGTCCCGAGATGGACCGATTGCTGGGCTATGCCTAGATGCTCGTTGAGAGCCAGGAACGCCTCGTCCGCTGTGTGCGGCAGGATTGGCGCTAGCAAGGATGCCAGCGACCTTGTGACCTCGGCCATCACCGTTTGCGCGGCTCGTCGCCTATCGGAATCGGCACGATCGCAGTACAGACGATCTTTGCAGGTGTTGAGGTAGATGGCCGACAGCGTGTCGTTGCAGAAGTCGAACAAGCGCAAGTGCGCACGACGGAAGTCGTAGGCTAGATAGGACTCACGAACGCTGTCGTGAAGTTCTCTGGTTTGCTCGAGCAACCAGGCCTCGAGCGAGGTTGAAGGCAGGGTTGCCAGGTCGATCGCCTTGCTGGAGTCGAAGTCACTTAGATTGGACAGCAGGAAGCGCAGTGTGTTGCGCACCTTGCGATACGACTCGCCGGCCAGTTCGAAGAATCCGTAATCGACCTTGATGTCGTTCTCAAACGCGAGTGAAGAGACCCACCAGCGACAGACGTCGGCACCGAATTCCTCGAGGAGTTCAGTTACCGCCAGAGCGTTGCCACCTGACTTGCTCATCTTGCGACCGTCCTTGTCGACGATGAAGCCGTGGGTGAGCACGGATCGATAGGGTGCTTCGCCGGTAGCTCCGAGTGCGCACATTAGCGACGACTGAAACCAGCCTCGGTGCTGGTCAGAGCCCTCGAGATAGAGGTCGGTCGGGAAGGGTAGACCGCGTTGCCGCATGACCGAGTTCCAGGACGAACCAGATTCGAACCAGACATCGAAGATGTCGTAGCGCTTGTGCAAGGCGTCGAGGCTCAACGAGCCGTCGCGCAGAGCTTCAGGCGCCTCAGCGTCAGCGCTTGGGTCGTAGGCAGACAGGAGGGCTTCCGGTTCCTGATTGAACCACTCATCCGAGCCTTGGCCCTCAGCGAAACACAGGGCGATGGCGCGCGTGCTGGCGGCGGTCATGAACGATTCCCCGCTCGGCAGTTCGAACGCTGGGATCGGAAGCCCCCAGGACCGCTGTCGTGAGATGCACCAGTCCGGGCGGGACTCGAGCATGCCGCGCATGCGCTTTTCGCCCCACTCGGGGATGAACTGGATCTCGTCGCGGGTCTTGGTCAGTGCCGAGCCGCGAAGCGAGCCGCCATCGCGTCGCTCCCGATCCACTGAGATGAACCACTGCTCGGTGGCGCGAAAGATGACCGGGGTCTTCGAGCGCCAGTCGTGTGGGTAGGAGTGCTCGAACTCGAACGCATGATAGAGGTGGCCCGATGCCTCGATGGCGCTGATGATCAGCGGGTTTGCGTCCCAGATCGACATGCCACGGAGCTTCTCTGGCACAGTCTCATCGTAGGTACCGTCGCCGCGGACAGGGCAGTACACCGGTGCCTGTTCGCGCAGGCCCGTCTTGTAGTCATCCGCGCCGTGGCCGGGTGCCGTGTGAACTAACCCGGTTCCGTCTTCGAGCGTGACGTAGTCGGCTTCGACCACGCGTCTTGAGTGATCTGCGCCCTTGACCGAAGGAGCCGTTGCGTTGAGCGGGTGTTTGTACTCGAGTCCGAGGAGCGCCTTGCCTTTGACCGTTGCTAGCGTCTCGACGCTCTCGGGATCGTCGCCCTTGGTCTTGGCCACGGCTTCGACTAGCTCAGTTGCCACCACGCCGCAGCGATCGCCGATGCGAACCAAGGAGTAATCGAAAGCTGGGTCGACTGCGATTAGAAGGTTGGCGGGCAGGGTCCAAGGGGTGGTGGTCCAGATCATCAAGCCGGGCTTTGGGTCGACCACTTGGGCTGGGTCGACTCCGAACGCTGCTGCTAGCGCAGCCCGGTCTGAGGCCTCAAACCAAACGTAAATGGAAGGGTCAGGTCGATCCATATACTCGAGTTCGGCTTCGGCCAAGGCGGTCTCGTTCGCGATTGACCAATGCACCGGCTTGAGATCTCGATAGACAATGCCTTGGTCGAGCATGTCTGCGAAGACCTCCAACACCCCACGCTCGAAACGAGGTTCCATGGTGAGGTAAGGATCAGCGTAGTCGGCCAAGGTCATTAGCCGCTCCATCTGGCTGGCCTGGATGTTCTTGAACTTGGAGGCGTAAGCGAAGCATGCTTTGCGTACTGCCATGCGCTGGGTTTCTTCGGGCAGATTCTTGATCTTCTCTGCCTTGCCCGAGGCGACCATCTCGGTCATTACCTTGTGTTCTATGGGCAGACCATGGCAGTCCCAACCGGGAATGAAGCCACATCGCCGGCCAGCCATGGTTTGTGTGCGCACAACCAAGTCCTTGAGCGTTCGATTCAGTAGATGCCCGACATGGATGTCGCCGTTGGCATAGGGCGGGCCGTCGTGGAAGGTGAACGGCTCGGCATTGCTAGTCGCTTCTTGGATCGCATCGTAAAGCTTGGCCTGCTGCCAGCGCTTGATCGACTGGGGTTCAGTTTGCCGCAGATTGCCCTTCATCGGGAACGTTGTCTTGGGCAGGTTGAGGCTCTTCTTGTAGAGCTTCTTTCGAGCCTTGGCGAGCTCGAGAGCTGGATCACTCGATGGGGTGTTGGAGTCGTTTTCGGTGCTCATGACTTCGGTGGCTCGCTACTGATTGAAGGGAGTGAAGAAGGGCTTTGAAGTAGGGGTGGCCAAACGACAACGGCCTCGCCGGGAGGCGAGGCCGCTCTAAGGATGCCGGTTGACCCCGGTGCCCGATGCTACGGCAAGAGATCAATGGCGCTCGAGTTGAGCGGAGCGCTGGAGGTGATAATCGACCCGAATTCGTGGTTGAGCCGGCGCTGACGGTCGCATCGCCGGTGGCTGGGCGCGGGATCGTCGAGGCGTGTTCCTGGATGGCCGTCAGCGGTGTAATCGACGGAGGGCCTGCTGGCTAGTGACAGTCGTTCGCTCATCAGATTCTGGAGGATATCCGGTCCGGGTGCCGGTTTCCACCCGAGCTGTGGGGGTAACATCGGTCTCTTCAAGCGGCCGAGTGAGGGTGCCGAAGGTGGATTTTTGTGCTGCCCGCTGGTAATATTAGCCCGAAGGGCTGCGGCGGAGACGAAACAAGTTCCACCGTTTCTACTTCTTACAGGCCAGCACTGGTCTCACGGTCCCACGCACCGCTGCGAGCGGAAACACCATCTGGCCGTGCACCTTTTGCCGTATGCGTCGCTAGTTTCTTGGCTCAAGGCCCTCGGCTGCGAACTGAAACCCTCAGTTTGCGACCGCCGCCTGGATCGCCTCTGCACCGCAAATGCGGGCATCAAGGACTTGTCTGCGCGCCGTCCGCTTCAGCTCGCGCCTCCGTCAGAAAGATCTTTCCGCCTCCAAGGCGACACCGATCACCACACCCCTTCGTTTTGTCAATGAGCCCCTACACCCATTAAGGGGCTGTTCATTTGCTCACTTCTTGACTGCCAGTCAGAGCTGCCGCCCACGTGTGGCGTTGCTTTTCATCAGGCACTACCAGAAAGAGCTGATCGAAGCGGATTTGAGCCACCCAAGTCCGCAGGAGAATCGCCAGTGACTGTTTCAGCACGTACCAAGAGCGCGAAAGCGCCGATCGAAGAACGTTATGCCGCCGTCCGCCAGCTCATCGAGCTCGGCCGGAACAAGGGCTATCTGCTGTTCGATGAGATCCACGAAATCCTTCCAACGGAAGTCGTTGCCGTTGAAGAAGACCTAGAAGAAGTTTCTCGGCGCTTCTATCAGCTCGACATTGAGGTGATCGACCGTCCCTACGTCTTTATGACGCGAGAAGAGAACGACGTCGTCGAGCTCGACAAGGGTGACGATGACGGCCCCTCTGCGTCTGCCGAACAAGGCACCACCAGCGATCCAGTTCGCATGTATCTGCGTGAGATGAGCACAGTGCCCTTGCTCGATCGTGACGGTGAGGTCGAAATTGCTCGTGACATTGAGCAAGCGGAGTGGCTGACCTATCGAGCTCTGGGCGCAAACCCGGAGATCCTGGCGCAGCTCTTGAAGATGAATGCGTACGTTGAGCGTCGCGGGATCCGCCGCACCTTTCGTGACCTTCTTGAGATCGAGGACATTGCCGAGCAACTCGACCAGCGAGCCACGGACGCTGTTGCCAAATCGCGCGAGCAATTTAAGCTGATCGCCAAGTACGACAAAGAGATCGAGAAGCTGCAGAAACGACAGGGCCGCTACAGCCCCAAGGGCGATCGCTATCAGGAGATCGAACGCCAAGTCGATCGTGAGCAGGAGAAGATCGCTCAGGCCATCGTCAAGATCGACTTCACGGTTCAGTCCCGCAACCGAGTGATTGAATTCCTGCGCGATGTTGAACGTGAGTTCAATCGCTACGAGCGGGATATCCGCCGCGCACAGACCACCCTTAAGCGTGAGAACAACAGCGAGCTGCAGTCGTTGCATCGCCGGCGTATTCAGAAGTACCGGAAACAGCAAAAGGTGCTCGAGGAGCGTTTCGGGATTTCTCAAGGCGACCTACGCGCCGCCACTGGCAGGATTCGCAAGAGTGAGTACCGCTGTGAGCGGGCCAAGGAACGACTGATCGTCGCCAACCTCCGCTTGGTTGTCTCGATCGCGAAGAAGTACACCAACCGCGGCTTGCAGTTCTTGGATTTGATCCAGGAAGGAAACATCGGCTTGATGAAGGCGGTGGAGAAGTTCGAGTATCGGCGTGGTTACAAGTTCTCGACCTACGCCACCTGGTGGATTCGTCAGGCGGTTGCGCGCGCGATCGCTGATCAGTCGCGGACCATCCGCATCCCGGTCCACATGATCGAGAACATCAACAAGCTCACCCGGACTAGCCGTTCGCTGGTGCAGGAACTTGGTCGCGAACCCACCGCTGAGGAGATCGGCGAGCACATGGACTTGCCGGCATCGAAGGTGCGAAAGATCATGAAGATCGCTCAGGCACCGATCTCGTTGGAGACACCTGTAGGTGAAGAGGAAGAATCGCATCTCGGTGACTTCATTGAAGACAAGAGCGCAATTTCACCTGTTGAGGCACTCATCGGAACCAACTTGCGCGAGCAGACGGGCAGCGTGCTCCGCACCCTGACCCCTCGTGAGGAACTGGTCTTAAGGATGCGCTTCGGTGTTGGCGAAGGGTCCGAGCACACCCTCGAAGAGGTCGGCAAGTCGTTCAACGTGACCCGCGAACGGATTCGTCAGATTGAGTCCAAGGCGTTGCGTAAGTTGCGTCAACCGCAGTGGGTGACCAAGCTCAAACCGTTCCTCGACGATCAGTAGGCCAAGATCTCTAGGCCAGACCAGTAGGCCAAGATCTACAGGTCGATGACTTCCCGGCGAGAACCGCTCGGTGTCGTCGATCGTCGAGCTAACGCTTCGACAACCAGTCCGCGTACAACTCCGGCCGACGATCGGGCAGGAAGAGTTTGCGGGCTGGGCTTTCGGCGTTCTGGCTAAAGTCGATGTGGGTGTAAAGGATCTCGTCGACAGCTCCGGCCGCTCTGGCGATGATTTGCCCCTTGGGATCACAGACGAAGGACTCGCCGGCGAACTCTAGGTTGGGCTCCTTGCCGACTCGGTTGCAGAGACCCACGAAGCAACCGTTGTGAAACGCAGTGACGCGCATTTCGGCTTCAAATAGTCCTTCCGGCCACTCGCCTACCGCACCCGCCTGAGGGACCAGAATCAGGTCAGCGCCCGCTAGCGCGAGAGCTCGGGTGTACTCAGGAAAGTGTCTGTCGTAGCAGATCGCGACGCCAATCTTGCCGAACCGAGTGTCGTAGACAGCAGCGCCCTTGTCGCCCGGGTGGTAGTACTCGCGCTCGTGGAAGTGTTTGTAGTCCGTGATGTGAACCATGCGCGTAACACCTAGGAGGCTGCCGTCGGCGTCGATCACGGGTGAGGTGTCGTAGGTGCTGCCGCCGTCGCGCTCGAACTGGTTGAGCACGATCACGACGCCAAGTTCTTGGGCCAGAGCACAGAACGTTTCTGTGGTGGGGCCGGGAACGGGCTCGGCCAACGCGGTAACGTCACCATCCGCATGTCGCTGCGGATAGAACGGTTCGAAGGCGAGTTCGGCGAAGCACAGAACTTCGGCTCCTGCTGCCGCTGCTTGTCGCGCGGCGGCAAGGCCTCGCTGCCGATTGGCGTCGATGTCGTCGGTTGCGTGTTGCTGAATTAGGGCCAGTTTCATGGAGGTTCCTCTCAATGGCGAAGCAAAGTTCTATGATCGGACGCTAACCGGGTCGGGCGGTCAAATACCGATTTGACCCGAAAGCCAAGACTTTTTGGGTGATTTGAGGGAAGATTCTGGCCTCCGGTTCCTCTGTTGCAGGCTTAGTCCAGCTGTCTCGACGGTCAATACTCCAAAGATAATGATCAACCAGTCTCCACTGCTACACCGCTCAATCTTGGCACCCATGTGGAGCTCGCCGGCATGACGTGGTACCTCGAAGCTCTTGGTGATGAGCGCGGAGCCTGGCGAACGGAGATCACGCCCGTGCCGTTTCGCATCGGTCGACAAGATAGTTGCCATCTGCGGCTCAGCTCTGCGTCGATTTCTGGACAGCACGCGCTCATCGACTATGGGCCACTCGAGACGTTGGTGATCGAGGATCTAGGCAGCACCAATGGCACGTTCGTGAACCTGCATCGCGTCGATGGTCGCGCACGTCTGTCGAACGGCGACGTCATTCACTTCGCTGACCAGGAGTACCGAGTTTGCGGTGAAGAGCCGGCCAATGTTCGCAGTACCGCCGCCGTAAATCCGGATGTCATCCGGGCCATGCGCAGCGCTGCTGAGCGCCGCAAGGCGCTAGAAGAGTTCATTCGCGATCGACGGTTCCAGGCCCTGTTTCAGCCGATCGTGGATCTCAAGTACGGACGGACCATGGGCTACGAGGCTCTCGGTCGCGCGGTCGCGGCCGACTTCTTCCGTAGCGTCGACGAGTTGTTCACCGAGGCGAAGCGACTTTCGCTCAGTTTGGAACTCTCTGAAGCGCTTCGCTTCGTTTCCGCTGGGGAGATTCAGAACCTGCCGCTTGATCTGTCGGTGTTCATCAACACCCACCCGTTCGAGTTGCATGACCAGCCGCGATTGCTGAAATCGATCGATGAGTTCTTGGAATCGGTTGGATCACGCAAGGTGGTGATTGAGATTCACGAAATGGCGATCACCGACGTGCCGCAGTTCCTCGACCTGCGCAATGAGTTGGAGCGTCGCGGGGTCGCGCTTGCCTTCGATGACTTTGGCCGCGGCCAGTCGCGCTTCTTAGAACTAGCGGCGCTGAAGCCACAGTACGTCAAGTTTGATCGAGCCGCCATTGAGGGAGCCAGTGACGGCGGTGAGTCGCGAGCGAGCATGATAGGCACGTTGGTGGACCTCGTTCACAAGATGGGTCAGATGGCCATCGCAGAAGGCATCGAGACTCAAGCGGAGCTCGACTTCTGTCGCGAACTCGGTTTCGACTACGGGCAGGGCTATCTGCTGGGTCGCCCCAGGCCTAGTGATGAATCTCCCACTGTTGGGGGAGTTGACCTGGTCCGTTGAGGGTAATGACTGCAAGCGGGGGATGAATGAGGTCGCGCGACGAATGGTTGTTGGTTGAGCCTCTATTTGATCGAGCGTTAGATCTCGATGCTGAGGGGCGCAAGGCGCTCGTCGAGACTGTGAAGCAAGGCTCGCCGCAGCTCGCTGGAAAACTGCTGCAGTTGCTTGATGCGGCTGAGGGAGCGAGAGAGGTCATCATTGACCGCTCGCTGAGTGAGGTCGCTGCAAGCTTTGTTGAGCATTTGCCGCGCGAGCGCACTAGCGGGCTGACCATCGACTCGATGGTCGGCGAGTACAGGTTGCTGGAACTCTTGGGCGAGGGCGGAACTGGTCGGGTTTTCCGGGCTCGTAGAGAACAAACGATGCCGACCGCAAGCCCAGAGCTTGATGTTGCGCTCAAGGTGCTCCTGACGATCGATGAAGGTGGCGCAGTGACCGATCGGTTCGATCGAGAGATGCGAATCCTCGAGAAGCTCGATCATCCAGGCGTCGCGACAGTCACCGGCGTCGGCTTCAGCGATCAGGGTTTTCCGTACTACGCGATGCGTCTCATCAAGGGGCCTGAGATCACGGCTTTTGCTCGGCAGCATTCGCTCACCACTGACGCCAGGATCGGGCTGTTGCGAGGGGTTTGCGACACGATGCAGGCGGCACACGACAAGGGCATTATTCACCGCGACCTCAAGCCCTCCAACATCTTGGTCGAGGGTGGCCCCGCGCGAGGATTCCCGGTGGTGTTGGACTTCGGTATCGCGCGAGAGAACAGGAGGGTTGGGCTCACCCTCACTGGGCAGATTCTTGGCACCCCCGGCTACATGTCACCTGAGCAAGGACGCGGCGATTCGCGTGAGGTGACGGTGCGCAGCGATGTTTTCTCGCTTGGGGTGGTGGCTCACGAGCTGTTCAGCGGTTCTAACCCGTTTGCTCGTGGTAGCGGTGTGGAGACCGTCGCAGCGGTGGTCCGAGACCCGGCTCCGCCGCTCTCCTTGCACGGATTCGACGGGTTCCTCAGCTCGGTGGTCGAGCGCTGCTTGACCAAGGATCCCAAGCAGCGCTTCGACTCGATGAGGGACTTGGAAGTCGCGCTGACGGCGGTGCAGATTGGTTTGCCTGAAGTTCACTGATCTTTTTCGTTTGGCGGTGTCCGTATTCGCCGTGTGCTTCCGTCTGTACGGATATGAAGGGCAACTGGGGTGTGACTAGGTGGATGCAACCTCCGCCGTGTCACATGGCCTTTCCAAGATCCCGCAGCGTCGTTCCTTGTCAGAGTCTGATTCGAGAGCAGGTTCCTTGAACCTGGAGGCTGAACGGCCGTTGGAGAGCGGCTAGGAGGAGTTCAAGCCTAAGAGGGGGACACTGGGCTCTGGTCTACGATGCGCGCGGTCTTTAGGAGGGCCAGGTTCGTTTTCAAACGGGCCTGGCTCTTTTTTTGTGCGCCATCCATGGCGCTCTTCGGAGTACTGATCATGGTTGGTTTGCAACCGGTGAGGGAAACCGAGCCGGGAAGTGACTTGAGGGTGCGCTGTAGTTTGGCTGTCTTGTTGGTCGGATTGAGCTGTGGCCTTGGGATGTTTCGCCGCCGCCGGCGGATTTCGCGCTACACAGAGCCGGCGAGTTCGCGGAGCTTTGCCGTTGCCTGCCTCTTTAGGGACTTGACTCGCGGGCCTTCCAGCTGTCGGTTCCAGTGGAGCTTGTCGAGCACGTTCTCAATCTCGAATGCCGAGGCTTCAGGTTCGCCTTGGGTCGCCAGCGCTAGGGCAGAACCGTACTGGGTCCACAGGGTCTCCAGTTCAAGCAGCCGTGCCAATTCTTGGAGTTGGTCATACAGCGAGCCTAGTTGTTCCACGGTTGCGACCGCAGCGTCGAGACTCTCGACACGATTGGCAGCACGAGCGAGCTCTTCAGGCGCGAGAGGTGCCTGTCGATAACGGCTGAGTTCCCGGTTCAGGAGGTTGGTTTCGATCGAGCCGATGCGAAGCCAGGCGTCGCCCCAGCCGGTGGTGTCGAAACGAGGCCGCTCTCGTCGAAGCACCTTTGACGCTAGTTCGAAGCGCCCGCGTAGCGCCTGTAGCATCGCTGCTTGCACCGCGATGTCGGAACGTTGGGGCATCAAGTGGAGGGCGTCTTCGAATGCACGCACTCCTTCGTCACTGAAGGTTGGTGCTGAATCGGGTGTGCGCGGGTCGCGAATGTAGGTTTGTCCGGTGGTCAGCGCTGATGCCGGAAATCGGGGCCGGGCCTTGAGGCTTCGCCTCAATGCGGTGCGCGATTGATCGATCTGATCGATGATCGCAGCTATGTTTTCAGGTCGGCGTGGCATGGCTTCACTTAGCCCAAAGCGTGTCCGTGCCTCGAAGAGAAGAGGGAGCGGCGAATCCGGCATGAGAGGGTTCGCCTCTTGGGCAAGGAGCAAAGCCGTCTCATGATCTCCGCGGCTTGCGGCGAGTCGCGAGAGTCCGATGCTGGCGCGTCCGTAAACTTCGGTAGCGTCGGCCTGCGGTTGGGCATGGGCTGCGGTCTGGCGAGCGTTGTCGAAGAGCAATTCAGCCAGCTGCAAGTTGCCCACGGCGAGCGCTAGATCTCCGAGCGCAACATCTCTGTGGTGGCCTGAAATGCTCTCGATGAGGGGAGTCTTGGCTTTGCGAACGTCGGCGCGGAAGATGGGGAAATCAGTTGCTGCTAGGTAGTCCCGGAGGTCGCGAGAGAACGACTCCGGACCCGCTCCGAAGCTGTTCCGAAACGCATCTTCGGGCGGATGGCCACACGCGAGTTCGCGCATGAAACCCATTGTTGCGTCAGCTAGTTCGTCGTCGCTGAGGAGGAAGTGGACTAGCGCCCAGCTTTGTGCGTAGGTGAGCGCAGCTGCGTGTCCGTCGTCAAACAGCTCTTTGCTAGACCGGGTCTGCTCGAGGTCGGAGAGGTCCCGTCGAGTGCTGTTGTAGTCGCTCGAACGACGCAGGAGCGCGAGGTTGCGGGCGACCGGAGTGCCGACCAACCCCGAGTCGTCGCGCACGCTGAAGGTGCTGTAGTACTCGGCCAGGCCCTCGTTGAACCAGAAGGGCAGCTTGGGCAGGTTGTGTTGCGCAAAATAGTGGAGGTACTCGTGCTGAATTACTTCCTGGGCGCTGCGCGACGTTCGCAGGTTGATGGCGACGTAGTTGGCCAACTCGCGGGGCGCAAAGAACCCGCCCGTGACCGCTTTGCCTGAGCCGCGTTGACCATTCGCATGTCGGGGCTTGAATGGCTGGAGCGCTGCATCGCGAGGGAAGATGTACACCGAGGTGCCGAGGGGGGACGCGGTGTTGGTACCCGCTAGCTGCTCGAGCACAGCGTGTAGCATTTCAAGGTCGGTAGCGAGTTCGAGTCCCGCCTTTCTTCCTGAACCCGAGTAGACCTTGAAGTGCTCAGTGCTGACCAGGGTCCAGGGATTGTCGGCGTTGTCCTGCGCGCCGACGCGCGCTGGCGCGCAGGCTAGGGCCATGACGGCGTAGCCTGCGGTGACCCAAAGCCGTGCCTTGCGCGCCAGTGTGGTCTCGGGGCATCCGATGAGGTTGGGGCGTCCGTATCGCATGAGAGGCAAGTGATCGATTGATCTGTTCTGGTAGATCGGTGGAGAGAAGATGGATCTTCCCAGTTGGGCCAGTGCACCCGGGCCCGGTGTTGATGCCAATGATACGAGTCGGAGGCGATCGCAGTTCGCCGCGTGTTTTCGCGGAGGTAAGTTGCGCACCTTGATTGGAGGCTTTGCGGTCCTAGCGATCGTTACCTTCACCACTGGTTGCTTCCCTAAGAACGCCGGTCCTAAGTTGGCCCACTTTGCGGCTCAGGCTCCAGCAGAAGGGGAGCGGGCGCCCGACTTCGTGCTCATCAGTCTCGACGGCGAGGAGGTTCGTCTTTCAGAATTCCGGGGTGATCGGCCTGTCGTTCTTCAGTTCGGCAGCCACAGTTGCCCCGTATATCGCTATCGCCGGCACAGCATGCGCACCCTGGTCGAGGAGTATCAAGACCGTGTCCACTTTCTCATGGTGTACACGGTTGAGGCGCACCCCGTGGGGAGCAAGAGCCCCTATTCAACCAAGCAGTGGGATCCGTTGATCAATCGTGCGGTTCGGGTCCGAGTCGAGCAGCCGTCCACGCTCAGCGAGCGGGAGGCTGTCGCTCAGAGGTCGCACGAGAAACTGAACCTGTCGCGTCAGATGGTGGTCGATACCATGAATGACTCGGTGTGGAGCGCGTATGGTTCTGCCGCCTCTCCAGCATTCGTCCTCGACGCAGGCGGCATTGTCGTTCTGCGGCAGCCGTGGGTCAGCCCGAAGGAGATCAGGGCCAGCCTTGATCGCCTTCTGTTGACGTCTGATGATGGGGCTATATAACCACCTCATGAATCAAGCCGCTTGCGTCCCGGCGGCGACTCGCTCCGCGACGAATGCCCTCGCGATCGAGCCAATGCTTCAGGCGCTCTAGGGCTACTTTTTCGGGGAGATCGCCGCTTCGTGGTAGTTGCAGGCGCCGGCGCGCACCCGTGCGGGACAGAGCGACAGTAGCACTCACCGATACATTGAAGCTGCCGGTGAAGCCGTACATGGGGATGGTGAAACGTTGGTCGGCCAATGTCTTGGCGTGATCCGTGAGACCGTCTTTCTCGGTTCCCATGATGATCGCGGTGGGGCCGGAGACATCGATTTCGTCGAGCGGCACGCATCCTGGTCCAATGTCAGCAGCCCAGGTGGTGAAGCCTTCGTCGCGCAGCGTCCCGATGCAGGATTCAATGTCTGGGTGCCTCTGAATGTCGATCCAGCGATCGGCGCCCCTCAGAATCTGATGGTGCTTCCTGAATCGGTTCGGCTGTTCCACAACATGAACTCGATCCAGGCCCAGGCCCTCCGCTGACCGCAGGACCGCTGAACAGTTGTGCGTGTCCGCTAGATTCTCCAACACCACCGTGACCGAAGAGATCCGTCGCGCGGCGACGCCCAACATCCGCTCATAGCGGTCCTGGCGCATGTGTAAACACGCGTGGAGGGCGCAAGTTGCCAGTCGCAAACGGTGAACCATGCGATCTGGGGCCTCACCGTGGAGCACCGCCGTGGTGGCGTCGTTGAACGATCTACTCATTTGTTTTCAGTGATTTAGCAACTTCGACGGTTGGCGCGGCGTACCATGGCAGACTAGGAGTGCGTCGCGGAATCACGCACTTACTGACCCTTCCTCTACAAGGACAGCTCGGCGGTGTGGTGGGTATCCCCTTCATTGGAGGCTCGAGCATTCTGCTCGTTACTCGTCCGTTCTGTTTAGCACGTCGTTAGCGTAGCCGCGATCGCCAAAACTACTCTGGGAGAGACATCCAAACCATGGCAAAGAACAGTAACTCGGTTTCCCTCGCTTCCCGTCGCTCGGCACCGTTTCTTGTGGCGAGTCTGCTTCTTTGCCTCCTTGCTGCACCGTCGTCCGCTGTGTCCATTTTCGCCGCCTACTGGGACACCAACGATCTGGGCGAGGCGGGTGGTCTCGGTTTGGGATTTCAGTTTGGCGGGAAGTTTGCTCTAGACATCGCAGGCACCTACTACGAGGAACTAGATGAAGACCCCCTAGCCTTGCTGGAGGACGGTGAGAGCCCTTTCATTGGCAATGGCTTGGAAGTAATCCCGATTGATGTCGGATTCCTCTATCGGTCCAACGGTGGACGAGGAGCAGGCTTCTACGTGGGTGCCGGGGCCACACTCTTTATGATCGATAGCAGTGCTCCCGGGGTGGTCACCGACGACGAGTCCGGTTGGTACCTGAAGGCAGGGTTCGATCTGGCCGGTGGCAACCGCGGCCCCACGGTGTTCATTGAAGGTCTCTTAAGACAAGTGGACGCAGAGGTGGGAACTGAGCTGGGGTTCTTGGACAACGGATCTGGCAACCTCAGCCTCGACCTCGAAGGTGTGTCCTTGCACGTGGGCGTCCGGTTCTAGGCCAAGGTCGCACTTAGGGTTTGCGCAAGGGAAAGACCTGCTCTACAAGAAAAGAGCCAAATGTCTACCAAGGTCGTCTTATGAAGCTCAGCAGGCGATCTCCGCGCAACCTGCAGCTGGTTTAGCCGCCAGCCGCGGTGGCGATGGTTTGAATCACTTGTTCGAGGCGCTCTGCTTCCTGAGTCTTGCCGGCTCTCATGTAGGCGCGCGCTAGGCCCTGCAACGCTTGGATCCGACGAGGCGTCCGTTCGAGTTGCTTTCGAAAGGCGTCAAGCGCGGGAACGTCGGTGGCGAGTTGCTGTTCGCCAAGCAGCTCCCACGCGGGCTTGAGAACTTCCGGTGGGCCAAACGCGTAAGGCATTGACTCTTGCAACAAGGCTGCGTCGAGCAGCGTTCTCAGGCCAGCTTCGGAGCGCCCGTTTGCAATGTCGATCAACCCCCTGATTTGAAGGGCTTGAACCTTCGGAATGTCGTCGTTGCCTCGACTCGTGGCCTTCTCTAAGGGCGTGATAGCTGCATTGGCCTTGCGCGTATCGCCCGAGAGGGCTGCTTGGTAGGCAGAAAGGAAGAGGTGATCGCTAAAACCTCCCACTTCGGAGGAGATGTCGACCAGCAATTCCGGATTCGCATTGCCCTCGGGGGCGTCGAGAACTTGGCGACCTCGCATCATCGCGTAGTGCCAAAGCTCGCCTTGGTCAGCCTCCGCCTTGATTCGTTGCTCGCAGCTCGACAACACTTGCTGCGCGTCGGCGGTGCGTCCCTGCTGCAAATAGGCGTACTGCAGCCAGTATGGGTAATGGCCGCAGACAGTCTCAGACTCTCCGAGCTCTCGCTGGCGGGTGGTCTGCACGCGTCGGGCCGCTTCGTTGGCGGTGGCAACGTCGTCCCAGAGACCCAGGGCTACGAAGATGTGCGACGTCATGTGCTGTGCGTGACCGGCGTCGGGCGCGATCTGGGCGTAGGCGCGCGCCATCGGTAGACCCAATGGAGCGTGCACCGGGTCATCAAAGGAGTGGATGAGGTAGTGAGCAGCGCCCGGATGTTGATCGTTGGCCTCCCACACCTCACCGGCGACCGCTGCAGCTTGCATGTAGGTTCTGAAGTCACGACCCTCGTGAGCGGTACCCAAGATCGCGAGAGACGAGAAGGTCGCGGCCTCGTGATCGTCGCTATTGGCTAGTGCGAGTTCGGCCATAGCAACCCTGAACAGGTCGTCTCGAGTCTCTTTGTCGAGATCCTTGGTCTCCGAACTTAGACCGAACAGAACATGAGCGGCCTGCAGATAGCCGCGTTCGCGCTCCGTTTCGGACTTTGCAAGCTGATCCTGTGGCGTTGGCGCGAGCTGGGCCAATGCGGCGGTTGCGGCTTCGCGGTCTTGCTGCTGCCAGATCGGGTGGTTGTGGGTCATCGCTTCGCCCCAGTAGGCAAGGACGAAGTCGGCATCGATTGCGGTTGCTTCTTGAAAGGCGCTGCGCGCGTCGGCGTACTCAAAGTTGTGGAGGAACTTCACGCCTCTTAAGAATGGCTCCTGAGCCGCAGCTGAGCCCGAGTTAGGAAAGTCGATACGCCCCAGCAGGCGCCGACTGCTCGAGTCTTCCTCGGATGCAGCTGAGCTTGCCGCGATCGTGTCGGCCTGCTTGCAACCGGCGAGAGAGTGGCCAGCGATTGTTAACACGCACAAGATCAGCGCGCGAGCCACTCGGGTGGCGCTCGTCAGCTTGGATCGACGGCTCGAGACTCTCCAGCAGGTCCTACTTAAGACTGTCTGTTCTGGCTGACGCATGCTCGTTGCTCCTCTATCGGTTTTTCCGAACACAGAATATCGGATGGAACTTGGAAATAGAGGGCTGGTGGTGCCGGCCAAAGCGAAGCTTGTATGGGGTTTCTAGTCGTCGGGCAAAGGAAGCAGTCTCGAGGCGAGCGCTAATAGTTCGGAGTTTGAAAAGGGTTTCTGAAGGTAGCTCCATTCCCAAACACTAGGGAGGCTTTCCTCGATTGTCTGCCGAGGGTGGCCAGTGGCGATCACTACGGATGGGCCGCCTGGAGTTGTCGACATTTCTCTGACGAGTTGGTCGATCGGTAGCCCGGGCATGTTGTAGTCAAGGATTGCCAAGCCGATGGTGCCGCGGTTGGCCTCAAACAGCTCTCTGCAGTCATCGCTGTCGTTTGCGGTGAGCACCTGGTAGCCCCCCATGTTGAGGATTCGGGCCACAAGACGCTGCAACATTGGTTCGTCATCAGCGACCAGAATTGTCGTTTGGAGAGGGTTTCGTCGCACCGCAGGGACCAGAGGTATCGCAGGCACCATGGGCACTACCCCCGCGTACTCGGTTGCGCCGCCGTCGATTTGGTCTAGCTGCGTCGGACCGTTCTGCACGACAGCTGCGAAGAAGGCGATCTCTTCGTCTTCTGAGGACGATGGGCGGATCAGCACGGCGGCTGTGCAGCGGGATTCAGGGTCCCGCATCGACAGGCGCTGAGTGGTTCTCGCGGTCGCCGGATCGAATGCGTGACGTACCCGGTCTCGGCAGGTGTCAGGGAACAGCTGCTCGAAGGAGATGCCTCGGAGTTGGTCGGCCCTGTTGTCAAAAAGCGGTGCGCTGGCCCACAGCACTTTGCCTGATCGGTCAAGACGCACGAACACCGTTGGGGGCCCAGCAGAGTCCTTGGCTGGAAATTCGGTGTAGGGGCTATGGGGGCGTGGGTTCTGAGCCATATCAAGGGGCTGCCGAGCCTGGATCGGGTTGTGGCCGGAGTTGGGCACAGTGTCCAAGATCTCCCAATTAAAGAATCTTCAATCGACGATATCTGACGTCTTCTCAAGTGAACCTGAATCTTATCGTGCGGTTGCAGCCGCCCATGGAGGTAGATGAGGCCCTGCTGTGGCGAGGAGTATCAGGCCTTTGTAGGCCTCAGTTGAAGGCCGACCCTGCGCGAATACCCAGTCCGATGAAAGCGGCATTTGTTTGGAAACGGAGAACTCCGAAGCCCCCCCTCGCAGGGATCTTGATCTACTTTGCCTTTGCCGGCGAGCAATTCAGACCGGAAAAGTTGCTTGTCCTCGCATCGCCCGTCCAGGTTCAACGGTGGGCAGCTTCAAGAAGACAAGCAGCAACATCGAAAGAACGTAGCCAGCCACGAAGATCTGGAATGCCAAGAGATAACTGCCTTGCGCATCGAAGATCCAGCCAGCGAGCGGCACGCCCAGCGTCTGGAGGGGCAACATGACGGGACTCATGAGCCCCATGACGCGACCGAACAGTCGGCGTCCGAAGGATGCCCCGATCAGCGTTCCCCAGAGAGGGACTAAGCCTCCCATGCCCAGCCCGAAGATTGCCCCAGCGACGAGCAACAACGAGAACGCTGAACCGGTGGTCATGAGGATGACCGCGGCCCCCTGCAGTCCGGTTGATAACCACATGGCTGCCCGCTTATCGAGGTTGTCGCTGATCCAGCCGAACAAGACCTTGCCGAGCACACCAAACGATGCGATGAGCGACAGAATGACTGCACCTCGGGCTGCCGAATGTCCAAGGTCAGTGACATGCGGGATGATGTGGGTGAGGATCGCACCGTTCGCACACATGCTAAGGCTGACCGCAAGCGCAATGATCCAAAAGTTGACATTGCGCAGCGCTGAGTTCCAGGTCATTGGAGCCGTCGGTTGTTCGGGTTCGTCGGGTTCATCGTCTCCATCGGGATATTGACCGATGTCCTCCGGTTGGTCGATGACAACCAGGCGGACCGCTGGCAGTACAAGCAACAGAGTGAGCGCTGAGTAGATCTGGAAAGTCGATCGCCAGCCAAGGTTGGCGATCAGTGCGGTTGCGAGTGGGGCCATGATGACACCCGACAGTGAAATCCCCATGGTGGCGATGCCGAGCGCCATTCCACGTTGTCGCACGAACCAGTTTGCAACCAGCGTAGAGGCGACTAAGCCGCCGATGAGCGCCGAACCCACCGCCATCAACGAGCCCAGAACCAAGTAGAACTGGGGCAGGCTCCGCACAAAGGAGACAACTAAGAAGCCGCTCGCTAGCAGCACAACACCGATACTCATCAGACGCTTGATGTTGCCCTTGGTCAACGCTTTGGAAATGCTCGGTGCCAAGAGGCCGTTGGTTAAGAAGAACAGAGATAGACCTAGGCCGACGCCCAGCCTCGAGCCGCCGAACTCATCGGCCAGTGCTTTGAAGAACGGTCCAAAAGAGTAGAAGCCGAAGCCAACCGAGACAAATAGGGTCAAGAAAGTGACCGCGACGATTCGCCAGCCGTAGAAATGGTGTTGACCAGAGCGTTGGTCTAGGCCACCACTCATTGTGCTGATCCGAGGGTATCGGTTCACTTGTCGGACGTCCTATGAGATTCAGCCTCAGCCAGGGCCCCTTGAACTGAGGGGCCAGGCGACGAGGTTGGTTGTAACCTGGGTGAGGCTGCGGTGCAGTGCTAGGGCTTGCCCGAGAATTCGATCGGTTTGGCAGGGCGGAGTGCATCGAGGTCCAACGCGCTGCGCCGAATCTCAGAAAGGCCCGCCTTGTTGATCGTTCGATCGACCTCGAAGCCGGTCATTTGCCAGCGATGGTAGACGACCTTGACTTTGGCATCTACCCGCTGCAGAAACTCCGTAGGCCACAGCTTGTCAGCGAGCCACTCATGACCGCCGAGAGTGATCTCAAGCAGGCGCCCCTTGAGCGGCGGGTATCCATCCAATGTTGTCTCGACGCGTTGGAGAACGTAGTTGCCCCGGTTGAACCACAGGATCAATCGATCTTCATCTGAGTGCCCGATGCCCGGGCGAATGACTGCTTCGACTCGGGCGTGGGACTCGCCGCCCAGCTGCTTGTCTTCGAGCACGCGTGCGCTGATCTCGCGTTGCGTTAGCCACGAAGGACCAAGCAAGAGGAACTCGTAGAGATCGGCGGTCGCCGCCGAAGCTGAAATGCGGTTTGGATCTCGAGTCGGACGCCCGTTGTAGTGTACCGCCACTTCATCTTCGTCGCGGAACACGATCTTCTCGCCGTCGGGGCCGACGTGCCATTGGAACGAAGCCTGCTCGCGCAGCAAATAGCGCTCTTCGGAGGCGACGCGAAAGCCTTGGTCCGCCAGGATCGGCTGCACACGAGGACCAATTTTTCCCCAGCGCCCAGTAAACGATGCCGAGATGGTGCTCAGGTCCTCGTATACGCTGCCGCCGTGAGCGGCTAGTGAACGGCGGACGATTTGCATGCCGGTCAGGTCGTCGGCGCGCGCGAGCCCGGCGACCGCCTTCCCGTCTTGGGCACCGAGCGTTGGCGGTACCAATGCTGCAAACCCTACGATCAGCGTCATCGCCACGTGCAGTCGACCTGCCGGCCTGCGTTTGGTCGATGGAGTAGCAGAAGTGGTCACAATGAACCCGTACGGTCAAAGCGAGGAAATAGAATGAGTACGACGCGAAACGGAGCGCTGGCGTAGATCGTGCGAGCAGCGATTGCCGTTACTCAAGTCTATGATTCTTTTGAGAAGTTTGAGGGTCTCAGAACAACAACACGGAAACTGCCTGATGACCGAAGAAGCATCGACAAGCGATAACGAGGACAGCGACGCGCGTCAGGAGGTCGCCAGCCTTCGACGCGAATACTCGGGAGATGCATTGCTCTTGGACCAGCTGCCCGAGACTCCCTTGGAGCTTTTCGAGCAGTGGTTTGCAGCGGCATGCAAAACGAATCCCGAGCCAAGTGCGATGGTCTTGTCGACTAGCGGCAATTCGGGACCCTCGTCACGGGTGGTATTGCTCAAGGGCATGAGTGCTCAAGGCTTCACGTTCTTCACTAACTATCGATCGCGCAAAGCGATGGAATTGGCGGTTGCGGACAAGGCTTGTCTGAACTTCTTTTGGCCGGAGCATCATCGACAGATCCGGATCGAGGGTGCGGTTTCACGCATTGCTGAGGCGGAATCCGATAGCTATTTTGCTAGCCGTCCTCGTGCCAGCCAATTGGGAGCTTGGGCGTCGCCGCAGTCGCAGGAGATCGTGGGCCGAGAGGTGCTGGAGGCTGAAACCGCTCGGCTCGAGCGAGAGTTTCACGACCATGATTCAGTCCCTCGTCCTCCGCACTGGGGCGGCTTCCGGCTCCAACCGCAGTGCGTGGAGTTCTGGCAGGGGCAACCGAGCCGGCTTCACGATCGCGTGGTGTACCGCGGCAAGGGTGATGGTTGGTCAGTGGTGCGCCTGGCGCCCTAAGATGCGCGTTGCCCCCTCAGAGTCGCTGATCCGACTAAGAGTCGCCTGATCGGGGTCACAGAATCGAGCCTTCTGCGGCTACAATTGGTTGGCAAGCGCTGATGCGTAAAGTCGATTCCCATGACGGCCCGGCTAGCTGGTTTCAGGTTCCATACGATGCATTGCCGCTGCAGTTCATTATTGACGGACGTCGCTAGACGCCCATGACGCGAGACTGAGAACCCGTGAACCCTGGAGACGATAGAAGCAGTCAAGCCTCGCCTCGAGGTGTGCAGGTCGAAGCCGTCACGCCGGTGACCGGTCATGTGGGCGCCTCCATTTCGCGCAGGCACCTCGTGGCTTGGGTCGGTGGTGTTGCGGCGGTGAGCGGTCTAGCAGTACCTTGGACTCATGCCCTCGCTAACGGAGTGATCGTGCAACAACCAGCGAGCGTTGATGCAGCTTGGAAGCCGATCCTGTTTTCGCGAGAGCAAGGCTTGATGGTAGCTCGCTTGACGGAAGCGATCATCCCTCGCACAGATACCGCGGGAGCGATCGACGCGAAGGTGCCAGAGTACATCGATCTGGCCTTGTCGCTAGAACCTGAAGCCGCCCGAACACGATTCCTCGATGGCCTTGAAGCAATGAATCAGCTCAGCCGCTCAACACAACGCAAACCCCTGCTGAAGACCTCGGATGATGAATTGCGCGCCTTGATGGGCTCGGTGAGCGATGAACATGACGATCATCAGAACGATCTGAAGCCTGCAGCACGGCTGTTCAAGGATCTCAAGGCCCGCGCGGTCTTCGGCTACTACACCTCCTTAGAGGGGCGGACGCAAGAACTCGGCCTGCCAGCACGCACTCAACGCGTAGTGCTCCGAGGATGTGCCGATGACAGCGCGCTCGATGCGCAATAGTCGGGCCGTGGCGCCGCAGGATCCACGGTGACGCTCAGACGTCGCCTTCATGGATCCAGTGTGGTTGCGGTAAGAGCCATGCTCGCGGGCACTGTCTTGTTGTTGGCAAGCGCGGTCTCATCCGAGACTGCAGCGGCGCAGGACCCTCAACGCTTTTCGATCTCGCAGGTGCGTCAGCTCAGCTCGTCGCCCCCATCAGCGCGCGCCTACCTCGACGTGGAGGACGCGGGCGGTCAAGCCGTCAGCGAGCTGGCATCGACCCGACTATCGGCATCGATCGGTCGGTCGGCTGCGGCCATGAGTTCGCCGCGACCGTTCCGATCCACTGAGGAAGGCGTCGCGATCCTCTTTCTGGTGGACATTTCTCGGTCGCTGAGGAGTAGTCAGTTCCAGGACATCGTTGGTGCGATTGAAGCGTGGACCGAACGACTACGAACTCGCGATCGGGCTGCGTTGCTGTCCTTCGGCACGGCCAGTCAGTTGCTTGTCGACTGGACTGACGATTTTGATGAAGTGCGCTCTGCTTTGCAGAGCTTGGGGCCTACCGACGATCTCACGCTGTTGCATCAGGCGCTGGCAGACGCTCTCGAACTCGGCGACCGTAACGACGCGGGACTACCAAACCGCCGCGCAATCATCGTCCTCAGCGATGGTCGAGACGAAGGCAGTCAGCTTGCGCTAGAAGACATTCTGGCTTCGGTTCGAGTCAGCCCGACTCCGATCTACACCATAGGTTTCGTGCCGCCGCAGAGGACCGATCGCTCCCGTGATCTTGATGTCTTGAAGCGTCTTGCGGGCAATTCAGGAGGGTCCTTCTTCGAGGCTACTGGCACCAACTTGGCTGATGCCTACGTTCAGATCGAGCACGCCATTGGTGAAGTCTGGGTTACTGATGTGACTTGCCTAGATTGCGCGGCAGACGGAAGCGACTATCGTTTGCAGATCAATCTGGAGACTCAATCACGAGTGCTCTCGATGGGCACCCAACTGCGGCTCCTGCCGACCGTTGGAGTACCCGCGGTTGGACCGAAAACTCCCTCTGCGTCTCTGCCGATCGAGGAAGCGACCCCGACTGGCCGCCAGCCTGATCGCCCGCCTGATCGCCCGCCTGTCGGTGTCCGTAACCAGGAACGAGCCGGTGTGAGTTCGTGGCTGTTCTCGCCCAGGACGCTCTTGTTCTTCTGGCTACCGTTGCTGTTGGGTTTGAGTTTGCTGGTCGCTGCGTTGCTGCAATCGCGCTCGGAGAAACGTCGGCGAGGGCGCGACGATGGTTCTCGTTCGTCGCTTGAGTCCTTGATGCGCTCAGAGCGCTCGTTCGGTGCCAATCAGTTGTATGCCAATAGGGAAGACGAGCCAGACGCCAGTCCGCATGCAACTCCAGCTGCCGACTCGTCCTCGTTCTCGATGAGCCTGCCAGCTGTGGCTGGTTCGGCAGGCGCGGATGTTGCTCTGGTTGATCGACCTGCTGATCGACCTGCTGATCCGCCTGTAGATTCACCTTCGGAGCCTTCAGTCGTAGCAGACTCAGCGAATCAAGTAGTGGTTACGCCGCTCGACTTCGGATTCGATGGTGAGCCGTCTCCGGTCCCGAGCTTGCTGCAGGATGAACAGGGAGGCGATTTCTTTGGAGGCTCGCTGGGAGAGTCCGATTCATCGCTCGGGGCAACCGAACCACAATCGACCCCTGCTCAGTTCGGATCGGGCCAACTGCGCGCTGATCGGCTTGCTGAAGAGCGCGAGCAGCAAGGTGCTGGCTCGGTCCGAAGCCACTACGCGTTGGCGCCGCGAGTGGTCCGCTTCGTGGTTCTAAGAGGGCACAACAAGGGTAAACAGTTTCGTGCCTTGTTGCGCGAGACACTGGTGGTAGGCAGCCGCTCGACTGCTGGTTTGGTCATTGCCGGAGAGGTCAATGTTTGCCCCGAACAGTTCGAATTGGCCCAGGATGGGAGCGACATCTTGATTCGCAATCTTGATGAGAGTCGACCAACCTTGGTGAACGGTCATGAACTCGAACAACGTCACGTTCTGAAGAGCGGCGACTTGGTCGGCAATGGAGACGTCATCTTGAGGACCATTGTCGGTGACTAAGGCTAACCGGCGGCTGGTCGGCTGGATCGAGCCCACCCTAAGCAAGGTGCCAGCGCAGATACCCGCTTCAGTCGGTCCAACCAACGGAGCCGGCGAAGTGCTATTCGCCGACGGTCTTGCCGATGGCAATCAGGTGTTTGCGTGCGCGAAAGAGGATTGTGTTGCTGGCAATGGCCGGGGTCGACATGAAGGTTTCCCCGAGCTCGTTAAGTGCGACCTCTTGGAACTCGCGGGCGGCCTTGATCACATACACATCACCGTCCTCGCTGCCAAAGAAGACGTGCTGGCCGTCGGAGACAGGGGAGCCGGAGAATCCCGATTTGCCGCCGCCTAGGCGATGCTGGAACAGCCGCTCTCCGGTAGCTGCGTCGTAGGCTGAAAGCACGCCATTGTCGTAGCAGAAGTAGGCGACACCGTTGACTACGATCGGCGTCTGCATGTAGTTGCCGGCCTTCTCGTGTTCCCAGGCGATGGCCTCGGTTCCTTGGATGTCGCCAGTTGCGCTCAGATGAATCGCTCTGATCGGGCGGCTCGGACCGTGGGCGCTGGTGAGCAGCGCTAGATGACCAGCGATGATCGGCGTGGGCACGGGGATGTCGCCGCCGCCCTCGATCCTCCAGAGTTCTTTGCCGGTGGTGAAGTCGTATCCCCCCGTGTGCTTCCAGCCGTTGATCAGGATCTGCTCTGTGCCCTCCTGACCCGGTTGATCGCCCGTCGGCCGAGGCGCGATCGTGGGCGTGCTCCAGGTTGGAACTTCCTCGCGGTCGGTGCGCCAAATCTCGGCGCCGGTGTCAACGTTGAGCGCGGTCAGGAACGATTGACCTTGAACGTCAGCTTGAACGATCACTCGATCGCGGTGGATCACCGGCGAGCTTGCGAACCCCCATTGGGCGGACTTAACTACGTGATATCCAGTGTCGAGGACCCCGAAGTCCTTCTTCCACTTCAAGTTGCCATCGAAGTCGTAGGCGTAGAGGCCTTCGGACGCGAACATTGCAATCACCGTGGTGCCGTCGGTGGATGGGCTCGAGTTGGCGTGTGAGGCCTTGGTGTGTCGTTTGATCTTGGGCACACCCTGGTAGGCAAGTTTGTCCCAGAGCAGCTCGCCATCGCTGAGTCGAAAGCACAGGACCCTGAATGCGATCTCCCCTTCATCATTCACCGGGGCGATGTCGCCGTAGAGGCCGACCCTGAGTTTGGCCTCGCCCTCTATGCGCACGGCGGTGGTGACGAAGACCCGATCGCCCCACACCACCGGGCTCGAGTGTGCCAAGCCCGGGATCTCGATCGACCAGCGGACGTTCTCTCCGGTCTCCACATTCCATGTGGTGGGCAAGTGAGCCTTTGCCACGCCGGTGGCCGACGGCCCGCGGTAAGAAGCCCACTGTGGCTGGTCCTCATTGGTTGGTGGTGCGCTGGCGGCAAACGACGGTGCGATAAGGCACAGCGCAAGAAGAGCAGCGGTGATCGAGGGTGTGGTGTGCATGTGCGGGTTCCTAAGGGAGGGATTGGCTCGAGGTTGCCGGGTCTGTCATCGACATGTGCTTGTCTTACGCAGTCTAATCCGAGCAGTTCACCTCTTGGATACACTGCGCTCATGAAGATCGGCATATTCAACTTTCCTACGACCTACTCCATGCGCCTCGATGAGATCGCAGTGGAGGCAGAACAGCGCGGCTTCGAGTCACTCTGGGTGCCCGAACATACGCACATTCCCGCCAGCCGGAAGACCCCATTCCCCGCAGGTGGAGATCTCCCCAAGCACTACTGGCATACCTTCGATCCTTTCGTAGGGTTGGCTTACGCTGCGGCCAAGACCGACACTATTAAGCTTGCGACCGGCATTTGCCTGGTGATCGAGCGCGACACCATCACCACTGCTAAAGCGGTTGCGACTCTCGACGAGCTGTCTCAAGGTCGTGTCCTGTTCGGCGTGGGTGGTGGCTGGAATCGCGAGGAGATGGAGCATCACGGCACCGACTACGACACCCGGTTCCAACGTCTCGAAGAAGAGATCCAAGCCCTGCGTGCGATCTGGACCGAAGACGAGCCCGAGTTCCATGGCGAACACGTCAACTTCGACAAGATCTGGTCGTATCCCAAGCCAATTCAGAAGCCGCATCCACCGATCATTGTCGGCGGCGGCAGTCGCCACACTCGACGTCGAGTGGTGGACCTCGCCGACGGGTGGATGCCAATCGAGGTGACCGTTGATTCGGTGCTCAAGGGGGTCGAGGACCTCTGGCGTCGCGCGGAGGAACAACTGCGGGATCGTTCGACGCTTGAGATCTCGGTCTTCGGTGCCCGGCCCAAAGCCGAGAATCTTGCTCGCTATGAGGCAGCCGGAGTGGAGCGCGTCATTTTCGGACTTCCCAATGAGGGACGTGATGTGTTGCTCCCAATGCTCGACAAACTGATGGGCTTCGTCGCCGAGTAGGCCGCTCCGGGCCCTCCCAGTCTCTCGGCCCAGTCTCTCGGCCCAGTCTCTCGGCTCAGCTTCTTTGCCCAGTCTTCTTTGCTCAGCTGTCTTGGCTCAGCCTCCTGACGGCGTCAACACAGAGGATGTCTTGGTCATCCTAGAGGCCCAGCACCTCGGTGCCTTGTTCGAACACGATGTCGATGGGGATGCCCGCGTCGGCGACTCGGTCGAGATCGCTCTGTAGCTGTTCGCCGACCACCGCGTAGCGCTCAAAGAACGCGTTGGCGGCTTGGTAGTCGCCGTCGCCCTGAAGCTTCAGGATCGCGCCTGCAAGCTCATTTGATGCGGCGCGGGTGGCGTCAAAGTCGACCCGGTAGGTGCCATCTTCCTCGCTCCTCGAGAAGGCGCCCGCTTCCAAGAAGTAGTTGAACCGCACAAGGTTGGCGGTGCCGTGAGCTGAGGCGCTGCCGAAGCGGATGGAACGGAAGATCGATGCGACAAAGGTGACCATGTTGTCGCGAATGTCTGCGCCGTCACCGAGTTCGCCGCGCTGCTCGAGTTGAGTTTCCATGAACAGACCGAGCACGTCGGCCTTGCCTTCTTCGAGTGCTGAAGCCCGCTCTTGCATGGCGTGGCGCACGGTGCCGTTGCCGGTGATGGTGTTCTTGATGCCGAGGCCGTGAGCGACCTCATGGAACATGGTGTTGGCGAAGAACGCGTCAAAGGTGATGTGGGATCGTTGGTCTTCTGAGATCAACAACCCACCCATAGGTACCAGGATCTTGTCGAACTTGGCGCGCACGGTGTTCTTGAGCTGCAAACGACGTGTGCCGTACTCAAGCTGAACGCGCTCGTCGTTGGGCAGGTTGATTGCGATTGTCTTCGAGCCGGAGTTGCACTCGCCGGCGTAGTAGAGGACGTCATAGGCGTTGAGCTGAGAGTCGGCGCCAGGAGTTTCTTGGCGATACTCGGCAGGCACTGGTAGGTTCTGTTGCAGTTCCGGGAGCAGAGCCGCGTAACGCTCAAGGCGCTGACTCCATTCGACGTCTTTGATCAAGACGTAGGCCTCAGCGCCTGCTTTGTAGCCGAAGAGTTTGTCTTCGTAGGTCTCAATCGGGCCGATCACAACGTCCAGCACATTGTCGCGCATGTCCATCCAGGCGAGGTCAGATGCGTAGTAGTCGTCCGAGAGGAGGGCATCGGCACGCAGCGATAGGTAATTTGCTAAGCCTTCGTCCTCAGCAAGTTCGGCCGCTTCGCGCAATTTGGCAGCGGCGAGTTGGAAGTGCTCGGCGAATGCGACACTGTACGGAATGGTAGTGAGCGAACCATCGTCAGCGCGGCGGACCAGGGTGTAGAGGCTGGTCAGTGCGGCGGCCCGCTCGGTGTCGCCAGCGGCTTCTGCTGCCGCCACGGCTGCAGTCAACTCTTCCTTGCTGATGTCCTCAGGGTAGAGATTGGCACCGGCTGGCTTGTCGCCGACGCCCGCAATGAAGGCTGCGTCGCCATCGAGACGATCCCAAGGGCCGTAGTTAATCTCAGCGAAGCCGAGCTCTGCGCCTTCGAGACCGCCTAGCAGCGCGTCACGGTCGCCGTAGGACTGTTGCCAGAACACAGCGTCCATCTCTTTCGCAGCGTCGATCAGCAGCGGGATCATCTTGCGATGCGCGTCGCTCAGCTGGGTGTCTGTTACCAGCTGCACAGTCGTGTATTGCGCCAGTCGGTCGGCCGCCGTTGTTGGAGCGTCGTCCGTGAGTTGCTCGTCGACGCTGGCAGTACAGGCGAGCAGGGTTGCGGCGAATGGCAAAAGCAGCAGCGCGCCGCTCCGCTTCAGTGTGCCGCTCCGCTTCAGTGTGGAGGTGGTGATCTTCATGAGTTGGGATCCTGCGGTTGGAAGATGATTTGTATCGGTCGGTTGATGTGGCAATCTACCAACTCTTGTCGGAAGAAATGGACCCAGCGGACCCTAGTTGAAAGGGTCGACTGGTTTGAGGGCACACTGAAGATGACTGATTTGATCGAACTCAGGGACGCGGTGTCGGCGGATGTGTCTCGCATCGTGGACCTCAACGAGGAAGCGTTGCCGACGGTCAACTCGGTACCCGCGGAATTTTTTCGTGGCTTTCTCGATGGCCGACCGAGGGAGACTGCAGGTGCGGCAATTTTTCGGGTCGCCGTTGATCAGGTCTCGGATGAGGCCGTCGGATTTCTTTTAGCGTTGAGGCCTGGCGAGGCGTATGACAGCGTCAACTATCGCTGGTTCAGTGCGCGCTATTCACACTTCCTGTATGTTGATCGCATCGTGATCGGCCCTGAAGCGCAGGGAAAGGGCTTGGGTCCTCTGATGTATCGGGATTTGGTCCAGGCCGGAGAACGACTGGAGACCCCGCCGCAGCGGATCTGCTGCGAGGTCAACCTGCGCCCTCGCAATGAACAGTCGCTGCGCTTTCACCAGCGGTTTGGTTTCAAGCCGCAAGGGTCCCACGAGACCGAAGGCGGCAAGAAATTCGTTAGCCTGCTGACGTATTCGATGCCACCAGTCCAACCGTCCTAGCGTTGTCCCTTTCCTAGATTCCCCCTTTCGTCTAACTGTGCCAACGGCTCAGCTTCGAGCGACCGCCGTTGGTTCGAGGAGTTCCCGCTTGTACCATCAACAGCCGCCTTCGTTTCCTTCACTCCTAACACGGCTACAAGCAGGCGGGTCCGTCGTTGCCTGCCTGCTCGTGGCTGGCCTCGTCATTTCGGCTACTGATGTGGCTGAGGCTCAAGGCCGTCGCGCACGCAAGGCTCAGGCGAAGGCCGAAGCCGAAGCGGCGAAGAAGAGCGAAAGCTCAGAGTCCTGGGATGTAGCCAGTTCTCCGGGGCCGTCGAAGACGGTGACGGTGGACACAACCGAAGGCACTTGGATGAACCTCGACGTGTCGCCTGACGGCACGCAGATCGTGTTCGACCTGTTGGGAGATTTGTTTTTGCTGCCGATCGAGGGTGGGGAAGCCGAAGCGCTAACCGAGGGCTCGGTCTGGGACATGCAGCCGCGGTTTTCTCCAGATGGCACCGAAGTCGCCTTTACCTCTGATCGCGCGGGCGGCGACAATATTTGGGTCATCAACCTGGATGATCGCAGCACTCGGCAAGTCTCCAAGGAGAGCTTCCGACTACCGAACCATCCGGCATGGAGTCCTGATGGGCGGTTCATTGCCGCCCGTAAGCACTTTAGTTCACGGCGGTCGTTGGGCTCCGGCGAGATCTGGTTGTGGCACGAGAGCGGCGAAGGCTCAGGGCTCAAACTCAACGACAAACCCAACGAACAGAAGGACTTGGGCGAACCCGCTTTCTCGCCGGATGGTCGCTATATCTACTTCAGCCAAGACACCACTCCGGGTGGAGTATTCCAGTACAGCAAGGACTCAAACGGTCAGATCTACCAGGTCCGGCGAATCGATCGACTGACCGGCGAAATCGAAACCGTCGTCTCAGGAGCGGGCGGCGCCGTGGCGCCGACACCGTCGCCAGACGGACGGTCGCTTGCGTTCGTGCGTCGGGTGCGCGGCGCCAGCACGCTCTTAGTGCGGGATCTCGAGAGTGGCCGCACGACTCAACTGTTCGATGGCCTCGATCGGGACATGCAGGAAATCTGGGCGATCCACGGGGTCTATTCGAACTACTCGTGGACTCCAGATTCGACTGCAATCGTGTTCTGGGCAGGCGGCAAGATTCATCGACTGGAAGTCGATTCGAAGGCAGTGGCTGAAATCCCATTTCATGTCATTCAACACCACCAGCTCAAGGATGCGCTGCGCTTTCCCGTGGACGTTGTACCCGACGGTGATGCGCCGACCTTTCACACCAAGATGTTGCGCTGGACCCAAGTCACGCCCAACGGCGACGCCGTCGTCTTTCAAACACTCGGTAAGTTGTGGGTACGCTCGATTGCCACCACGGCTGACGGTGAGCGCAGTCTTGGACAGCCGCGCAGGTTGACCAACGATGCAAGCGACCGCATCGAGTTGTTCCCGAGGGTCTCGCGCGACGGGTTGAGGGTGGTCTACGCTACTTGGGACGATGAGGAACTGGGCTCAGTTCAAATCGTCGAACTGCGCTCCGGCACCGAAACAGGCGGTGCCCCGCCCACCACTATCGTCGATGCGCCTGGCCACTACTTCGAACCGGCAATCTCCCCAAATGGAGAAGCGGTGGTGTTCCGACGCGGCGGCGGCGGCTACCTGCGCAATGAGCTCTACTCGAATGATCAAGGCCTTTACCGAGTCTGGATCGAGCCTTCGAGCGGCAAGCCTAGAGGTGGCGCGCCGGTACGTCTGGGCGGTGGATCGCAGCCGCACTTTGGTGCTGGCTCAGATCGTTTCTATTACCAGAGTCGGGCCGATCGGAAGCTTGTGCTCGAGAGCCGGTCGCTCTCTCAAGCTGCCTCTGCCGATCCGCGGGCGGTGGACGTGAGGCGTCATGCGACCAGCGAGAACGCCACCGAGTTTCGCGTTTCCCCAGACGGTGAGACCTTGGCCTATACCGAGCGATTCAATGCGCGCATTGTTCCGTTCGTTGATGCCGGCGAACCAGTGGCGTTGTCCGATTCCGTTGGCTCGGTGCCGTTTCGCACCGTGAGCCGTGATGCCGGGGACTACCTGCATTGGTCGGGCGATGGCACCAAGCTCTATTGGAGTACGGGGCCGGAACTGTTCGAGGCGATCGTTGCGGAAGCTTTCGAAGCCGCTTCTAAGGATTTCGAGCCCGCGACGGTCGGCATTGATGTTGGCTTCGCTCATCCTTTCGCCGTGCCCGACAGCACCATCGTGTTCCTCAACGCCACCATACTCACCATGACGCAGGGCGAGAACGCTGTGTCTGGCGCCGACCAAAACGGGGTCATCTCGGATGGGACTGTGGTGGTGAGGAACAATCGCATTGTGGCGGTGGGACCCGCTCACACCACCGCGGTTCCTGCTGGCGCCACCGAGATTGATGCCAAAGGCAAGGTGCTCATGCCTGGACTGATCGACGCGCATTTTCACGGGCCGCAGGGCACCTCCGAGATTCAACCGCAGACCAACTGGGAGGACTACGCGGCGCTAGCCTTCGGTGTGACCACTGTGCACGATCCGTCGAACGACACCAGCACGTTCTTTTCGGCCAGCGAGCTGCAGAAGGCGGGACTCATCGTCGCACCGCGCTTGTTCAGCACGGGCACAATTCTTTATGGCGCCGCCGGAGCGGCGAAAGCTGTTGTGGACAGTGCCGAGGATGCTCGTTCACACCTTCGCCGGATGAAGGCAGTCGGCGCATTTAGCGTCAAGAGTTACAACCAGCCTCGACGTAACCAGCGTCAGCAAATCGTGGCGGCGGCGCGCGAGCTCGAGATGATGGTGGTGAACGAGGGTGGCGCGTTGTTCCAACACAACATGACCATGGTCATGGACGGTCACACCGGGATTGAACACTCGCTCTCCCTCGGAGCGATCTACGATGACGTAAAGCAGTACTGGGGTCACAGCGACGTCGGGATCACGCCGACGTTGGTGGTTGCTTTTGGTGGCATCGAAGGCGAGCGCTACTGGTACCAGCACACGAATGTCTACGATCACCCACGGTTGACACGCTTTGTTCCACAGGCCGACCTCGATGCTCGAGCGCGTCGCCGGCCCATGGCGCCAGATGAGGACTACAACCATTTCCGTGCAGCCCGCGTGACGTCGGATCTCCATGAGGCGGGCGTCTCCGTCCACATTGGTGCTCACGGCCAGCGAGAAGGTCTGGCTGCGCACTGGGAGATGTGGATGCTTGAGCAGGGCGGTATGAGCCCGCTTGCGGTACTGCGGGCTGCAACCATCGATGGAGCACGTCACCTTGGTCTGGACCGAGACATTGGGTCGGTCGAGCAAGGCAAGCTCGCGGACCTGATCCTGCTCGCGGGCAATCCGCTTGAAGATCTAAGACAATCAGAGAGCGTGACTCATGTCATGGTCAACGGTCGGCTGTTCGACGCGTGGACGATGGATGAAGTCGATGGCGAAGCACGGCCGAAGTTCTGGTGGGAGGGCGCCCAGGACTAGTTCTTCCGCACTGGGCCTTCTAACGGGACCGCGCTCTCACGGGTGGCGCTTCGGTCGGGGAGTCGATCGGATCCTGTCGGATCACGATCGATACCCTCCTCGCGCGATGCCCCTTTGCCCTATCGGTCGTGTGCTGACTCAGCCACGAGTGCTCGTACCACCGACGGCCTTACTTGCGGCTGGTTGCTCCGCTCACTGAGTCGAGCACGTCGCACTCGCTCTTGCACAGGCCGGTGCCGAGACGGATGGTGTCGCCGAGTTCCAGGTAATTCTGACCTTCAGAGTAAGGTGGCCACTCGGGTAGGCCTGGCGCGCTCGGGCGTCCGGTTCGGGCGAACTGGAGCCACAGGTCAGACATCTCCTGCTCTAGGCGGAAGTCGGTCGACTCATGTTCGTAGGGGAGTGCCTCGAGGTTGTCGAATGCATAGGCGATTTCGGCCGCATGGTAGGCGCCGTAGTTGTCACGCTCGGGATGCATGGGGACACGGGTGAAGTAGTAGAGGTATGCCTCAGAATCAACGGTTTCCATAGCCCGCGCCCATAGTCGCATCTGACGGGTGAAGACTTCATCGCGGAGGATGCCCAGAAAGGCGTCTTGCGCGTGATCATCAGTACTCGCTCCATACGCCGCAAGCACCTTGTCGGTGGCGTCGCCCAGCTGTTGACTCAAGATGGTCTTGAGCATGGTCAGGTTGGTCGGCCGCAAGCGCCCGGAGAGTGAGGTCATCTCATCAGCGTTCGAGCCGATCATGACCGGCACGTCAGCTTGGTGACCGTTGGCAAAAATCTCACGAATCTCGGCGGGAAAGACCCAACCGTCGACGATCGGTGAGGTGGAGAAGGCGCCGGGCTTGGACGCGGCGTCGAGCAGGGTCTGGGCCGGGAGCGCCCGTAGGTCAGCGAGTGCGGTTGCTGAATCGGTGATGCCAAGATCGGCGGCGAGATCAGCACCAGCTTGGTGAGCGCTCTTGTCGTCGTCGTCGCTTTCGCGGAGCTTCTGCATAGCGCGGAAGACGCCGCCGCTTTGGCCGATCACCCGATGAAAGAGGCCCTTCGCGAGCGGGGTTGCCTGAAGAGCATTGACGCTCCAGGATCCGGCGGACTCTCCGAAGATGGTGACGTTGTCAGGGTCGCCGCCGAACGCCGAGATGTTTGACTTGACCCACTCAAGCGCTGCGATCTGGTCGAGGACACCGTAGTTACCCGAAGCGCCTCGGTGCCCACCTTCACCAAGCTGTTTGCTTGATTCATTGGTGAGTTCTTCGTGAGCAAAGTAGCCGAAGACGCCTAAGCGATAGTTGACCGTCACTACAACCGCCCCCTTCTTTGCCAGCGCCACGCCGTCGTAGACCGCGTTGGCTCCGGTGCCGCGAGTGAGCGCTCCACCGTGGATCCAAACCATGACGGGACGGCGATCCCGAGGACTCGATGCCGCCGACCAGATGTTGAGGTAGAGGCAGTCTTCGTTGCGCTCGCCCTTAGTCGAAGGGTAAAAAGAGGCAGCCGGATAGTCGGGTTGCATGCAGTGAGGACCAGGTGCAACCGCCTCGTATGGAACGATGGGGAAGCGCGGCGCCGCTTGGGGTGCTCTCCAGCGGAGCTCGCCGACGGGCGGGGCAGCATAGGGCACACCGAGGAAGCCGAACACCTTCTCGGTCTTACCAGCTTCGGCCTTGCCCTCTTCGGCCTGGGCAGCAACGAAGCCGTTGATGTAGCCCTGGTCCAGTTCGAACACGGTTGGCAGCTCCCGCGCGGCGAGAGAGCCAACGATGGCTCCGATCAAGGTGATGAAGACGAGGACGATCTTGATGCGCTGGAGCATGGTCTTCCTTTGCGTTGTGCGGCTTTGGTATTACACGAGGTGCGTGGCACCTCAGTGTGCCTACTGGGTAAGGTGCCTGCTGGGTAAGGGCTCTATCTACTTGGCTGAGACGTCGTAGGCGGTCAGAGTGTTCTGGTCACGGATGTACAAACGGCCGTCGCTGACCACTGGGTAGGCCCATGCTGGCTCTCGGATCCGCTCGAGTGCAAATGATCCGCCCTCAACATAGCCGTCTGGAGACGCTTGAGCTGTTCCAACGCGATGACGTTCACCCAGCATGAACAGTTTCCCATCGGCCACGGTTAGTGAACCCTTGCCGACACTGCGTGCTTGCCACTTGATCTCACCGGTCTCGATGTCAGCACAGCCCAGTGCGTTGCCGAAGAAGCCATACAGATGTCCTTCGTACACCACGATGCCGCCGTGATGATTCTGCAGTTTAGCCTCGAACCACAACTCCTCGGTGCTGACCCCTTGTCCTGACTTGGTCACGCGGATCGCGCCACTTCCCGTGCCGTAGCCAGAGGAGTAGACGACGATGTCCCCGCTCACAGCGGGCGTGGCCGCGTTGGCAGTGCGATTCGCTGCGCCCGCGTACTCCCACAGGAGCTCACCGTTGCTCATCCGGATGCCGATGCCGGCTTTCTGGGTGAACCCGAGCAAAGTGGGGATGCCCGCGATCTCAGTGGCGACGAGTGAGGAGTAACTGGCTGCGTGGCCATAGTCTTGAGCCCAGATCTCGCTGCCATCCTTAGCGTTGAGTGCGACCACCGTGGCGTTCTTGCCGCCGGGCATGGCATACACCCTGCCGTCTAAGACCAGCGGTGACTCGCTGAAACCCCAGTAGATGTTGTCCGCGCCGTAGCGGGCGAGCAGATCGACTTGCCACTTTATGACGCCGTCAGCTCGATTGAGCTTGGCCAGAATCCCGGTGCCGCTGATCACGAATAGGTCGTCGCCGACGATGCTGGGAGTCGCCCGCGGGCCGTTACCTTTGTCTTGAATCAACCGTTCGCCGAGTGAGGTCGACCAGCGCACGCTACCGTCCTTTGCATCTAGCGCGAACACCATGCTGCGTTGGTCGGTTGTGCCCTGGGTATATATCTCGTCACCTGAGGTAGCCACCGAACTGAAACCTTCTCCCAGTCGGTCGCTTCGCCAGATCACGGCGGGCCCGTCAGCCGGCCAGGTATTAGCGAGGCCGGTCTCTTGGGAAACCCCGTCTCGCTGCGGCCCGCGCCACTGCGGCCAGTCTGATGCTGAAGCGACGGTCGAAAGAGCAGCGGTCGTGAGTAGTAGTGAAGTTGGCAGCAAATGGGCTAGGCGTGTCATCGGTCATGGTCTCCTTGCGTGCGGGGATCTGTGCGTGCGGGGACCTGAGTGTAGCGGTAGGCACAATGGATCATTGGTTAGAAGCGCTCATGATCGGCTTGGTTCCAACAGAAACGCAACGGTCCACCTCAGTCCATGGGCAGGTTCACGGATGAAGAACTGGATGCGAGTCCTGGTCCGGCCTCATTCTGCGGCTTCCATTCGATAGCCCATCTTCCGCACCGTTCGAATGTACTTTGGCCGACCGGGATCCACTTCGATCTTCCGACGTAGCTCTGCGATGTGAGTGTCAACAGTCCGGGTTTGTGTGCCATCGCGGTATCCCCAGATGCGGCGAAGAAGGTCGCCGCGGGACACAGCTGCGCCGCGTGCACTCAAGAGTGCGAACAGAAGGTCGAATTCCTTGGGCGTCAGTTCCAGCGGAACAGACCCAAGCAGAGCGATGCGTTCCGATGATCGGACTTCCAAGTCTCTGAGTCGTAGAGTTGACTGCGTCGTCTCCTGGTTCAGGCTGCATCGCCGGAGCAAGGCTTCAACCCGAGCGAGCAGCTCGAGCAAGCCGAATGGCTTGGTCAGGTAGTCGTCGGCACCGAGTCTCAGCGCTTCGACTTTGTCACTCTCCTCACCACGAGCTGTGAGGACCAGGATGGGGACAGTGACCCCACAGCCACGCCAGCGACGGAGGGTCTGAATTCCGGAAAGGCCTGGAAGCATGAGATCGAGGATCACTAGGTCGAACGAATCTTCCTTGAACTCGAGAGCAGCTTCTCCCGAGTGGGCCGTCAACACCTCGTACCCTTCGATTTCGAGATTGTTGCCGAGCCCAAGAGCAAGATCGACATTGTCCTCGACCACGAGGATTCGAAATCCGAGTGATGGAGTGGCAGTGATCATCGCGCGCCCTTGTGAGCTCGGTCAAATTCGAGGACCACCTGCGTGCCGACCGAGCTGCATCGAGCTTCAGCGTTGATCCAGCAACGACCACCATGTTGCAGCATGAGATCTCTGACTACTGCGAGACCGATGCCGGTCCCACTCGAGCTAGAGCTGCCGCCGCGTTCGAAGTCGCGCCAGACGCGTTCTCTATCTCTCGCGGAGATCCCGGGCCCTTCGTCTTCGACCGTGATCCGAACCTTGCTTTGCAGAGTCTCTGCCTGGATCAATATGTTTTGGCTGTCGGGCCCATGCTTGAGCGCATTGTCGACGAGATTGAGAAGGATCTGGTGAGCTGCGTCTGGATCGACATTGATCGAGACTTCCAGCTCTCCTGCGGCGAGCAAGGAACTTTCGCACGCGCTGAGGCGAGGTGCCATCTCTGTGCGAAGCCTTTCGAGGAGTTCAGCGATTGCCACCGGTCGCGGGTTGAGCTTCTGGGCTTCACGTCCGCTTCTGGAGAAGCGAAGGATGTTCTCAACCAATCCGGTGAGCCGGCCGGCCTCTCGGTCAAGAATCTCAAGGTAGTGCTGACGCTCGTCGTCACTGCGCACACGGCCGAGGCGTAGGGTTTCCGCGAACATGCGGATCTGCGCCAATGGTGTGCGCAGTTCGTGCGAGACCCGGGCAACGAAGTCGGTTCTGAGCTGGATTAGTGCACGCTCCCGCCGGATCATGAGGATCGCACCTGTCAGCAATCCAGTGGTGAGCAAGAACAGTGTTAGCAAGAACGGTAGCCGCGACTTAGGGAGCCCTCCAATGACCAGACGGTGCGCGGCGTCGGGATCGATGGCGGCGCGCGCCGTCAGGCCTTTGATCACGCCGTTGAAGTCGGAGGGCTTCCGCTCGACCAGCAGGCTGTTGCTGCTTGGCGCAGTTGAACTGAACAACTGTTGCCCGGCTCCATCGAAGAGTTCGAGACTGACGACGCTGTTGTCGATGGCTCCGTCTCCGAGTGATAGCGGGAGTAGGGGACTTCGCTCTAGGGCCGAAGAGATCATCCGGCGCATGGCAACGGGATTGACTAAGAAGCCGATGATGTCTGGACCACTGGCCTCGCCCCCGTCTTCGGCACCAGACCCAACGTTTGGCCCAAGTAGCGAGAGAACCACGGTTTGGGCGTGCTCGGGGCCGTCGATAAGGACGCTGGCGAAACCTTGCTGGTCGAACTCAACAGTGTCGATGAGGTCAAGTAGATCGATCGACAGTGGTGCTCGAAGCTCCCCAAACAAACGCTTGGTACCCCGATGAAGAGCGAAACTCTGGTGCACAAGATCGAGGGCGGCAGCGCCTCGTTCTGAAGCCCCGCTCCTCAGGTGTCTCGAACTCAAGGCAGTCGCTAGGTCTATTCCTGGGCTGAGCACGGCGCTGCGCAAGACAGCGAAGGCAGGTGTGTAGCCGTAGTAGCCGACCTCTTGGGTCGTTCGCCTCAACGCCTCATCGGCGGCGAGCGCAGCGTAGTCGCGAAGGACCTCTTCGGTGAGATCTCGGTGGTAGCGGTCGGTGGCCAGGCTCTGCACCGCCAGGACCAGAACCAACAGTATTGCGGCCATGAGCAAACTCACCAGCAACCGGGTTGGAGGCGATGCAGTCTTACTTCGGCGTTTCATTATGTTCGCAGCTTGACCCAAGGACCGCCAGGTGCATAGTAGCGCGGCATCCCCCGGCCCGAGTTCTGACCAAAGCCTGACATTCAAACGGCCCTGAACTTCGTTGCTGGTCGTACTGTTGCTAACGGTCCTTGGGGCGGCCCTTGCCCCTGGTTCGGTCTCGGTGGCTGATCGTTGAGTGAAGGATCGTACGGAAGGAACCAATCCCTTGAAGGAGGTCAGCAGCAATGCGGTTGAACAGCACGATAGGACTAGTAATCGCTCTTGGATTCTCTTCGACTGCACATAGTCAGGGTTGGCCGCCCGAGATCAAGAATCTCAAGGTCTTGGCGGCTGACACCGAGTTCGCTGATCTGATGACTTTGATGAGAGGGTTCAGTTTCGCCCTCGATGCACGGTGCCAGCATTGTCATGTTGGCGAGGAAGGGCAGCGCCTGAACACGTTTGACTTCGCGTCAGATACCAAGGAGACCAAGGGGCGCGCTCGCGCGATGCTTCAGATGACAAGAGCCATTAACCAAGAGCACATTGCGAAGATGGGAATCGAAGGACAGGCGGTCGAGGTAACGTGCGTCACTTGCCATCGGGGAGCTCAACGGCCCGAGCAGTTGGACACTGTACTCCTGAGAACCGTCGCTGTCGACGGAATCGATGCCGCGTTGAGTCGCTACAGTGAACTGCGCAAGGAGCACTATGGTTCAGCGACTTTCGATTTCGGTGAGGCGACGTTGGTAGTTGCTGCGGAGAGGCTGCTTGAGCAGGAGAACACGAATGCGGCGATTCCACTGCTAGAGCTCAATCGAAAACACTTTCCCGACTCCGACTGGACCGCCGGCACGCTCGCAGGTGCTTATGAGCAGGCCGGCCGGAAACGCGACGCGCTTGCGCTGTGGAAGACGTTGCTTGCAGCGTCCCCCGAGGATCGCCGTTATCAGCAGCAAGTCAGTCGCCTGGAAGATGAAGAGTGAGCCAAGAATTCAGAGCGGACGACTGACTACGGACGACTGACTACGGAGGAGTGACTACTGAGGACAGGCCTATCGGTTCCGTTGTGCGAGGGGACGGATCCCCTGCCAACGAGCCCGGGTTTCTTCGGTCACCAACTCGCGACCGGCCAATGCGGCTTGCAGGGCCTCGATGTTGTCGACCCCCCAGTAGAGTTCGTTCTTGAAGATCATGGTGGGCACACCAAAGACGCCACGTGTGATCGCGATGTCAGTCTGCGTGCGCAGTGCGCTCTTGATCTCGCTTGAATGAGCCCGCCGCCATAGCGCGTCGATGTCCAGTTGGGGAATGCCGTCTTCTGGATCTTCGAGCGCCGCACGAACCGCTACCGGGTCGGACACGTTGATGCCGTCTTCCCAGGTCGCTCGATAGAGGAGGTCAACCAAGTCGGCGCGCTCAGCGTTGGCGGCGAGGGAGAGCCTCAGTGCCAGGAGAGGGTTGAAGGGATGTCCATACGGCGGTGCGAGCGGGATGTTGAGCAAGGCGGCTTTACGCAGTGCGTCGACGAACACGAATCTACGTTTTGCTTCGACCTCGGCGGGGCCCAAGGTGCCGTGCGCGTTCAGCAGGCCGGCGAAGAGAATCGGCCTTGGGGCGATGGTGAATCCTAGAGTTCGCTCGAGCCGTCGGAGCTCGACCCAGGCGAGGTACGAATAGGGGGAAATGAAGTCGAGATAAACGCCGACCGTTTGGAGTTTGCCCATTGCTCCATGCTATCGAGTCCCTGATGCGCGAGCGTTCGGAGCTACAAGGAATTCGGAGCTGACAAAAGAAAGGCCCGGCTTGCGCCGGGCCTGAATCAAAACAACCGAGGAACGGAGTTCTGGAGGTTCTCCGATGAGAGAAATCTAGTTGGTCTTAGGCGGACTGCTTGAGGCCTTCGAACCATTTCTGACTGAGATCGAACGAAGTGCTGACTGCATTGCGATAGCTCTTGCGCGCGGTCTGGTTGAAGCCGATCCACTCCTGGACGATGGTCTTGGCTTCCGTTGGCAGGCGCTCTGAGTTGTCGAGCCAGCTGTTCACGCGATCTTCACTGCGCTCTTGGACGGAGACGACAGCGTCGTAAGTGCGATCGAAGGCGGTCTCTTGCATCTCAAGCGAGCGCTGTTGCATTGCGATCGCGCGATCGCGGAGCTTGGCCGCAACGGTGGGCTCGGCGGCGTCGACTGTGGCGTCGGCTTTGGTGTCGACTGGGGCGGTCTTCTTAGCGGTGGTTGTCTTGGTGGCCATGGTTGAACTCCTGAGTGGTGCCGAAGGTTTTGCTGCGATGCAACGGTACTTCCGCTGCGATGCACACATTATGCTGCATCGCAACAAATCTGTCAAGAGCGAAACCCTAGGAACTCGCCAACGACGATTCCATCCCTTTTGGATACTGGGTCGGTTTGCTACTCTAGCAAGGCTAGGAAGCGCTCGCTGCATCGCAGCAGAGATACCTTCTTTGCGCTTCGCTCAGGTTGGAAACGGAGAAGCGAAGCTGCACTGCAGCGTAAGGAGCTTGGTGATGGCAGGTCGAGATAGGCAATCCAGTGCAGCCGGCGAGGCCGGGCCAGTCGTCGTCAAGAAATACGCGAATCGACGTTTGTATGACACCAGCGAGAGTCGCTACGTCAATCTGGAGCACTTAGCAGACCTTCTGCGCTCGGGGGTCGATGTGCAAGTGATCGAAGCGAAGGGGGGCGCCGATGTAACCCGCGCTGTTCTTACTCAAATCATCGTCGAAGGTGCGCGCGATTCCGAGGGGCCCCCGACAGAGTTCCTGAAGGATCTGATTCGCGCTGGCGACAAGGCGCAGCGCGACTTTCTACACTGGTACCTGAGCAGTGCAGCTCAGGTGTACCAGAAAGTACGCGATGGGTGGGAGAAGGCCTATCGCTTGTCGCCTGCCGGTCGGTTGAGCGAGCAGCTCAAGACCACATGGGATCCCGCCTCGGTCGTACCCGCGATGATGCGTGGCTTGGTGCCCTTTCTGGATCCCAAGGGCTTCGCCAAGCGGGCCGGGGAAGCATCGAGCCACTCGACGGATTCGTCAACCGGTGCTGACGACGGAGTGGTGGACAGAGACACCGCTTCCGAGCTGGCTCGCTTGCGCGAGCAGCTCGATGCCTTGGCCGCGAAGATCGGCGGACAAGGCTAAGACGGCCCTTAGAGTCCATTGCCTCTAGAACTCCGGAGCGGGCCTTCCTGGTCACAGTGATGGTGACTAAGTGCTACGAGCCTTCGCCCTCGCCCTCGCCATCACCTTCAGCTTCGGCATCGCCATCAGCGTCGCCATCGCCTTCAGCTTCGGCATCGTTCTCGCCTTCCGCTTCTTCGCCCTCGCCGATCGCGGGCTCGCCGGACTCGAAGCCTTCGGCTGCAATGGGCGTCTCATCTGCGGGAGGGGCTGCGGTTGGGTCTGCTGATTCTGAGGATCCGCCACAGCCGGTGGCTAGGATGGCTGCGCAGGCTAGGGCGAGTACGTAGGTGCTGATTGCTGGGTTCATTGCTGGCTTTCTGAGTCTGAGTGTTGAATTGGGTATTCGTGTTTGGGCGATCGACATGGAACGCATTATACGTTGGCTCCGCCGGTCGTAACGGCCAGTAGCTGAAATGAAGCGACTCGCAGGCGGATCGCTCGATCAACCTCCCGATGGGAAGCTCAGTGACCGGGCCTCAATCACTCGACTAAGGGCCCGGTGCTAGAACGCCAACTGGACTGTAACTACTGGGCGTCGATCAGCTTCTGGATCGAAGCAGGCGGAGTGAACGCCGAGTCGTCGATTGGGTCAAAGTTGATCTCAGAAACGGTCTGTTGGATCTCCATGCCCATCATCTTGAGGGTGGTCATGGTTGGGACCTTGATCGGGCCGAAGGCTTTGTAGTCGCCAATCACGGTGGTGACCTCCATCTCGCCCATCTCGCTGACCTGGGTTCCGACGGTTCCGACCATGAAGCTGGTCTCGACGTCGAAGTACTGCGTGGCCTCGTTGCCTTCTGTGTCGACCAGGCGGACCTTGTATGCCTGCATGCCTTCGAAGTCGACCTGCTCCAGCGTTTCCTGAGTGGGGTAGGTCTCGTCGTAGTTGAACACGGCGAAGAAGTCAGCTTGCTTCTTGAGCTCGGCCAGCATGGGGCCTTCGAGTAGCTGCGGACCGGCCATCGGGTTGTCGGACCAGCCGTGGGTCCCGTTGAATCCGGTGTTCATGGCTCCAAAGCCGCCGAGATCGATGTCCATCACCATCTTGTTGGGCGCTTTGGCTTTGAGCACCAGATCGCCCTCCATGCCCATTGCCGGCATCATAAACTTGCCTTTGGCGGTGCTCGATTGGCCGGCTCGAAGGGTATCTTCGCCGCCGGTTGCTTCAATGAACCGCGCCAGGAGAGCTCTCGGAGTGGGCAGGCCGTTCTCTCCCATCTCCTGGGTGAAGTCTGGCTTTGCGGCTGCAGCAGCTTTAGCGGGTGCGGCAGCATCGCCACTCCCGCCGGTGGCACAGCCTGCAGCCAACAAGGCGGCAGCAATGATGAGGAAGAGAAGATTCTTAAGGGACTTGTGCTTGAAATGAGTCATGGTCTGAGGGATCTCCTGAGGATTGCCGACCGAATGGAGGGGCCGACCGAATGTTCGGGGTAGAGATGCTGGACGTCAGCACAGCGGAAGTTGAGGTTACGCGCCTAGAATAGCGGGCATTCCACGCCAGAGCCAGAAACAGTGGCGAGTTCCATTGCCTCTATTCGTAGTCCGCGTAGGACTTTTCCTCGACGATGCGAGATCCGAGGTGTTCGTTGATCGCTCGTTTGGTCGCGGCCCGTCGATCGTTGGTCTTGTAGACCGATCGTGCGAGGTTGATGAAGGTCTCGCCGAAATCGCCATCACGCTCACAGTCGCGAATGTCGTCCTCGATAACCCACAGTTCCTCATTGATCGACTTGAGGTCGGCCGTAAGTGCTTCGAGTTCTGCGCCCGCTTGCACGGAGCTGCTCAGCGCCTCGGTTAAGACCTCAAGCTCGATGCGCACGTTGGCGACCTTGGCGGAGTCTTCGATGCGTTCGTTCTTGATCTCGAGAATGGTGATCTTGTCGACCAGTTCTCCGGGGGCGATTTCAACGGTGATGGGGTGGCTCATGGGATACCAGGGTCGGTGGAGTGTCTGCCGGGACTGCTACTGGGGGTTGGTGGGCTTGGCGCGACCGAACAAGAAGAGGTGCTGGGTGGGCAAACCATCGAAGCGGCGGATCAGCTCGAAGCCGGCCGGCAGCCATTCCATCTCGACCTGATCGATCGACATGCGATGGTCGATCTTGATCCAAGCTGCGGTCTCGCCTTCCAGTCGATACTCCGCTAGCGCAGCGACGCCTTCAGGGCTCAACGATTCGAGCATGGCGTCCAGCATTGGTTGGGGATCGGCGAACTCGTGGTAAACGTCGACCAGGAGGATGAGGTCGATGGAACCTGGCTGAAGCTTCGGGTCGTCCGGTGTGCTCAGTACGAACTCGATGTTTTTGAGCCCAGCATCCTTAGCCGTTTGTTTGGCCAGAGCGATCATCTCGGGTTGAATGTCGACGCACAAGACTTTGCCCGTGGGTCCAACTCTCAAAGAGAGCAGACGGGCGTAGTAGCCTGACCCGCAGCCCATGTCGACCACGGTGTCACCCTCTTTGATGGGGAGTTGATCGAGCATCAGCCTCGGATTCTCCTCGTCAGGGCGGGTCGCTCGCTCGAGCCAAGGTGCGCCACGAAAGGACATGACATCGGCCACCTTGCGTCCCTTGAAGGTGCCGTCCGAACTTAAAGTCGGTTGTTTGGCTTGAGCGCTGGCGAGGTCAGATGCGACCACGAGCAGTGCCAGCGCGCATAGCGCAGGGACTGTCATTTTTGATCGTGTTGGACTACGGTTCGTCTTCATTTGGTCACTTAGTGTCAGGAGATCGATCGTGGCAGATCTAGAAGTCAGCATTCGTGATTCCGTTGCAACTCTGACCTTGAACCGGCCGGAGGCGCGCAACGCTCTGTCGATGGAGATGCGGGAACTGCTCAAGCAAGCCGTGCACGAAATCGAGTTCGATCCTACCGTTCGCTGCGTTTTGATCAAGGGCCAAGGCGAGCACTTTATGGCCGGTGGCGATATCAAGAACTTCGAGGAAAGCTTGGCGAGGCCGAAAGGCCGTGATTACTGGATGCTGCGAATCCACGATATTCATCCGGTGATCTTTGCCTTGAAGCGGATGGGTAAGCCTGTGGTCGCATCCGTTTCAGGCGCTGCCGCAGGTGCTGGGGTTAGCCTAGCTGCTGCTTGTGATCTGGTGATCGCATCAAAGGACGCGTTCTTCACGCTCGCCTATTGCCACCTCGGGGTTAGTCCGGATTGGGGCTCCACCTACACTGTGCCGCGGGCGGTCGGCATCAAGCGGGCCATGCAAATGGCGTTGCTGGGTGAACGGATTAGCGCCAAGAACATGCACGACTGGGGGCTGGTCAACTACTTGGCAGAACCTGACATGTTGGAGCAGGAAACCACGAAATTGGTTGAACGTCTAGCAGCGGGTCCAACGCGGGCTTATGGAAGTACCAAGCGCCTGCTGTATCAGTCGCAGCAGAAAGAGCTCGAGAGCCAGCTCGAAGCTGAGGCGCAGGCGTTCTCTGATTGCGCCACGAGTCCCGACTTCAAGGAAGGTGTTGAAGCGTTTGTGCGCAAGCGGAGGCCGGAGTTTACGGGGAGCTAGAGCGATCAGCAGCTAGTCGTCGTGGTTTGGCTTCCAGGAGGGCCTAGCCGTCAGCCGGTTTGACCCCTGGTAGTCCGTCGAGGCTCTTAGAGTTCTTCTTCTCGCGGTAGGCTCGAATGTCGTTAGCGCTGGCCTTGTCCCAGTAGCGAAGCAGCGTGTCTCGGTCGTCGACGTATTCGAAGGTCGGTACCGAGAACCCACACGAGTCGGAGATGCGGTGAGCGCGCAATCGGATGATTGCACGGGCGGATTTGAGGTCAGGAAAGAGGGGGCGGAGCTCCTCCCATTCGGGATCGCCCTCTTCGATGGCGTCGCCGGTGCCTTGGAGACGCACGATGTTGGGCCGGCCGTCAAAGGCACAGAACATCATGACCATCCGACCGTTCTCTTTCAGATGCGCCATCGTCTCGACACCGCTGCCGGTGAGATCGAGATAAGCGACGGTGGTCTCATTAAGAATGCGCAGTGTGTCGTAGCCCTTGGGCGACACGTTGACCAAGCCGTCCCCTGCAAGAGGTGCGGTGGCCACAAAGAACATTTTTTGGTGTTCGATGAACTCGCGTATGGGAGTAGTGATGGTGTCGTAGTTCTTGCCCATAGTGTGTGAGTCCTTAGTCGCTCTGCTGATCGCGTTCGAGGCGCTGCTAGTCGACGGCGCTGAGTGACGCGGCGGATCGCCGGTGCGAATCTGAAGTGCGAATCGAAACGGTCGCTACGATCGCAGCGTTGCGCCTATCTGTTTCTCAAGGATCGAGAGGATGCGGCGCCTGAGCTTACCGACGTCTTTGTCCTTGAGCGTTTTGTTTGCGGCCCGGAAGGTCAGGTGGTAGGCGAGACTCTTCTTCCCTCCGAGTTTGTCGTCGGTGTAGACGTCGAAGAGTTCCACTTGGCTCAGCAACGGCTTACCCGCGGCCTCGAGTGCTTCTTGCACTGTTGATTCGGGGGTGCCGCTGTCCACCAGCAACGCCAGGTCTTCGCGGATTGCCGGGTACAGCGGAACTGGATCGATCTTGAAGGACGTTTGGGTGGCTGCGATCAACACCTCAAGGTCGAGGTCTGCGGCCAAGACCGGGTTTTCGGTGCGCAGTGCGAGCTGCTCGACCACTGTGGGGTGAAGCTCGCCTAGGTGCCCTAGTTCGCCGCTTTGATCGCCAATCCGTAGGCTCGCGGTTCGCCCTGGCCTGAAGCTGGGATGTTCCGCGGTCTCGAAGACAACCCCATCGACGTGCAGACTCGCCAGTAGGCGTTCGACGATGCCCTTGAGGTCGAAGAAGTCGTACGGTTCGCCTACGGGCCGGTCCCAGCCTCCCGTTCTGCTGGGACCAGAGAGGATCAACGCTAGCCTGAGTCGTTCGCTCGGCAGGTTCTCGCCGAACGCGGATCCGCCATCTTCGATGTAGATGTGGCCAATCTCGAACAGACTGAGGTGGTCGGCGTTTTTGAGATTGGAGCGCGCTGCATCGAGCACTGACGCCAGCAGGCTCTGGCGCATGACCGCGCGGTCTAAGGTCGAGGGATTGCTCAAAGTGACGTAAGGCCCCGCGGCGCACTGTGGTCCCACTCGGGTGTTGGCCTCTGCTTCGGGGGTGGTCAACCTGTATGAGATGGTTTCTTGGAAGCCTGCTGCAGCCAGCAGATCCTGGATTCGCTCTTCTACTTCAATCGCAGGGTTGCCTCGCTGTGGAGGCAAGGAGTCGGCCAGCACAGTTTCTGGAATGTTGGCGTAGCCAACCATGCGACAGACTTCCTCGAGCAAGTCGTGGGGCCCCTCGACGTCGAGCCGATGATCGGGTGCGGTGACTTCGAGGCGATCGTCGTCTAGCACCACGACTTCGAACTCGAGACGTTGCAAACACCGAGCAATGGTACGCGCGTCGAGTTCGAGGCCTGAACGACGATTGACGTACCCCGTTGATAGTTCGATCGACGCCAGCTCGGTCACCAATGGTTGGTAGTCCACCACGCCTTGGCTAATAGTGCCGCTTGCGTGCAGCCGCAGTAGCTCTGCGGCGCGCAAGGCTCCGAGCTTGGCTTGGCTTGGGTGTACCCCGCGACTAAAGCGGAAACTCGCTTCGGTGTTGAGTCCTAGAACTCGCGCCGACTTGCGAATATTGATGAAGTTCCAAGCGGCTGCTTCGAGGAGCACGGTGGTGGTGTTCCCTTGGATCTCGCTGTTGCGACCGCCCATGATGCCGCCCACACTGAGATTACCGGCGGGGTCGGTTACCAAGATCGTGTCTTGCGGGATCTTGTGCTCGGCGTCGTCGAGCGTGGTGAGCGACTCTTCAGACCGGCCCAAACGGGTGATCAAGTGAACTGGTTCCTCAGGTCCGGCGTAAGCGTCGGCGCGTTCGCGCAAGAAGTCCCAATCGAAGGCGTGGTTGGGCTGGCCCATCTCGAGCATGACGTAGTTCGAGACATCGACCACCGCGTTGATTGATCGTTGGCCGCACAACTGCAGTCGATGCTGCATCCACAGCGGTGACGGCCGCTGCTCGACACCCTCGACCAGTATCGCGACAAAGCGGGGATTGAGCTCAGGGTGCTCGGTGGTGATCTTAAGCGCACCTTCAAACGATGGTCCCTCGGCCTTGACCTCGAAGGATGGCGGCGTGAGCTCCCGTTCGGTGAGCGCTGCCACTTCGCGCGCGACTCCAAGGATCGAAGCGCATCGCGCAATGTTCGGAATGATGTCGATCTCGATCACCGAATCGCCGAGCACGTCGGCGAGAGCGGTGCCGGCTTCTGGAGCTTCGCCGGTGTGCCTCCAGTCGGCCGCGGGCGCAAGCAGAATGCCATCGTGCTCCTCACCGAGGCCGAGCTCGACCGGTGAACACAGCATGGCGTCGTTCATGATGCCGCGGAGCTTCTTTGCCTTGAGCTTGGTCGGTTTGGCATTCTTGTAGTGATCGAGGTAGGTGCCGCCTTCTAAGACGATGGGGGAGAGAAGAGCCAAGGCCGAGATGTCGCCCTTGCCAATGAACTCGAAGAGGTTCGGTGCTCCAGTGATCACCTGCTTGGGGGCAGGGCCGCCATAGTCGACGGTGGCGATGACAAGCCGGTCCGCTTCTGGGTGCTGCTGGACCTCGAGCACGTGGGCTACCCGCACCAGTTCTCTGTCCCATTCGAACGGTGCACCAGCGACTCCTAGGTGGTCGACGGCGGTGACTTCGAGGCCAGCGTTGGTGATCAATTCGGCGAGGTCGTCGACAGCCAGTTGTGGGTCAACGAAGTCTCTAAGCCATGACAGAGGAATGCGCATCGTTGTCTACTGAGCCTGTGGTGAGTGGTCGATGAGGGGCAATGGGCGGTCTGCGATTGGACCGACCAGCATTGGGCGGGAGCGCATTCGGCAGGAGCACATTGTGCAGGAGCGCATTGTGTGGGAGCAGGGAGCCGGCATCACGAGTACTGCTCGAGGAATCGGTGGTCGTTGCCCCAGAAGTAGCGGATGTCCTCGATGCCGTAGCGCAGCATGGCGATCCGTTCCGGGCCGCTGCCAAAGGCAAAGCCGGTGTAGACGTCGGGGTCATATCCGCCGTGTCTTAGAACCACTGGATGGACCATGCCGCATCCGAGAATCTCTAGCCAACCGGTGTTCTTGCACAGCTTGCAGCCTGCGCCGTCGCACAGCATGCAGGACACGTCCATTTCAGCAGAGGGCTCGGTGAACGGGAAGTAGCTGGCACGAAAGCGGGTTTCGCGGTCGCGGCCGAAGAAGCGACGGGCGAACTCGGTCAGCGTGCCTTTGAGATCGGCAAAAGTAATGTCTGTGCCGACCGCTAGGCCTTCGATCTGATGGAACTGAATTTCGGAACGGGCCGTGATCTGCTCGTTGCGATAACACATGCCCGGGAGAATGACCCGAATCGGCTCCGGGTGGTACTCGCGCATCGCCATTACCTGGCCCGCACTGGTGTGAGTGCGCAGCAACACGTTCTCTTGGGTCGTGTAGAAGGTGTCCTGCATGTCGCGCGCGGGGTGCTCGGGCGGCATGTTGAGCCATTCGAAGTTGTACTCGTCGGTTACCACGTCAGGTGATCGGTACACCTGGAAGCCCATGTCACCGAAAATCCGGGTCATCCGACGGAGGACCAAGGTAGAAGGATGCAGAGCACCACGACGCGGCTGCCGACCAGGAAGGGTGACATCGAGTGCGTCGGCTGCAATAAGGCCCTCGATGTGCTCCCGCTTGACGGCGGCTGAGCGCTCATCAAACGCCTGTTGGAGCGCGGTCTTGATCTCGTTGACACGCTTACCAAAGAGCGGTCGTTCCTCGGCCGAAACTTCGCCAAACCGCCGGCTGAGCTGCTGGACATTGCCCTTGCGGCCGAGTGTGGCGCGATACCACTCTTCCAAAGCCTCAGCGTCGGTTGCATTGGTGAGCGCTTCGGTGGCGGCCACTTGGATTGTGTCGAGTTCTTGGAGCATCGTGTTGATTCGTGTTGATTCTTGAACGGTTCTGGTCGGGCAGTCTTGGGGCGAGGGTTGGCGAGGGCGGATGAAACAACAAACGCGGCCCGTGGGCCGCGTTTGCATCGTGCGAAGTGGTGAGTCCTAGAAAAGTGTAGGCGGCTCAGCCGCTTCGCGGAAGTGCAACGCTGGAGCGAGTAAACGAACGCAAGCACACAAAACCATTCAGGGTCGCTTGCCGCACTTGAAGATCGCTGCACACGACGCGAAGCTTGCCCGCCCGGCGCCCAGCTGTCAAGTTGAGCGCCACCGTGTGAGAGCAGGATTGGACTCCGCTTTAGTCGCCTATACAGAAGGCCACTAGCTTGTTGCCATCAAGGTCGCGGAAGTAGCCAGCGTAGAACCCCGAGTCTCCACGCGGCCCAACTGCACCTTCGTCTTTGGCTCCCAGCTCGACGGCCTTTGCGTGGATTGCATCGACCTTGTCTTTGCTCTCAAAGGTGAGGGCGACCATGGTGCCGTTGCCGACCGTGGCCTCCTTGCCGTCGAATGGCTGGATCACGCTGATCGCAGGTGCCGTCGGCGACGGAGACCATGCGATGAAGCTGTCTGACTGCATCCCTCGTCCAACTCCGATGATTTCAAAGAGATCGTCATAGAACTTACCTGCGCGTTGGATGTCGTTGGTGCCGAGCGTGACGTAGCCGATCATGATCGAAATCTCCGTTGGGAAACTGTGTGGTCTGGTTGAGGTCTGAAAAAGAAGTCAGCTTGAGGGTCCTAGAGGACGAAGGCGTAGCCGACCTTGAAGAAGATCGAGCGCTCTGTTTGGGTCAAAGACAACATCTGGTTGCCGATGCGGTTGTCCGAATACCCAGCGAAAAGGACGGTTTGCGCGTTGAGCTTGTATGAGAACAGGAGCTGCGAGAACAAATCTTCCGTCTCGCGCTCAATTGGGACAATGAATTGTGAGGGGTCGTTGGTCTGGGCAGTGCGCTGCACGATGGCTCGAAGGAAGCTGCGGGTGTTGAAGTGGTAGAAGAAACGCAGTTCGGCGAGGTCGGCCTCGAGGTAGGTGCCGCTTTGGTTCGAGAAGGCTCGGCGCGTCAAAGTGAGCTTCGATTGGATGTGTTTGCCCAGCTTGAGCTGGACGCTGGAAAAACTCCGAAACGAGTCCGTTTCCCGGTTGTTGGTGAAGTCGACTTCGCCTTCCGACGCCGCGTAGAGCTCAAACACCAACTGTCCTGAAGGTTGGATCAGAAAGTAGAGCTCTGCACCGGTCAAATCTTCGAACAGCAGCAGGCCGTCGCGCTTTTCAATGACCCAGGCTTGAGTGAACAGGGTCGACTGGCGTGGTCCCGAAGCCGACGCGCTGATGCCGATCTTGCTGTCGGTGAGCAAGCCGTTGGTGTCCTCGCCGCGCGAAGTGTTAAGGCCCACATCCCAGCGAGTAAGCAGTGCATTCTTGGGGTAGAAGTTGCGGTTGATGCGAGCACCGTAGCTCTGGACGTCGACCCGTGGGATGAAGCCGCTGTCGGCGCGGAAGTCGCGATCGAATCGGGTCACGTTGGCGCCCCAGATCCACTCGCGATCAAAGTGTTGATAGCCGATGTTGAAGGCTTCGCCGGTGAAAGGGCCGTCACCCAGTCCGAAGCTGTCACGGAGTCCTTGGGGATAGTCGGTGTCAGAGTGAAGTGCTTGAAACGACAACGTGTGCGCTGCGGCTAGGCGCACCGAACCGTCGATTCCGATGAGGTTGTTCGAGTAGTCGCCAGCCTCGCGGCCGGCGAAGAGCAAGCCGATCGAGTTGCGTTCGCCAACATCGCGGCGATAGCGCACAACGGAACCTAAGACGTCGCCGTCGAGGAGGCCGTCGCGCGAGGACACGAAGCGCGAACCCTGGTTTGAGGGCAGCAGAATGTTGTTGACCTTGTCCTCCGACGCAAAGACCCCGAGCGTGTTAGCGCCCTTTTTGGTGGTCAGCTTGAGTCCCCACTCAGGGTCCGCGACAGTGCGGGTGAAGACCGCTCTCAACGGCGTGTTGAAGATGTCGACACCTTCGAGGAAGAACGGGCGTTGCTCGGGAAAGAATAGAGCAAAACGCTCGTTGACGTTGAGCTGCGCCGTATCGGCTTCGACCTGTGAGAAGTCGGGATTTACGGCGAACGATAGGCGGGTACTCTGATTGACATTCCATTGTCCCGACACACCCAGGTCAGTATCCTCGTCGCCGTCGATCAGCTGGCCGTCGGGGAAGTCGTGACGTTGATCGGTTCGGCCGGCGGTCAGGGTCGGAGCGATCAAGAGCGCTCGTCCCGGCTGCAGATCCAGAAATCCGCTGAACTCGTTGAAGGAGCAGGTGCCGCAGGCGTCACCGAAGTTGACAGGACCACTCGACCACCGATGCCGTTGATCGCGAGGCCACGATCGGCCCAGGCGGATCCTCCAGGTGCCAGGGAGCTTAGGATCCGCGCCGGGGGCCATCTCTGCTGAGTCTTCTAGTGCAGATTTGAGGTCAGCCTCGGTCGCCGGGGGAAACGGGATCTGGTTGAACGGTAGTCGGATTTCGACCATGTAGCCGTCACTGGTGATCTTTGCCGCGGAATCCCAAAGAACATCCCACGACCAATCTTCGAGGCCAGTGACGTAGCCGTTGAGTGCGTCGGCTTGCACGCCAAGCGGGTTCACGCGGAACTGAAATGCCCGGCGATGATCGTTGAAGCTGTCGATCATCAACAACACATAGTCGTCTTGGACGAGCGAGTCGACTGCGTCTCGATCCATCAGGTGAGCCCGGATCTGGCTCGGCTCAGGGTCGAATGCACGCGCCGCGACATAGAGGTTCTTGTCGTCGAAGCCGAGCAGCATCTGCGTGGTGACCGGGGGCTCAACGTTCTCGTCTGGCGTGAACTCCCAGTACTGATCGATGACGGTCGCAGTCCCCCAAGCGGCTTCGTCGATAACCCCGTCGATCTTGATCGAGGCACCATCGATGCGGGCTGCTTGATAGGACGGCGTGGGCGGGAGCTCCTTTTCCTCTTGTGGGGTGGCCAGACTCGCTCCAGTTAGAAGGCCGATAGAGGCGATGGAGGAGAGGAGGGCTCGGAGCACCGATGTTCCGGAGCGGAACTCGACTAGCGAAGACGGGTTGGGCATGAGCTGTACTGAGTGTTGTTGTTGAAGTTCTAGTCGCGAGTAGGGATCGGTAACTGTACGGCTTCATTCCCGAAGTGTTCCGAGTTCTCGTTGATGGTCGGAGCGGACAGTGTGGTTTACCGCTCGAGAGCGCCAAGGTAAGCTGCCGCCACATTCGATTGAACGATTGAGCTGGCACAGTGAGCCGACGGTGTATCTGTGCTTTTTGTTCCCTTAGTGTGGCTGTGGTCGCAGGAGAGGCGGAGAAGTACCAATGGATTTGGAGCTGTCAGAACAGTATGAGAGCCTCCGAATGGAGGTCCGAGACTTCTTGCAAGTCAACCGTGCGCAAGCATTGGCCGCCCGTGATCTTTATGGTGAAGGCCGCGACCGCGCTGTGGCCTGGCAGACCATCCTGGTTGAGAAGGGCTTCGTTGCGCGCACTTTGCCGAAGCATTTCGGCGGTTTCGGTGCCGAGCCTGATTTGCTCGAAACCATGGTTATTCAGCAAGAGTTTGCTCGTGCGAAGCTGCCGTTGGGATTGAGCAACCAAGGGATCGACATGTTCGTGCCGACCTTGCTGGTCTTTGGCACGGAGGAGCAGCAGGAGCGCTACATCGGCCCGACAATCCGCGGCGAAATGATCTGGTGCCAGGGGTATAGCGAGCCGGGATCTGGATCCGACCTCGCATCGCTACGAACCCGCGCTGTGCGCCAGGGCGATCGTTATGTGATCAACGGCCAGAAGATCTGGACGAGTACCGCCAAGCAGGCCGACATGATGTTCGCGCTGGTGCGGACCGACACCGCCCACAAGCATGCGGGGATCAGTTACATCGTGCTCTCCATGGACACCCCCGGGATCGATGTGCGGCCACTGATGACCATGAATGGCGAGGCCAGCTTCAACGAGGTCTTCTTCACCGACGTTGAGGTTCCCTGCGAGAACGTGGTCGGCGAGGAAGGCCAAGGCTGGAACGTAGGCACCACCACGCTCAAGTTCGAGCGCGGGATGCTCGGTCGACCGGAACTGTCCGAGCGGCTCTATCTAGGGTGCGTCGACATTCTGGAGCGAGTGGGGCTCAAGAACAACGGAGCCTTTCGTGATCGCTTGATGCGGTTGCAGGCACGGTTGCTCGCTCACAAGCTCCACGGCATGCGATTGGTCACCGATCGACTGGAGAACCGAGACTCCGGAGTCTCTTCGTTGATCGTCAAGTTGAACGGTTGCCAGCTGAACTACGATCTTTGTGCTTTGGCTATCGACGCTATGGGCGAACGCGGTGTTCTGCGCTTCGGCTCGAAGCATGTCGAGGATGGAGGTAGTTGGCAGACCACACACATGTACTCGCTGGGCTTGATCATTGGCGGCGGTACCGCTCAGATCCAGAAGAACATCATCAGTGAAGCCGGTCTAGGGATGCCTCGCGAGCCCAAACCTGCGAAAGCTCCGAGGAGCGCATAATGGAATTTGGTCCTTCTAAGGCGCAGCGCCTCTTGCGCGACGCAACAGTCGATCTTCTTAAGCAGAGTGCGAGCGTTGAGCGTGTGCGCGAGATCATGGAGACCGAAACCGCGGTCGATGATGAACTCAAGGCGGCGCTTGCTGATCAAGGTGCACTGGGATTGCTAGTCAGCGAGCGGTACGGTGGGTCTGGCTTAGGGCTGTTCGAGACCGTGTTGGTTGCGCAGGAGCTCGGTCGCAACGCTGCACCGTTTGACTTGACCACAGCCAGCGTTATTGCGCCGCTGTTGATCGAGGCGGCGGGCGATCACGCTCAGCGCGAGCAATGGCTCAACAAGGTGGCTTCAGGCGAGGAGATCGTGGCGGTGGTGCGCGGGGTCAAGGAAGGCGGCGGTCGATTCATCGGCGTCTCGAGCTACGCTGCTGGTGTCAATCAGGCGACGTCGCTGCTGGTTGAAGTGGGCGGGCGTTGCTGGTTACTGCCGGTTGCTACACAGGGTGTGACCGTCGAACAGCTGAACACGATTGACGAGACCCGTCGTTGGTCTGAGGTCACCTTTGATGGCGTTGCTGTCTCAGACTGCGAACGTTTGACCAACCGAGTCAGTTCACAAGAGCTGTCACGGGTGGCACAGGCTGGTCAGATCGCCACCGCCGCAGACTCGCTTGGTGCTTGTTATCGAGGAATCGAGGTGGCTGTTGAGTACGCCAAGGGCCGCGAGCAGTTCGGCCGGATTATCGGTTCGTTCCAAGCAGTGAAGCATTTGTGTGCCGAGATGATCGCTGACGTCGATCCACTGCAGTCGTTGGTTTGGTACGCGGCCTACGCCTGGGACGAGCGGCAGGATGACATCCATCACGTGGCTCCCTTGTGCAAGGCACACTCGGCTGAGATCGGCTACGACTGTGTGACCAAGGCCACCCAGGTCTTTGGCGGAGTCGGTTTCACCTGGGAGTGCGACATGCACCTCTACTTCAAGCGCGTTCAGGTGGACCGGCAACTGTTCGGCCGACCTGAGGAACTGCGCGAACAAGCCGCCATGGCTCAGTCTGCATAGGCTTCGCGCCAAAGGCTACCCGGACCAAGACAGAAGGGCCCGATTGAAAATGGCGTTGAGAAGAGCGCTGGGGAAGGGCCTAGGGGAAGCTTCTGACAGAAGCATTGACAGAGCGAAGTAGAACAACAGTATGGACCTTGGTTGGGAACTGGCCTAAGCCGATCCTAGGCCGGAGACGCGAATGACGATGAAACTTGGACTCTCGTTGGGCTACTGGGGCGCGAAGCCGACGCCTGGGGTGATCGAGCTCGCGCAGGAAGCGGAACGGCTTGGCTACGACTCGGTGTTCACCGCTGAGACTTGGGGCTCCGATGTGTTCACGCCGCTGGCGTTCATCGGCGCAGCCACCGAGAAGATTCGCTTGGGCACCGGTATTGCGCAGATCGCAGCCCGCACGCCGGCCTCGACCGCGATGCACGCCTTGACGCTCGACCATCTGTCGGGCGGTCGCATGATTTTGGGCCTAGGGGTCTCCGGTCCTCAAGTGGTCGAAGGTTGGTATGGCCAACCGTTTGCGAAGCCCGTTTCTCGGACGCGCGAGTACGTGTCGATCATCAAGCAGATCTTTGCCCGCAAAGATCCAGTGACCAGTTCCGGCGAGCACTATCCGCTGCCGTATGACGGTCCGGGCTCGTGGGGCATGGGCAAACCGTTGCGGACTATCACTCATCCCTTGCGCAGCGACCTACCGATCGTGCTTGGTGCCGAAGGCCCAAAGAATGTGGCGCTTGCTGCAGAAGCCTGTGATGGCTGGATGCCCCTTTATTATTCGCCCTACCGTCCCGAGGTGTACGCGCCCTCCCTCACAGGGTGCAAGGACGGTTTCGAGGTGTTCTATCCGGGACGGTTGATTGTCACTGATGATGTCGAGGCTGGCTTGTCCGAGATCAAGCAGACGCTCGCGTTCTACGTTGGCGGTATGGGTTCGAAGAAGCGCAATTTTCATCGGGAGCTGATGGCAAGGATGGGCTGGGAGAAGGAGTCCTTCGAGGTCCAAGCGCACTTTATGGCTGGCCGTCGAGGCGAGGCATTTAGTGCGGTGCCGGATGAGTTCGCGGACGAGATTTCATTGGTGGGTTCGAAAGAGCGCATCAAGGAGCGGCTCGCGTCCTGGCAAGAGAGCGTGGTGACGACCTTCCTGGTAGCAGCCCGCACACCCGAAGAGCTGCGTCAATACGCGGAGATCGTGCTCGGCTAGGCAAGGCTCTTGCCAGTTGTCTCAGCAAAAACGGAGTCTAGATAAGCTGTTCCGCAAATGAGCGAACACGAGCAAGTATCCTCGTCGTCAGCAGCTACGCTCGCCGAGACCGAGTCTGCGCAGCGGCCGCTCATCTTTCAGTCGAATGGGTTAGCGAGAGGCGCCGTCCTGCTGTTGCTTGGGGCGTTGTGGTTACTTAGCCATGGCTATTCCGGCCTACGCCATGACGCGCGCCTGTACGCCTTGCAGTCACTTGCTAACCTCGAGCCAACGGCATTCGCAGACGATCTTTTTCTCGCCTTTGGCTCGCAAGATCAGTTCACGCTGTACACCAAGCTCGTCGCGCCACTGATTCCCAACATCGGGCTCGGCGCGGTCACGTTTGGAGTGTCGACTATTGGCGCCTTGCTCTGGATTGTCGCGCTTTGTGTCCTTGTGCAACGCTTTCTTGCTGAGTCTTCTCAGCGAAGGCTGGGTATCTTCTTTGTGCTTGGATTCCCTGGCTTCTACGGCGCGATGCAGATCTTTGCGGTCGGGCGTGCCCTCGCGACCCCTCGTGTCCTCGCCGAGGCTCTGGTGCTGGTAGCCCTGACGGTCTGGGTAGGCCGCTACAGCCCCGTTGGGCGGAATCAGCCCAATCGTGTCGGGCTCTGGGCCGGCGTAGTGACGAGCTTGCTGTTGGCGGCAACACTTCATCCGCTGATGGTGATCGCAGGCGTCCTACTGATCGCCCTTGATTGGGTGTGGGCTGACCGGCGTTTCCTCCTGGCCGGGATCGTTTGTGGCGGTGGAGTCACGATCTTGATCGGTGCAGCACTGCTCGGTGTGTCGCCATTCGGGCGCTTGCTTGAGGTGTTCGATCCGGCTTGGCTCCTAGTCATCGAGGATCGATCAGAGCAGCTCTTCCTGAGTGGCTGGGAGGCACGTGATTGGAGTCGTTTGCTGGTCCTGGCAACGCTGACCTTTGGTGCTATCCGGATCCTAGATGGTTGGCGTGCGCGCTGGCTCGGGTGCGTCCTGGTGGTTGCCTTGGGCGGTGTCATCGCCAATGGTGTCGGGGCAGATGTGTTGAACAATGTGTTGTTGACGCAACTACAGCTGTTCCGGCTTGCTTGGCCTCTGCATGTTTTCGGTCCTTTGAGCGCCGGCGTCCTACTTACATTCGCCTTACTGGATTGGAGAAAGCGCCAAGCGCCAGCGGCTCTGTTGGGGCTCGCGCTGGCGCTAGCCTGCGTCGGCCTATCGATGGGGCAAACCATTTTGGCCTTCGTATTTGCTTGCACCGGTGTTGCGGGCTTGTTGGTGCCTCGCCTGAGCGACGCGCTGCAGCGTACCTGGGTGCACCGCTTGGCTTGGACGATGGGCATCGTGATGGTCGGCATCGATGGATTTGCCCGTGTCCAAGACGCTCTTTCTGGTTCTCTGACCGCTGAGTTCCGAGCCTCGGCTGAGCTTGTCTATGCCTTCGATACTCCGCGGGTCGTGTTCGCCGTACTCTTGCTTCCGCTGCTTTTCGCTAGGTTGCGGTGGGTTGGTCGGTGGGGCGCCGTGGTACTTGGACTAGGGTTGGTGACATTCGGGATTCTCTTCTTTGATCAGCGGACACCTGTGGCCGTAGCTGCTGAACGGCGCACAGGGCTCGAGCAGATCGCGGACTGGATTCCGCCCGGACAGCAGGTTCTGTGGCAGCGGGAAATCCTCTATCCATGGTTCGTGGTGCGGCGCCCAAGCTACTTCGCTGACCCACAAGGTGCCGGAGTGGTGTTCAATCGAGATACTGCACTCGAGTACAAGAGACGCTTGGGTTTGATCGGACATTGGGGCGAAGACTACTCCGACCTTTTTGACGGGCCACCCAGGATCGCCGACTGGGTGACGCGGGCTCGGGCAGTCTGCCTCGATCAAGGCAATCTCTTCGGTTTGGCTCTCGAGAGCCGTCTGCAACCGAGGGAGCCCGCTGAGGTCGGAGGCGATGGGAGCATCAGCGATGATCCATCTCAAAGTGCACTGGCGTACCGTGAGTTCTCAGTTCCCGGGGGTGGCGAGTTCTATCTCTACAGTTGCTCCGATGTGCTCGCCCAACCTTAAGGAATGTTCCGTTCTGTGGCGGATTTTCCCCTACAAGTGGTGAACCTCCAACACCCGTTCGGTAGGCTTGCGAACATGCGATCGGGGGCCCAAAAGAGTTCCCGGATCGGTACTGATTTTCCACAAGGGACAAGGAATGGATAGGCAACTATACGAACCTGTACACGGTGCGTTTCGGGAGGCTGTGCGGCAGTTCTTAGGTAAGGAAGTGGTTCCACACCACGAGCAGTGGCTTGAGCGCGGCAACATCGACAAGCGGATGTTTCGCAAAGCTGGGGAGCAGGGCCTGCTGTGCGTGTCGGCTGCCGAGCAGTTTGGCGGTACAGGAGTCGCAGACTTCCGCTACAACTGCGTCTTGAATGAAGAGATTCAGGCCGCCGGGGTCACCAGCTCAGGCCTATGCATGACCCTGCACAACGACATTTGCTTTCCCTACTTTCAACGTCTCGCCAACGATGAGCAGCGCGAGCGATGGATGCCGGGCCTGGTGGACGGCTCCTTGATGTCGGCGATCGCGATGACCGAGCCCAGCATTGGCTCTGACCTCGCCAGCATGTCGAGCAGCGCCAAGGACGACGGTGACGCCTACATCGTCAATGGCTCAAAGACGTTCATTACCAACGGCATCAATGCGGATCTGGTGATCGTTGCAGTGAAGACGGACCCCACCCAGCGTCACAAGGGCATGAGTCTCTTGGTGATTGAAGAAGGTATGGAGGGGTTTGAGCGCGGCCGCAATCTAGACAAGATCGGACTCAAGAGCCAAGACACCGCGGAACTCTTCTTCAGCAACGTGCGCGTCCCTAAGTCGAACCTTCTAGGACAAGAGGGCGAAGGCTTCTTGAACTTGGTGAAACACCTACCCCAAGAGCGACTGTCGATCGCAGTGACTGCTGTTGCGCACTGTCGATGGGCATTCGAAGAGACGCTGCGCTACGTCAAGGAGCGCGACGCTTTCGGTCAGCCGATTGGCAAGTTCCAGAATTCGCAGTTCGTGTTGGCCACGCTCAAGACCGAGATCGAGATTGGCCAGGTATTCATCGATCGGCAGATCGAGGCGCTCAATGAAGGTTCACTGACCGCCGAGGACGCTGCGATGGGCAAGTGGTGGGTGACTGAATTGCAGCAGCGCGTCATGGACCGATGCCTACAGCTACACGGCGGCTATGGCTATATGACTGAGTATCCGATTTCACGGGCTTGGGCCGATTCGCGAATTCAAACCATCTACGGTGGGACCACCGAAGTCATGAAAATGATCATCGGCAAGTCGTTAGGGCTCTAGCGACCTGCGGCCACTCCGGCGCGAGTGCTAAAGCGGGCGCGTTTAAGAACGCATGGCGATTGTCGGTTCGGTGGCGCTCGCCCTGCGAGCAGGCAGCCAGCTGGCGGCGAAGCCCGCGATCACCAGGATCAACGCTGAGACAAGGAACACGCCTGGATGACCGTCGAGTCCGTCGACCTGAGTGCGGAGAGTTCTAGTCAGCGAGATGGCGAGCGCAGAACCAACGAGCACGCCACCGATGAGTAGCTTCGCGGTGTCTTTGAAGATGAGGCCAAACACGCCTCGACGGGAGAGTCCGAGTGCGATGCGCACGCCGATCTCCCGGCGACGTTGAGTCACGCGATAGGTCACCACGGCCCAGATCCCGGTCAGGGCGAGGCCCAAGGCAACGAGGGCCAGAGCGCTGAGGACAAAGAGAGCGAACCGCCGTTCGCTGAGTGATTCGACCCGGACGGCCTCCAAGGTCACGACCTCAGGAGGTAGTTGGGGGTGCTCGCGGACGATGAAATCCTGGATCGTGTTGAGAGCAGCGTCGAGGGCTCCCGGTTCGGCGCGTACAAGGTAACTCGAGTACCTGGTCCTCAAGGCGCGCTGGGCGGCGGGATAGTAGACCTCTCGCACCGGGTCTTCGTCGACACCGCGGTGGAGGATGTTGCCCACCACACCGACAATTCGAGTGGGCTTGGCACCATGAAGGTCCATGCCACCCGAGAGAATCTGCTGGCCGATCGCGTCTCCCTCTGGGAAGTAGCGCTCAGCGAAGGTGCGGTTGACCACGGCGACGAACTCGGCGGCTGCATGATCACTGTCGCTCAAGCCTCGACCTGCGAGAATCGGCACGTTGAGGAGGCCGAAGAAGTCGGGGCTTACCAAACGGTAACCGGCATATCCCTGCAACTCTTCGTCGCCGTCACAGTCGCGAGGAACCAAGCAAATTCTGCCGTTGGTATTGGTGCCGCGCAAAGGCAGTTCGCTGGTGACTGCTGCTGCGGCGATGCCCGGTAGCGCCGCTAGACTCTGCGAGAACTGGTCGTGGAAGGCCGCGACTCGGCTCTCGACTTGCGCGTAGAGGCCTGGATCGAAGTCGTCTGGAACGAGGATGTTGGGTACCGCGATGTCGAGCGCGATGACTTCTTCTACCTCGAATCCGGTATTGCGCGAGAGGAGAGTCCATAACTCCGATAGGAGCATCAGCGAGCCGACCAGTAGGACGAGCGCGATCGCGACTTCGCTTGCGACCATAGTCGCCCACAAGCGTTGCCGGCCCGTATCTCCAGCTCGCGACTCGCTCATTGCGCTCCGCAGGTCGACTTTGGCTGCGCGTAGCGCAGGGATTAGCCCGAATATGAGGCCAGTGAGGGCTGAAATCCCTAGGGTCACCAAGAGCACCCCGCCATCAACGCGTACGTTGTCGAGTCGAGGAATGCGGCTGTCGATGGTCTGGAGCACTTGTAGAGCCGCGAAGGCAAAACCCGAACCAAGGATGCCGCCCAGGGTCGTCAACACCACACTCTCAGTGAGGAGTTGTCGCACCAGCCGGCCGGCTCCTGCTCCTAGGGCGCTTCTCAGCGTGATCTCCTCGCGCCGATCGATGGCACGAGCGAGGAGGCCAGTCGCCAGGTTGGTCGCTGCAAGTAGGAGCACGAGTGCGGACGCGCCAAACAGGAAGTAGAGCGGCTTGGCGCTCTTGCCCATCAGTTGCTCCTTGATCGGCCGAATGGTCACTGCGTCGCTCGAAGCGTCATCGCCGTGAGTTGCCTTGATTCCGGCAGCGATGGTGTTCATTTCGATCCTTGCCTGGCTCAGCGAGACGCCATCTGCAAGCCGTGCGAGCACGGCCCAGTTATGGGCCGATCGCCCTGACGGATCAGACGAGCGTTCAGCTGCGTGCCAAACAGAGGTATTGATCGGCAGCAAAGACTCTGTGGGAATCACGCCGACCACCTGAGCTTGCTCGCCTCGTACCCTGACCTCAACACCATCTAGGCTTGGGGGGGCGGCTAGGCGATCTCGCCAGAACTGTTCGCTGACCAGGACTGCAGCGGTTCCTCCTGGCTGGGTCTCTTCGGCAGTGAAGGTCCTGCCAACGAGTGGGTCGACTCCGAGCACCTGAAAGAAGTCTCTTGAGACCTCGATTGTTTCCACATTGATTGCGCCGTTCGCTGTGACTACTGGTTCTTCTCCAGACCAACCGCTGTAGAAGGCGATGCTCTGGAAGCTTCGGCTCTCCTCAGTCCAGTCGTTGATGTTCGGCTTGCTGACGCGGATGTCGTTGCCGGTCGGGCTCAACTCCCACAGGTTGACCAAGCGGGTCGACTCGCGGAACGGTAGTTCATGGAGAAGCACCCCTTGAACCAGGGTGTACATGGTTGAAACCGCGCCGATGCCGAGTGTGAGGGTGATCAGCGATGCAATCGTGAACGCAGGGCGCTGAATGAGCTGGCGCAGGGTAAACCTAAGATCTTGGGCGAGCACATCGAACATGTCACTTCTCCGTTGCGTATTGCGGCGTCGCCGTTCTTGTGTGCGGCAGGTTTGCTCGATCGCTTGGCGATCGCCGAAGCGTCTCCTGGCTTCGGCCTCGGCATCAGCCTCGGACCAGCCTTGATCGATCAGTTCATCGGTCCGTTCAGCCAAGTGGAAGTCGAGTTCTCGACGTACGTCGTCATTCACGGCCGGCTGCACGAGGCGCCGTTTGCGCTGCGAGCGGTGTGGACTGGAGGGGTTGGTCATGGTGGTCGGAAGAGTGGGCTCGAGCCCTTTAGCCCTTTAGCCCTTTAGCCGTTGACCGGTTGCTCGCGGTACAAGACACTGGCCATCGCGTCGACGTAGCGTTGCCAAGCGGTCACCTCTGCTTGGAGTTGCTTACGGCCGGCACTGGTCAACCGATAGAACTTTGCTTCGCGGTGGGTCTCCGTCTCCCCCCAGTAGGCCTCGAGCCAACCCCTTGCCTCTAGCCGTTTTAGCGCAGGATAGAGCGCCCCCTCTTCGACTTGCAGCAGTTCGGCTGAGGATTCGCGGATGGACTTGGAGACGCCGTAGCCGTGGAGTGGCGTCCAAGACAATGTCTTTAGGATCAAGACGTCGAGAGTGCCGCGAATCAACTTCATGGAGGGATTGGTCACTGGGTGGTTCCTTGCAAGTGGGTCGCGTGTACCTAGAAGTCTTATACATAGGTATCTTATGGGTTGTTGCAGCTGAAGCCTAGCTTCCTTGCCGGAATTCTCAGGCTGCGCAGGCCCAGCGTCGGCGATCTCCTGGGCTTCACCGCTTTGGGCCTCTTGGGGTGTTACGTCCAATCCGAACGCTAGAACCAAGTGGTACGGATTCCTGGGGCGACGTTGCGGGCGCTAGAGCAGTTCGCTCTGCTCGCGCTTGAAACAACCAACTATTGAGGCACGGTACCTGGCAGAGCCACTGCCAGACCGGTCGACCAGTGTTCCTCTAGAACGTCACCGATGGCAGCTTGCAGCCCCTCCATTGAGTAGTTTGAAGCCCACTGGGCGGCGTCGGGGAGAAGCGCTTGGTAGTCCGAGCGATGATCGAGCACATCTTCAAGAGCGCGGGCAATTGCCTCGGCGCTCAAGCCATCGAGCACGCATCCGCGGCCCGCGATCATCCGACCCATGATGCCAGCGTCGGGTGCGATGCATAGGCAATGGTGGATCATCGCTTCGGTGAGTACCTTGGGCCATCCCTCGTGCTGCGAGGCCAGCACCATCACATCGCCCCACGCGAACTGCTGAAGCGATTGGTGGTGGCTCATAGCTCCGAGCAATCCGATGTGTTGGGATAACTCGTGCTTCTCGATGAGGTGCAAAGCCGCCTCGCGGAGTGGGCCGTCGCCGACCAGTCGAAGCTCGACCGGGTACTTGATCTGAACCAGCGCAATGGCTTCGATCAGCTCAAGGACGCCTTTGCCGCGGTACAGTCGTCCCGAAAAGACAATGCGCAACGGACTGTGGAACTGGTGATCCTTGGTGGCTTCAAGCGCTGAATCGATTTGGGCTTGTCCCAGCATGGAGGTGAAGAAGTCGACGACGTGTGGGGGATCGTTGTCGAGCTTGCCGTAGACCGTGACCGGACCGCGGAACCAACGCTTGAACAATCTCCGTTGCAGTGCCACGAGCTTGCGCTCGGTTGGATATGAACGCCACTGGCCAGCGTACTTGGCGCACATCGGTCGGCCGAGTAGCGGGGCGATGACTGAGGCGATCAATGACAGGTTGGCGGGGCCTCGGATGTGGACGGCGTCAGCACTGCGGATATGGAGGGCAATTTGAAGCGCGAGGACCGGAAGAACGAGGATCTGCCACAGCTTGCCGAACACTCGGTCGCTGCCGGTTTCGAGCACCGAAGCGGGCACGACATTGGCCGCGGTGAAGGGAACCGCATCAGCCGGGGGCTGTTCTCTTCGCCAAGGTCCAGCGATGCGAACCTCTTCGAATAACCCGGCCCAAAGATCGATCTCTTTGGCATACGGCCCATAGGACCACAGCTTCGACTGCCACAAGTAGTGTCGCGGAGCCGAGATCACGACCAGAGTGCGTGGTGACTTGCGGGCGAGCAGGGGAGTGGGCATATGGGCTGATGAGGGTTCTACCGCGCGGGTTGGCGTCGGTCTTGCTCCTCATGCTACCTCTTTGTGAATCGCGGCGCGCCTGCCGAAGAAACGCCGTGAAGAGCTCGAGATCAACTGAAGGCCGCGTGATACCTTCGCGCATCTTCTCTTGAACCCAAAGGACCTTTGCCGCGATGACCGAGACCACACACTTAAGTGAGGACGGCGACGTTCAAGTACTGGTGGAGCGCACAGATCTAGGAGATGGCACCGTGCTTGGCACGCTCCGTTTTCACCGTCCCAAGGCGCTTAACGCGATTACGCCCACCATGCTCGGCCAAGCCACAGCTGGACTCGATCAGTTGCTGGCCGACGATGCAGTCGGTGTGATCAGGCTCACTGGTTCCGGCCGGGCCTTTAGCGCGGGCGTTGATCTCAAGGCTTTAGAGTCGGTCAAGGTGCTGGATGGGGCGGTCGGTTCGGGGCTTGACGATCTTGCTCGAGGCTTCATTCAGGACATCGAACGTTCTCCCAAGGTGGTGATCGCGCAGGTGAACGGCTTCTGTTTCACAGGCGCACTCGAGATCGCTCTAGCGTGCGACATCATCATCATCGCCCAACAAGCAAAGCTTGGCGATACCCATGCTAAGTGGGGATTGCGTCCCACCTGGGGGATGAGCCAGCGGCTACCGAGGCTGGTTGGTGTCGCCAGGGCGCGCGAGCTGTCGTTGACTGGGCGCACTTTTAGTGGAGAGCAGGCTCTAGCGTGGGGCATGGCCGCGTTCGCTCCGCCGCTTGAAGATCTCGACATGACGGTGCTCGACATCGCTCAGCAGGTTGCGCAGAACAGCCGTGGTTCACTTTCGGCCTACAAAGATCTCTATCGGGTGGGCTCTGATTGTGGGTTAACCGAAGGTCTAGACTACGAAGCTGCCGCAGAGTACTCGATTCCTGATACTCAAGAGCGGCTCCGTGGTTTTCTCGATTAGGTCCAGCCCGACGGCGGAGTGGTGCGATTAGCGCGGCCCGCATGCGGCGACGGCGCTGGACGTTCCTTGGTAGCCGGCTGGCATGGCTGCTGCGGCCGGTGGCGATCCTGCTGCTGCGCTGCGTCGGGTGGCGCGCTGTGGGTGGTCTTCCTGAACCGCGGAAGCTGGTAATTCCTGCAGCTCCCCACACCACGAATTGGGACGGTCTCTTGCTGATCCTGCTGGCTATGGAGCTGCGTGCCGACCTGAGATGGCTGGGCAAGAAGGAGCTGTTTCCTTGGCCCTTCGGGTGGCTGATGGAGTGGTTGGGAGGAGTACCGGTCATCCGTGACCGTGCCACCAAGCTTACTGAGCAAGCGGCGCAGGTGTTTGCCGAATCAGATGACTTGCTGTTGGTGATCACCCCCGAGGGGACTCGCAGTCGGGTCGAGTATTGGAAGACTGGCTTTTATCGAATCGCTCAACTAGCGGGGGTGCCGCTTTCACTTGGGTTCCTGGATTTCTCGACGCGCACAGGTGGCCTCGGGCCCTTGATCTACCCAGCACCGGTCTCAGCCGCGTTCGATGATCCGCGAGTGCTCGCGGATCTCGATCAGATGCGCGAGTTCTATATGACCAAGTCAGGTTGCCATCCGGAGAATTTTGGCCCAGTCCGTTTCGGACCCTGAGCCTCGGAGGTGCCCATCCTAGGGCCAGCCAGCCGAGCAAGAGCCAACACAACGCCAGCCGCTTTTGGCCCGGACCATGCGTTAAGCAGTTGGTTACTTCACCAAGCGCGTGTTGGGGAAGGCTGCGTGCCAGCCAAACCAGAAGGCACGCTGCGCTGGCAGTCGCGCGAGAACCGAAGAGCCGTCTGTCGCACTTAGATTCATTTCGGTGAGCTGCCAGGTGATTCCTGCAGAATCGGTCACCGTGTCTTTACCGTCATAGGCATCGAAGCGCTGGCCAGCAAGGCGATAGGCACGGTTGGCGCCCGAGGTGTCGGTCAGGATTACGAAGTCCACGCCCGACAAAGAGTCGGTGTGAATCGGGTTGTTCGCCAAGAAGTCCGCCGACAGTGCGAGCGCCTCGCTTTCCTCGCCTACAGGTTTTCCCTCTGGCGGCAGGACCATGGTGAAGACCTCAGCCTTGTTTGGCAGTGCGTCGTTTGGGTCGGGCACGGTGAACATCAGGCTGTCGGTTGCGAAGTAGTCGCGATAGGCAGCACCTTCGCTGTAGTCGCGCTTTTCACCAGTGTCGATCGCGAGCACCTTGGTGTCTGGGTGGCGCCGTTTCCATTCGGTCCAAGTGGTTGTGACAACGCTGTGGCGGGGTAGTTCGACCTTGCCGGTCAGCGGGCCAATCACGGGAACACCCCAGAGTGTGTTCCACAACGACTGCGTTGCCTGGTCGAACATTAGCTTGTTTGAACGATAGAGGAAGCCGCTAGTACCGAGGTCGTACTGGGTTCCGTTGAGTTCGGTCTCGAAGACCACCATGGTGCCGCACAGCGTGCAGTAGACCGCCGCGATCGGAACGCCTCCGACAGTCTCGACCACCATCTCGTGCCATGCGGCGATCCGTTTAGGGTAGGCGCGCGCTTCACCGTTGATCTCGAGCCCAAAGACGACGTTGCGGCCGCCCAGGTACTTTGCCTTCTTTGCAGTCACGAGTTTGGGATTGCGTAGCGGCGGAATTCCGTCTTGCACAACGCCGCCCCAGCGCACCTCGTCTAGCCGGATGTCGAGCGGGTGACTGGCATCGAAGTAGCGCGCGAACTTGGGGTCGATGTGTCGCCAGAGTTTCGACTTGAACTCGGCGAGTTCTGGGTGGTCCTTGCGATCGTCTTGGTTCCACAGCCAGTCGTACCAAAGATCGATCTCCATGCCGATATCCAGGCCGGTTGTCTTCTGCATCAACCCGACAGCCATGGTCCGCAGCTGCTGACTTTGCGACACATGTAGCACGTCGAGCAACATTGGAATCTGGTCTGGCGCAAAGTCGGTTTGAATGCGAGCCCAAGCGGCTTGCTTCTCCTTCGCGCTTCCGGTCACCAAGCCGACGTAGTCATCCGCAGTGTTGGCTGCTAGTGGGCCGACGATGCTGAAGAAGAGTGCGAGTGATAAGGAGTAGAACTTCATGGCATGGCGTCCGTCAGGTCTGTGGGGCGGTGATGTGGGTGGTGAGTGGGCGATCGATGCTTGTTCGTTTGGTAGGTACGGCTGCGTCGTTCGGTTTGGTTGTATTGGGCAACGAGCACAGTGAGCTTTGCACCCTTGAACGAAAAAGCGGCGCCGCCCCGTTCTTACGAACAGTACGACCCCGCTTTTCTTTCCGACGCCATTGAAGCGTCGGCATTTCTCAGGCCCTAGCCATCCTTGAGAACAAAGGTCACTTTGAGGGTGACGCGGTAGTCGACGACCTTACCGTCGTTGACACCGACCTTCATCTCCTTGACCCAAGCACTGGTGATGTTGTCGAGGGTCTTGCCTGCACGAGCGACGCCTTCGTCGATCGCTTCTTCGAAGCTCTTGGGTGAGCTCGACGTGATTTCTGTAACGCGTGCTACTGACATGGTGTTCTCCTGAGGTGAGTCCATTATTGCGCGGCCGATACTTTCGAGAAGTGGGCTCAGAGCGCACCCTCAAAGACTTCCTCTGCCCGTGAGTCCGACCGCGATTCTGCCTGGCGCGGGACCGGCGCCAACTAGTGCGTGATGACAGGCTTCAGCGTCTTGGCGGCTGCAACCCAACGCTCGACCATCGATACCGACGGCACGCGACGGGTGAGCTTCTTCTTGTTGTTGACTTCGCCCATCTTCTTGGTGAGATTGGCTGCATTGCGAGTACGCAGAGCCTTGACGGTGTCCACGCCAGAAGCCTCAAGTAGTTCGCTGAACTCTTGGCCGATGCCCGAGACACGCATTAGGTCAGCCATGTTGGCCCACTTGAGAAGCTGCTTCTCGGTAGCGCCACTCGCAGCGGCGGCAGCCTTCCTGCCTTTGCGATCGCAGCACAGCTTGAGCAGTGAGTTGGTGGTCTTGATGCCGGCCTTTGCGAGCTTTTTCGCGTTCGCGGGGCCGACGCCTTCGATTTCTTCGACTTTATAGCTCATCGCCATTTCCTCAATACAAGGGTTAGATGAGACCGACAGTTTCCGGTCTCGATTGGGTTTTTGAAAGCGGAAGAAGACGCAGCGGGCTGTTCGCCGCGCTGCGCCCCTTTAAGGGTGTGGAAGCTAATCTTCGAGGTTTGGAATGCGAAGCACCTGGCCCGGATAGATCTTGTCTGGATCCGAAAGCATTGGACGGTTCGCTTCGAAGATCGCTGTGTACTTGCTGCCGTCGCCATACACCTTCTTGGCTACCGCCCACAAGGTATCGCCACTCTCGACGGTGTGAAAGACCGACGGCGGCGCTTGCTGCACTTGCAGTTGGTCATCTACTTGAGCGATGCCGCTGTGATTGCCGATGATCAACGCTGCCTTCTCTTTGTCTTCTTGAGACTGAGCTGTGCCACGCACGGTCACCTTGTCGTCGGTGGTCTCGATATCGAAATCAGCGATCTCGATGCCGAGGTTGGTTACTGCTCGCTTCAGCATTCCGGCGCGCTGCTCGTTGAAGGCAGCCGCATCGGCGGCGCTGGGTTCCGGCGTGTCTTTGCCAAAAATCTTGGAGCCAGCGCTCTTTACAAAATCAATGAGTCCCATTGTGTTCTCCTAGTTCTGAGGCTTCGAAACGAAGCCGATTATTTGTGATCTGGTTGGGCTAGCGGCGCTTGAGAAAACTACCGAGCATGCCTGCGCCTGCTTTGGCAATGTCGTCGAGTGCACTGCCGTCACCGTCGCGGTCGAGCATCTTGCTGAACATGCTCATCTCGGGCCGAGCCTCGATCTGCTTGCGCTCGCCGCGAAGAAGGTCAGAGAGGCCGCTGTTGTCGAGGTTGCCTTGGCGCCGCTGACGCCCTAGTTGTGCCATCACCATGGGTGCCAGAATCTTCATCAGCTGGCCAGCGGACCCGGCATTCAGCCCGCTCGATTTGGCGACCGCACCAGCAACATGACCATCCTGGCCACCGAAGACGTGCCCCAGGATCCCGCCGCCGTGCTTTTCTTGTTGGTCGCGATTGCCCAAGAAACTGCCAAGGTCGTCGAGCAGACTGCCGTCATGATCTTTATCGAGCGCTGCGCCGAGTGCAGAAGCTCCACCACCACCTCCGCCTGAATTCTTGATCAGACCACCGAGAATCATGGGAAGGGCTGCTGCTATTGCACCGCCCGTTGCATCGTCGTCGGCTCCGATCTGTCGACTGATCTGCGACAGAGCGCTGCCACCAAGTTGGCTGGTCAAGGCATCTAGAATGGAACTCATGTTAGGTCTCCACGAAAAACGGGGGCTTCCCCCACTGAAGGAAGGCGCCGGCCGATCAAAGCGTGGATACACGGTAGACGGGCTTTGCGCCAAATGAAAAGGGAGCACGATTCGCAGGACTGCGAAGTAGGTGTTCCCAACGAGAAGTTAGAACCGGCTACTCACTGTATTCGATTGTAAGGCTCTGGTCATCTTCCCCAACCTGCGCCTCGAAAGTCTTTTGCCCAAACTTCTCATGCCAGGCGACGAGCGTGTACCGCCCGTCGGGTAGCCCGTCGATTGAGAAGTGACCGTTACGGTCGGTGGTCGCGAAAAAGGGGTGGTCGATCACAAACAGGTAAGCCGACATCCAAGAGTGCACGTCACACTTGAACTTGACCGGGAGTTCCTGCTTGGTGAAGAACTTGGTGCGCTTGCCTTGAGCAGGTTGGCTCATGTTGAACGGGCGATTGGACTTCGCCAAACTGCGTACGTTGTGCAGGGTGGGGTCCACATTCAAGACTTCAAGCGTCTGTCGAAGGCGGATGCCTTGAACGCGGGGCGTGTATTGGCAACCCTCTTGGCGCAGCTGAACAGGCTCCGTCGGCACCGCATCATCGAAGCTGCCATCGGGTGCTACTTCGACATAGACGAAGACGTTGGCCAGTCCGCCGTGCTCGGCGATGATCACGTCATCTGCGAGGACTCGGCCTTCGTGAAGTGCGGCACAAGCCGGATCGGCATCCATGCGGATTGCTCGTCGGCGCGGTGACTCGCCCGTGAAGATGACTTTTCCGGACAAAGCGCCGCCGTCGGCGAGTCCGACGGTGCTGGAGGTGCTGGAGGTGCTGGAGGTACGAGCACCGCTTGCCCGCGGACCGATCAAAAGCAGAAGAAGGGCTGCTAGAGCAAGTAGATGGGGGACGGTCCGGTGGTCGGAGAAGGGTAGGTTTCGCACAGGCATAACGGTACTAATCGAGTGTACGCATCCTAGGTCCGTTTGCTTCCCTGGTGGGTCCAATAAGTTCCAGTGAGTTAAGGGGTGCCCAAGCAAAAAGGGACGCCCGAAGGCGTCCCTTGTGCGGCCACTGTCTCTCGTAAAGAGCAGGAGCCTCCTGGGTTTCGTTCGCTATCGCGAGTAGAACTCGACGATCAGCGGAACCTCGCAAATCACTGGCACTTCATCCCGGGCGGGGAGGGTGTTCAGTTCTGCTCGGTAGCCGGTCTCATCAACCGAGATGTACGACGGCACGCCGCTACCGGAGCGCGGCTCGTTGAACATCCGCAGCTTCTTGCTCTTCTCACGCACCTCAACCACGTCGCCAACACGAAGACGAAAGGACGGGATGTTGACTCGCCTGCCGTTGACCAAGATGTGGCCGTGGCCGACGAATTGGCGCGAGGCGTAGATAGTAGGGGCGAAGCCACTGCGCAAGACGAACGCGTCGAGGCGTGACTCAAGCAGGCGCAGTAAGTTCTCGCCAGCAACACCCTTAGTAGCGGTCGCCTTCTTGAAATAGTTCCGCAGCTGACGCTCGCTGATGTTGTACTGGTAGCGCAGTCGCTGCTTCTCGAGCAGTTGACGGCCATAGTTGCTCTGACGGCGACGGCGACGCAGGCCGTGCATGCCCGGTGGATAGTTGCGCTTTTCCATGTAGCGCTGGGCCTTGTCGGTCAGAGCGACCCCGAGCTTGCGTGAGGCCTTGACCTTGGGTCCGTTGAACTTCACTGTGTCTTTCTCCTGAGCTAAGCACTGGCGATCGTTGGCCGCGGTTCGCCTGCACTGCTCCGTGCTATCAATATTGTTCGTCTCCGTTCGGTTGGCAACGTGAGCCATCGAACGCGACTGTTGTGTGTCCTTGCTTGTCGAGTCGGAGGAGCGGTCCTTGCGTGGACAACTCAGTCCTGCAGACAGAGCAGAAGAGGGTAGAAGACCCACAAGCTGTGAATTCTATCTGGCCCTGCTGCGCTGCGGCAAGCGCATTACCGCTGGAATGTTTGGGCGCAGCGCCTGCGGCGCATTGGCCTCCTACTCCTCGCGGCGGCCGCCGCTCCGCCAAGCGGTCAGGCGTTCGCGGTCCCAGGTGTTGATGCACTGATCCTTGGTTAGCCACCCGCGACGGGCAGTGGTAATGCCGAAATGCAGGTAGTCAAAGTGCCGTGGGACGTGCGCATCGGTGTCAATCGCGATCAGGCAGCCGTGTTCGAGGGCTGAGCGTACGTGCTGGGCGCGCAGGTCGAGTCGGGTGGGGTTGGCGTTGACTTCCATGGCGACACCATTGGCGGAGGCTCGGCTAAAGATCAGGTCGAGGTTGGGTGCGAGGCCCGCTCGACGGCCAACCTTGCGGCCGGTGGGGTGACCGAGCACATGGACATGCGGATTGTCGACCGCGCGCAACAAGCGATCGGTTGCCTCTTGCGGCTCTTGTTGCAGTGAAACGTGCGGCGAGGCAACCACCCAGTCGAGCTCCGCGAGGATCGCATCCTCGAAGTCCAGCGAACCGTCGACCAAGATGTCGACCTCGACACCCGCCAAGAGATCGATCTGGTCGAGCTGCTCGTTGAGTCGTCGGATGGCCTTGGCATGTTTGGCCAGTCGAGCGGCGTCGAGGCCGTTGGCAAGCACCGAACTCACCGAATGATCGGTGATTGCCAGCGTGGTGAAACCGCGATCAAGCGCTTGCTCGACGATCTCTTCGAGCTCCATCTTGCCGTCGGATGCGGTGGTATGGGCGTGGAGTTCAGCTTGAATGTGGCCGATCTCAACGAGGTCGATACTTGGACTCTGGATCTCACCTCGATCCTCGCGCAGCTCGGGCGGGATGTAAGGGAGATCGAGCTTCTGGTAGATCTGTCGCTCGGTCTTCGCCGCGAGCGGCTTCTTACCTTCGTCTTGGGGGCGCTCTTCGGTGCCCTCGAACAACCCGTATTCGTTGAGTCTCCACTTCCTTTTGACGCAGATCTCGCGCAGGCGGACGTTGTGCTCCTTGGAGCCGGTGAAGTACATCATTGCTGCACCGAGAACTGCGGGTGGCACCATCCTGAGGTCAGCTTGGATATCGACGCCCGTCGCGCCACCCTGCTTGAGCCTCACCGAGCATTTGGTTTCACCTGAGGCGATAATCTCTTTGACCTCCGGCATGCCCAAGAACATCTCCCGCACAGCTGCAGGTTTGCTGGTACTAGCAATGAAATCAAGGTCGCCGATGGTGTCGCGACCGCGTCTGAGGCTGCCGGCATAGTGCGCCTCTTTGACGTTGTCTGCAGCCTCGAGCCGCCCGACGATTTGAAGCGCCAGCGGCAGCGCCTTACCAATCGGGACTCGGGCGTGTTGTTTGGTGTTGAAGTCCAGGTTCTTGAGGATGTTCTCGACCGTCTTCTTACCCATACGCGGCAGGTCTTCGACCTTGCCGCTTTCGATCGCTGCGCGTAGATCGGTGGCGTTTTCCACCCCGAGGTCTTGCCACAGTGTCTTGACCGCCTTGGGCCCTAGACCAGGGATCTGGAGCAGGTCGAACACGGTCTCTGGCACGTGCTCGAGTAGCTCCGTGTGCTCGGTGATCTCGCCGGTATCGAGATACTCGATGATCCGTCTTGCGGCTCCTTTGCCGATTCCCGGCAGCGCCTGGAGTCGCGCTTCGGCAGTACCAGGATCATCGGCGACGATCGAACCCACGTCTTTGGTCATGTCGCGCAGCAGACGGGCGACACGCTGGTGCGATACCGCGCGGAACTGATTGCCTCCGCGCAGCGCGATGCCAGACGCAAGCCGTTCGAAAATGATCTGGAGTTCGGAGTTGGTGGTCATAGGAGCGATGTGGCCAGTGCAGGCGGGACGAAGAGGAAGTGCCGAGCCACTCTACTCCTCGAGTTGAAGATGGTTCTTTCTGATGGTGCGAAAGAGTTGGGTCTTTGGAGGGGTTGCGAGCGATCCCGTCTCGAGCCGCTGTTTGAGAACTCGCAAGACCGTCTGAGTGATCAGCGGCAGAGGTAGTTGCTCGGCTTCGCTCATGGTGAACCAACGCAGGTCGTGAAGCTCGCCGCTTCCTTCCAGATTGTCGTGCACGTGATCGCCCGTTGCGATGAAGAACCGAGCATTGAATCGCTTAGGTCTGTATGGGGGAGTGACAGCCCGGCAGAGGAGATGGAGATCGGCGAGATCAGGCGCTAGGCCGCGCTCGGCAAATGCTGTCCAACTGGAGTCGGCCCCAGGAGGGAATCGCGCTTCCGTTGCGGGGCCACCGAGCAGAAGCCCGGTTTCTTCGAAGGTCTCACGAATGGCGGCGATGGCTAGCGCACGGGCTCGGGTCGCAGAGCAGCCGAGTTGCAACCTCTCAGCAACTTCAGGGCGCAGATCGGAAGCGATGGGCACGCGATGATCGCCTCGGTCGACGGTGCCGCCTGGAAAAACATAGAGCTTGGACCAGGCATCGCGAGTGGTGCGTTGGCCCATGAGGATCTTTGTCTTGCGCGTTTTGCTGTGATCGCGCAGCAGAATCAGGGTCGCTGCGTCGCGCGGCCGTGCAGCGGACGTTCTTGCAAGGGATGACGAGAAAGCAGGCTTGGGCATTGGTTGGCTACCGTGAGGTGGAATAGTTCAAGGAGTGGGCATGGTACTCGGATCGCTGTATACAGACCGAGAGCCTGAACTCAGGCGTGTTGGTTGAGCCATTGATCGAGCACCAGCATGCACCAGGTTTGCTCGTTGGTTGCGAGCCGAGTGGAGGGCCTTCGGAGCACCTGTCGTTCGTAGAGCCGCTGCTGAGCTTGCTTGAGCAGCTCCGGTTGCTGTTGCGACCAGCGCCGAATGGGTGCGGAGAATCCGATCTTCTTCTGGGTGAGCAGGGCAGGTGGAACACGCCTTTTGAGGGCCTCTCGTAGGACGCGTTTGCCGACACCTGGCTTGCGGTCCGATCGAGGTTGGTACAGGAGATCTGGAGCCAGCGACAAAGCGAACTCCACCACCCGATGGTCGACCAGTGGGGGCCTTGCCTCGAGGCCTACGGCCATGGTGGCCCGGTCGAGCTTAGTCATCATGTCGTCGCGCAGGTAGCCGTGCAGGTCCATCCACTGCAAGCGTTTGGTCAAGCCGAGATCCTCGCGCCAATGCCGCTGGAAGGCCCAGAGATCGTCGTAGCCCTGGTCGATGAGCAAATCATCGCTGAGCAATGCCTGCTTTTGCGACACCGTAAAAGGACCCAAGAAGGTCGCGTAGCGCTCGACGCCTTGCAACAGGCGTCGCTCGGCGGTGCGAAAGGCTGCAGAGTTAGGTGGGGCCAGTTGATGGAGGAGACGGTGTCGGGCTTTGGCTTTGAGTCGTCCCTGCTTGTCGTGCCACTGGTAACCGGCGAATAGCTCATCTCCGCCCTCGCCGGTCAACGCGACCGTCACCGGGTGATCGTTGTGTTGGCGGGCCAGGCGTGCGATCTGGTAGACCGGGAATGCGCCGTGATCACCAAACGGTTCGTCGTAGATCCGTGCGATCAGGCGGAGGGCCTCGGATAGGTCGCCACCGGTAGCACGCAAGGTTGTGTGGTGCGCTCCTAGGTGTTCGGCAATTGTGCGAGCTTCAGCCGTCTCGTCGTGCGATTTGACGTCGAAGCCTAGGTTGAAAGTGTAGGGCTGCTGGAGGTGTGAGGTAACCGTTGAGGAGTCGACGCCGCCGCTTAAGAACACGCCGACCGGAACGTCCGAGAGCGTGTGCTCGGTGATGACTTCATGGAGTAGGTGATCAAGCTCGTGGGTCGCTTCGGCGAGATCCGTGCGTTTGGTTGAACTCTGAGGCTGCCAGTACTCCTCCAGGACCGGCTGTTTGCCGGGTTCCAAGGTCAGGGTGTGTGCTGCCGGTAGCTTCTTGATCTCCTCGAAGATGGTCTTGGGTGTCGGGATGTACTTGTAGCTGAAGAAGTCTCGAATGGCGGTTAGGTCAAGCGTGCTCGGTGCTATCCGAGAGAGCGGGCCAAGCTGCGAGGCGAAGGCGAATCCATCTGGCTCGTTGCGATACAGCAGTGGCTTGATGCCGAGGCGGTCTCGAGCTACGAACAGCCGCTGTTTGGTTTGGTCCCAGATGGCGAACGCGAACATGCCGATGAGCCGATGAACGCACTGCGCTCCATAGCGCGCGAACAACTGCAGGACCACTTCGGTATCGGTATTGGAGGTGAGTTCAACACCGTCCGCGGCGAGTTCTGCCTTGAGCGCGCGAAAGTTGTATATCTCGCCGTTGTAGGTGATCGTTAGCGACCCGCGCTTCATCGGCTGGAGGCCAGCGTCGCTGAGATCGAGAATCGCGAGTCGACGATGCGAAAAGGCTACTCTGGGGCCATTGTCCGCATTCGGTGCGTTCTGCCAAACCCCGCAGCCGTCTGGGCCACGGTGCTCGAGATCCTGGGCCATCTGAACAGCTCGTTCGGAGGACGCCATTGAGCCCACGATGCCCGCAATTCCGCACACGAACTAGCCAACTCCCGCGGTCAGGGTGCAACGATGGTTGGTGGTTGACAATAGATCGAGTTTGAGCATTTCTACTTGGCGGCTTGGCACAGAGTCGCTAACCTCGGGTGGCGACGGCCGCAGTCCTTACCCTTGCAGCAAACGTATCGCGTGAATCCGAATTTGTCCGCACCCCAATCCAACCCAGAATCCACCCGCTTGCCTGTCCTATCGTGGCTGACAGCAGCTCACGTCTGGTCCATCTTTGGCCTGGCGCTCTCCAGCGGCTTGCTCGGTTTCGCTTGGCTCGGTAGCGTTGCCGCGATCGGCCGACAAGGCGGTCTCGCTCGTCTTCAAGAGGTCTGGCGCTCGTCAAAAGCTCTATTGATTCCAGTCGCGGTCTACCTGACGGCCTACGGTGTTTCGGTGGCGACCTCGGTGCATCCAAGAGACAGTCTTCGAGAGTTCGCCTCTACAGTCTTTACGATGTCTGCGCTGATCCTGCTGCTGCTGTGGGTGAGGGGCGAGCGTCGAACACGGTGGATGCTGCAGGGCGTCTTGATGACCATCGGGCTGTTCAGCATTTGGGGCATTGTTCAGTACGTGTTTACAGATCAGGGCCCGGTGTCCAATCGGATTCCCGGGCCGTTCTCGCACTACATGACGTTCTCTGGAGTTCTGCTGGTCGGAGTGGTGATCTTGCTGGCTCGCTTAGGGGTTGAGTCGCGTCTGAGGACTCTGCCCAACTGGCTGTTGCTCGGCCTGATCACGCTAGCCATGGTGTTGACATTGACGCGGCACGTTTGGGTGGCCACGGTAGCCGCGGTGACCCTGGTTGTGTGGATGATGGCGAGGCGCTGGACGCCCGTCTATCTCGCCGCGCTGTTGGTTTCGTGTCTAGCTCTTGCAGCGTGCGCACCCGAACAATGGGATCGTGCCCGCTCGATCGTCGACCTAGATAATGCTTCGAACTACGATCGCTTGTGCATGACCTGGTCCGGAGCTCAGATGATCAAGGATCGTCCGTTCTTTGGCATGGGCCCGGGTAGTGTCACCACGATGTATCCCTTGTACCGCCACCCGACGGCGCCGCGAGTCGAGATTCGCCACCTCCACAACACGTTCGTGAATATGGCGGCTGAGCGTGGCCTGATCGAACTCGGTGCCTTCATTTGGTTGTTGTTTGTGGTCGGCAGAGAAGGTTTGCGGGGCTATCACGCGCAACGTGAGCGAAGTTCGGGCACCGCTGACCTCTACTTCACGGCGTTTCTGTTGGTCGTTGTCTTTAGCTTTGCCGGCATGTTCGAGGCGAACTGGCGCGACACCGAGGTCAACCGCCTAATGTTGTTTGTGATGGTGATCCCGTGGCTACTGAAGCCGTCGACTATGCAGGCCCAAGAGACGGGTCAGGCCCGGACAGGTTAGTCCAGTCCAGCCCAGTTGAGCCCGGTCGATCCCAGTTCAGGCCAGCGCAGTTCGGACCAGCATAAGATCTGGCCAGCGCAGATCAGGCCCACCCTTTGAGTACCCAGATCTGCCAAGGTCTACGTAGCTCATAGGAGGCGTGCTGTCTTTCCCAGAATCCTGATCAGCAGTGGTTGGTAGAGGGTCGGGCAGAGGCGCTGGATCAGATCTAGGATGCGCGCGTCGAAGCCAATCAGAGCGCGCCGTTTTCCCTTCGCTGCCGCTTTCAGGATCTGCCGCGCTGCCGACTTAGAACTGGTGAACGCTTGCTTGCGGAACCTGGCCTTCACTGCCTCATGATCTGGGATCGCGGTCCGCAATGACGCGTTTCGTTGGACTTCCAGAATGTCGGTGTCTATGCCCCCGGGGTGAACGGCAGTCACTCGCACCATTGACCGGTCCAGATCGAGTTCCATGCGCAAGCACTCGGTGAATCCGCGCACCGCGAACTTTGACGAGCAGTAGGCGCTCATCGCGGGGCAGCTGGCGATTCCGAAAATGCTGCAGATGTTGACGATCCTGCCCTGGTCGCGTTCACGCATCGCGGGCAGGAAGGCCAAGGTTCCGTGGACGACGCCCCAGTAGTTCACTCGCAGGATCGAGTCGAGATCGGCTGATGTCATCTGCCAGATCCGCCCCGACATGGCGATACCGGCGTTGTTCACCAACAGGTCAGGAACTCCGTGCTGCTTGAGGACCATCTGAGCGTAATGGGTGACGGCAGCTTCATCAGTGACGTCGAGGGCAGCGGTCTCGATCGCGCCGCCTGCGGTGCCAATCGCACCAGCGGCGGCTTCGAGCTTTCGGCTGTTGATGTCAGAGGCCAGCACCGTTGACCCTTCGGCCGCGAGCTGTTGAGCGAGGGCTCGGCCGATACCACTAGCAGCGCCAGTGACGACGGCGACTGGGAACCGGGGTGAACTCATCCAGGCGAACCTTCTGGTCATTTGATGGATCTATGAACCTATCGGCAAAACGGTGGTGGTTGAACCGATGTTCAGTGGAGTCTATTGAGGCCGAGCGCTTAAGATGAGTCCATGCAAAACCTGTTCAAACACCCGAAGTTAGATGCAGTCGGCGATCGCCTGCTTTGAGTAGCCAAGCCAGTCTGTTGCCCGCGTTTTTCGATGGTCATAACGACACTCTGTTGCGCTTGCATCTGGCCGATTCAGATGTCGAGCCGTTCTTTTCTGGTCGTCGCGGACATCTCGATCTGCCGAAGGCGCGGGCTGGTGGTTTCGGTGGTGGCTTCTTCGCAGTGTTCGTTCCCAACCCGAGCGATGAAGATCTCTTGGACTTGGTTGACGATAAAGGCTCCAAGGGAGCAGTCGGCAAGCCAGCAAAGCTGCCTTGGTCGAGAGACAACGCCCCGTACTCACCACCTGTCGATGCCGAAACTGCGGTCCGGATTGCCACTGAGGTGATGGACTTGGCCGAGCGATTGGTCAGCGTTGGGAAAGGGCGGATCGTCTGGATGAAGGATTCCAGTGATCTTGACCAAGCTGAGAGGGCCTTTCGCTCCATGCCGCACGACATTGACGCCGTTCGCTTGGTGTTGCACTTTGAAGGCGCGGAACCGATCCGCTCTGACCTCAGCAACCTTGAGCATTGGTACTCACGTGGCCTGCGGTCGCTGGGGCTTGTTTGGAGTCGCCGTAATGACTTTGCCGCTGGGGTCCCGTTTCGCTATCCCTCGACGCCGGATCACTTCGACGGTTTGACCGCTGCTGGGAAGGACCTGGTCAGGGCTTGCGATGAGCTCGGAATTCTGTTGGATCTCGCCCATCTCAACGAGCGCGGGTTCTGGGATGTGAGCCGCACGAGCACAAAGCCGTTGGTCGTGACCCACGCTGGTGCGCTGTCGGTGTGTCCGTCGAGTCGCAATCTGACGGACGACCAGATTCGAGCGATTGGGGACAGCGACGGCGTGGTTGGTGTCAACCTGCACTGCGGCGACCTGCGAACCGACGGTCGACTGAACAGCGACACGCCCTTGGAGGTCGTCATCCAACACATCGAGACGATGGTGGGACTCGCCGGGCCACGTCATGTTGCTCTTGGATCAGACTTCGACGGAGCCTTGATGCCGCGCTGCTTGAGCGACGCCTCCAAGTTGCCGACACTCTTGTCGGGGCTCAAGGATCGCGGCTGGAAGGACGACGCCCTGGCGGCGTTTGCCTATGGGAACTGGCTGCGCGCATTGCGTGCCGCCTGGGAAGGGTGAGTTGAAGATTGGTGGTTGGTGCTGAGCGAACGTCTGGTTGAAGAGGTGCGCCGACGGCGAACGGCCAGTGAAGTGAGCCTTCGCTGGATCGCGGCTGAAATTTTTTCCGTTAAGGTCGCGCTCCATTTGAACTGAATTGATCGAACAACGCTAGAGGCCTTAAGCATGGAAACGCAACAGCCGAAGATCAGCACCACCGAGCCGCAGCAGGTCAGAGGCATCGACCGCGATTCAGTCACGCAGTGGCTCTTGGAGAATGTTGCCGGCGTCACAGCACCGTTTGAGTTTTCGATCATCGAAGGCGGCCACTCGAATATCACCTATAGGGTCGTCGACGGCGCGCGTCGAGCCTTGGTTCTGCGCAGGCCTCCGATCGGAAAACTACTAGCCACAGCGCACGATATGGCGAGGGAACACCGGATCGTCTCGGCTCTCGCGGGTACCGCGGTGCCAGTGCCGCCGGCGCTCGGGCTGTGTGAAGACGTTGCCGTTAACGAAGCCCCCTTCTACATCATGGAGTTCGTTGATGGGCACGTGCTCAACTCGGCGGAGCAGGTGCAGTCGCTGTTTGACGTGGGTGAGCGAGCGCAGATCGGTGCATCTGTAGTCGAGGTGTTGGCGGCTCTACACACCATCAACCTCGAGCAAGTCGGCCTCGACACATTGGGCAAGAAGGAAGACTACTTGGCGCGCCAACTGAGGCGTTGGCGCAAGCAGTGGGACGCTTCGAAGACGCGCGAGTTGCCAGCGATGGAAGAGGTAGCCGAGGGCCTCGAACACCACATGCCAGAGCAGATCGGCGTCGCAGTTGTGCATGGTGACTATCGCCTCGGCAACATGATCACCGGAGCGAACGCCAAGATCGCAGCGGTCTTGGACTGGGAACTGTGCACGCTGGGAGATCCCTTGGCTGACGTCGGGTACCTCCTCAACAACTGGCCCGATTCGCCGGACGAGGTCGGCTCGAGCCCGGTCGCTGAGCGGCCGCCGACCGCCGCTGGCGGATTTCCAAAGCGTGCGGAGGTTATCGCGCGCTATCAGGAACTCACTGGCATCGATGTTGGCAACGTCGCCTACTACCGCGCGTTTCAGTATTGGCGGTTGGCAGCGATCGTCGAAGGCGTACTCGATCGCTACATGAAGGGCAAGATGGCCGGTACGGTCGACCAGGATGTTTATCGTTCAAGGATCGATGGTTTGGCTTCTGCTGCGGTGGAGATGATGGAAGAGGTCGCGTAGCTCCGCTATTCGAAGATGTTTGCGATTTCTCGCACCGCATCCTCAAAGCGTGCGAGTGCGCGGCGTGCTCGACCTGCGTCGGCGAGATCGCCTGCGCGATCCAGCTCCGCAGCACTCTGCATGATCCTAGAAACGGCTTTGCGCACCTGGCCGCGCTCTCGAGCGGTGATGCCATCGAGCCGCTCAAGTAAGGCTTCCGCCAGGTCGCGACCATCAAACGCTGGCACATAGAGCCTGAGCCAGTCGCCCTGTGTCATTCGATCCTGCACCTGCTCAGCTCGCAACCCGAGTTCTCGTGCGATGGCAGCGGCGGCAGCTGGGATCGTGAGTGGTGGGCGAGCGTGCGAGTGATCACCGATCGAAAGAGTGCCTCCGCGACCGACAGAAGCCTGCGGCTCGGTTGTAAGCTCTTCAAAATAGAAGTCGAAGCGGACCCGCTCGCCGGCAAGAAACGTCGACGCGTAGAACTCGGCCGGCAATTCCTCCGGGATGGTGGCGATCAACGCCGTGCCGCGCTCCTCGACTTGCATCGGATAGGGCTCTTCGGTGAACTCTCCGCTGGCTTCATCGAAGCGCTCGAAGATGACCGTGGATGAGAAGTTGCGTGGGTCAATGGGACGCTTGAAGTCGTCGTAGAAATAGAGTTTGAACTGGCCACTAGCGGGCAAGGTGCCCTCAACGTGGTGGTACTGGTTGGCCGCCATGAAGAACTGACCACCGTGTAGAGGCGAGTGATCCATGTGAGCGGCGGCTGTCGGATCCGTTGGGCCGGCCGCAGGAGTTGCAGCGGCGGTCGAACTAGAACCATTGTCGGGGCCGATGCCGCGCATCATTTGACCGCCGGACTGCGGAACCCTTGGGTCGATCACGAAGGGCAACACCAGATGGTCGGTCAAGGTGTAGTCGACCAACAGCTCCAGATCGCCGGTCCAGCCTTTAGTGGGCACCTCGTGCCGAAGCGTACCCGTGAGCCTGACAACCGTGCCTTTCGGGGTCTCGAGCGGTCGTTCGAACTGGTACGACGCCGGCCATTCATCCGAATGCTCGGTGATCAATAGAACGGTCTGCTCGCGCCCATCGGGATAAGCGAGAGTCACTTCCGCATCGGCGAAGTCAGGGTCGATGCGGGGGTTGAGCCCGATCAAGCGGGCTGCTTCCGTGAACTCACGAGCTACTGAGATGGGGTGGCGCAGTTCCTTCTTCGACGGCTCGAGCCCGCGACCGCCAACCGCGAGCGTTTCGGCGATCAGGTCGACTTCATCGATGCTTTGAGCGAGGAATAAGCCTAGGGTTGATTGATCCGTGACAACGCCCGACTGTACGTCGTAGCGGCGACGCCGATAGTCCACTTCGACTTCGACGACGCTGCCGGCCCGCAATCGCTTGCCGGCGCCGGCCGGGAAGAGCACGGGCGCATCGCCTGGAAGGAACTGACCCAGGAGCTTGCGACCTGCAGGTGTTGGCCGCATGCGAGTGGGTTCCGGTTCAGTTTCGTCTCGGAATGGGTCGTAGGGCAGCTGGATCTCGACCTCGAGTGCTTCGGGTTCCAAGTGCTCGTCGATGATCCAGGCCGTGATCCGCTGAACCGCGCCGACTGCATCTGGTTTGAATTCGTACCCGGTGATCCAGCTATCGGTCTCGATGTCGATCGCGAAGCGCTCGGTTCGGGTGGCCGTGCTGTTGCCATCGGCAATCTCGAAAGGGACTTCTGGCTGAAGCAGCACGTCGGGTTCACCGAGTTCCCATGCGCCTGAAGTGAACTCCTGTGGGGCGGGGATCTTGCGCCTAGGGCCTTGGGGCGCGCCGCCGCCGACCCAAGCGATCAAGACGTCCTTTTCCTCCTTGGAGAGCGTTCGCGCGTTGGAGAACTGTCCGTAGCGATGGTCCGCGGTCCACGGCGGCATCTGGCCAGTTCGTAGCTCTTCTTCGATTGCTGCTGCCCAGGCTCGGGCGCCGGGAGCTGAATCAGTACCGTAAGTGGTGAAGTCCGCGTACGGCGGGGCAGCTCCGCCGGGACTGTGGCACCGCATGCAGTGTTGGCGCAGGATCGGTCGGATGTCGTCGCCCCAGGTGACGTCGGTAGTGATGCGGGTGTGCGCGTCCACCGACGCTGGGTCGTCGATCGGAGTGAGCAATGGGCTAGCAAAAACGACCAGGGCGACCGCCCCCGTGGTGAGGAGCAAGCGGGTGATGCGTCGTGACTTGGAACTACTGATCTTGATCGGTGCCTCGGTCATTGGGGGACTGCTCCTAGAAGCCGAAAGCGGGGGAGAGATCGCCGTTTTCATCCGCTTGATAGAGCGCGGCGAAAGCTAAGCCACGGTCGCGAATCTTCTGGGCACCGCCTGCCTGTCGGTCGACCACGGCGGCCACCCCGACGATCTCGCAACCGATGGCCTGTATTGCATCGATTGCTTGCATGATCGAGCCTGCGGTGGTGACAACGTCGTCGACGACCGCAACCTTGCGACCGGGCACCAGGAGCTGCCCGTCCGGGTGCCAGGATTCGTCGATCTGCCGTTCAGTGCCGTGGTCCTTCGGCTGCTGACGGACGGTGAACCCGTACATGAGCGGCGCATGAGCCGCGCTGGCACTGTTGCGCTTGGCCTCATCGCTCGCGATGGCGACTGCGGTGGCGAGGTATACAGCGCCCATCGCCAGACCGCCGACCGCCTCTGCGCCAGTATCCCGCAGCAACGCGTAAAGCTCGCGACCGCAAAGCTGTGCGCCGCGCGGGGAGAGGACTGTGGCCTTGGTGTCGCAGTAATAGTGACTGTGAGCTCCCGAGGCGAGCGTGAAGCTGCCTTTGCTGATGCTTTGCCGTTCGAGAACCCCTTGGAGTTCGTGAGCCAGCGTGGCGGATGGGTTTGAGCTAGTGGAGGGATCGGTCATTGGCGTGTCTTCCCGAAGTGCGGTGACTGTGAGGTGACTGTGAGGTGGCGGGTGGTCGGCCGTCAGAAGGCTCTTTCCGGTGACGAGTCGGTGCTAGCAGTCGGGGATCATAGCGAGTCGGGAACGTGCGCGGAGTCTGCTTCGGTTAGGGTGTTGTTCGCTTCTCCCTCAGTTGAACCCATAGGCCTTGTTCGCCGGGCCAGCGACGCTGGCACCTCGGTGTCGATCGACGCTGTGTCGAGTCGGAAGCAGGCCCGCTTTTCTTGTGAGTACTGATTCTATGAACCGAGACAAACTCCTTCTCGCTGGCTACGCACTCGCCGTGGTCGGTCTGACCGTTCCGGTGGTGCCCGGACTTTGGTCGGGTCGTGCCTCCATTTTCGGGTTGCCGGGATCCTTGATCTGGGTCGTTTCAGTGCTGTTCTGGGTGTTTGCCCTCTTGGTGTGGCACTTCACTTCTGACCGACCCGAAGAGCAGCGGTAATGGAGACTTGGATCGTCGCTCTGGTGATCTGTGGCATCTACTTAGTGGTCACGCTTGCGACCGGCATCATTCCGGGCCTCAAGGTCTCGAAGAGTGTTTCGGGCTACGTTGCCGCCGACCGGTCGATGAACACGCTGGTGCTCTACTTCGTGATGGGTGCCTCGATCTTCTCGTCGTTCGCGTTTCTGGGCGGACCGGGATGGGCCTATTCGCGGGGCGTTGCGGCCCTTTACATCATCGCGTACGGCGTGATCGGCATCATGCCGCTCTACTTCATCGGTCCTCGCACCCGACGGCTGGGGGAGCGCTTCGGTTTCATCACACAAGCTGAGCTGTTGGCCCACCGATTTGACTCGAAGCTGTTGTCGGTCGTCCTTGCGGTGCTTTCGGTGGCGGCCTTTGTGCCCTACTTGGTGATTCAGATGGAAGGGGCAGGGATCATCGTTGAGACCTTGACTGAAGGACGGGTTTCGTCTGCGGTCGGTGCCGGCGTCGCTTATGGCGTTGTGGTGATCTACGTTCTGGCCAGTGGAGTGATGGGGGTCGGTTGGACCAACACCTTTCAAGGTGCGTTCATGATGGTGGTCGCTTGGTTTCTCGGCCTCTACTTGCCGGCCAAGCTATACGGTGGCGTTGGCCCCATGTTCGACCAAATTCGGGAGGCCAAGCCTTACTTGCTGGATATGCCAGGTTTGGCTGGCAATGGCGATCCGTGGACCTGGGCCGCCTTCGGTTCGGCGGTGTTCGTTTCGGCCGCTGGCTTCACCATGTGGCCTCACTTGTTCATGAAGAGCTATGCCGCGAAGTCGGATCGAGCGTTGCGTCTGACCGTGGTGATGTATCCGACCTTCCAGATCTTCTTGGTGCCGATACTGTTGATCGGGTTTGCCGGCGTGGTCATGTTTCCCGATGTAAGGCCGGCCGACTCCATCTTGCCGTTCCTCTTGACCCAGCTCGACTTGTCACCGATCCTGATCGGGTTGGTGTGCGCGGGCACGCTCGCAGCGTCGATGTCCTCGGGTGATTCGATACTTCATTCAGCCGCCTCGATCGCGATTCGCGACGGTGTGCGCCAAGTCGCCCCGCGCCGTTTTGAAGGTGCAGCCGCCGATGAACGGGAGCGATTCTTGATTCGCGCGGCGGTGGTTGCCCTGGCGCTGGTGGCGTACTACTTTGCGGTGGTGTCGCAGGTGTCATTGGTGGCGCTGTTGCTGGCCGCTTATGGTGGAGTAGCGCAGATTCTACCGCCGGTACTGGCAGCCTTCTATTGGTCGCGCGCGACCCGCGCTGGCGCTCTGAGCGGCCTGCTGGGTGGCCTGCTGGTCAATTGCGTCTTCTTGTTCAATCCTGAGCTGTCCCCGATTGCTGGGATGCACGAGGGTTTCTGGGGCTTGCTGGTCAATGTGACGCTGCTGATTGGCGTCAGCGTTGCCACCCGCCCAGACGACCAAGAGCGCGTTCAAGCGTTTCGCGAAACCTGAGATCTCAACGACTGTTTGCAACTTGGAGCTATTCCACACATGACCGCTGAATCGACCATCGACCGCGCACGGCTGGCGTCCTACCAAGAGCAGCTCACTGAGTGGCGCCGCGACTTCCATCGTCATCCGGAGTTGGCTTTCGAGGAGGTGCGAACCTCCGGTTTGGTTGCCGATCGTCTCCGTGAGTTTGGCCTCGAGCCGGAGACTGGGATCGGCGGTACCGGTGTAGTTGCGGTGATTGAGAGTGGCTCCTCTGAACGTTCGATCGGCCTGCGGGCCGACATGGATGCGCTGCCCATCCACGAGCAGAATGCCTTTGATCACAAATCCACCTGCGACGGCAAGATGCACGCTTGTGGTCATGACGGTCACACCTCGATGTTGCTGGGAGCTGCGCGCTACCTTTCGGAAACGCGAGACTTCGACGGTCGTGTGGTGCTCATCTTTCAGCCTGCGGAAGAGAAGGACGGAGGCGCGCGAGAGATGATCCGCGACGGCCTGTTCGATCGCTTCTCGATCGACCAGGTGTACGGTATGCACAACCTGCCGGGCACTGCGGTTGGAGAGTTTGCTTTGTGCAGTGGTCCGATGATGGCAGCAATCGACACCTTCGAGGCACGGGTGGTGGGCATCGGTGGGCACGCTGCGTTTCCCCACGGCTGCAAGGACGGGATCGTGGCTGCAGCTCAGATCGTCAGTGCTTGGCAGAGCATCGTGGCGCGCAACGTCGACCCGATCGAGAGTGCTGTGATCTCGACCACCATGATTCACGCAGGTGACGCGTTCAATGTTCTACCGGCGGTGATCGAGCTTGGCGGCTGCGTTCGTACCTTCGATCCGAACGTGCAAGATTTGATCCAAACCCGGCTGCGCGAGATAGGTGAAGCCCTATGCGCTGCACACGATCTCACCTTTGAGTTCGAGTACAACCGCTATTACCCTGCCACCGTGAATAGTGCGGCGGAAGTCGAGCGTTCAGCGCGCGCGGTGTCCCAAATGGGAATGACTGTCGATACCGAGATGAGCCCCATCATGGGGTCTGAGGACTTCAGCTTCATGTTGCAAGAGCGCCCCGGGGCATTCGTGATGACCGGCAACGGTCCGTCGAGTGGTTTGCACACGCCGCTCTATGATTTCAATGACGCGTTGTTGAGTGTTGGCACCGAGTACTGGGTGACCCTGGTGCAGCAGGAGCTTGCCTCAGTCGGCTAGACGGGCGGCGTCCGAAGGGGTGAAAGATTGCGAGCGTGTAGCGAATAGAAGCAAGTCCTCTGCTGTGCTAGGATTACGGGCGTGTGTCAGCGCCGTTTGTCGAGCCATGTTCTGGGCGACTAGCCGCGTCGCATGACCGCTGGGCCCCTCAGGTACGATCGCTCAGGCGCGATCACTCGGATTCGATCACTCGGACTCGATCACTCGGACTCGATCACTCAGGCACGATCAATCAGAGACGATCAATTGCGTCGGTGATTGTGGAACCGATAGAGGGTGGAGCCGAGTAAGAGAGCGGAGGCAGTCGAAGAGGCTTGCTTTCCCGATCGCCTCGGACCCTCAAGCCCGCTCCTTAGTCCCCCTTGGTCCCAAGCATTTGCCTTCGATCCGTCACCGGTTTCACTTGAAGCTGGCTTTCACTCAAAGATCTATTCTGAGACAGAACCATGAAGAACGAAATTCACCCTGAACAGCATCCGGTGGTCTACATCGATCCCACCGCTGAGATCGAGTTCATCTCCCGCTCGACCCAGACCAGCGATACCACCCGTGACATCGATGGTGTCGAGCACTACGAGCTGAGGCTTGAGATTTCCTCGGCCTCGCATCCGTTCTATACAGGTAAGCAGCACTTCATCGATACTGCGGGTCGGATCGAGAAGTTCCGCAAGAAGTATGGCGGCAAAGCGCTTCCTGGCGAGAAGTAACCTCCTCAGCAGCTGCTGGAGCAGAGTGCTCCACAAGTGAAGGCCGCGCGATTTCGCGCGGCCTTTCTGCGTTGGCCCGTACCTCGTTGATTCGCAAGGGCAGTAAAACCTGGAAACAAGTAGGGGGTGCAGGGCGTACTCTTTTCGAAGCGACCAACCGCCAACCGAGGCCACAGATGGCCATCGAAGTTTCGGCCACAGTTGCTTTACTCCAGAATCCAATCAAATCGAGATAAGACGAGACTCCTCTGATGAATACTCCAAGGCCTGATCACCTGCCGCGCGCCTCAGCACGTTCCTGGTCGATCGCAAATCTTCCCCTACCAGTTGCGCCACTGCTTGTGCTTGCTGTCTTGCTACTGACAGTGTCGTTCACGCCCTTGATCGGTTGCGCTGTAGACAGCGCGGCGAGCGAAGACGCAACTCCGTTTGCCACCAATGAAGACGGCGCTCCGAAAGAAGAGGAGGCCGTCCCGGTTGCCGCCTTCCCGCTCCAGCGAGGCCCGATCGAACGCGTCCTGCGGTACTCGAGTAACCTCGAAGCGGAACGCAGCGTTGCGGTCCTAGCCGAAGCCTCCCGGCAGGTCACCGAGCTGTTGGTTGAGGAGGGAAGCTGGGTCGAGAAAGGGCAGCCGCTCCTGAGGCTCGAGGACGAAGCACAGAAGAGCGAATTGGCCAAGACACAGAGTCAACTGGCGAAGGCTACTCGCGAGTACCAACGGCAGGAACGGCTGTTCTCACAGCAGTTGATCAGTGAGCAGGCATTCTCCGAGTCGACCTACGACAAGGAACAGTTGGAGATCGCGGTCGCTGACGCTGAGCGCGAACTCGGCTACGCCACGGTCTACGCTCCAATCTCGGGTGCGATCACTCAGCGTTTGGTCAACCTCGGTGACCACATTCAAGTCAACGAGCATCTGTTCGACATCGTCGACTTCGGTTCGCTGGTGGCTCGGATCTTCGTGCCTGAAAAGGAACTCGCCGATCTTTCTCGCGGTCAGGCCGCTCGCCTGCACGCTCAGGCTATCGGTGGTGAGGCGCGCGACGCGAAGATTCTACGCATCGCGCCAACCGTGGATTCGCGCAGCGGCACTGTCAAAGTCACCCTGGCGATTCCCAACAAGAAGTCATTGCGGCCTGGAATGTTCGTCGAGGTCGACCTGATCGCCGACACCGACGAGGACGCTTTGCTGATTCCAAAGCGAGCTCTGATCTATGACGAGTCCCAGATCTTCGTATTCAAGGCAGCACCCACCTCTGCTGGGGCAGTTGCCGATGCTGGCGCAAACGCGCGCGAGGCCACGGTCGAACGCCTGTTGATTGAAACTGTGATCGAAAGTCGCAATTTTGTGAAGGTGACCGGGGAGAAGCTGACCGCCGGAGATCTTGTGATCGTTGCCGGTCAAGCTGGTCTCAAGGATGGCGCAAAGGTCCGTCTACTCGACTTGCAAGAAGCACTCGACACCTTCGGCGGCGGTGCAACGGCCGAAGAGCTGGCTGCAGAACTCGTTAACTAAGAGCTGGGTGACGCGCGCTCTTGGAGCCTGATGGGCTCGAGACCAAGTCCGTCACCAGAAAGCACTGGAAGCCATGACCGATTCGAAAGACTCTCGCGCAGCGGAGGAGGAGACAGGTGCGGACGTAGCGCCCGTCGCCGAGCCCATTCAGCCTAGGCCCGAACCCCAAAAGCCCGAGCACCCAGGCAGCTTTCTGACCCGACGACCGGTTGCGGTCTTGATGGTCTTCTTAGCGGCCGTGGTGTTTGGTGCACTGTCGTTTCAGCGCCTGCCGGTTACCCTGATGCCGGAGCTGTCGTACCCGACGCTCACGGTGCGTACCGAGTATCCCGGCGCAGCCCCGGAAGAGGTCGAGAACGACGTCAGCCGTCGGATTGAAGAAGCGCTCGGAGTCGTCAGCGGCTTGCGCCGCATGAGTAGCGTCTCGCGCGCGGGTGTGTCAGATGTGATCCTCGAGTTCTCGTGGGACACCGAGATGTCTGATGCGATCCAGAACACGCTTGAAAAGCTCGACCTGGTGTTCTTGCCAGCAGAGGCCGAGCGCCCGCTGATTCTTCGTTTTGACCCCTCTCTTGATCCGGTAATGGAACTCAGTCTTTCGGGCACCGGTGAACGCTTCGAAGGCCCTGAAGGTCTGAGGCGCCTGCGGCGTTTGGCCGAACTGCAAGTGAAGCGCTCGCTCGAGCCCGTCAACGGGGTTGCAGCGGTGCGGGTGCGGGGCGGACTTGAAGAAGAAATCCACGTCCTGCTTGATTCCGAAGCGTTGCAGCGCACGGGCATTGCAGCTCAATTGGTGATTAGCCGGCTCGCGCAAGAGAACATCAACGTCGCCGGTGGAACTCTCAAAGAGGGGCGCACCGAGTACATGGTTCGAACGGTGAACGAGTTCGGCAGTATCGATCAGATCGGCGAGGTTGTAGTCCAGACGATCGACGGCCGCGAGATCCGAGTCAACGACATCGGACGAGTGGTCAGATCAAACCGTGACCGCGAAATCATGACCCGTAGCGGCGGTGCTGAGTCGGTTCAACTCGATGTGTACAAAGAAGCTGATGCCAACATGGTGGCATTGGCCAAGTCGGTGCGTTCGGCGGTCGGCGAACTCGACATTGAGGCTGAACTCAAGAAGGCCGGGGGCGAAGAAGAGGAGCCGTCGCGAGCCGCGGCGGCGCGGGCCAACCGCGGGCGCTCATCGGGCGGGCGTGGCCGAGCCAATGTCGGCGAGACCTTGGCCGAGCGGCTATATCGCGAGGAAGGCGCTCAGCTGTCGGTGGTCGCTGACCGTTCTGTGTTCATTGAGGGCAGCATCAACGAAGTGCGCAACACCGCCATCATCGGCGGTCTGTTAGCGGTGGTTGTGTTGTTCTTGTTCCTGCGCAATTTCGTGACCACGTTGATCGTCGCCGTATCGATTCCGATCTCGCTGTTGATGACGTTTGCGCCAATGAGCTCGTTCGGGGTCTCTTTAAACATCATGTCGCTCGGCGGCCTGGCGCTTGGGGTGGGCATGCTGGTCGACTCGTCGATCGTTGTACTGGAGTCGATCTTTAGGTGCCGAGAAGAGGGCGACGGATTGGTCGAGTCGGCCGTGCGCGGTGCCCAGGAGGTGCGCTCGGCGGTGTTCTCATCGATCTTGACGTCGATCGCCGTGTTCTTTCCGATGGTCTTCGTTGAAGGCGTTGCCGGGCAAGCCTTCGGTGACTTGGGGCTCGCGGTAGTGATTTCACTGCTCGCGTCGATGGCCGTGGCTCTGATGTTCATTCCCATGCTCGCTAGCCGGCGCGGTTGGGCCTTGCCAAGCGAGGAGCAGGGGCTGGCCCGCTTGCGACGTTTCGGCGCACTGTCCTTGCTGCGCGGCGACTGGGCACGCACCAAGGCCTGGGCCTCTGGCGAGGTTTCGGCAGATTCCGACCTTGCTGATGACGACGAGGATTCGGTCGAGGTGTACGAGTCCTACGGGGCCGAGGCGCCGCCGCTTTGGCGGCGCCTGGTGATGCCCTTTGCGCTTCTGTTCTTGGTCATCCGATTCGTGGTCAACCTGGTCCTCGAGCTGGTCGGCAAGTTGTTCCTGGGCCTCCTATTGTTGATCTCCATGGTGTTCGGCCGGCTGTTGATACCAGCGATTACTTGGCTGTTTACTCGCCTCGCAAAGATCCCGTTGATCATCACCGACAAGGTGCTAGGCGCCGTGCAGTCGAGCTATCGACCGGCGTTGGACTGGTCGCTAAATCGTCCTTTGGTGGTTGGCGCGGTGGTGGTGGCAGTGGTCTTGGTCTCGGGTTGGCTGGTCTTGCAAATCGAGAACGAGTTGCTGCCCGAGGTTCGGCAAGGCGAGTTCACCGTGGAGGTGGGCTTGCCGGTTGGAACCCCGCTAGAGGAGACTGAACGCTTGCTCGCTCCGGTGGAGCAGGGCCTCCTTGCTGAGATCGAAGCGCTCCAGGCCGAAGAGGCTGCGGCAGCAGCAGCCGGTGAGAAGCGGCCAGCTAAGGACAGTGCGGCTGAGTTCAGTACGGCTGAACTTGCTGGAGTGGACCAGCTGTTGGTCACCTACGGCTACGATGTCACCAACTCGCAGCGATCCGACGAAGGCGAACATACCGCGCGTTTCAAGGTGCTCTTGAAGGGCGTCAAGGGCGACCAAGAGGATGTCTTGATCGGTCGACTCCGTCGACGCTTCTCTGAGCTTCCGGACACCGACGTTCGAGTGGTGCGTCCGGTGCTATTTAGCTTCAAGACGCCGATAGAAGTAGAGGTTCATGGCGAGGATCTTGATCGCTTGAAGGACATTTCGGATCTGGTCGCAGCGCGTCTGTCGACGATGCCTGAGCTCGCCGATGTTGAATCGACCCTGCGCAGTGGCGCTCCTGAGCTTCAGATCGAGTACAACCGCGAACTGCTCGCCCGGTACGAACTGGGCATCAACGATGTCGCGCAGATGGTGCGTAACCAAGTCAAGGGGTTTGAGGCGACGCTTTTCAACTTGAAGGATCGGCGCATTCCGATCATGGTCCGCCTTGAGGAGCAAGATCGTAGCTCAGTCACCGATCTCGAGGGGTTGGTGGTCAACTCAGGAGCCGAGCGTCCGATCCGGCTTGGTGCGGTTGCCAGCGTCGAGCTAGGCGAGGGTCCCTCCGAGGTGCGCCGTGTTGATTCACGACGAGTAGCTCTGGTGCGCGCCAACCTAGGCGATGCGTCGCTTGGTACGGCCGTGCAGCGGATCGAGGACGTCCTCGCCACGGAGATTGATTGGCCGTCAGATATGACTTTCATAGTCGCCGGTCAGAGCCAGGAGTGGGAACGGAGTCGCAGTTCGCTATGGATGGCGCTAGCTCTTTCAGTGTTCCTGGTCTATGTGATCATGGCGGCTCAGTTCGAGTCCTTGATTCATCCGCTGGTGATCATGCTGACCATTCCATTGGCGTTCTTCGGCACGGTGCTCACCTTGTGGCTGCTCGGTGTGAATCTCTCGATTGTGGTCTTCTTGGGGATGATCATGCTCGCAGGCATCGTGGTCAACAACGCGATTGTGCTGGTCGACTACATCAACACTCTCAAGGCCCGCGGGCTTCCGGCACGTGAGGCGGTACTCGAAGCTGGTTCGGTGCGGTTGCGCCCGATCCTGATGACAACAGCCACCACGATCTTGGGCCTGCTGCCGATGGCGCTTGGACTGGGGCAAGGTGCAGAGATTCGCACTCCGATGGCGTTGGCCGTGATCGGTGGCTTGCTGACCTCGACCTTCCTAACGTTGTTCGTTATCCCAGTGGTCTACTTAATCTTCGACAACCTGCAATCGCGGCTACTGGGCCTACGTGAACCAGCCGCGACTTCCATCGAGTCCGATGAACATCACGGTATCGATGGCGACCTTGAGGCAGAGGCCGCCCCAAGCTTAGGCTAGCGTTCGACCGGCAGTGGTCCCAGCGGGCAGGTGCCCAAAGACCGTTTTTAAACAGGAGCATCGTTCCGTGAGCCAATCACAACCAGAGATTCCCGATCCCGTCGCTCAAGACGAGTCGAAGTACGGCAACTTTCTGGAGACGGTCCTGCCGCGGTTCTCCTTGAATCGGCGAGTGACGATCCTGGTGCTCGTTGCGACTCTTGTGGTGCTTGGCGTGGTTGCCACGATGGGCATCCCGATCGAGTTGATTCCAAACGGCTTCACGACACCGTTCTTGCGTGTGTCTGCGCCTTGGCAAGATGCGCCTCCCCAGGAAGTGCTGGATAAGGTAGTCCTGCCTCTGGAAGAGGAACTGTCGACGGTCAGCGGGCTCTCGAACATGTTCTCGTTTGGTCGTTCGGGCTTCGGCCAGGTGTTTATGGCTTTCAAGCAAGGCACCGACATGGACGTAGCGTACCGAGAGGTGCGCGATCGTGTTGAGCGGGCCAAGGCAAGGTTGCCAGACGACCTGCAGCAGGTCTTTATCCACAAAGATGATGACACCAGCATGCCGGTTGGCATGATCGGACTTGCGGTCGAGGAAGACACGATTGGTGTCTATGACTTGATCCAGAACGAGATCATCCTGCCGCTCGAGCGGGTCGAGGGCGTTGCAACCGTGTCCGCGAACGGTTTGCAAGAGAAGGAAATCCTGATCGAGCTCGACCGAGAGCGGGTCGACGCGGCTGGTCTCAACATCTTTGAGATTGCTCAAGACCTCGCCCGCGACAACTTCTCAATGGCCAGCGGCAATATTCGTGCTGGCGATCGAAAGCTCCTGCTGCGTTCGGTAGCGCGTTACCGCCAAACCAGTTCGGTCGAGGAGGTGTTGGTAGCTCCTTCAGTACGGCTCGGTGATATCGCGAACATCAGCTACGCCGAGGCCGACAACGAATTCAGCGTTCGCGTGAACAGCCGGCCCGCCTACGCGATGATGGTGATGAAAGAGGGCGACGCCAACACTTTGGAAGTTGCCAGGCGTGTCAACGCGGTCACCAAGGAACTGCAGAAGAACCCGCGCTTGCAGTCGATGATGGTCGACATGATCATGGATCAGGGACTGATTATCAAAGAGTCCTTGTCAACGCTGCTTTCGAGTGGTCGGGTCGGGGCGATGTTTGCTCTGGTTGTGCTGTTCTTCTTTCTGCGCCGAGTTCGCATGAGCGTGATTATTGCGCTCTCGATTCCGCTGTCGATGGTGATCGCCTTGGTGGTGATGTACTTCGCGGGCGAGAGCCTCAACCTCATCTCGCTGTTGGGTCTAATGATCTCGGTAGGTCTTCTGGTGGACAACTCGGTCGTTGTAGCGGAGAACATCCATCGCCTCCACCGTTCTGGCGAGAGCATCAACGGGGGACCGATCAGTCGCCGAGAGGCGACGATTCGGGGCACCGGCGAGATCGCACTGGCTGTGACTACGGCAACGCTGACCACGATGATTGTCTTTTTGCCGGTGTCGCTGGTTGAAGGCATGGGCCAGTTCTTCTTGCTCAGGCTCGCGATTCCGATTGCTGTCTCGCTGTTCGGCTCGTTGTTCGTAGCGCTCACGGTTGTGCCGCTGGCGGTCTACCTCACGTTGGAACCACGGAAATCCAGTCAGCGTCGTGATCGTGAGGCACAGCCCTCGGCTTCGAGCCGATTCTCTAGTGCCATTCAAGCCGTGTTGCGAGTTGGCTATGACAAGACCTTCGGGATCGTCGGTCGCGCATACTCGAGCGCGTTGTCGTACTTCCTCAAACGACGTTTGGACCTCGTGTTGGGACTGATCGCGATCTTCTTCTTGACCAGCGCGGTCTCCAAGGATCGGGTCGGGGTGGTGGCGATGTCGGAAGAGGATTCGAGCTTCATCGAAGTCGATTTGGATCTACCGAGAACCATGACGTTCGACGAGAGCCACCGTTACTTCTTGCGGGTCGAGAAGGCAGTCGAGAAGTTGTCGAAAGAATTCGACATGGAGTTCTACGTGATTGTGCACGGTCGCAATTGGGGCGAGATTCAAGGTGCTATCGCGGCTGGTAGTCCCCACAAACCCAAGCGGATTGTGGAGGAGCTGGTGGCGGTGCTGCCCGATCTTCCGGGTCTGGAGGTCCACCACGGCATGGCTTCTCAAGATGAGAAAGAGGACGCTCTCGACACCGAGGTGGTCTCCTTGTACGGCGAGGAGGCAGAACGCTTGGACGAAATCGCGAAGGTTCTCGAGGATCGACTCGAGACAATCCCAGGGGTGCTAGGGGTCAAACGCGCAGCCGAACGGGCGCCAAACGAGCTCGCCCTGATTCCTGATCGTGACCTGACGCAGCGCCAAGAAGTGAACCCGACCACGCTTGCCACCATGGTTGGCTACGCGCTGCGCGGACAACCGCTACCAAGGGTCTATCTCAACGGGCGCGACATTCCAGTGCGTGTGCGCTTCGAGGAGTCAGATCGATCGAGCCTTGCCGAGCTCGGAAACTTCTCAGTCCCAGGCGGTACCGGCGAGGCGATACCGCTCACTAGCTTGGTTGATGTCGAACAGTTGCCGACACCAACCACCATCTTCCGGCGTAACAAGCAGACTGTACGCAGGATCACTGTCGAACTTGAGGATGGCCAGGAAGAGCCGGCTCGGGAGAGCATCTACGCTTTGATGGCGGCAACGGACCTCCCTGAGGGTGTCAGTTTCGGCGCGCGGGTGGCCCGCGGTCGCCAGTCGGACGACGCCCGAAACATGGCGTTCGCTGCGATGCTTTCGATCATGTTCGTCTATTTGCTGATGGGCTTCTTGTTCGAGAGCTTCATGCTGCCGATTTCGATCCTTGTGACCATTCCGCTGGCGAACCTGGGCGTTACCTGGATGCATCTGATCGCGGGTCGAGATATCGACTTCTTGGGTCTGGTGGGCCTGATCATCCTGATTGGCGTTGTGGTCAACAACGGCATCGTCTTGGTCGACTACGTGAGGCGGTTGCGAGACCGTGGCCACGAACGCGCTGAGGCCCTGATCCTGGCCACCGAGCGTCGTTTCCGACCGATCATGATGACTGCGCTGACTACAATTTGCGGGATGATCCCTCTGACTCTCGGTACGCCGTCGAGCATGGGCATGAGCTACAAGAGCTTCGGGCTCACTCTGATTGGCGGCATGGTGACGTCGAGCTTCCTGACTCTGCTGGTGGTGCCAGTGTTCTACACCCTAGTGGAGGACGCTAGAGCTGCGGCAGCCCGAGTGGTGTCGAGTGCGTTCGGGCGCGGTGGCCGTGGTGACGGAGATGCTGAGCCGGTGACGGACGGCGAAGTCGCGACTTCATAGGTCGTTTACGGCTAGTTGTCAGTTGAGCCGGTTGAGGGTCTCACTTCGGGCTGGACGGCTTTCGGGTTCCTTTGGGTCGGGGGTGGCTTCGGGTTGGGTGGCTGCGAGCCGCCAGCTCGCAGGACAGGCGTACGCACTGGCTGAGCGCGGGGCAGGAGCGGTGAGCACGGCTACAATCCGCGCTGCACATCAACTTCGCACTGCTACCCTCAGAGGAGCCTCCTATGAAGATAGACGCTGGACTCGCCCCTGACCTCCACGCGGTACCCGCAAACGCCCAGGCCTTAGAAGCTGAGGGCTATGACGGTGTGCTAACGGCGGAGACGTCGCATAATCCGTTCCTGCCGCTGCTACTTGCTGCAGAGCACACTCAGCGAGTCGATTTGCTGACCTCGATCGTGGTGGCGTTTGCTCGCTCGCCGATGTCGGTTGCAGCCATGGCGCACGACCTCAACGCCTACTCGAAAGGTCGCCTGGTGCTGGGGCTCGGGTCGCAGATCAAACCACACATCACCAAACGATTTTCTATGCCTTGGTCGAGCCCTGCCGCGCGAATGACCGAGTTCATCCAAGCGATGCGGGCGACCTGGGCGTGCTGGTACGAAAAGAAGCCGCTGTCATTTCGCGGTGAGTTCTACACTCATACGTTGATGACGCCAATGTTCACCCCTGAGAACATCGAGTTTGGCGCGCCGCGGGTGGTACTGGCCGCTGTGGGACCGTTGATGACGGAGGCTGCCGGAGAGGTCGCCGATGGCGTGATCGTCCATTCGTTCACTACTCGCAAGTATTTTGATGCTGTGACCGTACCGGCGATCGAGCGGGGCTTGGCCCGCGGCGAGCGCGACCGAGCAGGGTTCGAAGTGTGCTACCCCGGATTCGTAGTTTGTGGAGAGACCGAAGAACAGTTCGCCGAGTCGCGGCGAAAGGTGTGCAAGCAGATCGCGTTCTACGGCTCGACGCCCGCCTATCGGGCGGTGTTGGAGCAGCATGGTTGGGGCGAGCTGCAGACCGAACTCAATATCTTGTCCAAGCAGGGAGAATGGGATGCGATGGGAGAGCGCATCACCGATGAGATTCTTGGCGAATTCGCAATCGTCGGCGAGCCCGACCAAGTGGGCTCGAAGTTGAAGGAACGGTGGGGTGGAACCGTGGACCGGCTTGCGACCCCTCTGTCGTTCCTTTCTGGCGAACGAAAGGCTGCACTGCTCGAGGAGCTAAGGGCCTCGTAGAAGCGGAGCTGTACTCGGGGTACTAGCTCAGTTAGCGAGCCAGTGCCGTACTCGGCGGCAGGCTTCGGGTCTGGTACTCTCTGCGCGTACTCATCGCGCTGGAGTCGTTTGTTTTCAGTCATTTACGCGGGTCCACGCCGATCCACGCCGATCCACGCTGATCCCCGTTGATTCACGACCCTCGGTCGGAGAGCGGGAGTCGGCGCGGACGATATTTGGTGGGCACGGGTCGTGATCGGGTGAGTGCTATGAGGTACTCGGTTCAGTTTTGGATGATCGCAATTTGAGCGATTCCAATGCTAGGAGACCAACGTTGTTGTCAGAGTTCTCGCCGCCCAATCGAATCAACCCCCGACGCAGTCACGGCGTTGGGCGGCGCGTTCGCCATGGCCTGGCTTGCCGTCAAGGTGGCTTCGTCACACCGGTGGGCTGGTTCTACCTGATCCTGGTCTTGACTCTGGTGGTGGTAGTCGTTGGCGCGATCGCTTGGACAATCGCGAACGCCAACGTGATGATCGCGGAGCGGACGGCGGAACTCGCCGCCAATCGCGGAGCAATAGCTGGGTTGCAGCACTTGGTGGCAGGTGTGTTTCCGGGCACACCCTTCCTTGTGCTGACAGTCCCTGAACCGCAGAGGACTCGAGCGGTCACCGACCACATCAACGCGGTCGCTGTGTCCAACGGGATTCTGCGCCAATACCTGGCTCCATTTCAGGCCGGTGATATCGAGGTGGTTCTGTCGATCGCCGCGGCCACGGTGACGGTGACTGCACGTACCGGTCGAAGCGGTCAATTTGTGCGGACAGCGTCGCGATCAGCGGCAGTGCGAGCTGCAAACGCGGTGGATCCTGGTCGAGTGCTCAAGCTGGTCGACGGATCCGCACGCAGTCTGGGGGTTTTGCCGCTGGCTGTGGAAGCGTCTGCCTTCTCGGGTCTTGCGGTACCAGTGAGCTCGAATGGAACCGCGGAGCGGTCCCTTCGGACTGGACCCGTCCAGATTGCCTTCGGCAGCAACGCGTTTCCGGTGGATGCTGCTGACCGCATCAGTAGCGGTGGGGGAGGTGAGATCTTGGTTGCGGCTGCTGAGTTTCTTGGCTTCGACGGAGTTGGCATACCCGGAGGCCAGGCACCGCCGGGCTTTGCTGTTGGCCAGCAGGTCTTGCTCTCGCATGTCGATAAAGCGGGGGCGCGCAGAACACCTACAGACTCGTTAACGGCTAGGAACGAAGGCGCGAAGGAGCAGGCACCGCACATGAGCCGTGAGCGTGAGATCACCGACGCGTTGCTGCAGTACTTAGAGGGGCGCGCTGTGATTGTGCCGCTGGTTGACGGAGACCGAGTGCAAGGCTTTGCGGTCGCGTCCATTGTGCGCGGTCCAAGCGATGGTTTGGCTCTCGAACTCTTACCATCTGCGCTCTCGCCGCTGGCTCACTTTGACGCGCTCGGCGAGGCAGTGTCGCCGTTGCTGGCTCAGCGCAGTGGCCTAGCCATGGGATTGGCGATGAGCTTGACGATTCCTTCTTCGGACCAGCTCAGCGGGGATGAGCAAGGCCTGGAACAAGAGTGTTGCGGCCATGAATTCACTTACCAGCAGGCGATCTTGTCCCCTGTGGAGATTGCAGGATGAACAGCCGCCACCCCAGTGGACCTGACGCTCTTGAGACTCCTGTCTTGGGGCCTGAAGGGGTTCTGGTCATTCACCCCAATCCGTCCGTCCGTGCAGCGTTGATTTCTAAGCTACGCGAGGTCAGCGAGAGACCGCTGTCCGTCTACGAAACCGATACCGTCGCGGACGGCCTCGGCCGCCTGGAGGGCCTTGATCCAAGCAAGGTGTTCCTCGATCTCTCGCACGATATCGAGCTCGCGCTCGAAGCATTGGCGGTCATGCGCGGGAAGGGCAGAACAGTGCTAGGGCTCTATGACCCCTTGCTTCGCGATACCGGCGATCGGGACCTATTCCGTCGAGCGGTGCGCGCCGGTGCCGACGACTTCCTGGCGCTGCCGGTCTCTGGCGAGGAGTTGTTCGATGCCCTGCGGGCGAATTCCGAGCATCAGAAGTGGGTGGAGGAGCCGGGGCGAATCTTGACGTTCTTTGGCGCCAAGGGCGGTGTCGGGACTACGACTGTCGCCGCCAATCTTGCATTGGTCTTGTCCGGTGGCGGCGACTTCAAGGATGTAGCCTTGTGTGACGCGTCGCTACAGTTCGGCACCGCCGCGAGTGTCCTGGGCCTCGAAGCGGAGCGAGATCTCGGCGATCTGGTTCGCGATCTTGGGCGCGAAGACGCGCTCACCACTTACCTTGCGACTCACCCTGTGACCGGTTTGCGGGTTTTGGCCAGGCCTCGCTCGATCGAAGATGCGGAGGCGGTCGGCTCCGAGGATCTGAGCCGCGTCTTGCTGGCGCTACGCTCCCGCTATCAGTATGTGGTGGTCGACACGTCATCGGCTCTCGACCAAGTGACACTCGCGGCGCTGGACCTGGCGGATCACGTGTTTGTCGTCCTTGAGGGCCTGACACCGGCAGTCAAAGCGACCGCGGATGCGCTTAAAGTCCTCGGACGTTTGGGATTCGACGAGGACCGTGTGTCACTGATCTTGAACCGTTCAGGCTCCTTCGACGGAGCACTAGGCCGACGCACGGTTGAACTCGAACTGGGTGGTGGTTTGTTTGCGGAACTGCCGCAAAACAAGGATGTCGTCCGGGCGGCAAACAATGGCGCGCCGTTGGTGATTAGCAAGCAGAAGAACCCATTCGCAGTGGCGGTCGGCGATCTGGCGGATCAGGTGATCGCCAAGGTTCCGAGCCGTCGCCGGGAGATGCGTTAGTGACTGGAGTCCCAATGTCGGGCATGCCAGCGGATCCAGCGGCAGTGCACTCCAGTTTGACGATGGCGTTGCCCAGGGTTCAGGTCACCCGAGAGGCTAGTTTGCGCTCTATCCTTGGCTCCCAGCGCGGCGGCGTCTGCGAGCGTCTTGCTGAGATTCCAAAGAAGGCGGTAAGCGGTGCCGCGTCGCTCAGGCAAGTCGTATTCGAGCGGTTGCTTCGCGACCTGGAATCCGGTGGTGCTATGACGTTGCGGCAGCCGAAGCGAGCACGGGCGCGGATCAAACGCATCGTAGAGGACTCGCAGAAGCGTGGCTTGATCCCAGCGCTGCATGGCAGTGAGCGCCAGCAGCTCGAGGATGAACTGTACTCGGAGTTGCTGGGCTTTGGCCCACTCGATCGATTACTTGCGGATCCGGCTGTCTCAGACATTCTGGTCAACGGCCCAGACTCGGTATGGGTGGACCGCTACGGCAAGCTCGAAGCAACGAACGTGCGGTTTGACAGCAACGAACACCTACTGCGTCTGGTGAGCCGTGTGGTCGCAGCTCACGGACGACACTTGGACGAAGCGTCTCCAATGGTCGACGTGCGCATGTCCGATGGGTCCCGGCTGCACGCTGTGATTCCTCCCTTGGTGCCGGCGACCACGGTGTCGATCCGTCGCATGAGGGCGGTGCGCTGGCAGCTCGAGGATCTGGTCGCTGTTGGCTCCATGAACCTCGCAATTGCTGACTTTCTAAGCAAGGCGGTAGCAGCCAGGTTCAACATCGTGATTTCTGGTGGCGCTGCTACTGGCAAGACCACCATGCTGAATGTACTGTCCAGTGCCATCCCCCGTCATGAGCGCATTGTCACCATCGAGGAGACTGCGGAACTCGACTTCGATCACCCCCACGTGGTCTCGCTCGAGGGGCGCTCAGCCAATATTGAGGGTCGTGGCGAGGTCAGTCTGCGCGAGTTACTCCGTGGCGCACTGCGCATGCGGGCGGATCGCATCGTGGTCGGCGAGGTGCGTGGTTCTGAGGTGTTCGACATGCTCCAGGCGATGAACACAGGCCACGCGGGTAGTTTGACGACGGTGCACGCCAACGGGCCGCAGGATGCTCTCAGGCGGCTCGAGAACCTGGTGCTGATGGGAGGCTTTGAGTTGCCCAGCGCCGCGATTCGAGAGCTATTGGGTGCCTCCTTTGACTTGGTGGTGCAGGTCAGTCGGTTTGCTGATGGCTCGCGACGGATCTCGAGCGTGCATCAGGTTGCCCTTTCCGGTGGGCACCTAGGCACCCAGGAACTCTTCCGCTACGAAGGTCGACTGAGGGGTAGTGATGGAGCAGGTGTTCAGTCTGCGACAATGGTGGGCGAACATGTTCAGCAGGAGCTTCCGGAAGATCTCCGGACTCGATTGGTGGCAGCCGGATTACTGGTTGAGGACCGAGGAAGGCTAGCAACAGAGTGATCACGTCAGATCTTGCAGCGGGATGGTTCCGTTCTGCGGACAGTTGTGTGCCGTTTCGGTTGGCTCGTCGTGGAACAGAACGCGCGAGTTGTGCATCTCGTGGGCAGGGCCAGTCGATAGCAAAGGCAGATCAGTGACTGACCTCTTAGAGACGGCAATCTTTGTAGTGGCCTTGCTTGTGGTGCTGCTCGCGGTGAGCGATCTGTTCGCCGGCTGGTGGCGGGCTTTGAACAAATCTCGAGACCTCGAGCGGTTGCGGCCAATGGACGATGACGAGATAGAGGAGGCGCGTGATGGCCGTGCGGGCGCGGGGCTCAACTGGACTGTGGTGATCTGGACCGGGGTGGCGTTGATCTTGTCGCTGTTCGTCGGTTCAATCATCTTTAGTGTGTTTAGCGTCCCGGTCCTGGCAGTCCTGTCCGGCCTGCTGTCGGTCTACATACCGTGGACAGCGATTCGGCAGTTTAGACAGTGGCGTGCCCTGCGTTTCGAGCAAGATCTTGTGGACGCGGTTGACTTGATGGCTGCCGCTCTCGAGGCAGGCGAGAATACGAGTCAAGCGTTGGTCAGCGCCGCGGAGGGCTGCGAAGGCTCCGGGCGACGAGAGCTACGCGAGATTGCGCACCGGTTGGACTTGGGCATGAGTATTGAGCGCGCGCTGCAGCGTGTTCATCGCAAGTATCCAGTGGAAGGGGTGCGCCTGTTCGTTCAGAGTCTGATCGCTAAGTGGTACGCAGGTGGTGACCTAGCACCGGTCCTACGCGCCATCGCGCGGATCATGCGAGATCGCTTAAGCATTCGTTTGCGCACTCGCAGCGAACTTGCGGGTGCGCAGGCCTCGGCGCTGTTGTTGGCGCTGTTGCCGTACGTCCTGATCGTTGCTTTTGTGCTAGCTGCGCCGTTTTGGATCGACAGTATCGTCCAGCACCCGTCGGGCCCGGCGTTGCTGTTGTTTGGCGTGCTGCTGCAGCTGTTGGGGTTTGTCTGGTTGTGGCGTGTGATTCGAGTGGAGCTCTAGCATGTCGCTCGGTGGAGTCTGGATCGATGCAATCCTCTTGATCCTTCTGGTAGCCGCTGTGGTGGCCGTGGTGCAGCTCTCGCGCGGCTCGGTGATGGCGGCCGATGGGGTGGAAGGAGCTGGGGAGGCTGATCTAGAGCATGATCTGAGAGCCTGGGCCCGTGGCTACTACCCGCGTTTGGTCCGCCAGGCAGGCTTTGATCCGGAGCGCTGGCGCGTGTCGTATTGGGTGGGTAAGGTCCTGTTCACGGTGCTCTTTGCCTACATTTGGTACCGGTTCGTGACCCTGCTGAGTACCACGGCGTCTCCTTTCATCGGTGCCGTCGTGTTGGCGATAGCCGGGTTCTTCGCTCCCGATGCGATTCTGGCGCTCCGGCGCAGGGCCCGCATGGACAAGATTCGCAACTCAGTCTCGTACTTCCTCGACTTGGTGGTGGCACTGCTCTACTCGGGACTCAGTCTGGAAGATGCGTTCCGGCGTGCCGGCCGCGATGGTTTTCCAAGCGAGCACCCGCTCTCAAGTGAGGTTGATCTTGTTTCCCAGGAGTTGGATGCCGGCCAAGACCGAGCAGTGGCGTTCCGCGCGCTGGCCGACCGAACCGGTGTCAAGGAGTTACGTTCAGTGGCTGCAGCGCTGCGCAGTGGTGCCAAGTTGGGATCTTCGATCGAGACCACCTTGGAGGCTCAGGCTACGGTGTTGCGCACCAAACGCAGGGAAGAATTGCGCCGCCGAATCAATGCCGCTCTGGTGAAGGCGTTGATCCCTGTCTTGCTTTGCGGTCTACCGCTGTTCCTGATCTTGGTGTTCTTTCCGGCGGTGATCTCGATCGTTGAGTTGTTTGGTGAATTCAACCAATAGCTCCGCAACAGCAGCGAAGCCGGCCAAACGCCACCACAACGGGGTTGCAAGAGAGGCCTCTTGGTCGGTGTCTAGCTCGGCGTAAAGCTAACTGTCTATTTGACTTCCGGCTCTGGGCTCCACAAAATCGCCGTGCTATTTCACACTTGCGAAGTGTCTGCGGCAAAGCCGTGGCAGGCTTCCTCCAACGAGTGGTCCTAAAGGAGAATTTACATGGCCCTCAAGCAAAAACTACGGAACCGCCAAAGCGGTTTCATCGTCAGTGCTGAGCTCGCGCTCATCACCACTATCCTGGTGATCGGTTTGATCGTCGGCTTGGTCGCCGTGCGTGATGCGCTGGTTGCTGAGCTACATGATGTCGCCGAGGCGATCGGCGAACTGGACCAGGCCTTTACCTTCGAAGGTGTTCTCGATCCGATTACCAATGCTGCGACGCAGGGGTCGGTGTTCGCTGACGAACAAGACTCCACCGGAGGTGGCGTCGGAAACGGCTACGCAGGCGCGGCTGGTGACAACAACCCAATCGTGTTCAGCCTACCGCCTGTGGATGAGAACTAGCTCCTAGCTAGTTGTCGTGACTAGCAGGGTGGGGCGCTGGGTCTTTTGTCAGGGCGGAACGCTGCGCCTGACGTCACGATCGTCAGTGAAAGCCCTGTGGCCAGGCTGGCCGCTGGGGCGCGTGGCCGATCTGAGTCGGATCAGCGGGATCGCCGAGGCTCACACGGCGTTGCTCGAACACCACGCGGGGCCCGAAGCGGGAGGCCATCTCCCCGGGGTGTATTGATGTTGAGCCTCGTGCATCTAAGGGTGCGCGGGCGTTCAGCGTACCTCCGCGGGGTCCGGCCGGAACCTGGCTGGGCCGGCCTGGCGCGCCTTGCGTACTCGTAGTAAAGCCGCTATCGGCTCTATTCGAGCTAGCGCCGGGTCGTGACGAAGAACTCGATTCTGTTTGGAGATCGTGCCGACATGAACATTAGGGACAACTCGCGCAGGTCGGGGTTACTTTTTGCGATCGGCCTCGTCGCTGCGATCCTCTTGGTGGTTTTGGCGGTGCGCCAGATTCAGCGCTTGTCAGCAGATGGCAAAATTTGGGTGGCATCGGCTGGGCTTGGTTCCGGCTCGTTGATCGAAGAAACCGACCTTCGGCTTGCCGCTGCGCGTGGCGGGCTGCCTCAGGACGTTCTGCGAGAGCGCGGGCAAATCCAGGGCAGGCAGCTCACTCGAAGAAAGCAGGAGGGAGCGCCCTTCACTGATGCTGACTTTGCCGAAACAGCCGAGCAGACAGCCGAGCAAGGGCCGTCGCCTGGCATCGCCGCGGACATTCCGGAGGGGCGCGTTCTCATGCCTCTGTCCATTTCGCCGAGCCTCTTTCCTTCGTCGTTACTACGTCGTGGTGACCGAATCGACATCATCGCAACTGATCGACAAGGTGACACTGAGTTGGTTGTGCGCGACGGTTTTCTCATGGGTCAGAACCGGCACGAGAGAACGCGGCCGGCTCAGCAACAAGCTCGACGCGGACCGTTCGGTATCGACATGACCTCGAGTGCGGAACGTACGAAACCCCCTCCGCTCTACCTGTATCTTGGTGTGCACCCCGAAGATGCGGTCAGTTTGTCGCGTGCCCAAGGGGCTTCCGCAACGCTCAAGATCGTCATGCATTCCCGCGATGATGTGCAAGCCGGGCGGGTGTCAGATCTCGGCGCAGACAAGCAGCAGACCGTCGAACTGATTCGTGGCAGCGATCGCGAAATAGTGCCAGTTGCGTACTGACCATTCTTTGATGGGGAATCGCATGATCTTGAGATACCTGTGGGTGAGTCTCGCGTTTGCGTTGACACTTGCTCAGGTGCCCGCGAAGGCACAGGTTAGCGAGGGCTTCTCGCCTTCGCCAGTTCAAGTCAGAGGCACGCTGCAAGCGAAGGTTGGCCGCGGTTCCGTGCTGACCTTGCCAAGTGAGATCGAGCGCCTAGCGCTTGCGGACGAAACGATTGCTCGTGCGCAGATCATCTCCAGCAGGGAAGGTTTGCTCACTGGCGTGCTGCCGGGGCAGACCACAGTGATCGCTTGGCTGGCTGATGGTCGGCGCCTTCAGTATGGCTTTAAGGTCACCAACGACATCAGTTTCCTTCAGCGTTCGCTGACAGCGCTGGATCCCGGATTGACTGTCGAGGCGAGCGATGATGGAGCCTCTATTGTTTTGGCAGGTACCGTCCCTGACGCTCGCACTGCTAGGCGCGCTGTGGCCTACGCAGAACAACTCAGCGACGGAGCTACGGTGGTCGACTTCGTTGACTACCCCGGCGCAATGGCGACCTCTGAGGACTTCCTGCAGGGGCTCATGGAGGGCATAGATCCTCGCATCCGTGTGCGCCGGCTCGAACTGCCTGCGACTCAAGACACTGAAGATCGATCGGGCTATGTGCTCGAAGGCCGTGTGCGAACGATCAACGAGCTGCGGCGCGCCGTTCAGCTGGCGGAGCTTCACCTGGGAGGCACGGCTGGCAAGGTCGAAGCACCCAACGATCAGAAGGTCCAGTTCTCGCGCAATCAGAACTTCGGCGGTGGCGGCGGCGCTGGCGCCGGCGGTCGTAGTGGCAGTGGTGGTGCCAACCTGCAAGGTGCAGAGCTTGGACCACCAGGCCTAGCGGCGCAGGTCTCACGTGGCCTTGCAATCACGTCTGGATCCGGCCGTGTGGTTGCCCTGTTAGAGGTGGATGAGTTGCCGCAGATTCAGGTGGCGATTCGGGTTCTGGAGGTCGACAGGGCTCGCGCGAAGAAACTCGGGGTCAACTTTCGTTTGGACTACGACAATGTGTCGATCGGCAACTACACCGGACCCCAGGGCAGCAACCTTCCCGGACTTCTCGGCGCCGTTCCGGAAATCAGCGCCGTGAACGGAGCGGCGAATGTTGTGGCGGCCTTCGTTGACGGAGTGACTTCGATCGCTACGGCGATCGATTTTCTCTCAGACCGCAATCTCGCGCGCTCGGTAGCGGAACCAAACATCACCACGCTCTCCGGTGAGCAGGCCTCGGTTTTGGTCGGTGGTGAAGTGCCGATTCCGGTGTCCTCGTCCAACGCGATCTCCACTTCCCAAGGTGTGGCGTTTCAAGACTTCGGTGTACGCTTGGATATCCGCCCTACGCTCGGCGCCGATGGTGTGGTGACGATGGAGGTGGTGCCGAGCATCGTCCGGCCGAGCCTCGCGCTGTCAGTGAACAACGTTCCTGGCTTCACCATTCAGACTGTGCAGACGACCACCCGCGTTCAAGTAGGGCAAAGCCTGGTGATTGGCGGTTTGCTGTCCTTTCAAGAGAGCTTGGAGGATCGGCGGCTACCGGGCCTCGGAGCTTTCCCACTATTTCGCTGGAAGCGCCGGGCTCGTGAAGAGCGCGAACTGATGTTTGTGATCACACCGCGCGTCGTCACCGAAGGTGTCCTAGACGCAGAGGAAGACCTGAAGCTTCCCGAACTCCAGTTCCCTGCGGACCGCGACAGTTGGCGCGACATCTACGAGCCAGAACCGGTCGACGCGACGGGCGTTCCTTTCGAGTTTCGTCGCGATGACTTATCGGTGGACGATGTTGACTGGACCACGCTAGAGGCGTCAGCCGATCGCACAGATGAGACGTTGGTCTCGGCGAGAGGTGATAGCGCCGACGGGTATGACGCTGAGGGCTACGACGACGAGTTTGCCCAGGACGGTGGCTTGGACGACGCGTTTGAGACAGAGGGCGCAAGCGACGATACCTTTCCGCAGCGTGGGTGGATTGTGGCGGCAGATGTTGAGCCTTGCCTCAACATCCGCCCTTCACCAACGTTTGCGCAGGAGGCAAGCGACTGTATTGATCCAGGAGCCCAGGTCGAGGTGCTCGATTCTGCGCCGGGTTGGCGTCATATCAGAACCTCGGCGGGCGCATCAGGATGGGCTGCGGCGAGCTTTCTGGAACGTGGCGCCTCGGAATGGATGAACGATGATGCGTTCAGCGACGAACCCTCGATGGTCGAGGAAGCTCCTCCGTCGGAGGCTTGGGTGGTTTCCTTTGAGGCAGATCCATGTTTGAATGTTCGTCCTAGCCCAGATCAGAACAACACACGGATGGATTGCATCGAGCCAGGCCTTGAACTCGCCGTAGTTGGTGAGTCCGGCATCTGGCGACGAGTGCGATTGCTTGATGGGCGAGAAGGTTGGGTGTCCAGCCGATTCCTCGTTCCGCACAACGACTAGCTAGGAACGCCGCTAAGCACTTCAGCGTGCTTGAGTTTTGGGCGCCCCTGGGAGCAAACAATGCTACGGAGCATCGGAGGGGGTTTAGGGCTTTGCGCGGGATACGCCAGCAGATTGGTCTTTCTTTGATTCTCCCCTATCGCGTTCCGTCGACATCTGCTCGTTGCCACCGTCCGGTTGCGGATGCGATGCCCCGTGCACTCCTCACCGCCGTGTCGGGATCAGGAGCGCACTGATGATTCCCGAACGCATTGCCGAGACCCCGTGGCCTACGTTCCCAAGCCGCGCGGAGGATCTCGAGCAGATTTGGGTGCCGCAGCACATGCTGCAAGACGCACTTCGCGAATTGGTGCGGGATGTCCTTCCCGGAGCCGCGATGCTGTTCGGCGGGCTGTGCATTGCGCAGGGCGTCGTGCTCTACGCGGTGCAGCCCCAGAACCCGGGACCCTCGATGCTGGTCACCCTAGCCGTGGGGACCTTCCTCTGGATCTCTGCGCTTGCACTGTTTCAGTTCAAGCTAGCGCTGCCTGCGGCGAATCCGGTCGCATTCAGCATTGCGTTGGCTGCCGTGGGCGTGTCGCTGTCCAATCTCGGCGCCACGGGAGAGCCACTTTTTACCGGCCCTCTGTTTTTGTTCCTGGCCGCCACCTCTATGCTGTTCTTGGAGAGGAGGTGGTTCATTGGCTTTTCGTTGACTGCCATCGGCCTCTGGCTTCTGGTGGGTTTGAAGGTCTATTCCAATCAGGAGTGGCCCTACTATGTGCTGTCGGTTCTGTTTGTTGTGGGTATCACCGCCTGGTTGTTCTTTAGCCGCTACTCAACCTTAAAGCGCCTAACGCAGTTTCAGCTTCAAGACGAGAAGCGCAGGGAACTTCTTCTCGGTCGCGTTGATCATGCGTACAAGAGTTCTGCCGAACTGATGGAACTGACGGTGCGTGACCCTCTCACCGGGGCGTACAACCGACGGTACCTGTCGCGCTTAAGAAAAGAAGTTGAAGTCGACGATCGAAAGTGGGCTGCTGTGTTGATCGACATGGACGGGTTCAAGAAAATCAACGACGAGTTTGGGCACGACGCAGGTGACAAGGCACTTCAGAAGATGGCCCACTTCATCCGGCGCCAGGGTCGTGCGGAGGACCGACTGATCCGCATTGGAGGCGATGAGTTCCTGATTCTGATCCAAGTCAAGAGTTCCGAAGAGGTGGGTCACATCGCGAAGCGGTTCCGAGAGATCGCGTCAAGGGAAGCGCCCTACGCCTTCAGCATGGGCTCCGCATACAAGCGACCGTACGAGCCACTGGAGGAGTTGCTGCACCGAGCAGACCGAGCCATGTATCAGGACAAGGCGCGGGAGCACCGCTATGACAATGTGGGTGTCGAGCGGAGCTGAGGGCAAGCCATCGCCGCCGTTGACAGAGTTCGTTCTGTTTTTTAGCCGGTAGCCGCTAGACTTGGACAGCCTGTGCTCCGTTCGTCAGTCACGCCCTCCTACTCAGAGGGACAGCAGGCTTGCCCTTCTACAGAGCGCGGCGAAGGCCTCTGAGGCTGGTTTCGACGCTCTTCCACCGGTCGCCCTTGATGGTGTCTTGCTCGACCAGAAGATGCTGGATACCGCTAGCTGCGTCTGAAGCAAAGATCGACTTGAAGTCGATGACACCGGAGCCGACCTCGGTGTCCTCCTGGGCTTCGCTCTTGGCCATGTCTTTGACGTGAACTAGCGGATAGCGGGATGGATCTTTGGCGAGATAGGCCAGCGGTTCATGCCCGGCCTTGGAGATCCAGTAGAGATCGAGTTCCAAGACGAGCTGCTCGGCGGTAGTGTTCGCGATCAACATGTCATATGGCACTTGGCCATCAATGGGAACGAACTCGAAGTCGTGGTTGTGATAGGCAAGCTGAACGCCTGCTTTGTGGCACTCCTCTGAGGCCCTCTGTAGGGTTTCGATGTGGCCACGGTAGTCATCGAGCGTCTTGCGCTCGTTGGGCATCAAGAAGGCGACCGTGAGATAGCGGTGCCCGAGGGTCTGGCAGTCATCCAGGAGCGCGGGAAGGTTCTCTTTCAAGGGCTTGATCAGGGTATGCGTGGACGGCGCCACCAGGCCGTGCCGATCATGAATGGCGCGCACCTGCTTTGCAGTGCGCCCATAGAGGTTGAAGACTTCGACTTCTTTGAAGCCGAGTTCCGCGACGCGCGCGAGGGTGCCTTCGAAGTCTTCTTGCATCTCATTGCGCAGCGTGTAGAGCTGGATGCCTAGTGGCCGCGAGTCTGCAAGAGCCGCCTTCGTCTCGGAGGCAAAACGTGTTGCGACGGTGGTGGCGGCAAGGCCGGTGATGAAGTTGCGGCGGTTCATGGTGATCATTGTGGGGTCCTGTGGTTGCGCTTGCGCTGTTGGGTTCAGACCGGGCCGGCTAGCGAATGAGGAGGAGTCGATCGTTGGGTGGGTAGAGCCACTCGACTCCGCGCTCGGTGACGATCGCATCGTCTTCGAGCGGGATCCGCAGCTTCTTGTTGCCCCACTCGGGAATTGCGGTGTAGGCGAAGAGTTCGATGGAAAGCAGGTTGGTGGGGTGCAGCATGTAGGTGCGTCGCAGAGGATTGAAGAAGGCGATCGATGGTCCCGCGCCATGTCCAAAGTTGCCCACGCTATGACAGCCAATGACCACATCTGTGGTTGAGGGGTTGTCGGTCGGTTGGTTGAAGCCGATTTGAGCAAAACCAGCGGCCACCAGCGCTGCGTAGATCTCGCTCTCTGCTTGCACTGCAGTGCGGTCTGGTTTGATGGTCTGAGTGATGATCTTGCGCGCTCGCCGGCCCTGGTCGAATGCGTGTTGTATCGACTTTGGTGCCGCCGTCTCGCCGTCTTTCAGTACGTAGGCGATGCGCTTCATGTCAGTGTGCATGCCGAGGTAGCCGACGCCCCAGTCGATCATGATCACGTCGCCACCCTGGATGATGCGCTCATTCGAGAGCGCTTCGACTCCATCTGGGCCAGTAATGTAGATCGAGGGCATGCCAAAGGAGAGGTCCAACCCGCGTTCAAACAGTCGCTCCTGGATCCACCACGCCACGTCCTCGAGCATGGTCATACCGGGAGCGATGACCTCGTTGGAGAACGCACGCTCCGCGATCTCACGTGACATTTCGCCCGCCTGGGCAAATGCGGCGATCTCGGACGCAACCCGACGCGAGCGAAAGTCGGAACCCAGTTTCTCGGCAGAGACGAAACGCTCAGCGTACTTGGAGCCGAGAGTGGCCGCCAGCTGCTTGTAGCCCGAGTGCGAGAGGGTGTCGAGCGGGCCGATCTCAGGCGCGGTATTGATGGCGATGGTTTTCGGGTCGCGCTCCGCTACGAATTCGGCGAGCTGGTCTGCGCTTAGAAAAAGGTCGTAGGCGCCGCTGCGCTCGATGCGGTAGCCGCTGATGCCGAGTGCGGCCCGCTCAATGCGATCGCCGCCGCGATCGGTGAATATGTAGAAGCCGTCCTTTCCCGCATAGCCCTCGCCGAAGTCGCGCCACCAGTTACCGTAGTTTGCTTCGCGAATCATGGTGATCCACATTTCGACTCGGTTCTCGCGCATGACTTGCGGCAGGATCAAGTCGAACTTGTCACGGCGGATGGTGTTGAGCTGTTCCCACCGGCGTTTGGCTTCACCGTCTGCGAGGCCCGAATTGACCGCCCCGGCGGGTCCTGCCGTCTGTGCTGAAACGCTCCCTGGAAGTACAGTGGTGAGTAGAAGGGCGGTTGCGATGATGACCGCCGGAGCCAGGATCTGAATTGAGGTTCTAGTTCTCATTGGTGAGCCTTGCTTCACGAAACGCATACAGCGCAGTGTGCGTGCGCACGTAGAGGGTCGTTGCGTCGAGCGCCGGTGTGGCGTAGATGACCTCGTCCATGTCGTTCACCGCTAGTGACTCGAGTTTTCCTGCGGCAGCTGCTTTGGCACTGAGCACGGCGATTTTGCCCGATCGACCGGTGATCACGACCTTTCCGTCTCCAGCGATCGGTGAAGCGTAGATGCTGTCGATCAGCCCTTCGATCCGTCCCTGGCTCAGGACAGTTCCGGTTGCCGGATCAAGTACAGTGGTGATTGCTCGATCGTTGACCATCCACAGTGCGCCTTGGTAGGTCAAGGGCGAAGGGAGTTGAGGGACCTGGCGGAAATGCTTCCATAGGACGTGTTCTTCGGTGAGGTCACCGGTGGCCCTAGCTCCTGGAAGCCTGATCGCGATCATGCTGTTCTTGCTCGCCAACGCAGCTTGCAGGTAGCGCCAGTCGTCTTCGCCGAGCTTGCCGTTACTGTTCAGATCGACGAATCCGAGCCATTCCTTTGCGATTGATACAGAGGTCTCTTCGGGTGTGATCTGGTTGTCGCCATCCGCGTCATCGGCCTTGGCTTCTTGCCAGCTGGGCACAGAGACGGTGCTGTCGATTTCGTTGAGTGGGGATCCGTAGCCATGGATAAACAGGTTGCCGTCGGCTATCGACGGGGTGGACTTCATCTCGAAGGGCAGTCCGTTGATCCACCAAAGCTTCTCGCCGGTGGCAACCGAGTACGAGGTCAGTAAGAATGAGCCGGCCATGAGGACTTGAGGCTCTCCACCTTCGGGCTGAAAGAGAACGGGGCTTGAGTGACCGGACTTGGCTTCAGGGCGTTGAGCGGACCACAGGCGTTCACCGGTCTTGAGCGAGACCGCGAAGATCGATGAATTGGTCTGTTGATCGATCGCTAGGATCACGCGATCTTCGACCAAGATAGGAGACGCACCCATCCCGTACACGTTGTTGAACGGGCCGAGTGGTACTTGCCACAGGGATTTGCCATCGCGGTCGTAGGCAATTAGGCCGAAGTCGCCGAAGAAGACGACCACGGTGCTGCCGTCAGAAACCGGAGAGGCCGCCGCGGGGCCGTTGCGCGTATCAAGCTTCTCGGTCCGCGGCCTCGGCGCGGCCTGTCGCCACACTTCGCGACCCGAGGCGCGGTCCAACGCGATGGTCACCAGGTCTTGGCCGTCGACTCCAGTGAGGTAGATCCTGTCTCCCACCAGGATCGGGGAGGAGTGCGCGGGCGGTACGGCCGCTTTCCAGGCGACGTTGGTATCAGGCCCGAACTCAGTGGGGAAGTCTGTTGTCTCCATGATGCCCTGACCGTTGTTGCCGCGGAACATTGCCCAATCGGAGGAAGTCGAGCTGGCGTGAGTTACTCCAGTCGAGATGGCAATCACTGCAATACCAGCGACAATGGGGGCCGAGATCAGCGTTGAAAAGGGAGAGGGTTGTGTTGTGCTCATGACTGAGTATGACGGATCCGGCTTACAGGTAACCCCTCGGCTAGTGCGGATCAGCATAGCTGGTGCTTCGATGACGTTAAGATCATGTAACTGCTGATCGGCCGCCGCCTGTTTCACAACCACCGGATTCGGTAGGAAGCTCTCCATGACTCCCTTTTCTAGCTTAGTGACCGCTGCAGCCGTTCTCGGAGTGACCGTTCTGACAGCGGGCTGTTCCATGCCTGCGGTGGCGGAGGAAGAGGAATTTGTCAACCTACTGACCACGGGTCTCCCGGAGTGGCGCGGCTACAAGCAAGAGACTGTGCCGAGCAGTTGGCAGGTCGAGGGAGACGAGCTGGTGTTCATACCGTCGGTAGATGGTCGCGGTGACTTGATCACGCGCCAAGAATACGCGGACTTCGAGCTTCGCCTTGAGTGGCGGGTGGGACCGGCCGGAAACTCAGGCATCTTCTTCCGGGTTTCCGAAGATCAGCCGGCGCCGTACAGCACTGGCGCGGAGATGCAGGTGCTGGACAACGAACTGCACGTGGATGGCAAGAACCCACTCACGTCGGCCGGATCCAACTATGCCTTGCACGCACCCAGCAGGGACGTCACGCGACCGGTGGGAGAGTACAACTCGGTGCGTCTGCTGGTGGTCGGACCGCGCGTCAAGCAGTGGTTGAATGACGAGCTGGTGGTCGACTATGAGCTGTGGACGCCCGAGTGGAAGGAACTCGTCGCGGGTTCAAAGTTCCGTTCTATGCCAGGTTATGGTCTCAACCGTACGGGTCACATCGCTCTGCAAGATCATGGCGATCCGATTGCCTTTCGCAACATCTCGGTTCGACGCCTGAACGCTGAAGGTGCTCAATAGGCCATGGGCGCTGGTGACCCTCGCGCTTTTAGCTGCGGTGCCGCCCTCGATGAGTGACGCTGAAGGATCGATCGAGCCGGCTAGAGCGTCCTCGATCATCGATCGCCTGCTTGCTATTCCGAGCGGCTATCTGGTCGCAGTGGCGGGGTACAGCGGACTGGCCGCGCTGTTGCCATCCGTTGGCAGCGTGGATTCAGGTACGCCGAGTGGCGACTGGCAGGTAGTGATACTGCGAGTTCTGGTGGTCTTCGTGTCGGCGGCGCTTGCTGGTGCAGTTGCAGCCGGACTATGGCCGAGTGAAGGGCGCCAGCTCGCTGCATCTGCCCTGGGCGTGCTGCTGGTGCTCTTGATGCTGCGAGTAGAAATGGGCTCTGCGTCGGCCGAACCGGCCCTGCTTCGTTTGGTACTGCTCGGTTCGACGACGCTTCTAGCATCAGCTTGTGGCGGAGTGATTGTGCGTCGGATTGTGCGATCTCGTACCCACTAACGGAGTCGCTTCCGATGGCGCCTTTCTTCTCAGTGGTGATCCCCGTGCGCAATGCAGCCGAGGACCTCAGTGCGTGTTTGGCTTCGCTTGCCCGATCGAGTGAGACCTCGTTCGAAGTCATCGTGGTCGATGATCGTTCGGACTCACGGGCAAGTATGGCCGTCGCTCGCGAGGCCGGTGCGCAGGTCATTGAGCTTGCGCAGCGTGGTGGCCCTGGAGCTGCGCGCAATGCGGGCGTCGAGTTGGCCAAGGGCGACTTTCTCCTGTTTCTCGACGCCGATGTGGAAGTCGCCAGGGACACCTTGGCTCAGATGCGCAGCGGTCTTGAGGAAGATCCAAGCGTGATCGCTCTGTTTGGCTCCTACGATCAGAATCCGTCCGGCCAGAACTTGCTGTCGCAGTACCGAAACCTATTGCATCACTACACGCACCAGAAGAGTCAGCGTCACGCGTTCACCTTTTGGAGCGGGTGCGGCGCCATCCGCAAGGATGCCTTTCTCAATCACGGAGGCTTCGAGCACCGTTTCAAGCATCCCTCGATCGAAGATATTGAGCTTGGCCAGCGCCTATCGGAAGCCGGGGCCGAGATTCGGCTGCGGCCCGAGGCTCTAGTCAGGCATCGCAAGGTTTGGCGTTTCGTTTCGACCATGCGATGTGACCTGTTTGACAGAGGCATTCCGTGGACTCGAGAACTGCTTAGAGCCGGGCACATTCCAGCTGACATGAACATGAGGTACTCGGATCGCGTGTTGGTTGGAGTCGCGCTCCTGCTGACGATACTCTTCATCGGCGTCACGATCACGGAACCACTGTGGTGTTTGGTGCCCCTGTTTGTTTCTCTCTGCTTGCTCGCGGCTGATCGGTTGAGCTCTAGTGCCGATGGGCTTGAACTCACCCGTTGGATCCCGCTGAGGATCGTTTCAGTCGTCGAGGGGCTTGGGTTGTTGGCGCTGTTTGCAGCCACCCAAGAGAGCTGGCCATGGGTGCTCGGTGGCCTCGCGTCCCTGAGCGTATTTCTCTGGGTCAGGCGGGACTTCTACAAGATTCTGCTACGAGTCAGAGGCTTCGCTTTTGTCTTTCTCAGTTTTCAAGCGCATGTGATCTTCTATTGGATTTGCGGCTTAGCCTTCGCAGTTGGTAGCTGTTTGCATCTGCTGAGGCCACTGACGCCGATGCCGACCCTACAGGCCCCGGCCGAGGTAGGAGAGAGGAGCGGGGGAGCCCGGCGATCGATGGAGTCGTGAGGATCCCTCAGTGAAGGTTCTCGGTCCGGGAGAACTGTTGCCCCCGCTCGAGACGGCGGATGAGTCAGGGTTGTTGGCCGCTGGTGGCTCCCTTGATCCAGCCAGGTTGGTCAGCGCCTATCGAGCGGGTGTGTTTCCGTGGCCACTCTTGGGGGCCGGACAGCCTATGCTTTGGTTCAGCCCCGATCCGAGGTTTGTGCTGTTTCCCGAGGAACTCCACTGCTCCAAGTCCCTCCAGCGAACTTTGCGACGTAAGCGGTTCCGCGTAACTGTTGATCAATGCTTCGACCGAGTGCTCGCCGGTTGCAGCGAGACGCCGCGGGAGGGACAAGACGGGACTTGGATTACTCCTGAGATGATCGCCGCTTATCGGAAGCTCCATGAACTCGGCATCGCGCACTCGGTCGAAGTTCACGCTTTTGAGTCCGATGACGCCGCGAAGGAGCGTCTGCTCGGTGGGCTTTATGGCCTAGCAATCGGGAGAGTGTTCTTCGGAGAGTCGATGTTCTCCCGAGCGACCGACGCGTCCAAGGTCGGCTTTGTGACCCTGGTTCGCGCCCTGCGCATGGCTGGGTTTGGGATGGTCGACTGTCAGCAGGAGACCTCACACTTGGGGCATTTTGGGGCACGCCCGGTGCCACGACGGGAGTTCTCTAGGCACCTGGAAGAGCTCTTAGACGAGCGCCCGGCGGAGTGCTGGAAGGGCCTTGTTGATTCCGTTCAACCCACTGGCCTGGGCGGTACCGTGCGAACGGTGTAGAGTTTCTCCCTCCAGTCTGAATGGTCTCCTTAACTTAAGCCCACAGCGATTGCCGGGACGATGCCTCCCGGAACAACGAGTTGAACCAATCCATGGCAACCCAAGTCGACGCTCCCGCTCCGAAGAGCAGTTTTGATTCAGCGAGCTCAGATTCAACGAGTCCAGGTTTGACTGGTGCTGATAGCGACAGTGTCGAGACCGTCGATCCAGTCGAGATCCGCGAGCGTATCCAACGCGGGATCCAACTGTGCCGGGCCCAACAGCTGGAGAAGGGATACCGGCTTCTTCGAACTGTTACCCAGGATGTGGTGCCGAATCGCGATTTGCCTGGCCTATTCTTCTCCTACCTGGGCTACGGGATTGCCGCCTTTGAAGCGCGCTACAACGACGGGCTGGCCCTGTGTGAGCGAGCAATCGAGATGGAGTTCTACAACACCGAGAATCACTACAATCTCGCCCGGACGTACATGCTGCTCGGATCCCGCAAGAAGACGATCTCTGCGATTCGAGCGGGCCTTCGAGTTGATGCTGATGATCGGGCCCTGAGGCTATTGTTGCGCGAGTTGGGTGTCCGCAAGAGGCCACCAATCCCTTTTCTTAACCGCAACCATGGACTCAACCGATGGCTCGGCAACCTCCTGCATTTCCTGACCGCGCCACCTCATGCAAAGGACAAATAATGAGAGTCGCAGCGGTGCAGGCAGCACCGGCTTTTCTCGATACATCGGCGACCCAGGAGATCATTCTCGCGTCGTTGGACCAAGCGCATCAGGGGGGTGCTCGGCTGTGTGTTTTCCCCGAGACCTTCTGGCCGGGTTATCCCTTTTGGGTCGACCTGACTGCTGCATCTTCTTTCAACGATGACTTGCAAAAGCGCGCGTATGCCCAGTACTTAGCTGCGGCCGTGAGCACGGAAGGAGAGCTTTTTCAGGGCGTGATCAAGAGGTGCGCAGAGTTAGGGGTGTTCGCGTACCTGGGATTTGCTGAACGTTCGGAATCGGGCGGCTCGGTCTATTGCTCGCTGGCGGCGATCGATCCTGAGCGCGGGCTGGTGAGTGTTCATCGCAAGCTCCGCCCGACCTACGGCGAACGGTTAGTTTGGTCTCCGGGCGATGGTGAGGGCCTGGTGGTGCACGACTTTGGCGGAGTCCGTGTTGGAGGCCTCAACTGCTGGGAGAACTGGATGCCGCTGGCGCGGACCGCGCTGTACGCGCAGGGCGAGCAGATTCATGTCTCGACCTGGCCCGGTGCACCGCACCTCACGCACGATATCTCGCGCTTCACCGCGCTTGAAGGCAGGGTCTTCGTGGTCGCTGCGGGAGCGGTGCTTCGCGATGAGCACATCCCTCACGACTTTGCATTGCGTGACGAGGTGCTAGCAGTGCGGCAACGGTTCAACAGCGGTGGATCGATCATTGTTGCACCCACTGGTGAGGTGTTGGCCGAGGCCGCGCCTCATGAGGAAACGGTATTGTTCGCAGATCTTGATTTGGAGATGGTCGCGGCTGAACGGCACAACTTCGATCCAACTGGGCACTATGGTCGCCCAGACGTGCTCAGTTTGTCGATTGATCGACGGCGAACGCGCACCCTACAGGAGCGCAGCTAGGGCAGGACTGGAGGCGCCTGCCGTTGCTGGATGAAGTTGTCGGGCACGACCACTGGATCGAGTGGAATCGCGCTCAGGTCGAACCAATCGATGAGCGCAGCCGCCTCGATCGGTTCGCGGGTTCGCCGTTGCCCCAAGGTCCACGCCAGGTAGCCGACAATCTCGGTTGATCGCCAGCCAGATTGACGGAGGGTCCGGAGCGTTAGCGCTGGATGGCGCTTACTGAGCTTGTCACCGTGCTCGTCGATCAGCAGCGGGACATGTGTGTACCTTGGGGTCGGCACGCCCAGTGCGCGTTGCAGCAAGACCTGGCGGGCGGTGGAAGACAGTAGGTCTTGTCCGCGAACGACTTCTGTGATGCCTTGTTGTGCGTCGTCGACCACCACGGCTAGCTGGTAGGCCCACAGGCCATCGCGCCGTCGTAGTACGAAGTCGCCGGTGGTCTCGCTGACCCGTTCGACGATTCGTCCCGAGAGAAGGTCCTCGAACTCGACCGGATCATCATCTGGCTCCACGGTGAAACGCACAGAGGCCACCGGCTCCTTCGATTCGAGCAGCACTTCAAGCCACCCTGAGGGCCGTTCCTTTGGACGTGCCTCTTTGGGGTAGGGGGAGGATTCAGCATGATGAGGTGCGCTTGCAAGCGAGCGCAGGTCCTTGCGGGTGAGCGGGCACGGAAACAGCCGGCCGGTCGATTCGAGATGCTGCAAAGCTTGGGAATACAGTTCAGAGCGGTCGGATTGGTGATCCGGAGCCAGAGCAATCCGAAGAGTCTCCTTGGCTTGATCTTGGAGGTGACCGGGACCCACGTCCCAGTCCAGGCCGAGCCACAAGAGATCTTCGATCTGTTGTACTTCGCTGCCCGCGACCACGCGTGGTCCGTCGAGGTCTTCCACCCGCCACACGAACTCGCCACCCTTTGATCGCGCGGCCAGCCACGCCACCAAAGCGGTGCGCGCATTGCCCAGGTGAATGTCACCCGTGGGGGAGGGGGCGTAGCGCCCGCGAGTTGGAGCGATGGTCACGGCGCTACTCCGCTAGGACAGCATGTTCCAGTTGAGCCCCAGTCCGATCAACGCGCCAGCCAAGAGCGCGAGTTCAACGGTGAAACTGAGCCAGCTGCCAAGTGTTCTCTTACCGGGACTCCTGAGGTAGCCGATGGCGTAGAGGGTCCTGGCGAGCAGGAAGGCTACGCCCAAGCCCGTTGCCCAGGGCACACTTACGAGAGCGCCGAAGAGCCAGACAGAGGGGATGAACACGATCAGCCTCTCGTGGGTGTTGACTTGAATGCGCAAGGCCCTTTCGAACTCTGGCGGACCGGTGATAGCGGGCGCGAGGACCTTGGTACGGTAGCGTGCCACCAGCAGAGAGAAGATCCAATACTGGAGGAGAGAGAGGAGAATGATGAGGGTGACGGGTTGCATCGTTGGGCCGATCAGTGTCGTTGTTGGCGCGTGGGCGAGACACGTGCGAAATCGCAGGGGGCGACGTGGTCTGGAGAATCCTGTGGGCATGAATCATACCGGCCTGCTGTTTGGCCGGTCGTTGATGTTGGCTGCGTGCGTGGCGCCAGCTGTCTTGACTCCCACGCCTGCAGTGGCCTGGAACGGCGTCGGACACGAGGTGGTTGCCCGAGTTGCCTGGAATCAACTGGATGCAGTCACCAAGGCAGAAGCGGTGCGTCTGTTGCTCGCTACTCGTCCTGAAGTCGAACTCACTCAGATGCGTCCTGTTTTGGGCGGCCGTCGCGACCAGATTCTCTTCGAGCGCGCGGCGACCTGGCCAGACTATGTGCGTAGCCAGGTGCCTGACGAGAATCGGCCAGGATGGCACTACACCAATTTGTTTTGGAAGCAGGTCGACGGTCGTGCTGTCGATCTTCCGGAGATGAGACCGGCTGCTGAGAATGTGCTCACCGAGCTGCCGAGGCTGCTCAATACCCTCGCCGATAGTGGTTCTAGCGACCATGATCGTGGTGTGGCCTTGGCCTGGGTTCTGCACCTGATTGGCGATCTTCACCAGCCCTTGCACTGCTCAGCGCGTGTCACCGATCAAGATCCGCGCGGCGATCGCGGCGGCAACAGTTTCAAGCTTGCTCCGGAACAAGAGGGAGTTCCAGACTTCAGGCGAGACAACCTGCATTCACTGTGGGACGGAGCTCTGTCGCGCTTGTACCCGCAGAAGTTTTGGGAGTCCGATTGGAGGTACCGGCAGCGTTTGCTCGCGATCGTTGTGCCCGTTCAGGTGTCAACAATGCAAGACGCCCGGCCTGCTGCCACCTTCGACCGTTCAACAGCCGCCGCCACCTTGATGGAGTGGGTGGAGGAGGGCTTCGCTGTGGCGAAGCGGGCTTGTTATCCCGCGGGACTTGTGCGCAACCAACCGGCTAGCGCTAGCATGCTAGGAGCCGCGGCGGCGGAAGCTCAGCAGCGCATGCTGTGGGCGGGCGAACGTCTTGCTGCAGTACTAGAGGCGATTCTCGCTACCGACGGATAAAGACATACTCACGAAAACCGTCGCGCTGTAGAAAGCATCGATCCACCTCCCACCCGGACATGACCTTCAGGAGTTGCGGCTCGGTGTAGCGTGGCGACGGTCGAGTTCCGGGGTTGGCGGTAGCGATGAGTGTCTCCTGATCTTGAATCTTGATCTGGCGAGGCTGCTCGGGGAGCGTACCCAAGTAGGAAATTTGACAGAGCAGGCGCGTTCCCGATGCAGCGTAGGGCTGCACGCCCTCGACCAGACCGCGAATCTGCTCAGTCGATAGGAAGTCAAACAAGTCCCAGGTCAACAAGAGATCGAAGATCGATCGTGTTTCGGCCTTCCCGGGGCGTTGGTCGAGAATCCCAGCGATCAATTGGCCGACCGCATGCGAGTCGTTCGTCCGCTTCAGACGATCGGGCCGCTCGACCAGCTGCGGGTACAGGTCGAGAATCTCGAGCTGGCAACCAACTTTGCTGAAGAACTCGACGTTCTCACCGTATGCAGCTCCAAAGTCAAGCACTCTACGACGATCCCTCGAGCGCAGAGAGTCGATGGCAGCAGAGAACGCCCTACTCTGGCGTGGAGCACCAACGGCGCTTCTCGGTTTCTCGGCATTAGCGGTCGCACCGTGCTGCTTCTTCCTTCGACTAAACGGTAGCCTCAAGCAGGTGCCTCAGTGGGTTTCTCCGTGGAGGCGCTACTTTGCGAACGCTGTTTGGACGAGAGTTGAGGTTTCTGATTGTTCGGATTCCGCCGTGCTTCACGTTGCCGCGATTCTTGCGGGCCTTGCATGTCGATTGTTCCGCGAAAGCTGGACCCATCCTCTAGAGTGACCCTCGGAGCGACGATGTTGCCTTCGACGCGGCCAGTATTACGGATCACGACTTCGCTCTCCCCGGTGAGATTGCCGTGGACTTCACCTTCGACTTGAATGCTTTCACCGAACACATCAGCGCTGACGCGCCCGCTCCGGCCCACGGTGACACTGTGCTTGTGCAGTCGGACTTCGCCTTCGACGCGGCCTTCGATGATGAGATCTTCTTTGCCTGAGAGGTCGCCTTTGATGCTGATGGATGGACCGATCACTGCTGTGGAACCTCCGGACCTTTTGGTCTTGGTGCTGCGTTGGGGAGTCGACTGTGCGGAGTGCGGAGTGGCACTAGAGGGCTGAACGTTCGACGCGGTGTCCTTCTTATTCCACATGGTAGCTACCTTTTGAAGGTTGTAGTGACTGTGACGCGGGATGGGACTCTGAGCGAACGATTAGCTCGGCGGCGCAATGCGCATCCAAAACATAGCCGAAAGACTATATACCGAGGTTGGGCCGAACGCTAGGATTCGCGCTCCCAAGTCTTGAAAGTAGAGCCGGGCTTAGAGTGATACTCGTACCAGAGTGCAAGAATCGTCCTACTCGTCAGTTCTTCAGGAGTCCACCTTGTGGCTTTGATTGCAGCATTGTTCTTGGGCTTCGGCCTGATCGCTCGGAAGCTCGAGCACAACTCGGTGACCGGACCGATGGTGTTCACCGCTGGAGGGCTAGTCTGTGCGCTAGTGGGCGCTGAGGGGCTCAACAGCGGAATCGATGAAGGATTCCTCCACGGTATCGCTGAGCTCACTTTGATCTTGCTGTTGTTCGGCGACGCCGCGACAATCTCCTGGAGCAAGGTGCGCAGCAATAGGGCTCCGCTGCGGCTGTTGGTGATCGGCTTGCCGCTGACCATAGTGGTTGGCACGGTGGTTGGCTGGCAGCTGTTACCGGCTCTTGGCATATGGGGGGCCGCCCTGCTGGCTTCGATCCTGGCGCCAACCGACGCTGCTCTCGCACAGGCCATGGTCACCAATGAATCTGTTCCAGAGAAGATCCGTAGCGCTTTGACCGTCGAGAGCGGCTTGAATGACGGTATTGCCTTGCCGGTGGTGTTGGTCACCGCTTCATGTCTTGCTTTGAAGGGACAAGGAGACTTGTTGCCGCAACTGAGCCTCGGTGCACAGCAAGTTCTCCTGGGCCCACCGGTGGGGATCGCCATCGGGTGGCTCGGCGCTAAGGCCACCGACCTCGCGCTGAAGCGGGAGTGGACCCAGTTGAGCTTCGAGCAGTTCGCGGGGCCGGCGTTGGCGGTGCTGGCCTACGCCGCCGCTCACCCGGTTGGGGGCAACGGGTTCATAGCCGCGTTTGTCGCCGGCCTGGTCTTTGGTAACACCAGCGTCCTGGCCAAGGAGCGGCTGCAGGAGTTTGTTCAAGAGGAAGGGGAGCTGCTGAGCTACATCACCTTCTTCTTGTTTGGTGCCTTGCTGGTTCTGCCGTCAGTCGAGCACTGGACGGTCGAGGCGGCGGTCTATGCGCTTGCGAGCCTGACTGTGGTGCGCGTTGTGCCGGTGCTACTAAGCCTCAGCGGCACCTCGCTGCGCATGCCGGAGAAGCTGCTGCTGGGGTGGTTTGGGCCACGAGGCTTGGCGTCTATCCTGTTTGCGCTACTTGTAATCGAAGAGAGTCATCTAGAGCACGGCGAGCAGGTGCTGGCGGTGGTGGTGATCACGGTGCTTGCCAGCGTTCTGCTGCATGGAGTCTCGGCGGCGCCCTTGGCCCGCCGATTCCGTCAATAGATAGCTTTCTTGATTCGCTGATTCGCTGATTCGCTGATTCGCTGATTCGCTGGGTCGCTGGGTCGCTGGGTCGCTGGGTCGCTGGCGCTAAGCAGCGGCCGACGTTTTGAGCTACTTGAGGACGACCAACACCACCCGGCGATTGGAGCGACGGCCCTCGGGGCTGTCGTTGTCGTAGGCAGGGGCCGACTCGCCGTAGGAAATGACTGACATTCGGTGTAGCGGAAATCCCTGCGCCTGATTGAGGTGGCGTCTCACCGCTTCAGCGCGCTGCTGACCGAGCTGAAAGTTGAACTGTTCGGGACCCGATGAATCGGTGTGTCCTTGAATCTCCAAGTAGATACCGGTGTTTTCGGCGATCAGCGGTTGAGCGAACTCGTCGAGTGCCGCCTTGGATTCATCGGTGAGCTGGGATGTGTTGATCTTGAAGCGGACGCTGTCGTTGTTGAACACCGTCTCGGAGATGAGCGACCCTTCGGCCAGCTTGCCCGCTGCGAGGGCTCGGTCAAGCGCGTCCTGAGCGGTCTTGGAGGCGGTCTTTGCGGTCTTCGAGGTCTCATCGATCGCAGCGCCGTTCTCGTCCACACGACGATTGGTGCGAGAGATGTCGGACTGTGTCGACTCGAGGCGCGATTCCATTTCGTCGACTCGTTCGGTGGTCGGCGCGGTGGCGGTGTTGACCTCGCTGCGCACGAAGTTCTTGGTGGCGCAGCCGGTTCCTAACGAAACGGCGATGAGAGCAATGACGGCGGTGAAGAGAGGGTTGTTCATGAGTAGAGACTCCGTTGGTTTCGCTGGGGATCAGCAGGGGGGAGAGGACTGTGGCGGGGCATGAGAGCAGCTACGGACTGTCGACCTACCAGCCTTGGGGGTCGAAGCCGAAGTAGTGGGTTCGATGATGCACAATGCCTCTCTTGTGGAGAAGGCGCACTTCCACCGTGTGCATTGAACGTGTCGTACTGGTTTCGGTGGGAAACCCGAGGAATACTCGATTGCGAATGTCGCGCAGTACTCTAGATACCGCCAGTTCGACACTGATCTCGGTCAAGTTGACGTAGCGGCCGCCGCTGGCCTCTGCCAGTTCCCGAAGGCCTTGGAGCTCAACTTCGGTAGCGAAACCGTCCGCTGGACGCTCCTTTGCTGCTGCGCCTGGCTTGCGATTCTTGTTGGTCGCGTCGCGCTGGTCTGGCGCGCCACCCTCGAGGCCGAACACGTAAACCGGGATGCCGGTACCTGAAAGCAGGGTTCGCACCTGGCCGATCGGGAGCTCACTCGCGGTATCTACGCCGTCGGTCACCACCAGGCCGGTCGTTCGACCCCAATGGCCATGCGACAACTGAGGAATCGCAGCGGTGGCGTCGATCAGCGCCGTTTCGCCGTAGCCTACCCACGCTTGCTCAAGCCCCGCGAGAAGTTGATGATCAGCGGTGAACGGCTGCTTGACCTCAACTTGAGGTGAGGCAAACGTTGCCAGTGCTAGGTGATCGCCGGGGATCAGTTTCTTGACCATTTGTCGATAAGCAGACCGGGACAGACCCAACCGACTTCGCAAGTCCATGCTGCCAGAGACGTCCTGAAGGTAGAGCAGGTTGACGATCTCTCCGGCCGCGTCAAACTCGTCGATCTTGACCTCTCGATCGTCGACGAAGAGGCGGAACATTCCGGGCGCAAGGGGTGGCAAGACTCGGTTCTTCGATTCGACGATCACCGAAACGGAGACCCATTCGACTGAGACCCGATCCGCGAATGAGACATCCGCGGCCTGCTGCCCGTACACGACTGGTCCAGACCAGGTCAGCATGATCAAGAACGCGCACGCGGCGAATCGCCGACCCGGATGGCGATCGGCGCGCTGGCGGGAGACTGAGCGCAAGCGGGGTGGCTGGATTTGAAGACGCATCGACATTAATCTATACAAAGATTATGCCAAGTCGCCCAACAATGTGGAAGCCTAGGTGCTGCGTCGTCCCGGCTCTAGCTGCCGATGCCCAGTGGTTCGTAGCGGCCAATGAACAGTTGCTCAATCACTCCCGCTCCGACTAGCGGGGCCTTGGGTCCGTCGCCGATGGTGAGCTCAGCACGGCAGAACGCTTGGACGTGGCGGTACTCGAAGAGCGAATTGTCAACGGTATCCAGATCTATCTGGTCGTATTCGACATTGAGCTCGCCGTGATCTAAACCATGGCTCCAGCGGGGGTGGGTGTAGCCCAGGCCCGACATGTAAAACAGCGGGCCAGGCTCCAGACTCAGCTCCAGTTCCCTTGGTCCATCGAGTGTCTCATCGAACAACTGGATGTTCATCGTGGCGATCCTCGCGGCCGCATCGACGGTGACCCTTGAACTCGGTCGGCTGCAGACCAGCTCGCTTCGGTTGACTGAGGCGCTCTCGGTCAGGAGGCCTACATGAGCGCCGCTCTCGTTCCAAGGGCACCCGTCACCATCAGCGTTGAGGTGGTAAAAGACGGAGCGATCGGCAAAGTTCAATGGCGTCCACAGCCAGAAGAACTGTGGATCGGCGGGAATGGTCTCAGGGTCACGCACTCCGACAGGTCGAATGCCCCACGATCGATCTCGGGTTCCAACCAAACCTTCAACGGTCTGAGCCTGCCCCTCGACCGCGATGTCGCCAGTCCAGACTCCGTTCTGCGTCATGCGCGTGTAGTCGAATGTGAGGCGTTGTTTGGAACGGCGGGTGAAGCGGGGTTCCTCCAAGACCGCGCAGCGAGCGTTGAACTCGAGGTTCGCCTGCACGATCTCGTGATCAACGTGCAGCTTGAGTTGCAGCAGGGGGATCGAAACCTCGATGCACAGCGGGCCCACAGAGAGATCCATGCGATCAACAACCTTCTGAGTTTTTGATGCCCGGACATTGTGTTGGACATCATCACGCTGGACGCAAAAGGCAGCGTCTACCACACCGAGGGTGGGGTAGAACCCCATGGCGAACGCGAAGAAGGTCGATCCGTCTTCGGAATAGCCGTTGAAGAAGTAGCGATCGTAGAAGTTGCGCTCATCGGTCGCCCGCGCCATTGGTTGAGGCGACTGATGGATGGGGTAGTCGTCGGCGGGAGTGATCATGAGATGTGCGCTCTTGGAGATGTACGGTGGCGGGGAGGATGTCGAGACCCGAGCTGTCGGGCGACGTGTGCTTGCCACCGATGCTAGGTTAGATGGTTCTCCGAGTTGGGTGAGAGGATCTTTGGATAGTAAACATAGCGCGATTTGTGCGACAGGGACGATGTTCAGGTCGGTCGGGTGCTGTCATGAGTAGGGAGTGACGTGTGAACAACCGCGATAAGACCAGCTGGCCAGCCTCCGTCGGGGAGGTTGATGCCCAGTGGCTCAGTGCGGCAATGTCGTCGAGTTTCCAGAGTGAGGTCACGATTGAGTCGTTCGCGGCGAGCCGTGTCGGAACGGGGCAAGTGGGCGAATGCTGGCGACTGTGCTTGACTTACGCAGTGAGTGAAGGCGGGCCCGACAAACGTCCGAGTTCGGTGATTGCGAAGTTCGCCGCGAGCGACCCGGCAAGTCGCGCGGCGGGGGCATCGCAGTCTTGCTACGTCCGTGAGGTCGGCTTCTATCGCGACTTGCAGTCGCGCATTCGCACTCGGACGCCGCTAGTCCACTTCCAAGCAATTGCTGACAACACCGTAGATCATGTGCTGCTTCTCGAAGATATGGCGCCGGCGGTCCAGGGTGACCAACTCTTGGGTTGCTCGATTGCGCAGGCTCAAGTTGCACTCGAACAGCTTGGCCTGTTGCATGCTCCCCTCTGGGACGATCCGAGCCTGGGTGCTTTGGACTGGCTAGAAGCTCCGACGGCTGAGGGACGCAAGCAGGTGTTGGGCTTGTTTGTTTCGTCGCACGCTGGGTTCATCGAGCGCTTCGAGGCCACGCTCGAGCCAGATACGGTAACTGTGGTTCGTTGGTTGGCGAACAACGCGGCCCGTCTAAAGGAGTACGCGGGACCAGTGGCCCCAGTGCACAATGACTATCGCGTCGACAACCTTCTGTTTGGTGACGGAGTCTCAGCACCAGCCGTGACCGCAGTTGACTGGCAGACCATCAAGCTCGGTTGCGGTCCGCACGATGCCGCGTACTTTCTCGGCGCAGGGCTTGCTCCAGACGTGCGTCGTGAGCATGAACGCAAGCTGTTGGAAACGTCCTACTATGAGACCCTGCTCGCTCAGGGCGTTCGCGACTACGACTTTGATGCCTGTTGGCTTGACTATCGGCGGGGCGCGTTTGGCGGTCTGCTGATGGCGGTGATCGCGTCGATGTTAGTGGGGAGCACAGGGCGTGGCGACGCGATGTTTCTCACCATGGCCAACCGCCATGCGACTCACGCCTTGGATGTCGACGCGATGAAAGCTGTGCTTTAGGAGCTTGCTTCGACCGAGGTGCAGAATGCCGCGAATCCCCAAGACAGTTCTGAGAAGCGACGGTGGCTGGGGGTGGCGAATCCGGCCGCCTGTGCTGAGCGGGTAGCGGTCGATAGATCGAAGAAGAACTCCTCTTCGATCTCGTCAGCGAGGTCCTCGCGGTCCGTCTGCCGGTAGTTGCTGAGGATCTCCTGCTGCTGGGATCGGTCTGAGAACATCAGGTCGCCAATGACCAGTCGCCCATAGCGAGGGTGAAGGATGCGCCTCGCTTGGTTGAAGAACTCGTCCTTCTCCGACTCTTCGAGGTGATGCAGGGTGTAGGTACTCACGATCGCATCGAAGCTGGAGTCAGGTGCTTGATGGCAGTGGGAAAGAACGTCATCGATGACGAACTCTGGTGATTGTGTTGAAGCGGCCGCGCGAGCTGCAAGCTTCCTTCTGGCCAATGTCGACATCTCGGTCGAAATGTCGACGCAGACGAGTCGACCACACGGCGGAAGCAGTGTAGTGAGGTTGCCGGTGCCGGAACCCAGCTCGAGAACTCGATCTGTGGGGCCAACTGCCGCTCTTCGAGCGACCCAATTCAGCAGGTTGCCGTAACCCGCGCGAATCGGGTCGTCATGGTTTTCGACGTCTTGATCGTAGTCTTGTGCATCTTCGTCGTGATTGAAGCGGTCGACATGTCGTGAGCGGATTTCCAAACCTCGTCTCCGATGATGTGTTTCGATCTCTGGCATATCGCAGTGCGCCAGCCTTCAGCGGGACCGGGGACTCGTCAACGATACTGTGCGTCGTCCTCCCGTGGGACCAGCATTGCCTCCTCGCCACCGCGCGAACTGACCGTCCAGATTCCCGTGCTCAGTCCCGCGGGAGTTTCACCACGGGCTGCTAGCCGAGTGCGACGACCTTGATCATTAAGACCGGTCTCTTTCCGTCTTCGAATGCTGCGTCGAAGGCAGAAGCGTCAGTGGCTAAATCAATGGTGGTCTTTGAAACGCCGTCGGTCGCCTGAGCTCCGACAGCGCGTCCGGTATAGAGCTTCTGGGTAACTGACTCGGTCAGCGGTTCACCGTCGGCGCTGAGAATCTGTATGGTCAGTTCGAACTCTGAGGTGTAGGCCTCACTTCGGCCGAAGAAAGTGATCGCGAGGCCAGTGTTCTTCCGCTTGGTGCGCTTCTTGACTTCGACAATCTCGATGGTTCCGCCATCAATTTCGTACTGGGCAAGATCCCTAGAACGCCAACCGTATCCTTCTGGAATCTGGTCGAGAGGCCCGAGTGGAAGCTCCACCGACATTGGCGACTCGACCTGAATGCGGGAGACCTTGGAGGTACCGCGAACTACTGGTGCGCTCTCAGCGGAAGAGATGCGAATGGTTGGAGCTTCCTCACGAGTGGTCGAGGCTGCCGGTTGAGCTTGCCTTTTGGGGGCACTCGAAGCCTCGGTCGGTTTGGGCTTTGGCTGGCTTTGGCTCTTACGACGACGTTCCTTGTTGCCTTTCCCGGCCGCCACATAGGTGACACTGAATGCTTCGACCCAATTGCCTTGAACCTTGACTTTGACTGTCTGCTGGAGCTGTCCGTCTTCTGATCTGCGGTAGCTAGAGACCACGGGGTCAACCGTGCCGTTGGCTTGGGCGACTGTGCCGTTTAGTTCGAGACTGGTTAAGCGTCCCGCGGAGACCAAAGGCTTGCCTTCGGTGTGGGCGACACTGCCATCGTCGATGACGGCGGTGGTGGCCCAGGTGCCGTCATTCTTGAAGGATTCAGTGGTGAAGACTTGATTGCCGTCAATGGTCAGCTCTTGGGTGAGGCCACAGCCGTTCGCGACCAACTTGACGGTCGCTGAACCTTTAGTCTGCCCGTCGGCGACCAGGTCATAGGTGCCGACGAGCTCTTCAAATACAGACCAAGGTGCGCCGTCGCAAGCTGCAGTCTGGGTGATCGCTGGAGCGGCCACTCCGGTGACGATCAGTGCGCTGCTCAGTACAGCTATCCGAATGGGATTGGTGATGCGGCTCATGGGGTCAGCTCCTAGGAAGGTCGGACTCTCACTGTGGGACGATTGGGCGATGAACGGTGATCTTGGCTCGACACCGTGCTCACCGGCTTGTTGTTCTTCGAATGAACAACCGCGGCAGATCGCTCAGTATTGCACTAGAGCCTCTTGCATGCCGGTTGCCACGAGTTCGCCTTGCTTGCTGAACATCTCAACATGGATCAATGCCAAGCCGTCGACTGCGATACGACTCTCCGCTACAAACAGATGCCACCGGCCAGGCGAAGGCACTTGGTGGAGCCACACCGAGTGATTCAGCGTAACGGCTTGGTTTTTGGTCCAAAGAATGCCGTGAGGAAGTGCCGCAGTCGAAAGCAGGGCGCGGTCGGAGGCGTAAAGCAGAAGCGCAATGCGAAGATGTTCGTCGAGTGTGTCAGAGCCTGGCACCCTGACCCAGTTGACCGCTCGAGGAGGCAGTTTCACTCCCGGGGTCAGCATCTTGGGATCGGTCACTAGGACCTCGACGGCGTTGACCGGATGTTCGAGCCAACTCAGGCCCAACTTCCTGGTTCGCTCTTGCTCGCGATCAAGGCAGTCATTCGGTGCTGGCACGTCGTCGGGAGGCTTTGCCACCGAGTGGCTGATGCCGGTCCGGGTGATCAAGGGCCGTGGCTCGCCGGGGTCGGCCTCCTTGAGCGGGATGCGGAAGCCGATGTCGCCTTCGAAAAGGACACGCGATCCTTGCCTGACGACCCCTCGTCGATTGGAGAACGAGCGGCCGTCGCGGGCGGCGAGCACATCGCATTCAAGTTCCGTTTCGGAACGGCCTGCGCGCAAGAAGGTGCCACTGATGGAGTGGAGTCGCCTCGCGTCGTCGACCGTCGATTGCGCGGCTAGGTACGCCAGAGCGAAACTGGTTCCGCCGTAAAGACGTCCTGGTCCTTGGGTGAGCGTAGTGAACCTGCCCTCGAGGTCAGGTGGACTTCCCCCCCGTGCTTCCAGAGCGAAGCAATCAAGCACTCGGTCGAGTGCAATCTTGCGTCTGGCGGCTCGCTCAGCGGGCTCGATCCTTTCGAAGTCGGCAGACGAACTCAGGTCTGAACCCTGATCGAACGAGGAAGTGGTCATGAGGAAAGGTACAGCTCTTCTAGTGCAAAAAAGTTTCTTGTTCGACGTCTACGGGACCGATTCGCCGACAGGTATGACCGCTGATTCTCGCACGACCACGCGTTTGATGAGCGCCTCGGGTAGAGTGCTCTCAACCAAGCACACTTCGTCGCCTCCAACCGCGTTGTTGGTGGCACCTTCGGTTGGATCTCGGTCGACCTCTGCTCGCCCATTCGTCAGCATTGACGGGGATTACTACCGTATTGGAGAACTCTCGTGATCAAGCATTTGATGATGCCCCTTGCACAAGTCAACCGCTTTCGCGCTCTAGCACTAGTGGGCGTAGCGCTGGCCCTGATCGTGTCGTGCGGTGGGGTTGCTGACGGTCCCGGGTTGAGGATCGAAGTCAGTTTCCCTGAATCTCTGCACCCCGATCCGGCGCAAGGGCGCCTGCTTCTGTTTCTGGCAGATGCGCCCGAGGAGGGCAAGAAGGTGCGGCAACCATTTCAGCGCGTGAGTTCGCGTTTGAGTGGAGTTCCCGTCTTCGGAATCGACGTTGAGGAGTGGCAGCCCGGAGAACCCGCTGTATTCGAGGGCGAGGTGGTTGGCTATCCGGTTCGATTGCTGGCGGAACTGCCGCCTGGTGAGTATGTGGTTCAGGCCCTCCTGCATCACTACCAAGACTTCAAGCTCGGTAATGGCAAGCAGGTGAAGTTGCCGATGGATCGGGGCGAAGGGCAGCAGTGGCGAAGGGCGCCGGGCAACTTGCTCAGTGCACCAAAGACGGTTGCAATCGGCAGCGCTCCTCAGGTGATTCGGATCGAGCTCGATCAGAAGAATCCGGAGATCGAGCCACCCAGCGACACCGAGTGGGTCAAGCACATCAAGGTGCGTAGCGACTTGCTTTCGAAGTTCTGGGGGCGCGATATGGAATTGGGCGCACATGTGTTGCTGCCGGCCGGATTTGATGAACATCCCGAGGCTAGCTATCCACTGATGGTGTTCCATGGCCACCACTCAAGTAGCTTCGGCGGCTTCCGTACCGAGCCGCCGGATCCCGAGATCGAGTGTCGACCATCGCTTCGGTTCGGCGAGCCCTGCTACAACCGAGTGGTGCAACAGGAAGCCTACGACCTCTACAAACGGTGGACGAGTGACGACTTTCCGCGGTTCCTGATTATTGAGATTCAGCACGCCAATCCGTACTACGACGACTCGTACGCGGTCAACTCAGCCAACATCGGACCCTATGGCGACGCCATCATGCACGAGCTGATCCCGGAGGTGGAGCGACAGTTCCGTGGGATTGGAGAAGGCTGGGCACGCTTCACCTACGGCGGCTCGACCGGCGGTTGGGAAGCGCTGGCGGCGCAAGTGTTCTATCCGGATGACTTCAACGGTGCCTTCGCAGCGTGCCCCGACCCGATCGATTTTCGCGCCTACATGACCTTAGACCTTTATGCCGACGACAATGCCTTCTACTACCCGTCGCGGTTCAAGCAACAGGGTCGACCCGCTTGGCGAAATGCTGAGGGGCGCGTTGAAGCGTCGATCAAGGACTACAACGATCTGGAGCTTGTCTTGGGCACAAATGGTCGGTCTGGTGACCAGCTCGATGTCTGGCAGGCTGTCTATTCGCCGATGGGTGCGGATGGGTATCCACAACCGATCTGGGACAAGAAGACCGGCCAGATCGACAAAGCGGTGGCTGAGCATTGGCGCGAGAATTACGATCTGCGTCACATCATGGAGCGGGATTGGAAGACTCTCGGTCCCAAACTCGAAGGCAAGATTCACCTCTACAGTGGCGACATGGACAACTACTACCTGAACAACGCGGTGGTGCTGACCGAGGAGTTCTTGGAGTCGACGACCGATCCTTACTACGGTGGTGAGGTCGACTATGGTGATCGCGCCGAGCACTGCTGGAACGGTGATCATGAGAACGGGAATCACATTTCGAGACTGCGATACAACACGTTCTACTTGCCGAAAATCATGAAGCGGATTGAACAGTCTGCGCCCCGCGGTGCTGATGTGACCAGTTGGCGCTACTGATGTCCTAGCAGTGTGGGGGTGCGAGATGGCGGCCACGGACTAACAAACGAGCACCTCCGGCAATTGTCGGAGAGTTCCTAGGCGTCCGCACTCCCAACGGGGGGACCAACGTAGATTGACTCGGGTCGGATGAGACGCCCGTAATCGAGTTGCTCGAAGCAGTGTGCGATCCAGCCAACGCAGCGCCCAATTGCGAAGGTCGGTGTGAACTGGTCTTGGTTCAGGCCGATGGCGTGTAGGAGTAGGGCTGTGTAGTACTCGACGTTGGTGTCTAGGCGCCTCTCCGGCTTGCGCTCGGCTAGCACCTCAAGTGCAGTGCGCTCGACGGCGGTGGCCAAGTCGTAGAGCTCTTGGTTCTCGCCACTGCGCGCGAGCTTCACTGCGGCTGCGGCTAGGACGTCCGCGCGCGGGTCTCGCACTTTGTAGACCCGATGGCCGAACCCCATGAGTCGCTCGCCGCGATCGAGCTTGGCCTCCAGAAAGGAGCGCGCGCGGCTAGGCTCCGCGATCTCGAACACCATGTCAAGCGCTGGTCCTGGAGCGCCGCCGTGCAGCGGTCCCTTGAGGGCGCCGAGCGCTCCGGTAACCGCAGATATGAGATCCGACTCCGTGGAGATGATTACTCGGGCGGTGAAGGTGGATGCATTCATCCCGTGGTCCGACACTGTGTTGAGGTACGTCTCAAGCGCCCGGGTCCGAGCGGGGCTGGGGGAGCGGCCTGCTAGTGGATCGCTGGAGAGCTGGTGGAGAAAATCTGCAGCGAGCCCAGGCTCATTGCTGGGGCCACCGGCCGTCCTGCCGCACGAGAAATGGTGGTGGCTGGCAACAATGGTGGGGAGCTTTGCTAGCAGTCTCAAGGCAGACTCCGTTCGCTCGGTAGATGTCGGCGACTCTGTGCCACTGGCGAGAGAGGCCACGGCCATGCGCAAAGCATCCATCGGGTCTGCATCACGGTTGGCTTCGAGCAGATCGAGCGTCGCTGGCGGTAGCGTGCGGTGGCCGGCCATCCTCGAGGCAACATCTGTGGTCTCCAAGAAGAGTTCGATCAGCTCTTCAAACGACGCCGAGGGGGCCAAGCTGTCAACGCGATGCCCCTTCAGCACTAACTCGCCCCCTGCGCCATCCACATGCGAGAGCGCGGTGCTGGCCGCCACGACCCCGGCGAGGCCGTCGCAGGAGGGCTGTTGTGGTCTTCCGTTACTTTCGATTGGCTGGCTCGCTTTCATGGTCATGGCGTTGATGTTCCTCCGTTGCTGGGTTGTTTCTCGACTGGGATGAGTTTGAGGGCTGGAGTCCCTGGAGGTCGATCTTGAGCGTGAGGTGATACATTGATCAAGGTTGATTCTGTAATCAATGTGGGCAAACAGGAACGTGCAATGAGCGTCGATGAGAACAGGGGTGTCGCCAACGGGGACTACTGCACAGCGGTCGAAGCTGCACGGACACTCGGAGTCAAGTTGCCAACGCTCTATGCCTATGTCAGCCGGGGGCAGTTGCATTCGGTGTCACTTCAGGGGAGTCGCCGTCGCGGCTACCTTCGGGCTGAAGTTGCCGCTTTGGGTCAGCGCCGAAAGCAAACCCGGACCGCAGACTCAGCGGCACGTTCGGCGCTCGACTGGGGCCTCCCGGTGCTCGACACTGAACTGACGCTGATCGCGGACGGCAAGCTCTACTACCGCGGACTCGACGCCACCGAGCTGGCGACCACCAGTTCGCTCGAGCGCGTCGCTGCTCTCTTGTGGTTGGGGGATCAAGACCGCGAAGCGGAGCTATTTGGGGAAGCACTTGAGCCGGTACCGAAGGCTTGGGTTGAGGCGACTTCAATCGCTGAGTCTGCTCATCCGAGCTCGAGCTTGTTGCTCGCTGTCCAGCTCTCCGAGATGACTGATCCCTTGGCCGGCGCCTTGACCGAGGAAGCGATGGTGGTTGCCGGAGCTCGGATTGTGCGCGCGCTGGTCGCAGCGGTGGCTCGCCTAAAGCGGAGGAGGCGGGGCCCTCTGGTTGAGATCCTTTCCAAGGAGTGGTGCCGCAGGCGTTCCGATTTGATGGTCCCCCTCAACACCGCGCTGGTGCTGTGCGCTGATCACGAGCTGAATGTGTCTTCGTTTACCGCGAGGTGCATCGCATCTTCCGGAGCAGGTCCTTATGAGGCAGTGTGTGGAGGGCTGTGCGCTCTGCGTGGGTATCGCCACGGTGGGCATTCAGATCGAGTGGAGGCGCTCTTTCGCGAAGTGGGGATCGCTTCGGGGAGGCGGGCTCCGACCCGCGAGCAAGTACGACGACGACTGAGTGCACGCATCCAACGCGGTGAACGCCTACCCGGTCTTGGCCACAATCTGTATCCGAATGGCGACCCGAGGTACGGGGCCATCCTTCGGTCTCTGGAGCAAGCCCAGCCGAATTCGCCGTTGGTTCGAGGTATGCGGCGCGTCGCAGAGGAGGGCCGGCGCCTGACCGGACAGCACCCGACGCTCGACTTGGGGTTGGCGGCTGTCGCAGCGACATCCGGTCTACCCTTGGGATCGGCGTGGACGATCTTTGCCTTGGGCCGCAGCGTCGGCTGGATCGCTCATGCTCTCGAAGAGCGGCGCCGCAGCAAACTGATTCGGCCGCGAGCTCGGTACATTGGGCCCGCTGTTGGGGCGTAGCCCGTTTGGATGTTCATTGTCCGCCCTTAAGGTGAGCTCCTCTAGTTTTGGTGCCTCTCGTCGAGTCCCAGTCGCCGCCAGGACAGCACGCTTGGACCACTCGCGCCGCGCGTGACCCATAGTTCGCTCACCGCGCTGGCAGCGCCGAGCTTCGCAGTGGCACGGATCTGAGATCGGCTAGGCGACTCCTCGCGGACGTTGCTTTGAATTGTTCCGGCCGCAAACTCTCGTTCCTCGACGCCACCGAAATCTCGGTCGAGATCAAGGGAGGCCAGCGTCTCAGCGATCACCGAGTCATTCATCGAACGCAGGTCGAGCTGTTGACGGCTGCGCAGCTGCTGTCGCTGTTCGTGGAACACCAAGGAGAAGACCAGGGTTGCGGCAGTAGCCAGTATCAAGAGGGTGAACAGGGTGGTGAGCAGCACGTGACCGTCTTGGACCCTTGGCCCTGGCCTGTGCCTTTGCCTTTGCCTTGAGGAGCCACGCACGGCACTCAGCATCTGGTAGCACCTCGGTGGCCTGCTGTTCACTACCACGCCCTCGTTGAGCGCGCTCGTGACGTCAAGACGAGGCGCTTGACCGGTCGTCGATTGTTGAACAAGCCAGTCTCGACCTTGGAGACCACGGCGCTATTGGCACTCGAGATGGTGTTCAGAGCGCCCCGCGCTTGCCACTCGATGCGTACCGTGGGCGTGCCATCCGAGAGCCACCGAAAGCTGTCGAGCGGCGCTAACCGCTGGGTTTCGATCTCGGGGTCTTCAACGTCGGTAGCCAGGGATGAGCGCACCAAGAAACCCTCGTGGAGGGCGTAGGTGATGATCGCGTCACGATGCCGCAGTAGAAGAGGCTCGGTAGACCACTCGAGATCGAGGCTCTGCGCGACCGCCCGACTGAGTGACACGTCGTTGCGCAGTCGAGCCTCGGAGAGCTCGACGCCGGTGCGGGTGATCGCTGGAATGGACGCCGCCGAGAGTCGATATGACTGCAGGAGAATCTGGCTGACCAAAGCCAAGATCGCACTAATGATCAAGGTGGTGACGATCAACTCGAGCAAGCTGAAGCCAGCCCCCGAATGCCCGTTGCAGCGGATGTGTACCCGTCGACTGCAACCGTTCACAACGACGACTCGGTAGCGAGCAGGGCACTTAGGCCGGGCTCAAAGAAGCGAGTGGTCAAGGTGCGTACTCGAGTAAATCGGCCTCGTCGCCCGGTCGCCTTGAACTCGACCTCGAAGAGGTCGCTGAACTCGGTCACTTCCACTTGGGCGCTAAGGCTCGGAATCACGGCGCCTTCGCTCGTTCTTGGTGCGTTCTCTGCGCCGGTATCCGCCTCAGGCAAAGAGAGCACGCGAAACGTGGTCCCCTCGATGGTGGCGGTTTGCAGTCGGGTCAGCTTTTCTAGGTCAATGACGCGAGCGCGCATGGCTTCGTGTAACTGGTCTAGTTGCTCGTCCAGTTGAGACTGAAGCGCGACTAGTTCAAGCGCGGCTCGTCCACTAATGATGGCGCCGAGCCCGATTCCTAGTCCCATAGCCAGAATAAGCAACGCAACCAAGCACTCGATCATCGTGAAGCCGTTGGATCTCGTGTTGTGCATGAGAGGCTCTCTGCTCTACTGAATTGGCTATGGGTTGACTTGGGCCTAGCTCTCGAAACAGTACCGGACTTGGTCAGTGCCCGCGTGTTCAGTGCCGCGTGTTCAGCGCCGACTGTTCAGCGCCGACTGGGCTGCGTCAGCCTACGGTGCTGCTGACGTCTCAGCGATGATCAGCCAATTGTCGCCTGAATCCAATGAGAACGTCAGCGTCTTCTGGACCCGATCAGAGAAGGCGGTCGAACTGTAGCCCTGTAGGAAACTGGCGGTCGCGCGGCCTTCACCTAGGTCTTGAATGCGAAGCGGCCCCAGGCTTATCTGGACGGTGCCGCGTGCTCGCAACCGCTGCGTTCGGCGTTGCTTCCAAACGTTGAGAGTCATTCCTTCAGGCAAGAAACGGGGTGAGTACGCGGCGAGGTACTCGGTCACGTTCCCCCTTGACCAAGCCGCTCGCCACCGCTCGACCGCTCCAGGGAGCGTCGTGATTGGGTTTGCGGCACCCTCTATTCGAGCCGGAGTGCTGGCGACCCTGGCCGGTCTGGTCGGGGTGGTGGTGCTGGTCTCTTCGGCCGGTGCGAACCCGCCCGGCGATCCTTGCCCATTGCCCGCGATTGACTCCTCTGCCGAGAGGGGAAGCGGCGCGAGAGGCGGAGCGTTTGACGGGTCTTCGACCTCGCGAGCCGGCAAAGAGTCCCTAGAACCGGCCTGACTTAGCGCACCACGGAGTTCGCCGTTCTCGGTCTGCAAGGATCGCAGAGTGACGTTCGCTCCTTCGATATCGATCTGAGCCGCGTTGAGCTCTTCCGCTACCCGCACCAACTGCGCTTCGAGCTCACGATTCCGAGCAGTGAGAGTGTCGCGGTTCTGTGCCAAGGCCTGCAGCCGGCTCTCCATCTGCTCGTGTTGCCTGCTGAGCGCGTCGACTTGCTTTCGCAGTCGACGTTCCTCGCTTCGGTTGCGCTTCTCTTTGCTTGCGTTGAGTTCACGCTCGAGTTCAGCGATTCTGAGTTGGTCGGCCGTTTGATCCTGGGTTTGAGCAGTCTGTTCGTTCAGAGCCTGTTGCCTAGCGGTAGCCACCGCTGTTGCAAGCGCTTGAGCCGCTTGCTTGCGTTCAGCCTCGATCGCGGTCGCCAGTACTCGTGATGCCTGCTCTCGATCGCTTTGCAGGCCGTTGTTGGTCTTCTGCAGCTCTTCGATCTGCCGGCGTTGGGTTTTGAGATCTGACCGCATCTGGCGCACTTGCGATTTGCTCTTGCTGTCCGACTGTAGGGCTTCGATTTCTGCCTCGAGGTTGGCAGTGAACTCTGTAGCCTCGTTCAATTCTCCGGCTAGATCGTCGATCGTCTCAAGCAACGACGCTGCTCGTTGAGTCTGGGCTTGTTGATCGTGCTGGTCCGATTGCAACAGCCGGAGCCGGGCCTGGCTCTCAGCAAGCTCTTGCGCGAGTCGGGAGTTCTCGACGATGAGTGGGTCGCTCGCGGGGTGTGCGACAGGGTCTGGTCGGCTCCGAGCAGGAGCGATGGTGCTGTTTGCGGGCTGCGCGACGGCTGCTGCCTGAGAGCCTTCGGTGACGTCTTGTGCTAGTGGACTGATGTACTCGGCTGCGACCCAACCGCGGAGTTCCTCCGACTCAACACGCAACCAGCCCTCGAGTGACTCGACCACCGTGAGTTCGCGCCGAGGCGGAAGAAAGGCGAGACGCTGTGCAGCCAAGCTTGGCCCTGCTCGCAGGTTCAAGGTTGAGGTGGTTCGACCGCGGTAGGGTGCAGTCGGTTGCGCTGCCAGCTGTTGAGTATCGACGCTCCTGGCTGGCGTTAGTTGGACGTATTCAGCGCTCACCCAGCCGGTGGTGTTGCCTGAGGCGATTCGAAACCAGCCGGAGCGAGTATCTTGGATACTCAGCGGGCTTCCCGGAGGAAGCCTCGCGATAACCTGGGTGTTGAGGCCGGGTCCCGAACGCACGTTGAGCCTGGCCGTCGCCACTGCCGAGAACGGCACTGTTTGAGGTTCGGTCGCGGTGGTGACCTGAGCTAGCCCAGTGCTGGGAACCACCACGGTCCCCCATACGAGCGCTATCGCAAGAGTGGTTGTCACCAGGCCTACAGAGGAGCCCCAGCGCGCCGAGGTGCTGAGATAGTTAGGAAACGGCTGATCAGCTGGGCTGCTCATGAAGGTGCTTCCATCAAATGGTACACAGGTGCTTGCGGTGACCTACTCCGAGAGACGAGTGACTGCGTTGTGAAGATACCTGATGATGGTCTCGGTGTCTGAATCCGCAGTCAACAGATTCCGCCAGCTCCGTGGCAAAAACTTTTCCTCGTTCATGCGCTCGAGGATGGTGATCAGTCCGTCGAAATAGCCGTCGACGTTCAGCAGCGCAATCGGTTTCGGGTCGAACCCGAGCTGAGTCGCCGTCATCACCTCGAACAACTCGTCCAGCGTGCCGATTCCTCCAGGCAGGACGAGGTAGCAGTCACTGAGTTCTGCCATCAGTTGTTTGCGTTCGTACATCGAGTCCACCAGGTGCAGCTCGGTCAGGCCGTGGTGGCTAACCTCGCGTTGGTCCAAGGCCCGGGGAATGATGCCGATCACTTCGCCGTTGGCGGCGAGGCCGGCATCGGCGGTGGCGCCCATGAGGCCAACATGGCCTCCGCCGTAGACGATGCCAAACCCGGCTTCGACCAGGGCAGTGGTGGTTGCTTCGGCGGCTGCCTTGTAGCTGGGTTTGGTGCCGAACTGAGAACCGCAGAAAACGCAGCAACGGTAGCTGGGCGGGGTGTCTTGCGTCGTAGGCATTCAGTGATCCTCAAGGGTTATGAAGCGAGGCCGCAGCCTGGTTCAAGGAGCGCGCAGCGTAGCAGTCCCGAGCAGCTAGACTCTGGGTTCAGAACATCAATACAGCATCTCGGCACAACCTGTGGAGCAAGCCATGAAAGTCAACAGTCCTGCTCGGTCGCTAACGCCACGAATTCAGCGCTTGGCCCGGCCCTCGGTCGAGCACTCGACCTGGCACAGATGCTCTGTGCTCGTGCTGGCAGTTGGTCTGTTTGCGATCGTCGGCGCTGACGCTTTGACCGCACAGAGGACTCGCAAGCCGGTGTTACATGGCAAGCACTGGGTAGCGATCACGGGCAAACCGCTAGGCGCGACTGCCGGAGCAGCCGCGTTTCACGCCGGCGGTAATGCGGTCGATGCCGCCTGTGCCATGTTGGCTGCGACCTCGACCATGTGGGACACCCTAGGATGGGGTGGCGAGACTCAGGCATTGATTTATAACCCGAACACCAAGAAGGTCGTCGGTATCAACGCGCTGGGTATTGCCCCTACGGGAGCGACGGTGGAGTTCTTCAAGGAGAAGGGGTTCATCTATCCGCCGGAGTTTGGGCCTCTTGCCTCGGTCACGCCTGGCACTCCGGGTGGTCTGATGATCATGCTGGCCGAGTACGGCAAGCTGAGCCTGGCGCAGGTCTTAGGACCGGCCATCGAGATGGCTGACGGGTACGCCATCGAAGAATCCCAAGCCAACAACATGGAACGGCGGCGTGAGATGTTGGCGTCGTGGCCCTACTCGAAGAAGGTGTTCTTGCCCCACTTTGACGAAAGCGATCCCTCCAAGCGGGCAGCGCCGGTTGGGGGAGAGATCTTTCGCCAACCGGACCTCGCTCGCACCTTGCGAAAGCTGGTCGAGGCAGAACGCAAAGCTATAGCGGCGGGACAGTCACGAGAGCAGGCGATCTTGGCCGCGTACGAGCGCTTCTATCGTGGCGACATCGCTCAAGAGATCGTTCGAAGCATGCAAGAGCAGGGTGGCTTGATCACCATGGATGACCTCGATCGTTGGAAGGTCTACCTCGAAGAACCGGTGATGAGCAGTTACAAGGGCATCGACGTCTACAAGCTGACGAGCTGGACTCAAGGGCCGGTGATGCTGCAAACGTTGAACATCCTCGAGAACGTGCCCAACATCAAGGACATGGGCTACAACAGCGCTCGCTATTTGCACACGGTTTACCAGGCGCAGAACCTGGCGTTCGCCGATCGGGACTTCTACTACGGCGATCCGTACACCGATCCCGCTGAACCCATGGAGGGCCTGCTGTCCAAGGCCTACGCCAGCAGTCGCTACGAAACCATCGACTGGGAGAAGAACAATCCCGACACCAAGCCGGGCAACCCATACGACTTTCAAGAAGGCGAGCATCCGTATCCTGAGCTGTGGAAGCAGTGGACTCCGATTCCGCCCGAAGCTGAAGGCGCTGGTGAAGACGGATTCCAGGTGGCCCAGACCTTCTCAATGACTGATGAAGAGGCGTTCTGGGCGGGCACGACATCCATCCAAGCAGCCGACAAAGAAGGATGGGTGGTCTCGATCACTCCGAGCGGTGGCTGGATCCCGGCAGTGATTGCTGGTTCCACCGGGGTCGGCATGAGCCAGCGCATGCAGAGCTTCGTATTGGATGAGCGGCTGAACCCCTACAACCTGGTTGCTCCGGGCAAACGACCACGGGCGACGCTGACACCCGGCATGGCGTTGAAAGACGGCACCCCCTACCTCTCTTTCTCAGTCCAAGGTGGAGACACTCAGGATCAGAACCTGGTGCAATGGTTCTTGAACGTGGTGGAATTCGGCATGAACGCGCAGCAGGCTGCCGAGGCGGCGAACCTGACCAGCTATCAAATGCAGAGTAGTTTCGGTGCTCACAAGGCTGAACCCGGGCGGATCGTGGTGCGCGAGGATGTCCCCGAATGGGTCATCGCTGATCTGAGGCGTCGCGGCTATCGAGTGGGGACGCAACGACGTACCTCCGGCCCGATCACGGCGATCGTCTTTGATTCGAAACACGGAACCATGTGGGGCGCAGCCTCTGACTTCGGCGAGGACTACGGCATCGCTTGGTAGGGAATCGAGCAGTTTCGCTGATCACCTCGTATCAAGGCGACACTTCGCCTGCGACGTTCGTTCTGCAGGCGTGGATCGCTACCTATATCTTTGGAGCTTGACTTGAAAAGACACTCTCTCGCTATCGCTGCTGCCCTTGTTGCGGCACTCTTTCTGCCGTGCACCATGCAAGCGCAGTCGCTTGCTGATTCTTACCGTGAACCGGCTGGCCGCATCCTCGGCGCATCCTTGGTCGATGACGAAGGCTGGGACAAGCTCACCCATCTAACCACGGTGATTGGCCACCGTCTCAGCGGCTCAGCGGGCTTAGAGGACGCGATCAAGTGGGCGGCAGAGGCGATGAAGACCGAAGGCCTCTCGGTTCGACTCGAGCCGGTGATGGTGCCGCACTGGGTTCGCGGCAATGAGTCGCTTCATGTCACCGAGCCAAGACCGCGCTCGCTCGCGATGTTAGGACTTGGCGGCAGTGTTGCGACTCCTGAAGGTGGGATTACTGCCGAGGTGGTTGTGGTCGAGAGCTTTGACCAACTCGCTGCGTTGAACGACGATCAAGTGCGCGGCAAGATTGTTGTCTATTCGGTTGGCTGGCAAGGCTATGGGCGCAACGTTCGGTATCGCGGGGGCGGTGCATCTCGGGCCGCGGAGAAGGGTGCTGTAGCGGCGTTGGTGCGCTCGGCGACGGGTAGCAGTCTCTACACGCCGCACACCGGTGGGATGAGCTACGCGGCCGACCAAAGCAAGATCCCGGCTGCCGCGATCACCGCCGAGGACGCCGCATGGTTCCTGCAGATGTCGAAGGCCGGGAAGCCGGTGACAGTGCGTCTGGACATGGAGGCCGAGACCAAGGAGGATGCCCAGTCCTACAACGTGATCGCAGAGATCAAAGGTAGCGAGCTGCCCGATGAGGTTGTGGTGATGGGTGGTCACTACGACAGCTGGGACGTTGGGCAAGGCGCTCATGATGACGGCGCAGCCTGCATGGCAGCCTGGCAAGGTCTCAAGATCGTTCATGACCTAGGTCTGCGGCCTCGACGGACGCTGAGGGTCGTGCTGTGGACTAACGAGGAGAACGGCCTTAGGGGCGGGACCGCTTACCGTGAAGGCCTCGGCGATGCGGTGAACTCCCATGTTGCGGCCATCGAGATGGACGGTGGTAACGAGAAGCCGGTTGGTTTCGGTTTCTCGATCCCGGGCAGCTCTACGGATGGCACCGACGAACGCTACGAAGCAGCCTTCGCTAAGCTCGAGCAGATCGGTAGCCTGCTCGACGCAGTGGAGGCAGGCAGCATCACTCGCGGAGGCGGTGGCGCTGATATCGGGCCACTGATGCGGGAAGGCGTTCCGGGCATGGCACTGCGCACCGTTGGCGAGCACTACTTCGATTGGCACCACACCGACGCCGACACCCTCGACAAGGTCGACAAGCAAGACTTCAGGGTGGCCACTGCGATGCTCGGCATCATGGGCTATGTGCTGGCCGACATGGACGGCACGCTCTAAGCCACGCGACTAAGGGGTGGTTGGGGAACAGCCGTCTCTACATGCGGCCTTACGCAGGTCGTCTGACGTGGGGCCGCGCCTGACGCGGGAAGACCCTCCCAGGGTTCTCCCGCGTCCTGCGTCGAGCGCGTAGCGACTACTCCGAACGTAGTACTCGCACAGGATCAGTTCGCGCAGCTTTGCGCGCTGGGATGTAGACCGCGACTGATGCCACCAAGAGCAAAAGGGTAGGGACCGCAACAAAGGTCAATGGATCCAGCGCACTCATGTTGTAGAGCAGGTTCTCGACCAACTTGGCGGTGAGCACAGCAGCCACCAGGCCGGCCGCGCTGCCAATGGCAGCGAGCTTGAGCCCCTCTCCTAAGACCAGACGCACAACGCTTGTGCGATCTGCTCCGATGGCCACTCGGATGCCGAGTTCGCGTTGCCGTTGCGAGACGGAGTAGGCCATCACTCCGTAGATTCCTACAGCCGCCAACAGGAGACCCAGAACGCCGAAGAGGCCAAGTGCTGTTCCGCCCAGGCGTGCCGGGAGAAGAGCGATCCCCATATGATCTTCCATGGTTCTGACGTCGAACACCGGCAGGGTGGGGTCGATCGACGCGATCACGCTGCGCAGAGTGCCGAGCGCCTCATCCGGCGACTGCGAGGTGCGAGCGACGATGGACATCCCGGATTCGAATTTCTGGCTGTGCGGGAAGAACATGTACTCGGTTGGATCTTCGCCAAGGCTTCGGTACTTGCCCGTTTCAACAACCCCAACAACCCGGTGATCTTCGCCCGCGGTGCGAACCACTTGGCCGAGTGCGGAGTCGTTGGGCCAGAACCGTTCGGCGAACCTGCGGTTGATGATCAGGATGGGCTGAGAGCTATCAGTGTCGGTGTGATCGAAGGTACGACCCTCTAAGACAGGTACCCCCATTGCTTCGAGGTAGCCGATAGAGACTTTGGCGTAGTGGAGACTTTGGCGCTCGCCTTCGGCGAAGGTGTAGCCGGGGATATCGACTCCGCGATCGCTACCGCCGAGGCTCAGCGGTACCGTGTCAGTGAGCCCGATCGCTGAAATGTTGGGCTGGCTGGCGGCTTGCTCGCGTACGCGCTCGTAAAGCGCCAACGTTCGCTCTTGATCGTAGCCTTGAAGTCCGGGGTCGATGGAGGCCATGACCAGGTTGCTAGGGGCACGGAACCCCGGATCGAGATCCATCGCGCTTTGCAGGCTGCGCAAGAACAGACCGGAGCTGATCAGCAGCACCAAAGAGAGGCCCATTTGTACGACCACGAGGCCTCTGCCAATGCGAGCACTGCGCACCGATCCGCCCGGCTTCATGTGGACGCTGAGATCTGAGCGTGCAGATCGGATTGCAGGTGCCAGCCCAAATAGTAGGCCCGCCGCGATGGTGAGCAGCGCGGTGAAGGTATAGACCCTAGCGTCCAAGCCAAAGTCAAAGACGAACGGGCCATCGATCGGCAACTTGATCAAACCCAAGGCTCGGGTAGCGAAGAACGCCAAACCAAGGCTTGCTAGTCCCGCAAGCAAGCTGAAGACGAGGCTTTCGGTTAACAGTTGGCGCACTATGCGGGAGCGCTTTGCACCCATCGTCAAGCGAATGCTCATCTCGCGTTGGCGATCGCGAGCGCGCGCTAGGAAGAGGTTGGCGACGTTGAGACAGGCGATCAAGAGCAGCAAGCCGACCACCCCCATCATCACCGCGCTCATGCCGCGTTGGGCGCTCGCCATACTCGGATGTAGGCCTGCGTCGGTCTGATTGACCACGGTGGTCCCGACTTGGTTCTCGTAGGAGTCTGGATACTCCTCAGCCAGTTGGAGCAGAACGGCGTCGAGTGCGTCGGTGGCTTGTTGTTGGGTGACGCCGTCGCGCAGGCGAGCGATGACGTTCATGTTGTTGTTGCCGCGTGATTCAATCCGATCTTGGCCAGGCATCAGCTCACGCTGCATCATCAACGGAAGGTAAATCTCGACATTGGCTACCGACATCGGTCCCTTGAAGTCGCGAGGAGCGACGCCGACCACCTCGAACGGCATCCCGTTGATATCGATCGACTGCCCTAGAATCGAACGATCTCCACCAAACCGAGCCTGCCAGAAGGCGTACCCAAGAACTGCCACCGGGTGAGCGCCTGGATCGCGATCTTCGATGCCAGGCAAGAACGATCGCCCGATCTCAGGTTCCACCCCATAGGTTTGGAACATGTTGGCGCTGACCACCAAGATGATGAGCCGTTCGTTATTGCGATCCGCACTGAGCGAAACTTGGGTAAAGAACGAAGCGGCAACACTCTCGAACACATCCCCAGTGCGGTCTCGAAGGTCTTGATAGTGCGGGATCGAGTTGGATCCGTAGTCCATGCCAGGCCAGTGGCGGTAGAGCTGCAGCAGTCGCTCAGGTTCGTGAGTGCCACTGAGCGGCTTGAACAGGAGCCCGTTGACGGTGGAGAAGGTCGCAGCATTGAGACCGATCCCGAGCATTAGCGTAATGATCGCGATGGCGGTGAAGAGGGGGCTCTTAACCAGCATACGGACACTGAACCGAAGGTCTTGCAGGAGGGTGTTCATGGCGGCGCCTTTGCTATGACTCAAGAGAGGGAGCTTCAGTTTGCATTAACGCGGAGACGAGCCGTGGGGTTTCACCTGTCTGTCTGGTAGGGACTCAACTACTGGTTGGATGTTGACCGACTGAGCGCGTCGCGGTGATGCCTGAGCGGTCGTGGAACCGCTACGCCGGTGAGCGAGTGATCGTGATCTCTCTCCGATGAGAGATCAGGTTTCGCAGCTCGCTGGGAAGCTAGGGCCGCCAGTTGGGTTCGGCGGCTGCTGCGGTTTCTTTAAGGTGGGCATCGAGCTGAGTCCACAAGCTGGTGAAGATCTGACGCAGTTCCTCGTCTTCGGTGCCGGTGCCGAGATACAGCTTCTCCAGTCGTGTTCGTCCACCGAGTACCCGCCGCTCGACGTGGCCGATCTGGTCGGTGGTCTGATACTCGCCGATGAGATTGTTCATCTCGTTGGGATCGGTGTCGAGGTCGTAGAGTTCATAACGATCCCAGATACCGTGGTAGCGCATCAGTTTGTAGCGATCCGTACGCACCCCGAGCACTGTTGGTGTTTGGGGGAAGGCGCGCTCCCAAAAGTACTCGTAGAGAAAGCTGTTGCGCCACTCGACGCTAGCGCGGCTTTCGCTCTTGAGCAGCTGGAGGAACGACTTACCTTGCACGACACTAGGGATGGTGGCTTCCGCCAGTTCGATCAACGTCGGCGCGATGTCGATGTTGAGGATCATGTGGGGCAAACGCGCGGCTTTGCTCAAACCAGGCGCGTGCACGATCATCGGAACACGGATCGACTCCTCGTACATGGTGCGCTTGTCGATTAAGCCGTGCTCGCCAAACTGGAAGCCGTTGTCGGAGGTGTAGACGATGACCGTGTTGCCGAGCTGGCCGCTGGCTCGTAGTGCCGCCACCACTTGGCCGACGCTGTCGTCGACCGCACGCAGAGTCTCGGCGTAGTCACGGGCGAACTTGTCGAAGTCCATGGAGCCTGCGTACATTCCGTCGACCCCGTGCCAGCTCTTGCGCTGGGCTCTGACCCAAGCGGGCTTGCCGGCGTAGTTCTCTTCGGTATCGGTCATGGATGGGGGATGGGGATAGTCCGCATCGCCGTAACTGTTGCGATGGCGCGCTGCCGAGGTGAACGGTGAGTGCGCGGCCTTGTGCGACAGATAGAGCAGAAAGGGCGCGGAGCGCTCTTCGGCGATGAAGTCGACCGCGTGCTCAGTGAGCACGTCAGTGGTGTAGCCGTCACCTTCGACATGCGTTCCGTCGATGTTCAGATTCTGATTGGTGTAAGCGCCCTGCCCAGGGAACGACACCCATCGCCGCCACCCGGCGCGCGGCTCGTCGTTGGGGTCGCCCATGTGCCACTTGCCCACGAACCCGGTGTCGTAACCCGCTGCCTGCATGGTCTTAGCGAAGGTGGGCAGTTGGGGGTCGAGTGGAACACGGTTAGCCAGTACCTGATGCTTGTGCGCGTATTGGCCAGTGAGGATCGAGGCGCGGCTCGGTGAGCACAGCGATGTGGTGACGAACGCATTGTCGAAGACCACCGAGTTCTTGGCCAAAGCGTCGAGGTTTGGGGTCTCGAGAAACGGGTGCCCGGCGAAGGAGAACGCGTCATAGCGCTGGTCGTCGATGACGATGAGGACCACGTTGGGGCGCTCAGCAAAGGTGGCGACGGCTGCCAATGCAAGCACCAAGCTCGCGGCGATCAATGCGGGTCGATGGGTCATTCGGGAGGTCCTCGGCGGTAGGCTAGGGCAACTATGGTGACGATCCAAAGTTTTGGGCATGTGATGTTGCAGGGTAGAGGCGTGCGCTGCGCTGCCGCTTGGTTGACGGCGCTGGCAGGAACGGTAGCACTCGCCTGTGCGCCCGCCGACAATGAAGTGGCGGTCGATGCCGGTGACGCAGTTACCGATCAGTTCAATGTGCTCTTGGTTGTGTTCGAAGATCTTAGTCCGCGAATCGGAGCCTTCGGTGACGACGTTGCAACCACTCCGGTGCTGGACGCGTTCGCACGCGAGGCGATTCGGTTCCCCAATACGTTCACGACTGCGGGGGTATGCGCACCGTCGCGAGCTGCTTTGATGACCGGCGTTTATCAGCAGCGGTTAGGCGCGCAGCACATGCGCACGCGGGCTTTCATTGCCGGTCGCTCGTCGGGTGGACCGGTACCGTACGACGCGGTTCCGCCGGACGAGGTGAAGGCGTTCCCCGAACTTCTTCGCGCGGGCGGTTACTACACCAGCAACGACGCCAAGAAGGACTATCAGTTCGGTTCGCCTTTCACCATTTGGGACGAGTCCGCTGCGGGTGCCCGATGGGACAAACGTACAGACGGCCAACCGTTCTTCTCGATGATCACTCTGATGCGCACGCATGAGAGCTATCTCTGGCCTGAGGATCTCGAATCGGGCGGTGGTCTTGGTGATGACTTGGCGAAGTTTGTTGCCGCGCGCAATCGACGGGAGCTTGAAGGCAAACCACGCGTCACCGACCCTGCCTCCGTCGTCGTGCCCCCGTACTACCCCGATACCGAAGTGATTCGCGCTGACCTTGCTCGGCAGTACGACAACCTTGCGTTCGAAGAGCGTCGCTTTACGGAGATCCTGGAACAGCTCGAGCGCGATGGCCTTGAAGACTCGACCGTGGTGATCGTGACCACTGACCACGGCGATGGATTGCCGAGGATGAAGCGGACGGTGTACGACAGTGGAATCCGGGTCCCCATGATGGTTCGGTTTCCAGACCGACGCGGGGCAGGAGAAGTCCGCGAGGACCTGATCAGTTTCGTGGATCTTGCGCCGACCATTCTCGAGTTGGCCGGTCAAGACTTGCCTGACTACCTGGACGGATTCCCCTTCGTCGACCGGGTGGGCGGCGGCCTCACGGCAAAGCATGACTACATCTACGCCGCAGCGGATCGCCATGACGCCGTGCCGGGTCGCACCCGAGCGGTGCGCGATCGTCGCTTTAAGTACATGCGTAACTTCATGCCGGAAGTTCCACTCTACGAACACCTCGACTTTCGGGCGGTGTTGCCAACCATGAAGGAACTGCGCCGGTTGCACGCGGATGGCGCGTTGAATGCGGCACAAGCCGCCGGGTTTCTGACGCCTCGCCCAAGCGAAGAACTGTATGACCTAGATGTCGATCCATTCGAGGTCAGCAACCTGGCAGGTGACCCGGCGTTTGCCGTTGAGCGCGATCGACTTGCGGCCGAGTTGGAGTCTTGGCTTGCGTCGATTGGTCCGCGCGACGGGGTGCCCGAAGCGGAACTCGTCCACGACCTGTGGAGTGGCGCAGACAGCCAGCCACCGACAGTGGACCCGGTTGCTGACTTGGACGTGCAGAACGACGGGCGCGTGGTGAGGCTGCGTAGCGCAACCCCCGCAGCCTCGATAGCAGTCCGTTTCGACGACGATGAACCTGAACGCTGGCGGTTGTACACAGGCGAGATGGTGGTGCCCGCGACCAGTAGATCGGTAGTCGCGAAAGCGATCCGCTACGGCTATGGGCCGAGCGAAGAAGTTACGTTCGATCTGGCGGCTGAATCGGGGGTTTTGCATGGCACCGTTGTGGAAGGAATGAAGGAGGATGAGTGAACTCTAGTCGTGGTCTGAAACCGGAATGGTCCCGTCGTGCCACGGGGCTTTGCGCCTTGGTCGCGGCTGCCTTTGCCGCCTGTTCTCCCCAACCCGAAGCAACGGGCCCCGAAACAACTGGGCCCAACATCGTGATCCTGTTTGCAGACGATCTTGGCTACGGCGATCTGTCGTCCTATGGCAGTTCAACGATCAAGACCCCCAACCTTGATCGCTTGGCAGCCGAAGGCCAGCGATGGACCGACTTCTATTCGACTGCCCCGGTGTGCTCGCCGTCGCGCGCGGCCCTAATGACCGGCAGGTTGCCCGTCCGCACCGGTCTTTATGGCAAGCGGATTGGCGTGTTCTTTCCTGGCGACGATGGCGGAATGCCCGCCAATGAACGAACGCTTGCAGAAGCTCTCAAGGCCGAGGGCTACAGGACCGCGATGTACGGCAAGTGGCACCTAGGAGATCGTAAGGAGGCGTGGCCCACGCGTCACGGCTTCGATGAGTGGCAAGGCGTTCCCTATTCCAACGACATGGATTGGGAGCTCGGCCCGGAAATCGACGAGATGGTGCGCATCAGCGTGACGGGCACGGACGAAGAGAAGCAAGCGGTCGCTGAGGTCAACGCCAAACGACGCGAGCTCTACTTGGAGCCCAAACGCGAGTATTGGAATGTGCCTCTGATCGAAAGTCGCCGGTTGCCCGGTGATGCAGAGTCGTTCGAGGAGAGGGTTGTGGAGCGCTCTCCCGATCAAGGCTTGCTCACCCGATCTGCGACCGAGAAGGGCATCGCGTTCATCGAAGCCGCTGCGAGTGAGAACGAACCGTTCTTTCTCTACATGCCTTACTCGATGCCGCACACGCCGATTTTCCCCAGTGATCCGTTCGAGGGTCGGAGCGCTGGTGGTCGGTACGGGGATGTGGTCGAAGAGATCGACTGGAGCGTTGGCCAGATCACTCAGCGGCTCGAGCAGTTGGGCTTGGCTGAGAACACGCTGGTGGTGTTCACCAGCGACAACGGGCCGTGGCTGCTGATGGGCGACCATGGCGGGTCGGCAGGGCCGCTAGCCAACGGCAAGGGAACCACCTTTGAGGGTGGCATGCGCGTTCCTGGAATCTTCTGGTGGCCCGGGACCATTGAGCCGGCCGAAGTGACTGATGTGATCGGAACCGCGATGGATCTTTTCTCCACGGTGCTGTCTCTCGTGGGCGTCGATGCCGATCCTGAGCATCCAGCCGTTCTTGATTCCGTCGATCTGTCGCCGGTGCTTTTGGGCCAATCGATGGTCGGTCGCGACGAGCTGCCGTACTACCGCCAAGGAGAGTTGCGCGCCTATCGCCAGGGCCGCTACAAGATCCACTTCGTGACCGAGGGCGCCTATTCCATGCCTCCCGAGCGCGCCGAGCATGATCCGCCGTTGCTCTTTGATGTGGTCGCCGATCCGGGCGAGAGCACCGACCTTTCTGCAGATCGACCGGATCTTGTGCAAGCGTTGGTCGCCGCTGCCGAACGGCACCGAAGTTCGTTCGAGCCGGCACCGCCGATGATGGATGCCCGGCTCGGCCGCCTGAGCGCTTCAGGATCCAGTCAGACGGTAGCGGAAGCCTCGGGTTCCTCGGCACCTGAAGGCATGGTCGAGGTCGCTGCGGGCTCCTTCACCATGGGTTCGGATGACCATCGCGCTCGGCCCCATGAAGGGCCTGGGCACGTCGTTGAAGTGAGCCCGTTCTGGATCGATCCAACAGAGGTGACCAATGCCCAGTTCGCCGATTTCGTCGAGCAGACAGGGTACCTGACGACCGCCGAACGCCCGATTGATCTCGAGCCACTGATGGCGCAGCTTCCACCGGGGACTCAACCTCCAGATCCAGCTGATCTGGTTCCGGGCGCGTTGGTGTTCACCAATCCTGGCCAGCGGGTGCGACTGGACGATCCGGCGGCTTGGTGGCGGTGGGTTCCCGGCGCTGATTGGAGACACCCGGAAGGACCGGGCAGCTCGATTGAGGGAAGCATGGATCACCCGGTCGTGCAAGTCTCCTGGGACGACGCGGTGGCCTACGCCAAGTGGGCAGGGAAGCGGCTTCCCACCGAAGCCGAATGGGAGTTCGCCGCTCAAGGTGCTTCCAACGAGACCTTCCCTCGAGCCCATGACCATGAAGGGCCGCATTGGAACATCTGGGAGGGAGAGTTTCCGATCGAGAACTCAGAAGATGATGGCTATCTCGGCACGGCACCCGTTGGCCAGTATCCCGCAAACGGCTATGGCCTCTACGATATGGCTGGCAACGTTTGGGAGTGGACGGGCGATTGGTTCGATACCGAGCTGTATCAGCGCCGCGAGGCGATGCGTGCCAACTTGGTTGATCCGGTTGGACCGGAACAAGCGAACGATCCGGCCCAACCACGTGTGCCGCAACGGGTGGTCAAGGGCGGTTCGTTTCTGTGCTCTGAAAATTACTGCATGAGCTATCGGCCGAGCGCCCGCATGGGGTCGAGCTTCGATACCGGCCTCAATCACACGGGCTTTCGGTGTGTTTGGAGTCCTGAAGCCTAGGAAGAGAGTCCCGCTCAGCCTGCGCCCCCGAGGGTGCGTGACCTCAAGGTCCGAGGCAGTGTGTGCGGTTCGCTACGCCAGCGTCACCACACCGAGGTGAAGGCGCCACGGCGCAGCGGCCAACTGAACCGGTCGCAGGGTCTCCGGCGCCCACGGATCGGTCGATGAAATGGGCGCTCGCCTGCGTGCACTGGTACGAGGGCGACGTCAATCTCGCACTTGAGGTCCATCTCACCAAGCGTGGGGATGGGGATCGCTGCCACAGTGACCCTTGTTGGCCGAGGTCTTCAGTATCAACAGTACGCTATGGCGGTACTCTCCCCCAGAGCAGCTGCCGTCTCCCTCGGAAGACCCCAGCAGGGGATCATCCATGCCCAGGCTAACTACTAAGGGAACCTCCGGGTCGCGAAGAGGCGGTACATCGCTCGCGAAACGAACCCCTGGCTCGTTGGCGTCGACCACTCCGTCAAGAACCACTTTGGCTCGGAAAATCGCGCGTATCCCCCTCAGTCATCTCAAGGCGCGCCCGCGAGCGGGATTTGGCCGGGGCGTCGATCCTGGCACTGTCGCTGGCCGAGATGTTCTCCGACCAACTTTCTCCCTGCCGGATAGTGACCCACACCCGCCTGCTATCGGTAATGGTGATTCCGGCTGAGCCGACCTTCGGGAAATTCCACCTCCAGCTGCCACTTGCACTATGCGAATTGGTCAACGAGTGTGTCATCGAGTAGGAGTTCCCGATTCTGAAGGCAGGAGTCACGTTCTTTGTGAAGGGCTGGGCACTATTGCTGCAGTTGAGCACTTCGATCGTGTGGCCATGGAGCTTGTCCGGCACGTACTCATGCCGTTCGATCTCAACATTTCCGATCACTTTCGCAGTCGTATTCTGGGCGATCAGTTGACCAACGTAGAACTCCCAGACACGTTTTCGTTCAGTCTCGCACTTAGGGCATAGGTCCGAGCCAGTCCGAGCCAAACCAATCTTGGCTCTTGACTGCTAGGAGAGCATCACACCTCTGATTCGCACTTTGATTCTTCGAAAGGCTTGGTCACGCGGCTCTCCTTGACTGCCCAAGGCACCTGCTCGGCTACCACCCGTTTGCAACGGCGACACTGCACCCGGCGCGGTGCGTAAGCAAGGTACACAACAACCTTCCCAAACGAGAGGTGGCGCCATCGTCGCAGCGGTCTCCTACTGTAGCCAGGGGCCGGTTTCGAACAGATCGAACATCGCAGCCTGGTCTTCCTTGGCCTCACTCGAACTTCGAGATTCCATCGTCAAGAACCTGTACCGACTCGATCACCGCCTTTGGGAACCGAATTAGATTTCGCAGTAAAGCGCGTAGCGCGCATTGCTTTCTCCTCCAAGGTCGTTTTGTCATAACCAGAAGAGCAGCGAGGCCCTGCGTTTTCAACCACTTTCTGCGCTACGCGACCAACGGAGAATCATGAGCGATTTCCTCAGCCACCCTCACCCCGCTAGGGGTGGCTGAGGAAATCGGTCGGACTAGCGACCCACACATAGGTCGCAAGAGCCCTCCTTGTTGTTGGTGTTGCAACAAACGAGGCTCCCGCTTCGGGCGAGGGGGAGCCTCATGAGACCTCATGAGAAGTTTTCACTCAAGTGTTTGGAAGTGCGATGTGGCCTCCGGCTTCTCTACTACTCTATTTGGGTACTCACTGTGGTCGCGGTCGCCAGCCACTCGAACTGATCGACAAGCACCGTGGAATCGAGTTGGCTATCCTGCCCATCCCAGATGATGACCATCAAAGTGATCTCCCCACCGGGTTCGACCGGAAAGCTCGAATTGAGCCACGAGGTGGCACCCGCGTCATCCCAGAAACCGAAGCCCGTACCCTCCAACTCCGCGGTACCCAACGGACAATCGGTGCAAACGACGAAGAAGCCTGCGTTGACGCTGATCGGGTTTTGAGCAACATCAAACGACACGTTGCCGTTGATCGAGCCCGGCGGCGCTGGGGCCACCAAGATCACCATCTGGTCGTTGTACTCAGAGCACAAAGACTCAGGGTACTCAAAGCTATAGAAGTCGAAACGGATCACTGCCCCGAGCGCGTTCGTCGGCACACGGAGGCGGACCCTGAGCGCTATGTCGTCGTAGATGGCGGTCGTTTGTGGGCATGCGGGAACAGATTGTGGAAAGCCAGGCGGGGCAGTCCCCAATCCCGAGAGGGTACAGTTCTCCGAGCCACAACCAGAGGGATCATCAAGGTCACGGGCATGGCCCGTAGAAAGGGCCACCATCCGATCTCCTTGGCGGGGACTAACATTGATACCGAAGCCATCGAGAAGGCCAACGTTGAACGTGGGAGTCGTCGGAGTTTCGTCGGCGCGGACCCAGGCAGCGTCGAGAAGGCCGGGCGATCCGTTCGCGCCGGCCAGCTGGCAGATCCCGAGCGCCTTGGCCGCGTGGGCCGGGTCGGTGTCGCTTAGGGTGGATGTCGAAATGCAGGAGTTGTCATCTTCGTCGATCTCGGCGTCGCAGTCGTCGTCGATCGAGTTGGTGGTGATCTCGAAGGCCCCCGGATTGATCAACTCCGATTCGTCGTCGCAGTCATCGTTGCTGAACGCGAGGTTTGGGGCCAGAGGGCAGGTCGTTGGGATCCCAACCGACTCCGCATCCCCCCAGCCGTCTCCGTCCACATCGGGGTACCAGGGATTGCTCCAGGCGCAGAACGAACCCGCCTCGAAACCATCCGTGAAGATGGGGCCGCCGCCGGCGGCCGGGTCTGAGACCGCCAAAAGGAGAGCAGCTCCGCTCAGCCTAGCGAGGGCGCTCGGGTGCAGGGTCCAGATCATCACAGCCTCCTTTTACTCACCCAAAGATCGTAGCGGACGGCCAAGGTCGCGGTCAACGACACCCGAATACCCAGAATCCCCCGCTAACCTCGAAGGTGGGCTCGTACGTCCGGGGAAAGTTGCAGCGACCGGCGGGAGCGGGTTAGCGCTTGGGGTTCATGGGTTGATTCTCAATGGTCTGCGAGACGATGCACACAAAGGGCGAGACGATGCACACAAGGGTGCCGCCCAAATGTTGAGCTTTTTGAGCCGCCAGATTGTTGAGGCAGCTCCAAGCTGGCTCTGAACGAAAGCCCCATCGATCCTGAGTCGCGTTATGGTTCACTGCGGTCACTCCAGCGGCCTCCCAGAGTTGCACTCTATTCGTAGGACGCGTACGAGTCTGCAGCCCGGCCTCTCGGAGGCCGATGCGCACTAGTCTCAGGCTGTTCGATCTAGGCCGTTTCAGGAACGAGCGGAGCGTTCGGCGGGAGACTACCGGGCGGGAAGCAGAACTCGTCGCCTGCCTTCTCTAGGTACTGACATGCCGTTCGGAAGGCCCGAATGAAGTCTCGATGCATCGCCCGCCACTCCTTCCTTGAGCGCGACCGCGCGCGTGGAAGTCGACCCCGTACGTGCTCTTACTCTTCTTGGGCGCCTCCGTACTCGGCTGGCTCTCCACCTTTTCGGCGGCGAGCACGTGCTGGCCATGGTGCTGGTCGACGATCTGGTCAACCAGCACGCGAACCCAAGCGAACCAAACGCTCAAATCGGCGGTTGCGAAGGACGGCAGTGGATCCAGATCGAACGATTCCTCTGAGATGACATCTGTGCCAAGAACTTGTTTACCTGCTTGCTCCAAGCGGTACTTCTTGCTTCTGTTCTCCCACTTTCCAGAGACCTTCGTCTCTCGGGCGCAAAGTTCTTTGGCGCAGTGCAGTCCTGGCCACTCAAGAGGGGGAGACACCAACCGTTCCTTGACCCAGTTCGATGTGTACGAACACCCAGATCGCAGTACTCGAGAGTCTGTCCCTTACCTCCTCGAGCTTCCGTCGGGACTGCTAGGCCCGATGGCGAGGAAAGTGATGGCCCCACTCCTGTCCATGGAGAACGCCGGCGCCCCGGTCAGAAATCTGATGCCCATCTTCGAGGCCGCTCGTTGAGGAGTCTCAGGAAGTAGGACGGCTAGCGCGAATTGGAAGCCTGCAATGCGAGCACGGCCTCTTTGGCTCCGACGTCCCAACCCGCCCGCGCCGCATCGATGAAGGCAGGCCCGAACAGGCCACTGTTCGCAATGCTGAGACCAGGGGTTCTGGCGAGTCCCGCGTTGACCCGGTGGACCAAATCCTCGTGACCGACTTCGAGCTGTGGAATTCCTTGGCGCCAACGACTGATGTGGCGAACCGTTGGTGGGCCGGCGACTTGAGCCCATCGTCCGAGATCGGCAAACGCCACTCGTTCTAGCTCGTCGTCGTCGAGGTCGAGGGCTTCCTTGTCCAACGAGCCGCCCAGAAGAAACCTCAAGAGAACGGTGTCTTTGGCGGACCGATGGGCGAACGCCTGTGTCTCGAACAGACACCCCAACACACGTTGGCCCTGGCCGTGCCGCATGAGGACCCCGAAACCTTTGGGAAAGCCAGCTAGATCCGAGCGGCGAAAGAGCAACGACAGGCTTGCGACTCCGGGACAAGACAGGTGCTTCAAAGCGTCGCTCGCCTGTGGTGCGCAGGTTGCTAAGAGCCGTGTGGTGACTGGAGCCTCGCTGGCGATAATGATGCGGTCAACGGTGTCCGTCCCTTGATCGCCCTCGGGTGTCGACCAACAGGCCTGGTAGCAGTGTCGATCAGGCCGGATCTCATCGATCGCGCAGTGCATGCGGACGCTGAATCGGCCGGTGGCGCCGAGGGCGTTGGGGAGGCTCTGCATGCCGTTGCGGAACGACAGCAGCAACGGCGGCGATTTGCCTTGCGAGCGATCTGTTCTACTTTGCGCTCTGAGACCGCGAAGTAGGGAGCCGTGCTCTTGTTCGAACCGCGAAAGTGAAGGGAAGGCGGCGGTCGCGGAGAGCCCACGAGTGTCTCCGGCGTAGACACCGGTTGCCATTGGTGCGACCAAGCGTTCAGCCGCCTCGTGTCCGAGTCTCCTTACGGCGAAGTCGTGGAGCGACTCCTTCGGATCTGCGGGCATCGCTCGCTGCCAAGGTTCTGTGATCAGTCTCAGAAGGCCGCGCACTGACAGCAACCCGCTGCGGGCGAGAGTAAGTGGGTGTGGTCCGACTTCCCGCAAACCCGAGCTGTAGATGTAGCGGCGCTTGTCGGCGGCTTGTGCCTCGACCAGCTGGTCTTCGATGCCTGCGAGCGCGGCAAGCCTTCGGACGATCGGGTCGCGATCAACGAAACCGTTGGGCCCCGTTTCCACCAAGTAGCCGCCGTGTTCAGCGAACTTGAGGCTTTGAGCCTTGCCGCCCAAGGTTGGGCCAGCCTCGAACAAGACTATGTCGAGGTTCTGCGCGCGCTCTCGAGCGGTCTCAGCCGCGCTCCACGCTGCAGCCAGCCCGGCGATACCACCGCCAACGATTCCGATCCGCGGCGTGTACGACACGGCGGCTTACGCCTGCTGCTCTTTGTGGACCTCGTCGAGCAATGCATGCAATGACTCCAGCGGGGTGTTGGGCAGGACGCCGTGTCCGAGATTGAGGATGTGTCCTTGCGCCGGCAAGGATGCTAACAACGCCCGGACGTGCTGACGAACAATGTCTGTGGGAGCCAGCATGATCGCGGGATCGAGATTGCCTTGCATGACGAGGTTGGGATGGCGCTCGCGAAGTTGCCCCAAGTCGGTCCGCCAGTCCACAGCTAAGACTTCACACGGGAGCATCGCGAATTCCTCAACTAGTTGAGGTGCGGAGTGCAAGAACAGGATGCGGGGTACACCCGCCTCCCCGAGGGTCTCGAGTAGGCGGAGCAAGTGCGGTCGCACCAGGGCTCGCCACGACTTGAGTTCGAGCAAGCCTGCCCATGAATCGAAGACCTGGACCGCTTCGGCGCCGGAGCGGTGCTGTTCGATCAGATACCTAGCCACCAGACGCGTCAGCTTGTCCATCAGAAGCGAGAACGCTTCGGGCTCCGCACGCATGAAGGCGCGCAGCTGCGGGAAGTCGCGAACGCCACGGCCCTCCACCAGGTAGGCCGCGAGTGTTAGCGGCGCACCCCCGAAGCCGAGCAGTGCCCGGTGCTTCGGAAGCTCCGAACGAACAAGCTTTTGGCAGAGGTAGACCTCTGGTGCGATCTGATCTACGTCGAGAGCGTCAGGGTCGGCTAGCCGCTCGACCTGAGCTCGAGACCGGATGGGCTCAGCGATGATCGGACCAGGCGCGAAGTCGAGATCCACTCCTAGCGCGGGCAACGGGCTCATGATGTCCGCGAACGTGATGGCGGCGTCGAAGTCGAAGTGGCGGAACGGCAGTAGCGTTACCTCAGCCGCGAGTTCTGCGTTGCGCGACAACTCGAGGAACGAGTGCTTCTCCTTGAGTGCTCGATACTCGGGCAAGATCCGGCCGGCTTGGCGCATAACCCAAAGGGGACGGCGAGCGACGTGTTCGCCGCGCACGGCGCGGGAAATGAGCGTCGAGCTCTGCTGGGGATCACTTGCTCCGATGCCAAGCTCGGGCGCGAAGGTAGAGGTCATGGGTCGCCTGACTACTGGATGTCGTCGTTTGTTTGCACGCCGGCTGGACATGCCTGGACACTCGGATGGGCAATGGCAACCGTAGCTGCGTCAGAGACGGGTTGGACCAGAGCTTGCCGGTAGGCGACCGCCAGGGATGGGTCGGCTGCAGCGAGAAAGGTCTCGACCGCTTCCGAACCATGTTCGGCGGCGAGTGCGCGCAGGCCAACGAAGGGAACGTGAGTGACACGTTGAGTCATGCGTTGCGCCCACTCGTCGAGCATCCCACAGCGGGTGTTCTCCAGCTCCTGAAAACGGCAGCCGACGACTTCGTCGAGTCCGGTACGGAGGGTCGATCGGGTGCGGTCGCCCAGGCCTTGGAGGACTCCGCCGAGGGTCTTCGCAGAGAGCCGCGCCTGGTAGCGAGCCACTTCTTCAATCAGGGCCGTTTGAGCCGCTTCTGCCGCCGCTTGGCGCAGAGCACTCTGGTGCTGAGCTCGACCGTTGATCACGTCCATACCGACATGGTCGACGTCCGCTGCCGCAGCCGCCCCTTGGCCGATGTTCGCGGGGACTCCCATGTCGACGAAGCGGAGCGTGCCTGGGTAGTGCTCCCGGCTGTTTGCCGCGAACTGCCCAAGAGTCGTCTCATCGAGGATGGGCTCAGTCGCCGCCGAAGCTGAGAGGGCTGCTGCTGCCGCGGGTGGTGCTGCGCAGAACTCATCAAAGGTCAGCGCCTGGTGAGCACCGTGGTGAGCGGCGTCGCACGCTCCCAGGTCGTCAGCTCTGGCGATCTCCCGCAGCAGATCCTTAGCGCGGGACTTGGTTCGATTGACAAGGATCAACTTGCAACCCTTGCGGGCCAGGCGATGAGCGCATTGCACGGTGATGGGTGAGACACCGAACAGCGCAACCGTAGGCTCGGTGTCATGAATCTGTTCCATTCGGTCGTCCAACTGCTCTAGGGCTACACGTGCGAGTGATGGGGGACCTGAGCCGTCCTCGAAGGTTTGACGGTGGACCTGCCTCGCGGCGGTCAGGGCTGAGTTGGCAAGGTCTCGGAGCAGGGGCCCGGTATGACCCGCTTCTGATCCGTCTGAGACCGCGCGCCGGAGTTGGCTACGGATCTCGTGCTCACCCAACTGCGCAGAGGCCAGACCAGAGGCGACTGTGAACAAGTGCCTCACGGCGTCGATGCCTGAATACCGTTGTAGAGGCGTCTTTTCGGAGGTGCCAGCTGTGGGTGCGCCGCCCTCTCTCGCGTCAAGCTCTCCGAGCGCCTCCGCGAGTGCCGTGCACAGTGGGTCGACCGGCGTGCCGGGACTGGTGATCACGGCGAACTCGACCCGATTGCAAGTGCCCAGATACAACAGCTCCTGAAGGCCGAAGCGTGTTGCTAGCTCGTCGAGCACCTGATCACGCTCACCTGCTGAGAGCGAGAGGCGCGCGACCTCATCCATGCCACCGGTTTGCCAGCTCGTGCCGACGATGCAGAACCTATCCATAAGACAGTCATTCTTCGGTGTTGGTTGGGTGTGCTTGTCACATGCGCGTCACAAGAGAGACGCTTCGGCCCGCGACCTCGGGCGTTGTCTTGGGCCTCACTCCGTGCTTCGTTGGCGAATGGCGTCAGCTCGACCTGATTGCTCGGCCCGTTCCGTTGATCGGCGTGCCCAATCGTCTCGAGGCTCGAGCCAGCCTTGAAGGTGCTTGCGGATCAGGCCCTCAAGGGCATCGAGATGGTCCGTTCGATCATTCAGGCACGGGATGAAGCGGAAGCGGCCTTCGTCACCCGGCATGTGTTGCTCGTAGATGGTTCGGTTCTCGACGTCGATCTCTTCGATCGTCTCGAGGCAGTCTGCTGAGAAGCCGGGGCAAACGATGTCGAGGGATCTCGTCTTCGCACGGGCCAGCGACTCCACCGTCTGACCAGTGGCCGGTTTGATCCACTGTTCTCGCCCGAACTGCGACTGAAAGGTGGTGATCACAGTGTCTTCCTCGAGGTCGAAACGAGATTCGAGTGCCTCTCGGACCAAACGAGTGGTCTTGTGACAGAGGCAGTGGTAGGGATCACCGTTGTCGAAGTAGCGCTGCGGGATTCCGTGGTAGGAGAACAGGATCTTCTCGGGAACCCCGTCGGTGGCCCAGATGTCACTAATGGAGTTCGCCATCGCCTCGATGTAGCTCGGATCATCGTGGTACGTATTGATGGTGCGCAGCTCGGGCACCCTTCGCCAGGTCTTCATCTCTTTGGCTAGAGCATCAAGAGTGGAACCGGTGGTGGCCGAGGCGTACTGAGGGTAGAGAGGTAGGACCAAGATGCGCTCGGCTTGTTTCTCGCGCAGTTCGTCGAGTGCTGCCCTGATCGAGGGGTTGCCGTAGCGCATGCCAAGTGCGAAGTGGATCGATTGTTGTTGGTCGCCACCGAAGCGCTCCGCGAGCGCGTCGCGTTGACGCAAGCCGGTCGCGAGCAGTGGAGATCCGTCCTCAGTCCAGACTGCGGCATAGAGCTTGGCGACGCGGTTTGGGCGCAAGGTCAGGACTGGTCCATAGAGAATGGGCAGCCACTGCCAGCGAGGCAGCTCGATCACGCGCGTGTCCTTCAAGAACTCCTTGAGGTAGCGCCTGAGTGCTTTCGGGGTTGGAGCGTCGGGCGTACCGAGGTTTGCCAACAAGACGCCGATGGAAGGTGTGTCTCCGTGCCGGTAGACGGCTTCGTCGCGGAAGCCGATTGGATTCGAGTTGCTCACTCGGTCATCGCCGTTGGCAAGGGTTCCGCCAACCAGTCACGGGCTGTGAGGAACTCGCTGAGTAGCGCTGCTTCGGCGGACCCTGGTTCGGGAGTGAAGTCGTATTCCCAAGACACGTTGGGCGGGAGTGAAGCGAGAACAGATTCTGTGCGAGCTCCTGCCTGCAGGCCGTAACGGGTGCCACGGTCATGAATCAAGTTGAACTCGACGTAACGGCCCCGGCGCAACAGTTGAAATCGGCGTTCTCGCTCTGTGTAGCTCGTTTTGTGTCGTCGCTCGACGATCGGCATGTAGGCAGGGAGCAGATGATCACCGACACTTCGAGTCAGTGCCCAACAGCGGTCGAACTGTGTTTCTTCGGGAACGTCTGAGTTCGCTCCGTCCTCGGCAAGTTCGCTCAGGTCGTCGAAGAACAGTCCTCCGATGCCTCGTGGTTCTTGGCGGTGAGGCAGGTAGAAGTACTCGTCGCACTGCTCCTTGAAGCGCGGATACAGATCGCTGCCAAACGCCTGGACCGCATCCTGCGCACTCGAATGCCAGTGGTAAGCGTCTTCTGCGTAGCCGTAGTAGGGGGTGAGGTCGAAGCCGCCGCCAAACCACCACGCAGGCTCCGCACTGGAACCGCTGGGCGCTGCGCGAAAGAACCGTAGGTTGGCGTGACTGGTCGGTGCGTGCGGGTTGCGAGGGTGCGCGATCACCGAGATCGACGCAGCCTCGAACGCTCTTCCTGCCAGCTCCGGTTTGCGCTTGCTGGCTGCCGGAGGGAGGTGGTCGCCGCGAGCGAAGGTTACGTTGACCGCCGCTTGCTCGAAGACCGGCCCGTCCTTCAACACCCGTGGCCTGCCGATGCCACCGCGGTTGTTGTGGATCTCCCGACTGTCGAAGGGTGTTCCGTCGATCTCGGCCATCGCATCGCAGATGCGATCCTGGAGTTCCGCGAAGTAGGCCCTGACCGCCTTCGTGGAGGCAGCTGCGCCGTGCGTCGGTTCTGGTGTCGTGCTCATTGTTTGGAGATCCCTCGCAAGCTCCTAGACCGTTGGCTCAAGCGGCCTTACCTCAGCAAGGCTGATGGCAAGGTCGCTAGCGAAGCGCTCGATGAGCTCGGGAGTGTGGCTGAGTGAGAGAAACCCGACTTCGTAAGCAGATGGCGCCAACATCCAACCGCGCTCCAACATTTGGTAGTGCAAGTCTCTGAAGACGATCGAGGCGCCCTCGTGGATCCGATCGGCACGGCGAGGCGCTGCGCCCGGACCGTAGGCAAGCCAGAAGATCGAACCATGGCGAACCAGCTGGTAGGGATGCTCGCTCTTTTCTAGTACGGGCCATAGCGCAGTCTCTAAGAGTTGGCCGAGTTCCTCGAGTCGATCATGTCCATTGCAGCGCTCGAGCTCCTTGAGTGACGCGATGCCCGCAGCCAGCGCTAGTGGGTTCCCGGACAATGTGCCTGCTTGATACACCGGGCCCAAGGGAGAGAGGTGATCCATCCACTTGGCAGGTCCGCCGTAGGCCCCCACAGGAAGGCCTCCACCAATGACCTTGCCCAACGTGTAGAGGTCCGGTTGGATGCCCAGCGCATTGCCGATCGAACCTTCTTTCACTCTGAGGCCGGTGATCACTTCGTCGAAGATCAACAAGGCGCCCCAGGCGTCGCACAGATTGCGCATCAGCGCGAGAAACTCAGGACGCTGGACCAGAAGTCCGTTGTTCGCCGGCAAGGGCTCGACGATGAGCGCAGCGATCTTCTCGCCGTGCTCTTTGAAGACTTGGTTCAGAACCTCATCGTCGTCCAATGGAAGCACGATGGTGTCTTTGGCGACACCCTCTGTCACGCCCGCGCTGGATGCAACGCCGAAGGTCGCGAGTCCGCTGCCAGCCTCGACCAACAACGAGTCAACGTGACCGTGGTAGCAGCCCTGGAACTTCACCAGAAGATCGCGACCCGTGCAGCCGCGCGCTAGTCGAACGGCAGACTGGACCGCCTCGGTGCCAGAGTTCACGAAGCGGATTTTGTCGATCCGTGGGATTCGCCGCTTCACTTCTTGCGCGAGCGTCAACTCGCCGCGATGAGGAGCCGCGAACGATGTTCCGAGCGCGGCGGCCTTCTGAATGGCATCGACCACTGCCGGCGGCGCGTGCCCGAGAATCAGCGGCCCAAAAGAGTTGATGAAGTCGACGTAGACAACGCCGTCTTCAGAGTGGAGGTACGGCCCTTCTGCTCGTTGCACGAATGGCGGAGTGCCGCGCACAGCCGAGAAGGACCGGACCGGGCTGCTGACCCCCCCGACCAGATGTTGCTGTGCTTCCTTCCACAACTGCTGGCTCGTTTCTTTGGCGGTCATGACGTGTCGGTCTCCTGTCGGCTCATCGCTGGGCGAAGTACATTTGAAAGAGAAGTGGGCGCGTTACCCAAGGTTGCCCTCTAAGTCGAGAAAGAGATGTAAGACGCCCTTGGCGTCCGGTGTCGCGGCTGTTGTCAGGTGGCTGCGGTCCTTGAGATCTGTTGGCAGTGCGGCTCGCAACGCCTCGGCGGTGGGCTCGCCGATCGCCCAGCTTCGCTTGGGCCAGGGCAGGCCCGCTTGAGCGAAGGCTTGAACCCGAGACGGTGCGGTGAAGAGAACGACATCTGGGGGGTTCCCGACACTCGGCGGCCACGCCACGGTCTCAAGGGGGCGGAATTCATACGCACCCCACGCGATCACCCGACGGTTCGCCTGTTCGAGACTGCGCACTAGACCGCCCGCGCTACTCTTGGAGTGCGGCACGAAGAAAGGATTCAGTTCACCGATCTGCTGCAAGCAGAAGCTCGCCATTCCCGTGCCGTCGCGAGCGTTGGCGATCAGGTTGGGTGGAACTCCCAAGCCGAGCAGTGATCTCGCGGTGCCTTCGCCTAGAGCGCACCACGGCAGCCGGCCCCAGATCGGCTGCTGTTTGGTTCGCTCGACGATCACCCTGGAGGCAGATGGTGACGAGACCAACAACCAGGGCCAGTCGGCGCGTGGGCCTTGAAGATCGACCTGCTCGACCGGCCAGTCGGGACCGCACGGTTGCGCTAGGGTTAGTTCGAGCGGGTGAACACGCAGTCTGCCCGTTGCGGGGTTCGCGTCGACGTGCTCTAGCACCCGAGAAAGGAGGCGAGTGGCCGCCTCTTGCGACGACGTGACCAGCACGTTGGTCGAGGTAGATGTTTGCGCTCCGCGCTCTGAGGAGGCCTGCGGCTGGGGCCTTGTTGGGGTCGCGATATCAGCTGCCTGTGCCTCAGCCTTCAGTTTGCGAGCCGCTGCCTCGATCGCTGCCGTCGTTTCTGCAGCTGCACCGCTATCACTCCATCGTGTGACCCGTGGCGCAGCGCCAGCAGCAACGGCTGTGCGCCAGTGCGGACTAGCTAGGTGTGCGTGACCAGACCACTGGTCGCCCTCGACAGTGAAGGCTGCGCCGAGCGGTTGTTGGCAACCACCGCCAATGAGGGTGAGCAGTGCGCGCTCATACTCGACTGACGTTGCACTTGACGGATCGTGAAGCGCTCGCATCGATGCGTGCCCGTCCAGCGGGCCATCGGTCGCCACCTGAATCGCCAGCGCCCCTTGGCCGGCGGCGCAGGGCCAGGTGTCGAGTGCCAGCCGAGCTGCGACGAGACCTTCACACAGGGAAGGCTCGTCGCCGACTAGGCGCCTCAGTCCTGCTTCAGCGAGAAGCAGTGCATCGACCGAGTCTGTGCGCAACCACTCCAATCGCCGACCAACGCTGCCACGGACGGCACAGCATAGGAGGTCTTTTCGAAGTTCGAGCGCGGCCGACTGACGACGAGGAGAGGACGTGCCGAGCAGAGCCGTTTGCTCAAGCTGATCGAAGGCAAGTACCGCCGAAGTCGCAGCGCTCATCTGTGAGCTGGGTTCGCTTAGCAGACCGCACAAGTCTTGAAAGCTGGCCCGGCACTCTGCACCTTCGGGCCTGCGCTTTTGAACCAAGAGGTCGTGTGCCGGTTCTCGGATCGGGATCGCTGCCACTGTTAGGCCGGGCTCCGGAGCCGTGGGAAGATCTTTGAGAGAGTGCACAACCAGGTCGACCCTGCCGCTCAAAAGACCATCGTTGAGTTCGGTAGTGAAGGCGCCCTTCGCTTGGGCCAAGCTGCCGCCCAGGCTCCGGTCTCCGTGGGAGACGATGGTGACTAGCTCTACGGTGTGACCTAGCGACCGGAGGTTCTCAGCGACGAGCGTGGATTGAGCGACTGCTAGGGGTGTCGCTCTGGTGCCTAGCCGCAAAGGGAGTAGGAGGCTGTTCACTTCGGTGGGCATTGGAGCGGTGGTCAATGGAATTGTCATTTGGGCCGCGCAGGATACCGGCAGGGGTACTCGGCGGTCGCCGGCGGTTGCCAACATTAGTTGCCGGTTCCGTGGGCTTTCTTGGAACCCAGCCGGCGACTCTTTGTAGTATCCATGAAATGAGCGAAAGCCGCGTCATAGAAGCGTCACAGTGCGCCACCCACAATCCCGTCATTCGGCCTCGACGCAATCGCGTCTCACCTGCGGTTCGCGGTCTCGTGCGGGAGACCGAACTCTCGGCCGACCATTTGATTCTGCCAATCTTTGTTGTTGAAGGCAGTGGGGTGGAGGTCGAAGTGAACTCGATGCCCGGAGTGTCGCGATGGAGCGTAGACCGCGCGGTTGAGCTTGCCAAGGAGGCTCGCGATCACGGAGTGGCGGCGGTAGCGGTGTTTCCTGCCCTTACCGAGGGGTTCAAGGATCCGTTTGCCAAAGAGGCGACCAACCCCAACGGACTCATGCAGCGGTGCGTGTCGGCACTCAAGAAGGATGTTCCGGAGGTTGCGGTTATCACTGACGTCGCGATGGATCCCTACTCGAGTGATGGCCATGACGGAGTGGTGGTCGATGGCGAGATCGTCAACGATGCGACGTTGCCGATCTTGGCGGCGATGGCGGTGTCCCAAGCACAAGCGGGCGCCGACATCGTAGCGCCCTCCGACATGATGGACGGTCGCGTCGGCGCGATTCGTGCGGCTCTGGATGCCGAAGGCTTCACCAGCGTCGGAATTCTGGCGTACTCCGCAAAGTACGCGTCTGCCTACTACGGTCCGTTTCGCGAGGCCCTGGACTCAGCGCCCAAGGCGGGTGACAAGAAGACCTACCAGATGGATCCGGCGAACGCGCGCGAAGCACTGCGCGAGGTCAAACTCGACGTTGCTGAAGGCGCCGACATGGTGATGATCAAGCCAGCCGGGCCCTATCTCGATGTCGTTCGGCAAGTCCGTGACGCGGTCGACGTTCCGGTTGCCGCGTATCAGGTGAGCGGTGAGTACGCGATGATTCAAGCCGTGGCGCAGAACGGTTGGATGGATGGCCCCTCGCTGATGACGGAGAGCGTGACCTCGATCCGTCGCGCCGGAGCGGACGTGGTCCTGACCTACTTCGCGCTCGAGATCGCAAAGCAGTTGCGGTAGCGGTCAGTCCACAGATTGAGCCGGTCGCTCTGGGTCGACTAGACGGCGCTATCAGCGCGTCGATCTACCGACCACAGATGAGCTCGGCTGTGCGCTACGAGGTGCCGGCATTCCGTGTGGACTGCGAGGTCCACCCATCTCTGTTGGAGCAGAGATGAGAAGTTGAGGGCACGCAGCCTAGTAGGCAAGGAGGGCGCCTTGCAAACCGTCGGATGAAAGTCCGGTAGGCGGCAGGGTCCCCACTCTTACGTGAGGTACGTGGTGTAGGAGAAACGGAGCCCGTACCTCTCCGCGGAATAGGCGAGAGCGCCCAGCACCAACTCGTTGAGTTCCTTCGATGGGTGCGAAGCCTCCCGTGGGATATGAAGAAGTAGCGTGCTTGGAATGTTCTGTGGGTGACCAGGTAGACCCGGCCACTCAGGATGCGTCGAAGCATTTTCCCCATGTCTCAATAGACGCAGGAGGCAACGCGGGCCGCTCAAAACAGATGGTCTTTGGGTCGGTCGCTCGCCGGCCGACTGATCTCCCGATTCGTCCCACTCCTCTGAATCACTCTGCGGCAAGTGGCACCTAGGAGATCTTAAGGAGGCGTGGCCCACGCGTCACGGCTTCGATGAGTGGCAAGGCGTTCCCTATTCCAACGACATGGATTGGGAGCTCGGCCCGGAAATCGACGAGATGGTGCGCATCAACGTGACGGGCACGGACGAAGAGAAGCAAGCGGTCGCTGAGGTCAACGCCAAACGACGCGAGCTCTACTTGGAGCCCAAGCGCGAGTATTGGAATGTGCCTCTGATCTCAAGTCGCCGGTTGCCCGATGGTGCAGAGTCGTATGAGGAGCGGGTTGTGGAGCGCTCTCCCGACCAAGGCTTGCTCACCCGATCGGCAACCGAGAACGGCATCGCGTTCATCGAGGCCGCGGCGAGTGAGAACGAACCGTTCTTCCTCTACATGCCCTACTCGATGCCGCACACACCGATCTTCCCCAGCGACGAATTTGATGGTCGAAGCGCTGGTGGGCGGTACGGGGATGTAGTCGAGGAGATCGATTGGAGTGTTGGTGAGATTACCCAGCGGCTTGAGCAATTGGGCCTGGCGGAGAACACGTTGGTAGTGTTCACTAGTGACAACGGACCTTGGTTGCTGATGGGGGACCATGGCGGGTCGGCAGGGCCGCTAGCCAACGGCAAGGGAACCACCTTTGAGGGTGGCATGCGGGTTCCTGGAATCTTCTGGTGGCCCGGAACCATTGAGCCGGCCAAAGTGACGGGGGTGATCGGAACCGCGATGGATCTGTTTTCGACAGTGCTCTCCATCGTGGGTGTCACGAACGATTCGGAACAACCAGTCGTTCTTGATTCAGTGGATCTGTCGCCGGTACTTCTGGGCGAGTCGATGGCCGGTCGAGACGAACTGCCTTACTACCGGCAAGGGGAGTTGCGCGCCTATCGCCAGGGCCGCTACAAGATCCATTTCGTGACCGAAGGCGCCTATTCCATGCCTCCCGAGCGCACCGAGCATGATCCGCCGTTGCTCTTCGACGTCGTGGCCGATCCGGGCGAGAACAACGATCTCTCCGCCGAGCGGCCTGATCTTGTTCGGCAGCTGGTCGCCGCTGCCGAACGGCACCAAAATTCGTTTGAGCCTGCACCACCGATGATGGACGTCCGATTAGGGCGCCTGAGCGCCTCAGGATCCAGTCAGACGGTAGCCGATAGTTCGAACTCTGCCGCACCCGACCGCATGGTGGAGATCCCGGGCGGAGCCTTCACGATGGGTTCGGATGACCATCGCGCTCGGCCGCACGAAGGGCCGGGGCACGTCGTTGAAGTGAGCTCGTTTTGGATTGATCCGACGGAGGTGACGAATGCTCAGTTCGCCGAGTTTGTCGAGCAGACAGGCTATGTGACGACCGCCGAAAGCCCGATTGATCTCGAACAACTGATGGCGCAGCTTCCGCCGGGGACTCAACCTCCAGATCCAGCTGATCTGGTTCCGGGCGCGCTGGTGTTCACCGATCCTGGCCAGCGTGTGCGACTGGATAATCCGGCGGCTTGGTGGCGGTGGGTTCCCGGCGCTGATTGGAGACACCCGGAGGGGCCGGGCAGCTCGATCGAGGGACGCATGGATCACCCGGTCGTTCAGGTCTCTTGGGACGACGCGGTGGCCTACGCCACGTGGGCAGGGAAGCGGCTTCCGACCGAAGCCGAATGGGAGTTCGCGGCTCAAGGTGTTTCCAACGAGACCTTCCCTCGGGTCCATGATCATGAGGGACCGCATTGGAACGTTTGGGAGGGGGAGTTTCCGATCGAGAACTCAGAAGAGGACGGCTACCTCGGAACTGCACCGGTTGGCCAGTATCCCGCCAACGGCTATGGACTCTTCGATATGGCTGGCAACGTTTGGGAATGGACGGGTGATTGGTTCGATACCGAGCTGTACCAACGCCGCGAGACGATGAGTGCCAGTTTGGTTGATCCCGTTGGTCCGAGCGAAGCAAACGATCCGGCTCAACCACGTGTGCCGCAACGGGTGGTCAAGGGCGGTTCGTTTCTGTGCTCTGACAACTACTGCATGAGCTACCGGCCGAGCGCGCGCATGGGGTCGAGTTTCGATACCGGCCTTAATCACACAGGCTTTCGCTGCGTTTGGAGTCCAAAGGCCTAAAGGGGGGTTGCGGTCCAGGGGCAACGAGGCGCCCGGAATGAGCTGGTCGCAAGTTCCGTATCGCTTAGATGCACCCGCTATACATCGGTTCTTCGATCCTGCTGGCCTTGTTCATCGCCTTGATTGTTTGGGACACTGTAGTTGACCTCATATGGGCTGTTGGCGACCGTCGCCGGGCCAAGAGAGAGTCCAAGGAAGAGAGTCCCGCTCAGCCTGCGCCGCCGAGGGTGCGTGACGTCCAGGTGCGGGGCAGTGTGGCTGGCTCGCTACGCGAGCGTCACCATACGGAGGTGAAGGCTCAACGGCGAACGTTCAGTAGCGGCCAACTGAACCGATCGCAGGGTATCCGCCGGCCGCGGATCGGTCGGTGAGTTGCACGATCAGCTCCGAGCATTGGTACGACGATGTCCTCAATTTTGCAACGGGAGGCCCACCTCAGCGAGCGTAGGGCTACGATTGGCATGTTCAGGCAGTCCGAGTGAATGCCGTCGGCGTTGCGCTGCTAGGTGAGAGTGGTTGAGCACTCGGTGCGTTCGCAGTCGGCCACGATCAACGTGCTCCTGCGTGATCAAGCTCGATCTCCTCCGCAGTCAATTTGAGAAAGCGAGCAGCGTTGTTGTAGAAGATGTCGCGCTTCTGTTCGCCTGAAAGAAAGCTCGCGGACTCGATCCCTTCGATCCCCAGCGCAATGGCTTCGGGCCAGACCATTTGATCCGACCCGAACATGAGTCGATCAGCGAATCCGGCATCGACGAGCGCACGCACATAGCTGTGGAACTCCTCGCGAGGAAGGGCCCAGTTGATGACCGCGAGATCTGCGTACACCTGCGGGTAGATCGTCAGCAGCGCTTTGACGTCCTGCAAGAACGGATATCCAGCGTGCATGATGTAGAGCCGAAGCCGAGGGTGACGAATGAGAACGTCCTCCAAGAGGAGAGGGTTGCCCAGCCGTGCACGGAACTTCGGGCAACAGTCGTAGGGAGTGCCGGTATCTCCCAAACCGGTGTGAACCGCAACAGGAAGATCCAATGCCTCGGCGAGATCCCAGTATGGCTCGAGTTCAGGGGAATCGGCGGAAAGGCCAAGGTACTGAAGGCCGAGTTCCCCAAGCACAGAGACACTTCCTGCATCAACTCGTTGACGCAGTTCCTCGATCGAAGGGAGGGGATCTCGAGAGCCGGTGTATGCCCCGCCGAGGATCCAAGCCGGCGCGGCTTCACGCCATCGGTCCACGTGCTCGCGAGGACCACTAGCCACAGCTCGAACGATCCCCGCGCGCCGCAGTGCATCGAAGGCACCGCGCATAGCTGCTTCATCGGAATCGAAGGTTGGGGCATTGCCGGTTACTTCGTTCGGTGGCGCTGGATATCCGTACTCATCGAACCCGAAGGCGTGTAGATGCATATCGATGATAGGCGCCTTGGCTGAGCGACGTTGTCCTTCGTTGGTACCAGGGGAGCATGAGATCGCCACCAGCGTGGAAGCCAACAACAGCCACAGAGCCGCTTTGTGTCGTTTCATGATTTCCTCCTGTTTCCGCGCACAACCATTGCCTCATCGTGAGTGTGACAGGACTGCCCGCTTGGCAGAGATCGGAAGGAGTGCAGTACTGCATGGTCGCGGAGCGATGTGGAATGCCCGGTGCAACGATGTCCATCACCATCAATCGAATCAACGGGCACCATGTGCGGGTCGCTTCCGGTCGAACTGCAGACGTTCTCGATTGGCGAATAGCCTTCCTTGGGTAGCAGCAGGAAGTCTCGCGATCGACTACCATCCTCCCACGAGCAGCCACTGTCCCCCTCGGTGGCCGCTCTAGGCGGCATCGGTTTCGGCTGGTGTCGCCGTTTTTGCGTGGACAGCTTTGCCTTCCCCCTTAGACGGACGCTAGTTGGGAAGCAGGACAAATTTCCGCGCTACCTCCCTCGGCTAGCTCCTCTAGACCTCTCTGTCTACACCGTACGTGGTGGAGTTCCTTGTTCGAAGCGCCCGGTGCGAGTTGAGGATGCCGACTACCAATACGCAACGCTGGCGAGGATGCTGATTGCCACCACGACCCAGCAGACGAAGGTAAGACCGCCGCGCCAACCTCTTCTGGCTATCTGATTGGCCAGTGCGTTAATCACTATCAAACCTGAGGGCCTCTGGTACAACACCCAGTTGATCCTTCACGGCCTGTTCGAATCGATCACAACTGCGCACCCAGGGTGCCATGAATTCTTCCTTCGACTTGTCGGTGCTGGCAAGAGTGACCCCGATTCCGCCTGCACTTATGAGCCGCTGGGTTAACACTTCCGGGTCTTGCCCCTCTGACCTGCGACGGGCTAGCCATTGGCCGAGCGCGCGCCCGGATGCCAAATACCGCTGCTCAAGAAAACCTCCATCAAGTCCAAGGTCGAGACCTCCCTCGGGAGTCGCGAACTTCTCCCTCAGCCCAGGATCTCGGGACGAGAATTCGTTCTCCAGGGCTTGGGTGAGTTCAATCAACTCGTCGCTGCTCGGCGAACCCGCCTCGAAACCAAGTTGGCGCTCCACAAACAATCTGGTTGCCGACAAATCTTCGGCTCGATCGCTCTCCTGCAGAGTGGCAATGAACCTAAACAGACTATCGATCCGAATCGCACCGTGAACCTCACTACCACTGACCGCAGTTCCTGAGCTTGAACTCTGTGTCCCTTGTGCTACTGCGGCGATCGGAACGGCAATCACCAGCAGACAACAGAAGCACGTCGCGAGCAACCGACCTTCGATTGGTGAACGGACGAGTGGTTTGTGAATCATGATTCCTCACTTAGGCTCAGGATCGTCGACTGTTGTACAACTTCGTTCTCGATGCGGTTGGTACGGTCCTGCAACTATCTTAGAGCGTTTCCCCGGTTTTTAAGTTCCACTTGGCGCACTGAGAATCCTCCAAGCACAATCTCGTTCGCTGCCCAGTGCGCCGTGTTCATGCCCACGAATCCCCCTGTGAGAATCCTGCGTCGCAACGCCGCTGAAGGTCGACGCCTGGGCGAGTTCAGCCTCGAGCACCTCGTGTGTGTGCCAGTTATCGGCCACCTTGGTAATGGTTGGTTCCGGGAGAAAGGACGAATAGGTGTCGCGCCTGTGTCGCGCCATGTAGTGGCAAGAACGGCCCTCATCCCTTCCACGTCCTGAGTCGTGGCGGGATCAACTTTGGTCATGGTCAACACCCTAGCGCCTCTCGGACTGCTCAGTCTTGGGCGAAGATCTGGCGACCATCCCCGGCTTGCCACAGCTGGCGCAAAGCGTGTCGCGACTGGTGAGTAAATACAGCGAATAGGTTGCAGAGGCGGCCTTTCACGGCGTTGGAATCGTACTATTCCCGCAAGGTCCGAAGAACCCGACCAAGTCGGAGAACAGCGCCGATTTGTTCGGCAGGTGAGAGGTCCGAGCCTGGCGAAGCCAGACAGCTCGGAGAAGCAACGCGATGACATTTCAATCTACTCTTGAAGAGATCTACGCTGAAGTGCGGCCGATGAGCGGGGAGGGCGAGGTAGCCGACTACATACCCGCACTGGCCCAGATCGATTCGACCAAGTTCGGGATCGCCATTGAGACCATCGAGGGAGAATGTTTTCAAGTAGGCGATGCGGCGGAGCGCTTTTCGATTCAGAGTATTGGAAAGGTGTTCAACCTGGCGCTGTGCGTCGGCATCGCGGGTGACCGCGTGTGGGACAGAGTCGGCATGGAACCCTCGGGCAATCCTTTCAATTCACTCGTGCAGCTCGAGGTAGAAGGAGGAATACCCCGCAACCCGTTCATCAATGCGGGTGCGCTGGTTGTCGCCGACACTCTGCTCGATCACCTGGACAACCCCAACGAAGACCTGCTGGATTTCGTGCAGAAGCTGAGAGGCTCTGATGTCCACTTCAATCAGAAGGTGGTCAACTCAGAGAAGCAACATGGCCACATCAACACCGCGTTGCTGCATTTCATGAAAGCCCATGGCAATCTCAATCACGAAGTGGACGACGTGTTGGACGCCTACTACCACCAGTGCTCGATCGAAATGGGCTGCGCCGGACTCGCCCGCTCTTTCTTGTTTCTCGCCAATGGTGGTGTGGTGCCAGGCACGGGAGCGAGAGTACTCGCCGCCAGTCAGGCGAAGCGGGTCAACGCTGTAATGCTGACCTGTGGGTTCTACGATCAGGCCGGGATGTTTGCTTACCTAGTTGGGTTGCCTGGGAAGAGTGGAGTTGGTGGGGGCATCGTTGCGGTAATCCCCGGCAAACTGGCGATTGCAGTCTGGAGCCCCAAACTCAACTCTCACGGGAACTCAGTGCTTGGTATCAAAGTGCTTGAGTTGTTTACAACAAGGACGGGCATGTCGATCTTTTAGCTAGCTTAGCTAGGGAAGATCGGAGTGGTAGTTGGTGGGCGAGAGAGATGCCCCCACGCCGTCCCTGCTGACGGTCAGACCGAACGGCCTTCCTCGGATTGAAGAGGCCCGTCACCCTCCGGCTAGCACCGCTCGGGGCGTTGGAGTGGGGTGGTGCCGAGTTTGGTCTAACGGCGCGGCGTCGTAGTGAACATGTTGCGCCGAACAGGACGCTTCTCGAGTTCCTTAGCAGGTCGAGATCCCGTAGCGAAGTAGCAGGCCGATGGGACACCCGTGCTCCTCGAGGCGGTCCTTTGATGCGGACCTCGAGCTTATGGCGCTTCCCATCTCGCTCGTCGCTGCCTAGCTGAATGGTCAACACGTATGAGAGGCTTGTTTCAGCGTCAATGCGTTCTATGAGCTGTTCTGGAATGTTGAAGTTCTCGTAGACTCGACCGCCAGTCTCCTACGCTAGGAAGAACAGGCCCGGATTGAATCCCGGTCCGAGGGGGAGCCCTTGAATTCTCCATCCGGCCTCTTGAAAGGCAACGAACAGTTGCACAGCTGCTCGGCGGACGACAGATCCGGATCCCGGATCCGTAAACTCGGGTTTTGTAATCAGAGCGGCGTATTTGGGACCTACTGACAACAACAAGAGATGCCGATCTCCTAGGGCCTGCTGGAAGTACTCGGCCATGCCGGCCAACGAATCGGCTAGGTCTACGACTTTGGCGGCGGCCACATTCTTGATGAGCGTCTTGCTCACGTTAAAATCTCCGCCGAAGCCTGCGTCCTCGGCAAGCGCGATTCCCAGGTCGTGATCTGGCCTGATCGCAAGCAACCCTGCTGCACCTCCGCGACGACCCAAGATTCCGGCCGGTCCCGCCACCAACTGCATTGCTCCGGGCGTAGCCTGAAGCAGGGTTCTGAGCCGCTCCTCGGCGTCTGCGAGCCGATACGCATCAGCGTCGAACGCAGCTGCAACAACAGCAAGGGCAGTCTTGTTGAGAGCCCGGTCCGCGGAGAGCGGCGAGACAATCCCGTACCCCAGCTTGCCTTTGATGACAACTCCAAAGTGATCGCGATTGGCTGAGTTCGCAATGCGTTCTTCCAGTGCGGATACCCACTGGTCCATCCGGCGCGGGTTCTGGGTGGTGGCATCAAATACGAGGAGGAAAGAACGCGGCACGTTGAACTGTGGTTCGGCCCCAAGGTCAATTCGCTACCCACTTGGCCGGTTGTGGGAAAATACCGGCGTTCCTCGAACCCGATGATCTTGCGCTCTTTGCCTCCGACCGTGATTCGAAACTGCTCCTGCTCGAGGCCCTCAACGGGCACGCCGCGCTTCGTAACTTGTACGGGCACTTCAATCTCAAGAATGGAAATCTCATCCGAGAACTTGTCCTGGTCGGTTGGCACTTGGGCGGAAGATGCGAATGGACTGATCCCGCCGAGAGCGAAGGCGACAAGAAGAATGAAGAGTTCATATCCGTGCACATTCAGGCGCGCGAAGAGACTAATGCTCAGCTTGGGGCTCATAGACCGCTCGTCAGTACCAAGTCGGTTGGACAAAGGCCCTTAGGTAGGAGCTGTTCAGACCGGAACTTGAGTTGGGTTGTCGTAGTCGTTGGATTAAACCCTCAAACCCGGTGAGCTGCTTCCCGGAAAGAGGATCTAGGGCCCGACGAGAGGCGAGATCTGTGCGGCGCAGTTACCGCCCCCATCGACTCGCGCCCTCCACGCGTGCAGGTTCAAGTTAGCGCGCCGTGGTTGACCGGTCTCCATTTCGCGCGCGTCCCGCTGGCCCATAGTCGCCATTCTTCGACCTGCAGGAGGCAGCATCGAACAAGGCACCATCGCAGTCGCCGCCCGTGCTCCGCGCTACACTGCGCCTAGAGCAGCTACCGCCCCCCTCGGTGGCTGCTCTAGGCGGCACTGGCTTCGGTTGGTGTCGCCGTTTTTGCGTGGGCAGAAACTCTTTTTTTCCCTTAGACGGACGCTAGGGGGTAACCAGGACAAGTCTCCTCGCTACGGTTTCCTTGAACTAGGTCGCCCTTCTGGTGCTAGGTCGCCACCCGCAAGCAAATAGCAATGGTCGCGAGGAGGCTGTGACTACCAATAAGCGATGCTTGCGAGAACGCTGATTACCACCACGACCCAGCAAACGAAGGTAAGACCGCCGCGCAAGCCGCCTTTGGCTATCTGATTGGTTAGTGTCTGGAGAGGGTTGAGCATGCTGCGGTGATTCCTCTAATGGTCTCTAAGGTGGGTTGCTACTTGTTGTAGTGACTGAGTGATCCGCCGCCGTTGGTCTTGAAACGGATCGCTGCGGAACTCATGGCCAGGTTCAGTTGCACGTGTAGAGAGAGTGGCTCAGCAAAGCTTCCTGTTTACCTTACCGTTGACGGTGCCGGACGTGATCGGCTGCGCGGCTTGTGCCCGTGATCGTGCAGGATGCGCTCGCAGTCGCGTTCGCTGAAGCGGTGGTGTCGAACTCGATAGTGATCATGATCTTGCTGGGTGGCGGCTCACAATAGGCTTCTTCCTGATTGACCTTTGGCCCTGGCAGGGCGGGGGCCTCGAGCAGGCTGGCTGGTGGGGGTAGCCGCGAGGAAAGCGAGGACGCTCCGGGTGATTCATCGACCCTTGGTGACCGGTACCAGGCCCCAGAGGGAAGGGGCCGACGGGCTCTACAAATCTGGTCTGAAGAGCACCGCCTCCGAAGGCTGGCGTCCCGAAGGTCACCGCACCAACATCAAATCGCGCGCCTTGCCAATCAAATCCGCCAACTCCAACACGCGTCGATCGCCGGGGAACTCTGGGATCAACAGCTGTGCTTCGAGGAAGAGCGAGCTCAAGTCGCCTTCGACGTGGGGTGAGACTTGCAAAAGTTCGGCGAAGCGCGCGGTCAAGGTCGAGAGTCGGAGTGAGGGAGTGGTGCTGGCGAACGAGTCAGCAACTGTGTCAACCCGGACAGTCTCCTGGATCTCGATCAACTCCTGGCTGTCGCTCGGTCGGTAGACCAGGGCGATAGTCGCGAGATTGGCACGGCGTCGTGCCGATGGATAGAGATCAAGTTCGTAGAACGCTGTAACCGCGTGGTCTGCACCGATTTCGCCGGCGTCGGTGTTATTGGTGCGGAATGCAGCGTCCGGGATATCGCGATTCTCGTAACCCACCAGACGGTACTGGCGCACTGCGGCAGGATCGAAGGTGACTTACACCCGTGCACCAGTTCGGCGAAGAACCTTCCGAATTGAGCACCCAGACGGGCGTAGAGACCATACTCGTCGTCAACTCCTAGATCGGTATCCAAGCTGTAGTAGGCACCACCGACACCTGCGTAGAGGGCGGAGAAGTTGAAGCGCACACCGATCTCAATTGGAACTATCACGAGGTCGAGCAAGCTCTCGTCGAAGCCGATGACGGTGCCGCCGCCAAGGTCAATGTTGATGGTGCGACCGAACTCTTCGTAGTAGGACGCGCCGAACTCGAGCTGTACTCGTTCGAAGAACGCAACCCGCACTCCAAAGCCGAGGGCCTCGTTGTAGTCGTCGGTGTCGTAGTAGGACGCGAAGACTGAGAAGTTAGTAGCGCTGACTGATGTCGGGGCAGCCAGCAGCAGGGCAACGCAAACGAATCCGAACCAGGCCTTCGATCTCACAACCGTCTCCTAAGTTGCACACGCTGGACCGAAGCGCAGGTAGTTGTCCCGGCGAGCTTTACGCGGGGAACCGGGGAGAAGTTGGCCGAACTCCACGGATCTGCGTAGAGGCCACGTGGCAGGCTTCTTTGGCGGAGATACGGGAATTACGTGCCGGGGTGGTCAGGGACTCACGGGACCTGTGCTTCACGCCGTTCGATCCATTTGCAGGGCCGATCCATTTGCAGTGTCGATTTGTTTGCAGGGCCGATCTCCCGCTGCAGCACGGTCTCCGACTGAGTAAGCCAGGTGGTCCCCTTTAGTTACCCGACGCTTGCTCCTTTCGAAAATCCCCTTCGAGCACACGTGCGCCTTTGAGGATGCCGGGCATTGCGTAGTTGCCTTCGTGGCACGCGTATTCGTAGACCTTGCCGTCGGTGATGGGCCAGGTGAAGTCACCTTTCCACGGGGCACTCCAAACTGAAGAGTCATGCACTTCGAAGGCGTAGTGGAGGGTGTCGGCATCCTTCCGCGTCAACTTTTCGACCACACGCAGGGTCGGAGTACTACCTCCGAACGAAGTACTGTTGTCGCGAAAGTTGGTGGTGTCGACCACCAGGGTGTCGCCTTCCCAGTGACCAATCGAGTGCCCGAACCAGTACACAACGTCTGCGGGGGGATGCTCACCGCCGATGTGAACGACGCGAGCGTCATGCACCATTTCGTTGAGCAACATCACCTTCGTATCGGTCTGCACGATGCGCTTGGTGTTGTTGTAGAGCGTGGGCAAAGCCGGCACGGTGGAGCTGAAGCTAGTGAGGCAGCGATCAGCCAGGGTGCGGCTCTCCGGTCCGTCGAATGGGCCTGGGCCTTCTCGCTCGAGCCAGAAAGCACGGTCCTCAGGGCCGCGAAAGTTGGCGAACAAGGTTCGAAGGCGACTTTGGGCCTCGGGTGTGCGGCCAGGCCGTCGCCCGTTCGCCGGTTCGGTGAGGATGGAAGTGCGGAACTTGCCATCCACCATCACTACGGTGTCGCCGTCGTCGATCCAGAAGTTGTTGTAGCCGCCCACCGCGCCGGCCCCGCTGCGTCCAATGAACTCTTCTCCGAGTCCTGCAGGAGGCGCGCCGCCGGCCGCGGGTGCGTCACGATCTGGGTCGCTCACCGCCGCCCGTTTGGCGATGTAGTCCTGCTTGTCATCCATGATCTTCCTGGCCTGCTCGGGTGTCAGGTAGAGATTGTCGGCAAACTCGGTCGGACGCTGGAGTGGGGTGAGCGTCTTGATGTCGTAGGTGCCCGAGAGGTCTGGCTTGCCGTTGGGCATGCGCGGAACGGAGTCTTGTGCCACTGCGAGTGAGGCGGCGCAGCAGCAGGCGCCAAGTGTGAGCAGTGCGGCGGTGCGGTTCATGGGGATAGAGCCTCCGTAGTTTGGGACTATTCGGCTGATCGTAGCAATCGAAGCGACCAGGCGGCTTTGGTGTCAGGTCATCTTGAGTGGCAGTGGTGGTTGAAAGAGTCCTTTCCCAACTGGGGTGTGGGTCAGCGAGCGGCTATGGTTGCCGCATAGACGAGGGATCTGCGCCCTGGAAACCTCAGGAGTTCTGTTGAGGAGAGTTCGATGAACAGTAGGAGTTCGACAGTGGTTACTAGTCTGTACCGAGCGGGTGTTATCACGGGTGTGCTCGCATCGCTGTTGGTGGGACCAGCGCCGGCCCAGCCCGGACCGGAAACTGCCGAGGCCGCGCCAAGCACGGCCGAGGTGATGGCGAACACACAGAAAGACGAGTGGCGTCGACCGAAGCCGGAGAACCTCGTGTTGTTTAAGTTCGCGAGCGGAACGGTCGTTCTCGAATTGGCTCCAGCCTTTTCTCCAAAGCACCAGGACCGGGTCCGCGAACTGGTTCGTGGCGGCTTGTTCAACGGCGCCAGCGTGGTTCGTTCTCAGGATAACTACGTCGCTCAATGGGCAGCCCGGCAGCCTGAAGAGGGCGCCGAATCACCGCACCGCCTGACCTCCAACCTCGAGGCCGAGTTCGAGCGCTCTGCTGTTGATGTGCCGTTTGTTGGCATCAACAGTCCAGACGCTTACGCACCAGAAGCTGGCTTCGCCATTGGCCAGCCAGTTGCACGCGACCCGAAGACCAACACCCTGTGGCTGGTGCACTGCTACGGTGTTGTTGGTGTCGCGCGAGGGGAGGATGCAGACACGGGCAACGGAACTCAGCTATATGTGGTGACCGGACACGCGCCGCGCCACCTCGATCGCAACATGACCATGCTTGGGCGGGTGATTTCAGGCATGGAGCA
>JAJCXN010000038.1 GCA_029263415.1 Acidobacteriota bacterium
CAGGGTGTTGCTTCATACTGCACCTCATAGTGAGAGCTGACGTTTGATGTGTTCTGGGAGGCCTGGGAGACTGCTGGCAAAGGGCTCTGGATCTTGATAGAGCCACCATCGATTACAGTACCGGTGGCGTTCGATGAGTCCTTGTTTGTGCCAGTCAAGGACTTTGGCCCTTCCGACTTTGAAACGTTCCGCGATCTCGTCAGCCGAGCGCAATCCTTGGTCCTTGAGGCGTTGCAGTCGCGTTCTAAGTTTGTAGACCCTTCGGATACGAGAGACGATCGATCCGGTGAAGCGATGCTTCGTGGCTGTGACGAGGCCTTCGTCATCCAGCATTTTGGCGATCTGCCACTCGTCCTGGTCATCAAGGAGGGCATCGATTCGTTGGACGATGTGCTCGGGTGTCTTGCGTAGCTGCCATGCGTTTTTAGGCGCCTCGAGGACGAGAGTTTCGACGGCGCCGCCTCGGAAACGAAGATGGGCGTGGATGTGCTCGCCTCGCTCCAGGGTGACGTCCTCGAGGAGAAGGCGCAGGAGCCGCTTGCGATCTAGAAACGAGGTTTTGGGATCTTGCCAGAAGGACCGGAAATCGCGCGCCAGCGAGCGCGCTTTGGACTTGTCATCATCAGTCAGTGTCGCGCGACTCTGTTCGCGTTTGTCGTAGTCCGTTGTGGCTTCTTCAAGCTTGCGGAGTCTGCGATTCCAGTCTGCTTCTAGCTGCGCTGCAACGAGCCGATTCTCAGGGTCTACAGTTAGGTAACGACGACGGGCGTGGTCCGCTTCGTATCGCATCTGTTCAAGCTGACGCGTTAGGTGATCATCGACCTCGCCCCAGCGCTTCTCGAGTTCCTCTTGGACCTTGAGCGATGTTTCGATGTACAGCGGGCTCACCAGTTCGACCATGCGCTTGGATATCGCAGCGTCGACCACGCCGCCGTGGACGGACTGACAGATCGCCTCCGATTTCCGCCAGCAATAGTAAAGCGGTGTCAGCCCCTTCGAGCGGTTCTTGTAGGTGAGCGTCATTCTGCGCCCGCAACGGCCACAGAGCACCAGTCCTTGGAGTAGAGCCGGACCCTCTCGTGCCGGGCCTCGCCGACGATCGGCGCCGTGTGCTGCGGCATTGGCTTCTAGTTGACGTTGATTGGTTTCGAATTGCTCGCGGGTGATGTAACCCGGGTGCGCATCCGGAATCACCACGTCCCATTCAGTCATTGGCTTGTACTTGCGAAGGTACTTGCCACCGGGCAACCGACGTTGGCGCGTTCTGCCGAAAAAGTAGACCCCCGCGTAGCGCGGGTTATGCAGCATGCGTAGCGCGGTCGCAAAATCCAAAGCGCGCCACATGACCTCGTTCGTTGGCTTGCCTGCATCAAGGTAGCTGGGAAAGAGCAAGCTTTGCGAGCGAAACCACTTGACCGTGCCCATCGCAGAGCCGACGCGCACAAAGGTGGCAAACAGCAATCGGATCGATTCTTGGACTTGAGCGTGAGGGTCGAGTACCACGCGGTCTAGTGCGTCGTAGACGAATCCCAGTGGCAATCTCAGTTTGAGCTCACCACGGCGAGCCTTGTTCAGCAAGCCACCCTGCAAGCGTGCGCGCAGCATGTGCAGTTCTGCTTCCGACATCGTGCCCTTCATCCCCAGAAGAAGCCGATCATTGAAATGACTCGGATCGTAAAGACCATCGTCATCTAGCAGCAAAGTGTCGGTCAGTGCGCACATCTCAAGCAGGCGATGCCAGTCGGTCGAGTTGCGAGCCAAGCGCGACACCTCAAGACCGAGCACCAGGCCTGCTTCTCCAAGGCCCACTGCAGTCACCAATCGCTTGAAACCAGCACGGTCTTGTGAGGCGCCTGATTGACCTTGATCAGAATCGATCACCTCAATCTGATCTTGGGCCCAGCCGAGCGCAATCGCGCGCTCACGCAACGCATACTGGCGACGGCCACTCTCTTGATGCTCAATGACCTGATGCAAGCTCGACTGCCTGACATAAAGAAAGGCTCGTCGAGACAAATGGTCACTTGTGACCTTCGAATTGTCACTCCTTAGCATCGCGATTCCTCCATTTGACGCAGAAATATGTCGGCCAACACTCCAGCAATGCGGTCAGCCAAGTCGACCGAAGGGCTGCACAAAACAGGCTCTCTCCGCTTGGGCTGCTGAAGCGCTCCCGTCAGCTGAAAGAGCTTCATCCAAGCCGTCATCCCTTGGCTCAAAATGACGCTAAGACCACAGCCGACAGCGATGCTGCTGTCGCCCGTCAAAGCGCTCTCGCGGAGCAGCTCGTAGGCATCAAGCAGCGCGCTCGCAGAGGGTGCTCTCTCGCTCATTTCACGCGGAGTTTTTTTTTCGTCGTTCGAGTGCTCGCTCGACGCTGCGAGCGTGCACTGTGACGTCGAATTCGGCCTTGATCCGAGACACCAAAGCCCCTGATCCAAGAGCCGGCTCTGCCTCGATGGTGCGCAGCAAAAACTCGACCACCTCATCGGTGAGCTTGTGGCCGCCTTTGGGACCGCGTTTCTTCGGAATGAGACCAGGCAATCCTGCACGATCGAATTCAGCCTTAGCCCGGTAGTAAGCAGGTCTCGAGTACCCAAAGTCTCGAGCGGCTTCGAGGACCGACCCCTGCTCGGCTTGGACCCGACGCAACATCTCGTACTTGACCTGGACGAGGTCAAGGGGATCGAAGAAATCCATCTGTTCAAACCGTTTGTCGTGCACATCAGCGACCGAGGGATTGAGGCACCCACTGTCTCGCAGTTTTGTCTTCTTTGAAGGCATATCGCTCCTTGTATGTACCGACAATTATGCCGCTCATAAGAAGATCTGTCAAGGAAAAATCGTGAGACACCCGATGCAGACTCGTTTCTGATCAGCATTGAGCAAGGATCCCGGAATAGAGCAAGGCGAAATTCCCGAGACTGTTACGGCAAAGTTTGCTTAACACTCTTCCCGCCCATCCAAGAATCGGCGAGCCGCCAGCAAATCGCTGGCCCGAAAGTGCGCACGTCCCGATGACTGCTGCTCGAACGCATCCAGACTAAGGAGATCTGTCCATGACAAAGGCAGCCAGGACAACGCCTGCTCGCCGTCGCGGTAGTAGTAAACCCGTTCCTCGCCCCATGAAACTCGAACCCTTACGTACGAGTACTCCGCGCCTCGATCTGGATGGAATGGGTGGGTGATCACAAACCGCTCGACGACTGATCGCGGTGTAGTTGATGACTCTTCCTCAAGGCGTCAAGGAAGGATTAGTGCCGCACCCGACCAGGTGGCCCGGCATCCAATCTGCCAGCGCTTGGCTCTCGGGCTCGATGCAGCTCGTTGGCCGCTGGATTGACCGAACCGCCTTCTACGAAGTGGAGAGGGGTGCGAGTCGTCGCAAGAAGAAGGTGAGCCGGAAGTGGTTGGCAAGGAAGGAACTCAAGGCTTGCCAGAGCAAGGTAGTCCTGCCCTTGGCTCCACTACCTTGCACGGACGACATGTCGCCCAAGGAGCGCCGGGCGATCGCTCATGAGCTGTGCTCATCGATCTTGATGGAGCACAAGGACAAGATCGCGAAGGTTCGGCGCGATTGGAAGAAGAGCCTTTGCGATCCGCGCAAGTTCGCCTACCAGCCTAAGTCAGCGAAGAGCGACATCGTGCCGGAGGTCCATGCCGACTCCAAGGAAACGTGGCGACTGTGGAAGATCGAATGGGACGATTGGGTCAACCAATACGAGCGAGCATCGCGGCGGCTTCGAGAGGGGATCACTGAAGCTCTCAGAGAGTTTCCGGAAGGTTGCTTTCTGCCGACCGGTTGCTTCTGCCGAGCCGGGCCGTAGAGACGACGGTTGTAGAGGCTAGAGCCTTGCCTGCACGCTCAGTAGCTCAAGTCGCGTCGCACAGGGACGAAGGACGCAGCAACAGGTAGAGATTCGAAAGGTGCTACTGATGCTGTGCTCCGGTTGGGCGGAGCTGTACCTACGGAGCGCCGCTCGGGCTGAAACACCGCGGTCCGAGCGTCGCAGGGGCGCCGTCTACTTCCTAACGATCTAAAAAGGGGCCAGGCGTGCACAAAGATGCGACCGCTACCACTTGGCGATCCGCCAAGGACTCTCGCTGTCTTCCTCTCTCTCCGATTCGTTCTACACCCCTGTCTGTTCCCAAGTCCAGGCCGGTTCAAACCACTCGTAGCTACCGATCCGGAGTCGATGTGTCCTCTGCATTCTCAGCGCCTACACCGCCTTCACCTTCCCCCTCCGGCCACCTCTCGAACCAATGTCGAAGGTACAGCTGCGTGCGCAAAAAATTCGACGGCTTCGACGACGTGCCGTGAAACTCCTCGTTAAAACGAACCATGGCCGTCGGCACTTTGCGCATCTTCAGCGCCTGGTAGTACTCCTCGGTTTGGGCAATGGGAGTTCGCAGATCTTCAACACCGGTCATCAGCATGGTGGGCGTGGTGACGTTGCCGACGTACATGATGGGTGAGCGACGCAGGTGCTCGCTCGGGTCTTCCCAAAAATCCTTCTCGAAGTTCTTGTACCAGTAGTTGGGGCCGTCGGTTGTGCCGACGAAGGAAAGCCAGTTGGTCACCGGACAGTTGGACGAGGCTGCGGCGAAGCGATTGGTATGGCCAACGACCCAGGCTGTGAGCACGCCACCGCCACTGCACCCGTAGACGTACATGCGCTTCTCATCGACGTAGCCTTCGCCGAGGACCACGTCCACGCCTTTCATGAGGTCGTCATAGTCCTTGCTGGGGTAGGCCCACTTGATGGCGTTGCCGAAGGGACTGCCGTAACCCGAAGAACCACGCGGATTGGTGTACAGCACCACGTACCCGTTGGCGGCATGTTCCTGCCAACCGAAATTGAAGCCGGTGTTGTACATGCCGTGGGGCCCACCGTGAATGGCGAGCATTAAGGGGTAGGTCTGGTTGGGGTCGAAGTTCGGGGGCTTGACGATCCAGCCCTGGATACGGAAATCATCCACCGAGTCGTACCAGATCTCTTCCACCTTTCCGAGATCGACGCCGGCGAGAATGTCTTCGTTGACTCGAGTCAGAAATCTCGGAGTGGAGGCGGTCTGATTCAGATCGATTGCCACCACATCAGCAGGCTGCTGAGGAGAGGTCATCACTCCCACAGCTCGGTTGCCGCGGAGCATGGACACAGTCAACATGTGATCACCGTCGGTGACCTTGCGCAGCTGGCCACGACCAGGAGCAAAGTACAGATTGCGATCGCCACTGTCGGAGGTGTTGAAGTAGACGCCGCTCGAGTCCGGCTTCCACATGAGGTTGTTGGGCGAACGATCGAGATCGGCAGTGAGCACTCGAGATTCGCCTTCGGTGGCGCCGGGCTCTACTTCGTCGGAGTTGCCTAGGGGCATGACGTGGAGGACACTTTCGATATAGGTGTCGTCGGTCCAGTCGTAGCCGGTATAGGCCACCCATTTGCCGTCTGGAGAGACGCTCGGGCTGCTGTCGACGCCAGGGCGCGTGGTGAGCTGACGGAGAGCGGCGCCGTCGGCACTGATGGCGTAGACGTCGCTCTCGCGGATGGCGTACTCCCAGTCGTCATCGCGGAAGGCGGAGAACAAGATTTCGTTGCTGTCAGGCGTCCAGCTCAGACTGCCGCCGCTGTGGAAGTCACCTTCGGTCAGTTGACGCGCGGTGCCCCCTTCGGCGGTGACCACGAAGATTTGCCGAAAGCCTTCCTCGATGAAGCCTTGGCGATCTCGACGGTAGGTCACGCTCTCGACGATGCGGGGAGTCTCGGTCCACTTGGAACCTTCCGGTGCAGCAGGCATGTCGATCTTCCAAGAGGTCTTGGTGGGGACCAAGGAGACGAAGGCAAGATGTTGACCGTCGGGCGACCACTCCAAATTGGAAGGTGGCTTGTCGACACGGGTGATCTGAGTAGTACCACCATTAGCGTCCATCCATCTGACATGGATCTGAGGCCCTTTGGGTTCGCCCTCCGCTACGTAGGCCAGCCGGGTGCCATCTGGCGACCAGCGTGGTGAGCTCCCTTCCAAGAGAAAGCGGCCGCCACTGCCGTCGGCGCTCATGATCCACACCGCCGACTTCCACTGATCGTTGATCTTGTCCACCCACCGTCGGGTGTAGACGATGCGCTCCCCGTCGGGAGAGAGCTGAGGATCGGAAACCCGCTCGAATTCCAGATAGTCGGTGAGTTGGAGGTGGCGGGATTCGGCGGCACTCAAAGCGCTCGCAGAGAGTGTCATCGCAGCGATGAGCACCGCTGTTAGGAAACAGGTGGAGGATCGACGGATCATTGCTTTGTCCTGGTAGGGGTCTAGTTGTTTGGTGAGTCCCACATGATAGATGAAACGCGGTGCTCCGCAGCAAAGGGTGCCAGAAGGCACATGCTGCGGTTCGGCCAGTCCTCACGCACAAAAAGCCACACCAAATGCCACCTTACGTGCTCAAGGACTTACAGGTGACTTCAGAAACCAAATCGACCCGGCCGTTCCTGAACGACCTCCAGACCGGCAACCGCTCCACCTTCACCACCGAGGAACTCTCCAAGGGACTCGGTCGGAGCTTGGTGGCATCCCGGGCCGCGCTACGCCGACTGCGCACCGCGGGTGAGGTTGCCTCGCCGCTGCGGGGTTTTCATACCGTGGTGCCGCCCGAGTACCGCGCGCTCGGATCCTTGCCCGCTGACCGGTTCGTGGCGGACCTGATGGCTCACCTCGGGTGAGCCTTACTATGCAACTCTGCTCACCGCCGCTGCCTTCCAGCAAAAGGTGCCAGCCACATGTTGCGGGTCGCCAGCCCAGCATCGAGAGATCGCAGATCCTGAGACTTGAGGTAGGTACACGATCAAGCGGTACGAAAGCGAATACAAAGTCGTCGACAGAGCGTGCCGGGACCGTGACCTTGCTCCCCGAATCATCCGACTCAAAGTTCAGGCCGCTGCGATTCGAGGGAGACGAAGCAGAGGAGCTCGCGATACTCGCAGAGCTTGTCGCTGTGTTGACAAAGGCCAGGGACTGGGGACGGCCGAGGCCGACCAGTCCTGCGCGCCCCGAACCCCTCAACCTGAAAGGCAGGTGGCGCCGAGCCACCACCTTCCGGGTTGCTTCGCACTGCCATCAACCGAGTGTTGGTGGACAGTTGGAGCAAATCATCACTGCCTTGAACCAGACCATGACGGTGTATGGGTTCCGGTTGCCACCAAACCGAGACCAGTCACCCCCTCTACCCCTCCCGCCTCTCCACATACTTGTGCAGCACACTCGCCGCCAAGGTCTGGTATGGAATCCCTTCTTCCAGCGCACGCTTCTGCAAGCCAACGAGGTCTTTCGTTGACAACCGAATGTTGATGCGCCGGTCCTTCTTGAAGGTTGCAGCGGCGTAGCTCTGGTAGCGCTCGACTTCGCTCTTGTCAGCGACGGAGTTCCACTCCCCTTTGTCTACAGAGCGAAGGAGCTCTCGTTCTTCTTTGTCCAACTTAGCCATGATCGCCTCCGCTCTTGGTTTGCTTGGTTGCCTTACGGCTCGGGATGATCGTCTTTGAGAACACTCCTCGCTCATTTTCTACAAACGGCACGAGGTACACGTAGTCGGCTATGTCCACTACGAGGACCTCTGCCCAAGGATAGAGATCTTGATTCGGGTGCTCGAGCACGTCGAGTAAGTCGACCCGCTCAACGTGAATACAACGTCCTCAAAGCCAAGCCCACGTTCGCGCCGCAACCGTTCGTTCTTGTCGGCATTCCAGTCGAAGTAGGACAGTGAAATGTTAGCACACGTTGTGTGCCTTTCGTAGTCAGACCCTAATCACCGCGCTTCAGTGTAATCGGCCGCTTCTTCGAGAGCTGCCAGGGCCAGGGGTTCGTATTTGATCTGTTAGAGCCCCCGGCTCACAACTCCAAGCCCAGCTTCTTCGCAACTCCTTCGATCGCCTGACGTGCATCAGCGCCGCGACCTTCAGCAAGACGCGCGAGCGCTTCATCCCAGAGATGGCCGCGCTCAAGCGTGACCCGCATCGCATCGTAGGTTTCCGGGCTCATTGCCACCATGGCCGCTTCACCGTTTTGGGTGATGGTCTCCACCCGGCCTTGAGCGATGCGCTCAAGATGAGCGCCTGTGTGCTGGCGGAAATGGGTCAGCGGGTATGTGTCTTGTGTACGGTGTTCCATGGCTCCCCTCGTTCCTTGTTCGTCCTCTATTCGGTATGTACGAATCAGGTGCATCGGTCCAGGAGAGTAGTCTCGATGACAGGCCGGTGTCATATGTGTCACCATTGAGTATGAAGAGTCGCGATACACGACCGATCTCTTGGGTGAAGGCCGCTCAGAAAGCCTTCGCCAAGTTCCCGGCGCAGGTACAGGATCAGATCCTTCGGGCTCTGACCGTTGCTGCTGACGGAGCGATGTCTGATCGGGCCAAGCCGTTGCTGGGATTGGGCTCTGGCATCTTTGAAGTCGCTTTGAAGTACCGCACGGATGCCTACCGGACTGTCTATGCGGTGCAGCTCGGTGAGGATATTTGGGTCGTCCATGTATTCCAAAAGAAGAGCACCAAGGGGCGCAAAACACCGCAGCCTGAGATCGACGTGACCAAGGATCGGCTCAAACGCTTGAAGAAGGAGCTACAACAATGACCAAGAACACAGAAGACTTCGAACTAGTGCGAGGCTCAGGCAACGTTTTTCGCGACTTCGGTCGGAAGGATGCCGATGTGCAGCAAGCCAAAGCTCTACTGGCCGCTCAGATCATAGGCATTCTGAATGAGGAGGAACTCTCCACGCGCCAAGCCGAAGCCCGCACGGGTGTCAATCATGCCGAGTTCACCCGGATCCGAAACGTGCAGCTTGGGCGCTTCACGATCGATCGCTTGATGCGCATCCTCGGAAAGCTTGGCCAGCAGGTCGATACGCGTTTCGATGTGACCCCGCGACAGCCAGACGCGGCGGCTGTTCCTCTATCACCATGATGAACCGCCACGCTCAGCAGATGGTGCTGACAGCACGAGTCGCCGGGCAACACCGCAGCAGATTGGGAAGGCCTGCTTTCTGCTGCTGACAGTCGACGACAACTGCTCTATAAGAGCACGTCCCTATGCTGCCATCAGTCTGGCTCAAAGAAGCCATCGTCGGATCGCTCCTCCGTACCGCTATCCGTCGTGCGACAGCTCGCGAAACTTCTCTTCGAGAAAAGCAAGACTTGCCGGCTCGCGATCTTGGCTCGCGGCCATGCGGCGCTCGTTGGCCTTGTAGTCGTCGATAAGGTGCGCGACTTTCTGCGCCCCGTTCCTGGTCTTCATCGCATCCTTAGGTGCCTGGCCGTCGAGAACTGGTAGCGGCGTGTCGAAGAACTCAGCGTAGAGCCTCTCCTCGTACAGGGCCTGAACCATCTCCGTCATCTCCTCAGCTGGGATCTGCGTCTCGGACTCCTCATGTGCCGAACTCCTCGGGGCGGACACGCCGGTCAACAGTTCGTCCGCGCCCAGACTCTCGGTGTGCAGCCTGCCTAACGCCTTGCCTGCGGCCGACTCAACAATGCTTCGTGCCCGCTCCGCCATCGAGGACGAACGTGAAAACAGCTCCACTCGGTCAGCATAGTCTTCGCTAAGGTTGAGGCTCGAAAGAGAGCGTTGCAGTGCGGTGTCAGAGGGTTCAAGCCATACCCAGCCATCCTCTCGAGATCCCGCCCACTCCTCCAGACCGTCCATTGCCGCACTAAGAGCATCCCAGTCGCGGACCTGGTAGTGGACCGTGGTCAATAGCAATGGGTCGCCGGAGCCCATGTTGACGATATCGGGCATGTCCATCGGCAGACAGCTTCTCAACCAGTTGTTTCGCACAACTGAAGCAAAGACCCTCGGGTCGCCAGCGGCGCCCTTGGAAGAACGAAGCTGTGAGAGGGTCTCGTCCCTTCCGATCGGGGTTAGGCCCCAAAGATTGCCAGCACGTGGCAACTGGTCGTCGCCGCTGATGACCCTGGCGGCCACCGTGAGACCAACAGGAAGATTCTCAGAACCGATCTTGTCGACAACTTGCAGTCTCTCCCGGCTCATAAGATCCTCAAAGGTGAGGCTGCCGAGATCAGGATCGGTCGCAACGATGTCATAGAGCCGCAACGGCGACCTGCTCCAAGCCTCCAACCAAGAACGCTCGAGGCGATCCAGCTCTGGCCCCCGTGTCAGCCCGGGGCAACGCGTCTTCCTCAGGAGAACGTCGAGCGGACCAATTGTCGTGGTCCCGACCGCTACCTCCGCATCGTCGAAGAGCCGCTTCTCTAGCTCCATCATGAAGAGAAGCTGACCAAAGTAGTCTCTGTCCTCATCTGATTCATTCGCCATTGACAGGCAGATCGCCTCGAAGCCCTGCTCACCAACAGCTTCGAGAAACCATGAGGCTTCGCCCCCCCCCAGTGCTTCGACATTCGAGTCGTACCACCCACAGACCTTCTCCAGCGTACGGTCAAGGGCGGTCTCCGCGTGGTTTACACGCGCCTCTTCCGCTGCAATCTGCTGCTCCTTCTGCCAGCAACATTTCTTGTACTTCTTCTTGGAACCGCACGGACACGGTGCATTGCGGCCAGTTTGTTGCAAACCGGACTCCTTTAGTTAGCAACTCCGCAGCTCGATCGGCTCAACTGAGTGCGTGCAAGCTCATCTCAGCAAGATCGCCTCCGCTGAGAATCTCGCTGCTCGATCGGAAGTGTTTCGAACTACCTTTGACTGGTAAGGCACTCATCACGCAACGGATGACTCCTGCCGACAATATCCGACACCACCGCGAGGTTCCAGATGTACTCGGTTGGCGCCTTCAAAAGCCGCGGTTCTTTGGTAGAACCCTCGATGTCGTATTGGAGCGTGCGGTTGACCCGCATCCCCAGCAGCTTCATCGCTCCGAAGAGCCACCGGGGTAGCGGATTGAACTACCGGCCACTCGCTTGGGCAAGGACACAGGCCCTCCTTGACGCCCTGCGGGGTTGCCGAGCGACTATCCTGACTTATCCAGCAAAGGTGCCAGGCTCATGTTGCGGCAGATCGAACAGATCTTTGTCGATCGAGAGCTGCTCGGCCTCGGTTGGAACCTTGCGAATCTCGAAACAGAGGACGCGCTTGCCGAGGCGCAGGAGATCTTTCGAGAGATCATCGCGCGGGAGGGGCCGAAGGGGCACGACCCGAATACAGCAAGCTACCCACCGATCGCCGCCGAAGCGATCGACTATCTTCTACCCCTCCTCGCTCCCGGAGCCACCGATGAGAAGCTTCGCCTGGAAACGCTGCACGACGAACTCGGGCATGCGATCCACTGGGTCACACCGCTCGCTGTGGATAGCGAAGCCCTTCGCAAGGCCGATCTCCTTGAACCAGGCCCACACACGCGTCTCCATTAAGGCAAAATTTTTTGCGTTGCCTTAGCACGCGCGTTGGACCGTTGAAAACAAAGGGCCTCTCTCACTTCTCTAAGAAATGCGAGGCGCGATCACGGGGCCTCTTCGCGCTAGGTGACCTGCTGGTGTGGTCTGCGACCAGCCCTTCGTTGCCCTCCGCAGCGCAAAGGGTGTCAGGCACATGTTGCGCCAGCCAGCGAGCTAGGCGAAGCACCTGGCAGGCACACCGCGCCCGGCCCTACGAATCGTCATACGCGACCGGAGAGAACGTTTAGTGGAAGTGTTCGAGGAAGGCCAGCCGTAGCTCCTCGCGATTCGAGACCGCACCCGACCTACCCGCCACGGACCATGAGTCTAGGGCGCCCGACTCGAAGCCATCGCTGAAAATCGTGTCGAGTAGCCCGCTGCTGGCTTCCCAGGTTCCGAGGAACAGAACATCCGGATCTGACGGATCGCGCACCAGCGCATACGGCACAGAGATCTCGAGATCCAATCCGCTGTTGCTTGGCACCCAGACGTTGGATTCTCGGCGAAACACACCGTCGATCGTCGAAACGACCATCGGACGCGTGCTCTGGCTCGGCAGGATGTCGTGGATCGAGATTCCGTCGAGCCCGAGGGAACTCCATGTGCTGCCAATGAGCTCGTAGATGCCCTGTTCGAAGGTCCCGGCATAGAGACTGACGCCGTCGGAAGCGAGATCCTCGACATCGACGGGAGACGGCAGGCCGTCGCTTGCCGGGTCCCAGCACGTCCAGGGGATCACGCAGTCTTCCTCGAGCGGGATATCGTCGTGTAGCTTGATCACCCCCCCGCACTGTCCAACCGGGTTCGTAGCGGTACACGCGTGACCGATATACGGCGCGATGATGGTACTCGCCGCCGACGTCGAGACCGCATCGAAACCACCTATTGCAGACCAGGCGCCGTTCAGGGGAGATAGCAGACGCTTCGCACCTGATCCGCTGTTGGCGGTAAACAGATTGGCGCCATTGAACGTCAGTGACAGGGTGCTCGTACCGTGGGGGCTACCGACCACGGTCCAGGTGTTTCCCTCGTTGCTGCTGCGGTACACCTCACCCGCTCCCGCCGTCGTCCCGTTGGTGTCGAGATCGAGGGTCGCGGCGTAGATGTAGATGCCGTTGTGTTCCAGGTGGTCGACGTACTCGAGGTTCGTCCCGTTGCCGTCCGTGGGACCCCAGTCGTCTCCGCCATCCGTACTGATCCAGATCCCGTCGAAGTGGTTGCCGGCGTAGATGACATCCTCGTCGTTGGGGTCGACCGCTAGAGAGTGGACATCGATCAGCGAAAGCTCGACCAAGCTCCACGACTCGCCACCGTTCGTGCTCTTGTAGATGGCGGCCAAGGCGACGTGGCTGAAAAGCAGGTTGACGACAACGGCGAGCAAGAAAGCGAATCGCACGACTCGCTGCGAACCTCCGAGATGGTTTGTGTCAGGTCGAGTGGGCATGTTAGGGCGATGGGGCATGGGACCTCCGGTTCACGAGAGTGGAAACTAAGTTCGAAAGGCATCGCGACGTGCCGGAGCCGACCGTCAGACGCCACGCTCCGAGATACACCGCTTAGAGGTAGACGGACACGCAAGACTTTTTCCCGGTATGTCGCAGTATTAGTCGCCGGGCAATCCTGCAGAAGGAACGAAAAGGGTTGCCAGCAGCAGCAAAAGATGCCGGGGTAATGTTGTTGAGCAGCAAAGGGCCTCAGCAGCAGCAAAGGGTGCCAGGCACATGTTGCGGGTCCTCGGAAAGAGCTCGCAACGTGTTGCGGGCGCTCCGGTACGAGTAAGATCGCCATATGGACATCGACAAGGCAGTAGAGACGCAGCTCGCCAACATCCAGAAAAAGACCGGCAAGACGCTCCCCCAGCTCTACGCCTGGTTGGAGAAGTCCGGGTTGGCAAAGCATGGCCAGCTGCGTGACGCGGCGAAGAGCGACCTAGGCCTCGGCCATGGGGACGCTAATACGTTGGTGACGTTCTACCGGCGTTCGACGGGCGCAGCCACCGCTCCTGCAGCCAGTGCCGACGCTGCGACCGAGGAGATCTATGCCGGACCCAAGGCGGCGTTGCTACCGATTCACGTCAAAGCGATGAAGGCGATCACCAAGCTCGGGCCCTTCGAAATTGCGCCCAAGAAGGCCAATCTGAGCCTGCGCCGCAAGAAGCAGTTCGCCACGATCGGGCCTGCCACCAAGACGCAAGTCGAGATTGGCTTGAACGCCAAGGAACTCGAGGCCGGCGACCGACTGATCGCTCTGAAGCCCGGCGGCATGTGCCAGTACAAGGTGCGCTTAGCCTCCCCAGGCGAGGTCGATGCCGAGCTCATGGCCTGGATCCGCGCTGCCTACGATGCGGCGGGCTGACGTACCGCCGCAGGCCATCCGAGTGGGAGACGACGCGAGTTCCTTGCGTCTCTGAGAGTGTGATTGAGGAGCTTCATGACCCCGGCGCCCAGAGTCGCCGAGAGTCGCCGAGCTACTAACCCAGCAATTCTTCCAAGGCCAATCTAGTCTTTGCAGGAAGGCTTTTCGGATCGAAGTACTGGGTGACGATCTCGAGAGCTTGTTGGGCCGACGTGATGTTGAGATGGCGCAATAGGTACCGAACATCCTCGAGGTCGTGGAACTCTGCACCAAGTCTCATCGCAGCGCACTTCATGGCGAGCAAGTACGAAGGGTCTGCAACGAAGACACGGAGCCGGTCGAGTTCGAGAAAATCCACGAACTTCGCATTTTCGCCTAGGAAGCTCTTGACCGCATCATTGAGCCAGTCCTCTGGCGCATTCGCCTTGATGGCAACCCTCGCTGCGGCCTCACGCACTAACTTGGTTGGCTTGAAGACTGCGTCTACATCTCGGGTGGCGCTACGGGCACCGAGAGAGAGGCACATCACTGCACCGCCGACCACATAAAGTTCTGCCTCTGCGTGGTCAGCTGCCAGTTCAGCATCGAGCAGTGTGAATAGCCGCAGGATGTCGTCTCGGGTCAGCAGGTCCGATTGCATAGCTGCTAGACCCTGTCGCCGACGCTAGCGTCGACGAACAGGTTGCGCCGCTTAAAGGGAACTGGCGAAGCCATCAAAAGGTACGGACGCAAGCTGGCCAGCTCCGTAGCGAAGTACGGTTGCTTCAACGCGGCCACTTCGAAAGTCCAGAAAGGTGTCGCAATGCCTTTCTTTGAGCACGCGAGTTCGACCATCGCCGCCACATAGTTGTGGAGAAACGGCGAGAGTTCCACTGTTGGAGCTTCATCCACCCCTTGAGCTAGCTCCCCGCCTGTCCACTTCGAGAGGAGGTCGTTCAACGTTGCCAAGGCGAAGGACTCGTTCTTTCCGCTGGCTAACCGGCCAAGAACTTCGCCGAACTCCTCTCGAGCCTCAACAAGGCTTCGTCCTAAGACGTACGCTGAAATGGTCTGGCCGGCCCGCTTAGCGTCCCGCGCCAAGCGAGCCTTCTGCTGCCTGGAAACCCGGATCTGCAGCTGTTCTGTCTTCGCCATCTGGAAACTCTAGCGCCCTCGATCGACCTGCGTCAATACATTTGTATTTACAGTGATCCCGAGCACGTTGACTGTTCTCTGCACCAACCGTTCACGTAGCCCACGCCTCGCACTTTCCACTCCCAGGCTTAGGCCTCTCCCCTTTGCCACCGCGTTCCAAGATGCCGCGGTCGAACGGGCCGCCCCTGACCAAGCTTCACTAGCGACGAAGGCGTGAGGGCGCTGCGGGCGACGAGGACCCTGGCAAGGGTGCGAAGCCTCTCGTGCAACAACGCCTACCCGCTCAAGACAAGGCCGCAACCGATGCCTACGAGGGGGATCGATCTGCCGAAAGGAGCGAAGACGCGCCCCCGCCCATGCGCTACTCGCGCTCACCCTCAGAGTCGCCAACGCCAATCGCCACCCCACCAAACCCACCACCGCAGCGAGGCCCCAAGTACGACATCATGCCTCCCGATGCCACCCAGTTCGCAAGCGCCAACAAAACCAGCTATCACCACACCCCGTAAGCAAAGCGACTGCACAACGCGACCCAAGTCGTAACCTCAAATCTCCGGACCACGCAATGACCAACCAAGCCACAAAAGCCGCTCCTCCAATCATGGAGCCCTACGACGGACACAACCAACGCCTCGTCGCCAATGTGCACCCCCACGACTGGACCAACCCGGAGCCCAAGGACCGCTACCACATGGTGGTCATCGGCGCTGGCACTGCAGGCCTGGTGACCGCGGTGGTCGCTGCCAACCTGGGAGCCAAGGTGGCATTGATCGAGCGGCACTTCATGGGCGGTGACTGTCTCAACATCGGCTGCGTTCCTTCGAAGGGTGTGATCAGCGCGGCTCGTGCTTGGAGCAGTCGACGACGCGAGCAGTTTGGCGCTCCACAGACTTCGGGCAACGGGGACTTCGCCAAAGCGATGGAGCGTATGCGCAAGTTGCGGGCGGACATTAGTCACATCGATAGCGCGGAGCGCTACAGCTCGCTCGGAGTCGATGTGTTTTTGGGCCACGGCAAGTTCACCTCGAAGAGCACTGTAGAGGTCGATGGCAAGACGCTCAACTTTCGCAAGGCTGTGATCGCTACCGGTGCGCGCGCTGCACAGCTGCCGATCCCCGGTCTCGACACAGTGGAGTACCTCACCAACGAAACGATCTTCTCGTTGACCGAGCTGCCTGAGAGCATGACCGTCATTGGCGCTGGGCCCATCGGTTGCGAGATGGCGCAGTCGTTCGCGATGTTCGGCTGCAAGGTCACCGTGCTCGATATGGCGGACCACGTTCTTGTGCGCGAGGATGCAGACGCTGCACAGGTTGTTCAAGAAAGCATGATCGCCGATGGCGTGCGTTTGCAGATGAGCGCTGCGATCAAGAGCATTGAGCAGTCCGGTACGGACATCACGGTTCACTTCGAGCGCGACGGCGAGCAGTTCAGTGTCGCCTCGCAAGAACTCCTAGTCGCGGTTGGTCGCACTCCAAATACGGATGGCCTCGGCCTCGAAGAGGTCGGGGTAAAGTTCGACCGCGGCGGCGTCGTCACCGACGACCGGCTACGCACCACCGCTAAAAACATCTTCGCGGCCGGTGACGTCACCCACGAACTCAAGTTCACGCACCTTGCAGACGCGCACGCAGCAACTGTCATCCAAAACGCACTGTTCTTTGGTCGCAAGAAGACGTCGTCCTTGGTGGTGCCTTGGGCTACCTACACATCGCCTGAAATTGCACACGTCGGCCTCTATGAACACGACGCCAAGGCCAAGGGCATTGAGACCGACGTCATCAAGATCAGCATGGACGACGTGGACCGCGCCATTCTCGACGGCGAGGATGAGGGTTTCTTAAAGGTCGTGTTGAAGAAGGGTACCGACCAGATTCTGGGCGCCACCGTGGTTGCCAGTCACGCGGGCGACCTGCTCGCTCCGTTCACTCTCGCGATCACCAACGGCTTCGGCTTGAGCAAGTTCGCGGGAACGATCTACCCCTACCCAACACAGGCAGAGGTCGCGAAGAAGGCTGCCGGCGCGTGGCGCAAGACCAAGCTCACCGACACCACGCGGAAGATCTTCTCCACCTGGTTCAAGATCTTTTCCTAAGGGGTTTGACTCTCAGTCCTTTCAGTCCTTTCAGTCCTTTCTGCCCTTATCGCGCAGCAGGATCTCTCCGGCGAGCACAGTCCCCCCAACCTCAACTTGGTGCAGGTCATCAACGGGAACCGTGAACGGGTCTTGCTCAAGCACTGTGAAGTCAGCACGCTTGCCAACCTCCAGGCTGCCGATTTCATCCTCGAGCTGCAGCGATCGTGCGGCCTCGATGGTGATCGCGCGCAGAGCATCCTCTACCGTGATCCTCTCGCTCTCACCCATCCTTTGGCCATCGTTTACGCACGCTCGGCGATGAAGATCTTGGTCCCGGGTTCGGCGCCCGGCAAGGGTAGGCAGATCCGAACAAGCGCTGGTCAGGATGGCGACCATCGCCCCTACCAGCAGGAGCCATCGGCAGAGGGCGCGCGGCGAAGCTGTGTCTTGCATCCGCGCATTCATGCCACACAGCACCTCCCCCTACGACGGCTGGCCCTTCTCCGCGACCACCCGATGTTCGTCATGCTTCGGTTCCTCGCCCAGTCCGCTACTCTTGTGAGATCAAACGACGCGAACGACGCAAACGACTGAGACCACACAGGAACCAGCAACGATGATCGATCTGCACTACTGGCCAACCCCGAACGGCAAGAAGGTCACCATTCTCTTAGAAGAGGCAGCAGTGCCCTACAACTTAGTGACCTGCGCCATCGGCCAGGGCGACCAGTTCACCGAGTCCTTCTTGCGCATGAGCCCCAACAACCGCATGCCGGCATTGGTCGACCACGACCCAGCGGACGGAGCTGAACCGGTCACCGTCTTCGAATCGGGCGCGATGATGATGTACATCGCAGAGAAGGTAGGCCAGTTCTATCCGAAGGGCTTAAGAGCGCGCGCCGAAGTCAACCAATGGGTTATCTGGCAGATGGCCAACCAAGGACCCAAGACTGGAGAGTTCGGCCACTTTCGACGGCTCAAGGATCAAGCTGGGGATCAGTCCTATGCACTGCGTCGGTTCGGTGACGAGGTGAATCGCCTTTACGGGGTCATGGACAACCGGCTCTACGACCGCCGCTACCTTGCAGGAGATGAATACACCATCGCCGACATGATCTCCTATCCATGGACGGTCTCCTGGCAAGACCAGGGCGAAGACATCAACGACTTCCCCTACTTCAAGAGGTGGTACCAAGAACTGAGCGCGCGACCAGCTCTGCAACGAGGCATGAGCGCGGGAGCCGAACTCACCGTGGACTACAGCAAGCTCAGCGATGTAGAGAAAGAGCGGCTGCGGAAGTTGCTCTACAACCAGCGAGCACGCAAGGCCCCCGAGGGAGGACTGCTCGAATGACGCGCTGTGACAATGCTGACAATGCCGCAGCCGTCCTCGACTTCTGGTTCGGCGACTTAGATGAGCACGGCCTCTCCGCTCCCGAAGTGGTTGCCACCTGGTGGACCAAAGACGATGAGTTCGACAACTCGATCCGCGAGCGTTTCGGCGAACTCCACAAACAAGCGAGCAGCGGCGAACTGGACAGTTGGCTCGCCGACGACGAGAGCGCCTTCGCCCTGCTGATTGTGTTGGATCAGTTCTCACGGAATCTGTTTCGCAACTCCCCTAGGATGGTCTCCCAAGACACCGCAGCCATCGCGATCGCTCGGGAACTCATCCAGCGCGGCGCCGACAAGCGATTCCCAGCTGCTTGGCGCGGCTTCGCTTACCTACCGTTCGAACACTCAGAGAGCATCGAAGACCAAACTCGGAGCGTCGCGCTGTTTGAAGCAATGCGCGATGAGAGCGCAGGGCCTGCAGCCAAAGCAGCACAAGCACAGGTGGAGTTCGCGATCAAACACCAGGTGATCATCGAACGCTTTGGCCGCTTCCCTCATCGCAACGCATTCTTGAATCGCGAGTCAACTGCGGAAGAGATCGAGTTCCTCGAGCAACCAGGTTCCTCGTTCTAAAGACGAGGCCTTTGCTATCGTGGGTTCATGACCAACAAATCAAAGTCTGAATCCTCCGCTAAATCTCAGAAGCGCAGCATTTTTCAGCGCTTCTTAGACACCGTCGAAGTCGTCGGCAACAAGCTGCCTGACCCAGCAATTCTCTTCTTGCTCCTGCTGTTCGGAACCTGGATCGCTTCGGCGCTGCTCGCGCCAATTCAGTTCACCGAGGTGCACCCGGTGACCGGCGATCCGGTGCGAGTGGTTAACCAGCTCACCCCCTCAGCGTTGGCCTCGTTCATGGTCAACCTGGTGCCGACCTTCACCGGCTTCGCGCCTCTCGGCGTAGTGCTGGTGGCCTTGCTCGGTGTTGGCGTTGCCGAACACACCGGCTTCATTAACGCAGTGCTCAAAGGGCTGTTGAGCTTCACACCGAAGTCCTTCTTGACCCCGGTTCTGATCCTGGCCGCAATCGTCAGCCATACCGCAGCCGACGCGGGCTACGTCTTGGTGATCCCACTAGGCGGTGTCATCTTCTATGCCGCCGGCCGCCATCCCTTAGCCGGTATCGCAGCCGCATTCGCGGGCGTCTCGGGTGGGTTCTCTGCGAATTTCATCCCTTCGGGGATCGACCCACTACTGCAAGCCTTCACCCAGCAAGCAGCCCAAATCTTCAACGAGAGCACCCTAGTCAATCCGCTGTGCAACCTGTTCTTCACCGCAGCTTCCAGTCTTCTGGTGATTGTCGTTGGCTGGTACATCACCGATCGAGTGATCGAGCCGCGGCTCAAGGACACGGTGATCGACGGCGATCCCGCGAAAATGCCTCAGATGAAGGAGCTCGAGCCGCAGGACAAGAAGGGCGCTTGGGCGGGCCTCGCCTCGATCGCGATCTTGGCGATCCTCTTGGTGCTGGCGGCCTGGCCCCAATCTTCGCCACTGCGCTCGCAGGCGGAAGCCACCATGGGATCGCTCACCGCTTTCTCGGCTCCTTTGATGCAAATGATCGTGCCATTGATCTTCCTGTTCTTCTTGATCCCAGGCGTGGTCCACGGGCTGGTGGCTGGAACCGTCAAGAGCGGCAAAGACGTGATCGATGGCATGAGTACGGCGATGGGCACCATGGCGTACTACATCGCGATGGTGTTCTTCGTGGCGCAGTTCATCGCCGCGTTCGCTCAGTCGAACGTGGGGCTGTTGATCGCGCTCAAGGGTGCGAATTTCCTGCGCGAGCTGGCGCTGCCATCGCAGGTGACCATCGTCGGCATCATTGGCCTGACCGCGTTCGTCAATCTGTTTGTTGGTTCAGCGTCGGCCAAGTGGGCTTTGCTCTCGACCATCTTTGTTCCGATGCTGATGGACTTAGGCATCTCGCCTGAACTTACTCAGGCGGCCTACCGAGTGGGCGACTCCAGCACCAACATCATCACGCCTCTCATGCCCTACTTCCCGCTGGTCGTTGTCTTCTGCCAACGCTACGTGAAGAAGACAGGCATCGGTACGCTGACCTCGTTGATGCTGCCGTTTGCCGTGACCCTTTTAGTCAGCTGGAGCGCGTTCCTGCTGCTCTATTGGGCACTCGGCATTCCACTCGGACTGCAAGCGAGCTACGTGTACCCCTAGGGGTTCGCTGCGCAGCCTTTGGTGAAACTCGCGTGCGGCTGAGCGCGGGGATCTGCGGTGTCTGGAGGGGCCGCTGCCGCCGAAGGCGATGCGGGCTATCGTTGAGGCGGTGCGGTGCCACCAGGCGCCGCAAACCCCCTTAGAGCCCAAAGGGTTCGGCGGCGTGGCCTCATCTGCGGCACGACGCACGCTCGATGATGAGCACCGGTGCGTTGGCCTCCCGCGGGACATCACCTTCGCGCACGGCGCACTCCATCTGGAGCCCAGTGCGGAAGCCTCCCGTGGGACGGCGCTCGAACTCAGCCGCGCGGGAGTTTCACCACAGGCTGCTTGGAGCTCAGTGGCCGGTGACCACCATCACGAGTCGCTGAGCTCGATCTCGAGTCCGCCGAAGAACCGCATCGCCAGGTTGGCGACGAAGGCGGTCACGATCCCCTGCAAGAAGGCGAAACCACCGTAGAGGATCGGTAGAACGAAGATCGCCCCAACTCCAAAGATCAGGCCAAACAGGCCCTCCCAGCTCCCTGACTCGGCAAAGGCGATGCTGGCACCGAAGAAACTGATCACGGTGAGTACCACGCCAAAGAAGAGACCAAACACCGCGCCCACTCCGCCCATCAGCTTGCCTAGAGACAAGACACCGATCCGTGTGACCTTCCGCATGACTTCTCCTTTCACTAGAGGTTGTTCTGTGGACTCTTACGAGCGCCCTCGACTTGCAATTCCTCGAACACTCAAAGCTACAGCTCAGATAACCGGGCGGGCGGGACCGAGAATGAGCGCGGCAAGCACCAACCACACCACCCCGATCTTCAGATACCTCGGCGCATCGTAGCCTGCCAAGGCGATCAATCCGTCGGCGAGCGAGGTCTGCTCCACACCGGCCGTACAAACGCTGCGAGCAGGATTCCAACTACAGCGGCGTTCACTCCCGCAAAGGCACCAGCGAGCACGGGCACGTGCGAGAGCCTTTCCCATCGATCGCGCAAGCCCAACACCAGCAAAAAGCCCGGCACGAAGGTCCCCGCGGTTGCGGCGAATGCCCTCACCAGCGGGGCCTCCTCCGGGTTACCGCACCAAGGTAGGCGGCGAGGTAGAGCAGCGGGAGCACGACGTGGCCACCACCTTAGACAAGGCTGCCGACGCGCGCAAGATCACTAATCAGCGCGAGTAGCGGATCATCTTAAGACCAAGCACCTACCGGAACGTTTGAACCGACTGCATGCAGTCGAGCAGAGCGAAGAAGCCCGCGCAGAGCGAAGCAGCCAAGGACCTACTCGGTCCAGTCCTCGCTTTCGAGGTACAGCCTAAGCGCGGTGACGTTGCGAAACTTCTTCAAGATCAGGGTGTTCTTCAAGCCGCAGCAGATGCCGCGTACCCACTGCGGATGTTTGGAGTATTGCTTGCGGCCACCAACCGCGTCGTGGAACAAGCGAATCATGCAGCACAGATCGTGCTGGCGATTAGCGCGACTTCCAGGACCCCAGTGATGCAGGTCGATCAACTTGAGATCGAAGGTGAGGCCGAGCCGCTCGACCATCACGTTCTCGAGATGAAGATCACCGTGGTACTCGCCCAAGAGGTGGATCGCTTCCACCCCCACGGTCAAAGCATGCAGCAGATGAACGCCTTGAAACAGCGGCAGTCGTTTGCCGCGCCAACCGCGCACGTAGTGCGACAGTAGATCGCCGTCGACGTACTCAGAGATCGACGCTGACACCTTCTCACCGTGGCACTCGATGACTTCTGTGGAGTGGTAGTGGACCAAGATCTCGCACGAACGCAGTTTATGCAGTTTGCGAGCGTTCCAGTACGCTGCGCGATGGCGCAGATTCCGCTTGGGGAAGAAGAGTTTTGCAGCACGCTCAATCTGCGTTCCTCGCTCGCGGATCTTGTAGACCTCGCCCTCCCAGCCTGCACCCAGCAAGCCCAGAACGCGGTACTTGTCGGCAAGGATGTCGCCGGGTTTGAGGTCGAAGGTCTTCATCGGTGAGAGATCCTACAGACATCGGAGCCACACAGACGCCTGATCGAAACCTTCGTGCGATCTTGGCGTACTATCTGTCACCTGACGGATATAGGTCACATGACCACTAGTCTGGTAACAACGGAGAACGAAGCATGACCGAGCAATACCCCGCACTCGCACCACGCGACTTGCTGATCTTGGCAACACTGGCTGAACAGTCATGCCACGGCTACGGCCTGATTAAGCAAGTCGAAGCGCGTCAGGACTCGGGCATCACCCTCGATCCCGCGAACCTCTACCGAGTCCTACGCCGCATGCGCAAGTCAGAATGGGTAGATGAAGGAGTTGCTGATCAGGTGTCTGCTGGATCGACCGACAAGCGACGTCGCGTTTACACCATCACCAAGATCGGGCGCGAAGTCTTAGAGGCTGAACTAGCGCGTCTCGAACGTTTGTTGCAGCAGGCCCGACCAGCGCTCGCCGGCGGGCGAGACTAAGGAGCCTGGATAGTGGGCACCAAACAGGAGCCGCTGGCCGCGAGAATCTACGAGTTCGCAATCCAGGTACTGCTCCCCGAACACGTGATCGAACGCGACGGCGACGACATCCTCGCCGCCTTCTCGGAGGTCTATCAAGACCTCTCGGGGCGCCCCGCGCTGCGCGTGCGCTACTTGAGCCGTTGCCTCTTCGCTCTACCCAAGGTCGCGCTGCTCGACCATCTTGAAGCACACCAAGTAGTCGACGCAACGCCTGCTAGCCGCGCGCACTCGAATCGCACCAACCAATCGGAGACACCAATGAATCGCATTCTCCAAGACTTCCAATACGCGATCAGGACCTTGAGGCGCTCGCCCGGCTACACCGCTAGCGCAGTCCTCCTGCTTGCGCTCGGCGTCGGCGCCGTGACCAGCAGCTTCACCCTGTTCGACAACGTCTTGCTACGGGCACTGCCATACCCGGACGAACATCGACTCGTGGTGATCGAGGATGGATCGCACAGTGGACCTTTCTGGCGAGCGCTGCAGGATCACTCCACCGTCGATCAGTGGGGATCGGCTTGGACGAAGCAAGCCAACCTCACCGGGCAAGGCGACCCGTTGGGCATCAACGTCGGTCAGGTCAGCGAAGACTTCTTCAGCCTCTTTGGCGCCAGAGCATTGGATGGGCGCCTCTTGGCCGATGACGATTTCGCTACCGCCGATCGCGTCGTTCTTGGGTACGACTTCTGGCGAGAAACCTTCGGCGCAGATCACGGCATCATCGGCCAGACGATCGCGCTGGATGGCGAAGCTGTGACCGTAGTCGGGATCGCAGACCAAAGCTTCACACCACCAGAGGCGCTCACCGGGTCAGACGTCGATATCTGGCGCCCGTTTCTGTGGACCAACGATGAGTTCCACGACAACGGGTACCACGTCTTGGAGATCGCTGGTCGGCTCAAGGCGGACCGCAGCCTCGAGGAGTTCACGGCCGAAACGCAGGCAGTTGTAGTGCAGCTCGACCAGGACGACCCAAAGACAAACTACCGCGATCGCGAAGGCAATCTTTGGCAGGCACCAACAGCGCATCTGCGTGATGTCACAGTGCGAGGTGTGCAGGTCGCTCTTCGGCTCTTGCTGGGTGCAGTGGCGCTGCTGCTACTGATCGCTTGTTCCAACGTGGCGCACCTTTCGGTCGCGAGAGGATTGGCACGGACCCCTGAGATGACTCTGCGCCGAGCACTGGGTGCTAATACGACTTCTCTCATCCGGCAACTCTTGATCGAGAGTCTGGTGGTGGCGTCCATCGGCGGGGCACTCGGCGTTGGCATCGCAACTATCGCAGTGAAGGCCTTCATGGTGCTCAATCCGGCCACCCTGCCGCGCGGCGCACAGCTATCGCTGGATCTTCGGATCGTATTGTTTGCAGCCGTCATCTCCTCGCTGACCACGCTGCTCTTCGGGCTACTGCCGGCACTCACCACGGTGCGTAATCTCAGTCCTGGCGTGCGCAGTCGCGTGAGCGGTCAAGATCGTGCTTCGGGCATCCTTCGCAACAGCTTAGTGGTCGCCGAGATCGCCCTCTCCCTCATGCTGCTGGTTGGAGCAGGCGTACTCTTGCGCAGCTTCTCGGCGGTAAGTCAGCAAGACGCAGGCATCCAAGCTGAAGGAGTTTGGCGCATTCCGCTGACCCCGCCAGAAGGAGACGAACCGGCTCCATACATATCTCAAATGGCATCGATCAAGGAAGCGCTACAGACTGTGCCTGGGGTGGACTCGGTTGCCCACGGACTCACCTTGCCGTTCTCCTTCACTGGAGGAGGTCGGTGTTGTTGGAGCACCCGGACCGAGGCCAAAGACGATCCGGAAACCAGCATCCGACTCGGCTTACACCCGATTAGCTCCGATTACTTTTCCACACTCGGTATCCCAGTGCGCTTGGGCTCAGCGTGGACACAAGCAGAAGCGCTTGCGACTCCCGTGCCGGTAATTCTTCAAGAGGCGGCCGCCATTGAGATCTTCGGTTCGCCGGAGGCGGCAATCGGCGAGACCTTCAAACTCAGCGGCAGCATGCCGGAAGCTCAAGTGGTGGCGATTGCCGACGATACGCGTCACTACGGCCTCGACCGCGCAGTCAGCGCAGAACTCTACTTACCCATCGAACGATTGCCTTTTGGGATGGACCTGGCTGATTTCGCAGTGCGTGTAACGGGCCAAGAGCCTGAGGGCTTCACCCGCTCCTTGCGCGAGGCCGTTTGGAGCGTCGCGCCGGATCTTCCTGTTCCAACGGTCCGCCGAATGACCGACCAGATTGGCGCTTCGACCGCGGGTCGCCGGTTCGAATCGGTCTTGTTCGGTAGCTTCGGCGTGGTGGCCTTGCTGCTAGCAGCAGCTGGCCTCTACGGCACGCTGCTCTACACGGTTGGACAACGACGTCGCGAGATGGGAATCCGGCTCGCTTTGGGCGCCGATCGCGGCGCGGTCGAAAAGCACGTGCTCAAGTCGGGCGCCTTGGTCACGATCCTGGGCATTCTCTTGGGCCTCGCAGGTGCATGGGCAACCATCACCTTTCTCGAAAGCAGGATCTGGGGCATCGAAGCTCGCGACACAGCGTCGTTAGCTGGCGCCACCGGACTACTCTTGCTAACCGCCATGCTTGCCTGCTGGCTGCCCGCACGCAAGGCCGGGCGCACCGATCCGGTGGAGGCCTTAAGAGCCGAGTAGGCGAGGGCGGTCGCCGGGACGGTATAGGCAGCCAAGAAGAACCTCTTCGACCAATAGATCTGGGCATCGATGGTGGCGATGGCGATGGCGATGGCGATGGCGATGGCGATGGCGAGTAATCACAGCATGAGCGGGTTGCGTCTTCGCTCCTTTCGGCGGATCGGGATCCCCTCTGGGGGCACCGGCTGCGACCTTGTCTCGAGCGGTGGAGCGGGGTCTCGCCTGCCACTCCCACGGGACGCTTCGCAGTCAGTCGCCCGCGGCGCGGTGTGCTTCTCGAAGTGTTGTGTTGAAGGGCTCCTCGGTGCGAAGCCTCCCGTGGGACGAGCTGCCCCCGTCGGGGACGCCCTCACCGCCTTCGTCGCTAGTGAAGCTCGTCATGACGTCGCCTCTGATCGTCAGCATCTAGGCACGCGATGGCAAAGGGGGAGAGGTTTTCGCCGGGAGTGGAAAGTGGAGGCCTGGGCTGCGTGAACGGAACCCACAAGGGGGTGAGGGCTCAGTCCACGCAGCCCAGACCGATGGTTCCCGATCCTTCTCGACGCTGCGCGTCTCGGCGGGAGAGTTGACCGGCACTGCCGACGTTCGCCTCTCGATGGAAGCGCTCGAGCACTACCACCAAAGTTCGCCGCCAGCTGACGACCCGAGTTTGGCGCAGCCAAACGAGCCGACCTTCCGGAACACTTGGTCTGGGCTGCGTGGACTGAGCCCTCACTCCCTTGTGGGTTCCGTTCACGCTGCCCAGGCCTCCACTTCCCACTCCTGGCCACCACCTTTCCCGCTTTGCCACCGCGTTCCAAGATGCCCCGGTCGCAAACGGTGCCTGTCTCAGCTTCACTAGCGACGAAGGCGGTGAGGGCGTCCCCGACGGGGGCAGCTCGCGAAGGAGCCCTTCAACAGCACGGATCGAGAAGCCCAGCGCGTTGCGGGCGACTGACTGCGAAGCGTCCCGTGGGAGTGGCAGGCAAGACCCCGCTCCACCGCTCGAGACAAGGTCGCAGCCGGTGCCCCCAGAGGGGATCCCCGATCCGCCGAAAGGAGCGAAGACGCAACCTGCTAACGCACCCCGCCAATGCACCCCTTGCCATCGCCACCGGCCACCGGCCACCGCCAGGCTCCCAGCGGATACCTCCCTCAGCGCCACCACCGACTCCCAAATCAACGCCTCCAAACAGAGGCAAGACGCTGGTTCAACACCGCACATCAATCCACCGACGCATGACAAGGCCACCCTGCGTGCCACCACAGCAGGAACAAAAACCGTCTACAATCAGTCGATCAACCAACACAGCCATGAACCATAGATTCGTTTGAACCACGAATCAGACCAACGGCAGCTCAGTTGCTAGCGACTGCCAAACGTCAAGAAGGAGCAGAAGCCATGAGTCGATCGATCACCCGTTTGCTAATGATCGCCGCCCTGGTGAGCCTCGTCGCTCTCCCGGCCGCCGCCAACCCCTCGAACAACACTGCCGACGTGGTCGAGAAACCCACGTTCTTCAAGGACGTGTTGCCGGTCCTTCAGCAGAACTGCCAGGTCTGTCACCGGCCGGGTGGCGCCAACCTCGGCGGTATGGTCGCTCCCATGTCGTTCACCACTTACGAAAGCACTCGCCCTTGGGCCAAATCGATCGCCCGTCAGGTCGAAGCTCGCACCATGCCGCCATGGCACGCGGCACCTCGCCACGCAGGCACGTTCGACAACGAGCGCACCTTGGCTGATGCCGAGATCGCCACTCTGGTCAACTGGGCAAAGTCCGGTGCCAAGAGTGGTGATGCCACCGACGCACCTGCTGGAAAGGAATGGCCGGTCAACAACGGCTGGTCCATCGGCGAGCCCGATCTGGTGATCAATATGGGACAGAAATACTTCGTCGAAGACGATGTCGAAGACCACTACATCACTTTTACCACCACCATCACCAAAGAGATGTTGCCTGAACCGCGCTGGGTGAAGGGCGTTGAGTTCAGGCCTGGCAGCGAAGTGGTGCACCACATCATCGCGCGCCCGTTGGGGGGCATCGCTCCGGGCAACGACCCCAGCCTCTACGACGAAGGCTTCGGCACTCTGCTCGAGCCTGGCACTGAGATCAGGTGGGCCATGCACTACCACAAGGAAGCTGGAGAGGGCACCGGCAAGTGGGACTTCTCCGAGGCGGCGATCCGCTTTTACCCGGAGGACTACACTCCGGAACACATCATCGTCAACGACCCAATGGTCAAGCATGACTTCGCGATTCCACCGGGCGACCCCAACTTCCAAGCCAAGGTCAGCTCGACATTCGAGCGCGACTCACTGCTGCTGGGCTACACGCCTCACATGCACTTACGCGGCAGCTATGCGAAATACGTAGCAATGTACCCAGACGGGACCGAAGAGGTCCTGCTCGAGGTGCCAAAGTACGACTTCAACTGGCAGACCCACTACAAGTACCCGGCCGGTGGCAAGCCCATCCCAGCCGGGACCAAGATCGAGTTGACGATGGCGTGGGACAATTCGGAGGGTAACCCGAATAACCCAGATCCCACCGCGACCGTGCACTTCGGTCAGCCGACAACGGCCGAGATGATGTTCGGTTTTGTTTCCTACGCGGACGCTGAACCCGGCTACCAGCCGGAAAGCACCGGCTTCCTCAGCAGCCGCCGCGAGCGTGACCCCGAGCGGATGAAGAAGATGCTCAAGGAGCGTTTCAACGTCGACTGGGACACCCTCTCCGAGGACGAACGGGCCGACGTGTTGAAACGCCTGCGCGAGGCACGCAGTGGTAACGCGGGAGCAGGCGACCGCTAGCTGCGGCGCATCAGCCCTTTGGTCAAAAAGCCCCGCCGTCGGCGGGGCTTTTCTTTGCTTGCGTACGCTCTGCGCGTGAGACAAGTCCTACTCGAACTCAACCTCAAGGCTAGTCAACGCCCTAGCGGCCGCGTTACTGACAGTTTCAATGTCACCTCCTGAGACGCCAAACTCCCGCAGTGTTTCTCGAATGCGCTTAGCAACTGCGGATCGCGAGCCATCAAAGCGCAACCGATTGTTCTCAACGTTCATGTTGAGCGAGTCCCTAACGGCATCGGCGACTGCAACCACAGCGTCCTCTCCAACGTTGAGCGCAGCCAACTCTTCACGAAGAGTGGCCCGAAGAAACTTGAGCGAACTGCGTTCAAAACGATCGGCGAGACGCTGCATTTCTTCATGCACGGGCTCCATCTCGCGATGCACTTCTCTCATCCTCTCGTGCACCGGCTCCATATCGACGTGCAGTTCGTGCATGCGTGCCATCGCGGGTTCCATCTGTTCATGCACCACTCTCATCCGCTCGTAGATCGGCTCCATGCGCTCATGGACGGTCCTCATCTCTTCGAAAGTCGGTTCCATCTCTTCATGGATTTCTCGTAGCCGTTCAAAGTTGGGTTCCATCTGCTGATGAACATGTTGCATCTGTTTGTGCACAGGCTCCATCTCTTGACGCAGTTTGTGAACTTCGGCAAGCACCGGCTCCATCTCGGCGTGGATCTGCTCCATCTGCTGGCGAAACGGCTCCGAAGCGCGGCTCAACTCCTCACCCAGACGACGCAGTTCTCCCAGCTGTGCGCCGTCGAGTTGTTTGCCCTCCAGTTCGAGCTTCTTGAGCTCTTGCTCGAGCTGCTTGGTCTCGGCGAGGAACTTCACCTCGACCTCCTCCATCTTGATCTGAAAGGGCTCAAGTTGAAGTTCGAATTGCTCTAGCTGCTCCTCGAGTGGCTCCAGTTCAACCATCACTAGTTCAAGTTGCGTCTCAAAGGGTTCAAGCCCTCCTTCGAGTTCCGCGAGCCTGGCCTCGTGAGGCTCCAACAGGGCCTCGAACGCCTCCAACTCGACTTCGAACGGTTCCATCTCACCCTCGATTGCTTCGAGTTGCTCCTCGAACGGGCGAATCTCGCCCTCCGCTGATTCGATCACCGTCTCGATCGGCTCCAGCTCCACTTCGAGGGCCTCCAGCCGAGCTTCGTAAGGCTCCAACTTCTCGCTGGTCTGCTCGAGTTCTCGCGCCACCACCCTAAGCTCATCGAGCGCCTGTTCTCGTGTAGGGGTTTGCTCTTCTTGGGTCCATGGCGCAACGGCCGCCAAGACCGGCACTAGTCCGGTCACCAGCAGCATTGAGACGGCGGCAAGAACACGATTGTGCACCTGGGTCTTCTGAGCAGAGAGTCTGAGAATCGACATGAGGCGGATCTCCAGTTGTGGTCGCCGCGCCATCGGTAGCGCAAGCGTGGGGATGGTTAGCGCTGCGCAGTTGTCTTCGCGCGCCAGAGACAAAAGATGTTGGGCGTAGCGACTTGCCGGTGTGCCCAGAGCGACCACGGCTTCGTCGCACGCTTGTTCTTGTTCAACAATCAGACGGGAGAACGCAAACCAAGCCAAGGGATGAAACCAATAGAGAGCACAAGCGCTCCGCGCCCACGAGCGCACGAGCCAGTCGCCACGCTTGATGTGCGCTAGCTCATGCAGAAGAACCACGCGACGGCGTTCGTCACTCCATTGGACATGCTGTTGGGGCAGCAAAACCACCGGATCGAAGTGTCCCCACGTGATGGGACCACTCAGCTGATTGCCAGTCAGCAGCCTCACCGACCGCTTCAGCCCAACGACCGCCGTCGCCTCACGCAATAGCCGGCGGGTGACCAGATCCGCCTCTTCAACAGCGTTGCGCCGCATCTGCGCCAGCTGCCGGTGTGCCTGGAGTTGTCGCCACAAGCTCCACACCACTCCAAGCAGCCACACGAGACCAAGGGCGGCCGGAAGGCTTGGGAGCCAGCCACCGAGAGGCGAACCACTCCGGCCTGGATTAGATCGTTCGACCGGCGCTGCGGTGCGGACCAGCGGCTTCGATGGAGGCTGCGCCGCCGAGACTAGTCGCTGCGGACCCGAGAACGTGGACGCAGCGGCAGCGGACGCAGCCGGTGTGATCTCGGCAGCCTCGACCAACTGGGAGCGGCTTGCCCAACCAGCCAACGGATCCGGGGCAAGGGGGAACGACCAACTCGGCAGAAGCGCTGCGAGCGGCACCAATGCGACCGCACCGAGCAGCGAGACCATCAGCAGGCGAAGACGAACGCTGGCTCGTGCGCCGCGGAGTGCGTGCGTAACGACAATCGCCAAGACCAGCAACACTGTTGCTTTGAGGGTGGTGTCTAGCATTACGGCGGCGGCCGGACCGCTCAGGGTGTACACGTCAACGACCCTCCGCTCGCGCCCGATCGATCATCTCTTGAAGACGGGTCAGTTCTTCCTCTGCCAACGGCTCTTTGCCCAGATCAAGCATTGCGGCAAATGCCTGCTCATTGGAACTGTCGAAGAAGGTGGTGAGCAGATGGCGCATTGCATTGCGCCGTGCGGCCTCGCGCGGCACGATTGGATGAAACACGTAGCGAGGACCATCTTGCTCATGTCGAAGATGACCCTTTTCTTCAAGAATGCGGAGCAAGGTACGCACCGCGGAGTTCGACGGAGGGTCCGGCAACCGAGCCAGGACCTCGCTTGCGGTCGCAGCCCCGCTCCGGTAGAGAATGTCCATGATCTGGCGTTCGCGGCGACTCAGTTCTGGTTTGACTCGACTCATGATCAGCGCCCTCAAGCTCTCCGGTAGGCGTTCATCGCCTCCGGAAGCTAAATTTTTAACATACTGCTAAAAATTTAGCAAGAGCGTCCGCGCAGAATCGCAGCCCTGCCCAATCGTCGGCCGTCGCCGGAATCCCTCGTCTTAGGGAGTGGAACTCGTCCAGGCTGCGACCGTGCCGCTTTCGAAGCCATCGGCAAAGAGATCGTCCACCGCCACGGCAGGGTCGATCACAGTGACATCGTAGGTGAACTGAGACACCGCACTGTTCTGGATGTTGTCGACCGTCACTGTGAACGTGGCATCCTCCATTCCGCCGCCGAAGACAAGCCCTGAGGGCTCCCAGACAATCGTGTTGTCACCGAAACCGTTTTCGATAGCCAAGACCGTTAGGGTGACCGGAGAGCCGTTCTGACTCATTGAAACTGTGGCGCTTGAGTAGTTGGCATTGGGTACCGTGTTGAGCGAGAACGACCATCGTGGGTAGACAACTTGGTAAGGAACAAACCCGGCTGGTGGCCAGGGCACCGCAACGGGAGTCGCGAGAGGCGACCCCGTAGGACCAAAGACATCGAGCGCGTTGGCGTGATGGAACACGTTAACGCCATCGTTGGAACCGCTTCCCATCGCCGTCCGCCGTGGATACAAGATCCAACGTCGATGCCCCACAGGCTCGTTGAAGGTCCCGGAGTCGCGAATGTAGGCCACCATAGCCGCAGGCCCGGCGTTGCCCAACGCAAGATTGGATGAAGCCGCAGAGGCTGCCCCGGCCGACGTATAGCAAGCCCAACTCATCGGTGGAGCATGGCTCAAGGCTCCTTCCGCGATCATCATCAGCGCCGCGTCTTGCGCACCGGCGTTGTCCGGCACTTGATTGATCACGCTTGGCAAGCCGACCATTGCACGAAAGTAATTGATCATGTCGATGGTGGCGTCCAGATATGCGGCAGAGGTGACACCCGCAACGCAACCAGCGATGCTGCCGGTCCAACCCATCGGCACACTCAGATTCGGTGTGTAGTGCAAATCAAAGAACGATCTGACGGCACTGCGATTCTGGCCATCAACGCTGAGACCTCCTCGGGTCGCCTCAAGCTCGAGCCGCGTTTCCTGATAGTCCACAGGAAGTGTCGGTGCCGGCGCTAGCCAAACCTCACCCGACAGCTGGGCAGACGCCGCCGAGGCGCAAACGAAACCGACCTTCAAGAAGACACAAACAACCGACAACCGTCGTGACCGATGCACACACATTAGGGAGGACCTCCGGACATTGGACCTGAGAGTACCTCTCGCGTGAACCATGCGCCATCGTTCAACCGCCCACGACCCACGCAAACTCGCAAGGCGATTGGAAACACAGGCCCACTCACTTCGTACAATGGAGTCATGAACTGGAACCATGATCTCCGTTTCGCTTGGCGCACCCTCCGCAAGAGCCCTGGCTTCTTGGTGGTAGCGACCCTCTCGCTAGGGCTGGGAATCGCACTCAACACCACCATTTTCAGCCTGGTGCATTCTGCTCTCTTTCGCACACCCGAAGTGACTCGCCCCAGCGAACTGGTCAACATCTACTCGCTCAAGACCAGCGCCACGGACCTCAAACCTCACTCAGTACCTGACTATCGCGACCTGGCCGCGTCAACAACATCGTTCACCGATCTGATCGGCCACTCCCTAGCGATCATGAACGTGCAAACAGATGCGCGGCCGACGCCGCTGCTCGGTGGCATCGTCAGCCAGAACTACTTCGATGTTCTCGGTGTGCCGGCCCGAACCGGTAGAACCTTCCTCCGCGAAGAAGCCATCGGTGGCGGTGCTGCGCCAACCGTGGTCCTGACCGACAGCTACTGGCGACGCGCCTTTGCAGAAGACCCGGGAGTAGTCTCAAGGTCCATGCGCATTGGCGGCGTCGACTTCGAGATCGTCGGCGTGCTGCCACCTAAGTTCCGTGGTCTTGCTCGAGGCTTGCAGCCCGACGTATTCGTCCCGCTGGCCCAAGTCGACCATGTTGAACCCATGGGGGAGATCGATACCCAAGGTCGCTCGACAGGAAACAGCACGCTGGAACGCCGCGGGATGCGCTTCATGACGGTCGTCGGCCGCCTCGCTCCAAACACAACAATCGAAGCCGCATCGGCCGAGATCAACACGTTGGCGAAAGCGCTCGCCGCTGACAACCCCGACACCAATCTCGACCGGGAAGCTCGCCTCATTCCGACTTCGCGAGTCCGGTTCGACCCAGACCTCGACGCCACCCTCGTACCCGCCGCGATGGTGGTCCTAGGCTTGGTAGCTATGGTGCTGCTAATCGCCTGCGCCAACATCGGCAACATGCTCCTGGCCAAGGCCGAAGGGCGACGGCGTGAAATCGCAGTCCGCTTGTCCTTGGGGGCCGGACGATGGCAACTGGTCCGTCTTCTATTGATCGAGAGCCTGCTGCTATCGATCCTAGGCGGTTTAGCAGGACTCGCGCTTGCCGCCGGTGCAACTCGACTGCTCTCCCAACTACGATTCGATCTTCCGGTAGACGTTGCCCTCGATCCGCGCCTCGACTCTCCGGTTCTACTCTTCACATTGGGTATCTCGCTAGCTACCGGTCTGTTCTTCGGCCTCTTCCCCGCACTGCAAGCATCAACGGTGAACCTAGTGCCCGCGCTGAAGGCAGCACCTCGAGCGGTCGGCGCGCGCGGGATCAGGAGCTGGCTACAGCCGGCGCGTGCTCTGGTCGTGCTGCAAGTGGCGTTGTCACTCATCCTCTTAGTGGGTGCCGGCCTGCTTCAGCGGAGCGTCAAGGAAGCACGCTCTGTCGACCTAGGCTTCGACGCAGATCGACTCGGCACCCTCACTCTGGACCTGGCCTCGATGGAACTCGCTCCCGAAGCGGTCGAGCCGAAATGGGCGGAACTGGTCCGGGACCTTGAGTCCCTGCCCGGAGTCGAACAAGCGGGATTCGGCACCCGGATGCCGCTAGATCTCAACATGCACAGCAGCAACTTCCTGATCGCGGGCCATCGTGAACTGGACAGTGATCCGCCGCTGAGCCTCGACGTCACCGTGGTTCCAAACAGCTACTTCGAAACGCTCGGTATCCCTTTGAAGGAAGGCTCTTGGTTCCCGCCTGCCGCAAGTGACGATCAAGAACAACCACGCACCGCGATCGTCAACGAAGCCATGGCCCAGCGCTTCTGGCCCAATCGGAGCGCGGTCGGACAGACTTTCAAGCGCGGCACGGTCGACTCGGCTGAGACCACCATTATCGGAGTTATCGCGGACTACAAAGTGCGCACTCCAGGCGAACAGCCGCGGCCTATGGCGCATTTTTCCCGCGTCCAAGGCGGCCTCACCTATGGCAACCTCATTTATCGGGCGGTAGGCGACGCAGCAGCAGCCGAGGCGTCGGTCACAGACCTGCTGCTCAAATCGCATCCTGATCTCTTCATCATGGAATCGACCTCGATCAGTCGCCGTCGTGACCTTGTCCTGCTACCCATCCGCCTCGGCGGCGCCTTGGTCAGCGGCCTGAGCGCCCTCGCTCTCTTGCTCGCAACCATCGGCCTGGCCGGCCTGATCGCTTACTGGGTATCTCAGCGAACCAAGGAGATCGGCATCCGAGTTGCCCTCGGCGCCGACCAACCGCGCATCGTCCGACTGATCATGGCCAGAAGCCTCTCCTTGGTAGCCGTCGGTGCAGTGCTTGGCACCTTGGGAGCGTTGGTGTTGGGCCAAGTGCTTCAGACAGCTCTCTATGTGCCAGCTGCCGACCCAGTCTCGATGCTGTTCGGCATCGTAGTCCTGGTCGCAGCTGCGGCGGTTGCGACCCTTTTTCCGGTTCAACGTGCCACCAGAGTCGACACGCTAAAGGCGCTACGAGCAGAGTAACGCTTAGAAATCTGCCGAAGCATCGTGGATGCCCGGAAGGAGCGAGCAGGGGCCCCTGGGTACCCATCGCCCGACAGGCTATGCACCCGAGAGCCAACGGGATGCTTGTGCTCGAACTTGCTCTTAGGCCGGACCGGCAAGGCAAGGCAAGGCAAGGCAAGGCAACCGAGACATGGGCCTCTCTCGCGACCTCCTGTCTCACCTGGACGACAACAGTCGCGCCGCTGAAATGGCCGGATGGGCGTCCGGAACGATCCTCAAGCGCCGCTGAGGGTGCTCCGCGGCCCGCACAACAATCCGCGACTGAGGCCTGGTTCACCGCAGTTGAACGTCTATTGACAGCTCGTCGCGTATTGCAAATACTGTGTGAATCCAATCAAATCTTGATCCCGCGCGAGGATGGATCTACCACCGAAGACCGGCCGACCGACCTTCGGACCAGTAGTTCTGTGCGCGATCTAGAATAAGGAGCACTGAGTGAAACTCAAGTTCTGCATCATCGTCGCGGCGGCCCTTCTGGCAACAGCCGCTTCAGCATCGACCTTCGTAGCCATGGACTCCCTTGAACTCATCGAGAATTCCGATCGAGTTGTAGAAGGCGAGATCATCGCAATCACATCGTTCTGGGACGACAGCGGACGCCTCATCATCACCGAGGCTACCGTCAACGTTACCGACAACATCTTCGGTGAATCAACAAGCTCGGTGGTTCGTGTACGTACGCCCGGCGGCCGGGTTGGGCCTCTTCGTGTCGAGGCGGCAGGATTTCCCCAGTTTCGCCAGGGCCAGCAGGTTGTGCTCTTCCTTCAAGTTGAGGAGGGCCGCGATTTCCAACGGGTGGTCGGCTTCCAACAAGGACATTTCGAAGTGGTCCAACGCGACGACGGCGTCACATTAGCGGTCCCACAGATCGACGGCAACGCTCGTTACTTTCATCGCAATGGCGCGCGCATGGCTGCACCCCAGAGCATGGAACTCGGAGAATTCAAAACACTTGTGCGCGATACCAACCGGGCAATCGGCCCGCGCGTCCGCTAGAGACCTGAGAGCTAAACATCATGAATAGAACAAAGACAGTCTCTCTCCTCGTCCTCGGTCTCATGCTCGCAGGTGTCGTTTCCGGTTATGTGCTCTTGAACCCTCGACGCACATGGGCCGATACTCCAACCTACATTGTGGATGATCGGGGGCAGGCCACCGTCACCGACAACGACGGCGGACTATCCAACACCATCGCCGCAATCACTTCCAACAATGCTTGGAATGGTGCGGGCGCTGGAACAGTGATCAACGCGGTCGCGGGCGACATTTCCGGGTTCACCCTTGGAGACGGCGTTCCAATGCTCAACTTCGAGGACCCGACCGGACAATGCGATAGCACCTGTCTGGCGGCAACCTTCACCGGCTTTTACACCACCACCGGGCGGGGCAGAAACAGGACGACGACAATCACGGACGCCGACATCGTCACCAACACGGCCTACGACTGGACCTCAACGAGCGAGCCCGACGGCTGCAGCGGCGAGTTCTTCATCGAGGGAGTGCAGGTTCATGAAGTGGGTCATGCGCTCGGTCTTGGCCACAGCAACGTCAACGGAGCCACCATGTATCCGTCCGTTTCGGCTTGCAATAACGGGCCGGCGGTCATCTCCGCAGATGACATCGCTGGGATCGTGGACCTCTACGGCGGAGGTGACGGCGGCGGCACCTGCAACCTCGGCCAGTCTGGAGACAGTTGCACTGCCAATGGGCAATGTTGTTCCGGCAAATGCCGCGGACCGAACGGAAACAAGACCTGCCGCTAGATCGCTAGTCGGCTCCTAGACGTCGAAAGGGGAACCCGTCCGGGTTCCCCTTTTTCGTGGGCTGCGATCATGATCTGATAACTACGTGCAAGCAGCAGGATCATCGACGACAGACCGGAGACAAGCCAAATGCTGACAGCCACCTTGAGAAACGCACCAGCCCCAACGTTGAAGGCGCTACCGCGACTACTGCCGGCGCTCTTGCTGCTCGCCGTCGCGAATCCAACAGTTGCCGAGCCGATTCGTCAGCGTTCCGCAGACCCCTACACGCGCTACGAACTCGAAAGCCCTGGGAGCGCGAAGTTCCGCATCGTCTATGACGTTACCGCCACTGCATCCGGCGCGACCAAGTACTACAACCCGATTCGAGTTGGCAGCGAACCCACTGTTCACTCAGTCACCGACCTACTCACCGGGAAACCACTCAAGTGGAAGTTGATCGACGGCAAGGAGGCGGTGGCTCACCTAGAAGGCGCCAACCTCCAAGGTCAGTACATTGAGGTGACACTCGCGAGGCCCGTTCCCAAGGATGGCGAAGCACGCATCCGGATCGACAAAACATACGCCGACCCTGTGAGCTACACCAGTTCCAAGCAAGGCGGACTTCAAACATTGGTCTTCGAGAGAAGCCTTGGCATCCCGCGCAACGCGATCGTTTTGCCGCCTGGATTCGAGCTCACTAAGAGTACGATGCCGGTGCAGGTCGCGCGCGAGGCATCGGGCCGAATCAAGCTCTCCTTCTTGCACCGCGCCCCAGGCCCGGCACTCCTTCGCGTTGAGGCTAGGGCGCTCACCACGCCGAACGGCGTACGAACCCAAGTCGATGCGGCCGCACTGATCGAGCAGAGACCACCTACTCAGCGAACACAAGCGGGCAGCGCTCGACTGGCATCGCAAGCGAACGAGCGCGCTTTTCAGGACCGCGAAATCGTGTACTTTCTGCAGCCGCCCGAAACCCACGCCTTCCGCCTCTTCCATGACTACACCGAGTCGCGCGAAGGCATGGATCGTTACCTCAACGTCGTGCGTCCAGGATCTCGAGCGAGTGACCCGAGTGCATCTATTCTCGACACTGGTGAAGAGCTCAAGGTCGAGACTCTGCGCGGCAAGCAGATCACTGAGCGTGGACTCAAGATCGGGGAACCGATCACCGACAACACTGAGGTCGTGGTCATCTGGTACGAAGCCATCACCAAGGGTAGTTCTAAGCGCCTGCGCATCTGGGAGACCTATACCGACGCTGGCCGCTACGGCATTAACCCGCAGGTGAAAGACGCCACCGAACTGGTCTGGGACCGGAGCTTTGGGCGCTCGCGCAACACCGTAGTGCTACCACCCGGCTGGTGGCTCACCGAGAGCTCCATCCCGGCGCGGATTGATCTTGACGACGAAGGGCGAGTGCGGCTCTTGTTCGAAAACGACCGCCCTGACGTGATCGACGTTCTTCTGCGCGCGCGAATGCGAGCGCCTCGAACCCCGTAGTATCAGTAGTCTCATCTCGACTGCTTGGGCGATGGCCTTTCTCGCCCGCCGGTTCGCGTTCCTTTAGAGGAACCCGTCAATCGCTGGATTGTGCTCCTGCCCACTCTCGAGAACCTTCAGTTCAATAGAAAGAAAGATCAACTGCATATGGTAATCCTGATCAGCTTCCTGTTCGGAGCCTTCTTCTACTTCGCAATCCGCGTCGTACTGCGCGGCTTCTTCACCGTCCGGCCGGACGAGCGTGCCGTCAAGACCAGTTTTGGCCGGGCCGAACGCCTGCAAGGCGGCTCTCCGGACAACCCGCATCTCTCAGCCGATGAGCGAGAGCGCTACGACTTCCCGCAAGTCAAGGTCATCCCGCCCGGAGGGCCATACCTCAAGATGCCTTGGGAGAAAGTGCACAAAATATCGGTTGCGACTCAGGCCGTGGACATCGTCTGGGATCCGACCAAGAAGCAGTCGACCATCGAAGCGGTCACAAAGGACAACCTCACTACTGGGGTCAACGGCCAGATCCGCTACAAGGTGAGCGACAGCAACCTCTATCCGTTCTTGTTCGGTGTGCGCTCTCCACTCGAACACGTGATGGGCTATTTCATCTCGGTCCTACGCGAGCGCATCGCCAACTTCGAGGATCCCAAGGGGGCGGGCCTGGTCACATCCGATGACACCGAGGCCAACCCCACCGCTGTGGAACTCTCCGAGGGCGTCTCGATCAACGACCTGCGCAAGAACCTGCCACTCTTGAACGACTACATGGAGCAGCAGTGCCTCTCCACCTCCGGCAGATACGGCATTGAGCTGGAAGCGGCGCTGATCACCGAGATCGACCCACCACCCGAGGTCGATCGCGCACTGTCTGCAATCAACTCGACACGCAACCAAGTCGCGGCCGATATCTCCACTGCCCGCGCTGACGCCGAGCAACAAATCACCATGAGCGAGCGAGCGGTCGAGATTGCCCAGAACAACGCCGAGGCGGAGGTCGCCCCCTTGCGCGAACTGGCTTCGACCCTCCAACGCATTAAGAGCGGCGGCGGATCGCCAGCTCTCACTGCCTACCTGCGCAATCTGCGCATGCCACTCTTTCAGCGGGCTCGCCGCGTGGTGCTCACCAACGACGGAGGCGCTAAGTCATGATTCTCCCCTTCTTTGCCTTCTTCTTCGGTTTGATCTTCTTTCCCGTGTTCCTCACCTTTGCCAAAATCTTCGGCCTCTATGCCGTTGTCGGCGAGCGCGAAGCGCAGGTGTTCACCTTGTTCGGCAAGGTCCTGGGTGTGCTCGACGATCCGGGTCTCCGGTTCCCAATGGCGCGATTTGGCCTCAAGGCGTTCTTGGTGCCACTGTTCGGCAAGCGGCATCGTGTTTCGACTGCACTACGCCAGCACTACCTCCGCAGCCAAATGGTCAACTCCGAAGAAGGCACCCCGATGGGGGTAGGTATCTGGTACGAGATGAGCGTTAGCGACCCGGTTTCGTACTTGTTCGTCAACGCCAATCCAGAGGGCTCGCTCAAAGCAAACGTCACCAGCTCGACTATCTCCACCCTCTCCAACCTCGAGATGGAAGAGATGCTCGAGAATCGCCATACCCTCAGTCGGACAGTCCGCTCAGCGGTCAGTCCCCTGAGCGAGAAGTGGGGGTACCGTTTGGGTTCGGCGTACATTCGCAAGGTCGCCTTCACCGATCACGCCATGGTCGACAACATCACCGAGAAGGTAGTGAAGCGGCTAGTGCAGGTCACGAGCGCCATGCGCCAAGATGGCGACAACCGCGTCGGCCTAATTCAGAGTGAGACCGCCATGAAGGTTTCCCAGAAACTGGCCGAAGCATCCGCCTCACGGCCTGCGATCGTCGGCGAAACCCTGAACGCGATCGCCGGTGCTGACCCAGAGATCCTCGAAACTGTGCTCGACGTCATGGAAGCCGAGAAGCTGCTCGACTCAGGCGCCACAGTCGAGGTGCTGCCCGCGGACTCGCGCATGCTCGTTCAGCTGGGTGACACTGGCTAAGGCCAGACAAAGCACTAGCAGGTGCCGTCCGCAACCAGCCGTGACCGAACCCGCTCGAATTCGTCGAGGAACCGTGTCACTGCTGGTTGCTCCTGGCAGTGGAGACCAAACATTGCCACCCCAGTCGTCTGCCCTTCCCACTCCACCGTCAACGAAAACAATCCGGATCCAGCATCGGATCGTTCGCAGTTTCTGATGCCTTCGGCAGCCATCGCACCGGCGACCGCGGCCAAGCGTTCGAGTTCGTCGCGCTCAAGGTCCCCGCGACAGTAGCGTCGCTCAGGGCCGCCCCAACCCTTGGCCTCCAGCGACCAATCGTGCGCGCTCACCCGCAGCTCGCGAAACGGAAAGCCTTCAACACTCGGTGGCGGTCCCGGGTCCCCGGCTGCAATCCGCGAGAACATCTGCACCACAAAGGCCGGTTCGAACGGCGGGCGAGCCTCCGGCTGAGCGATTCGACTCTGCTCAGAGCGTGCCGCCAACCAGAAGATCGTCACCGCCACCAACAAAGCCACTGCACTGGCGATCCAGTTGGTTCGATCACTCAGGAACAACGAGCCAAGTAAACCCATCAGCCCTCCACCAACGAGGCCCAGGAAGAGCGCACCTAGAGCGTCGGCAATGCCATCGAAGCCCATGCCGCTTTGCGGAGTCAGCTTGTAGATCAAGATTCCGACCGAGGCACCGGCCAACGCACTTGCAGTGGCCAGCGCGATCTTCGACATCCACTTCATCTGCCGAACCTACCGCACAGACAACACAACAAATGTTATGTCGTCGTCCGCTGGCTGATTCTGGGCCCAATCCTCACCAGCCTCAACCAGCCGCGCCAACAACGGGTTCACTGCGAGGTGCGCCACGGAGGCAAACACCCTTTCGGTCTCCGGGTAGCCAAGCAGTTCGCCGTCCGGATTGAGCCGCTCCGGGAAACCATCGCTCATGAAGAGCACCTTGTCACCGGACTCAAGGCTCACTTCTACGAATTGATACGGAAATGAACGGACGCTTCCCAACGGCATCCCGCCGACCGCCATCGCCTCAACTGCGCCACTTGCGCGTCGATAGACCAATGGTTGAGGCATTCCCGCTGCCGTCACTTTCAGTGTGCCATCGCGGTAGCGCGCGAGCAGCAACGCCATATTCAAAGATCGGAAGTTCATCCGCTTTAGCGCAAGGTTCGAACGCTTAATGGTGTCGACCATGTCTGGATCTCCGCCGAGAGCATTGAACAGACTTTTGGTCGCTGTCACCATGGTGCCAGCACGCATCCCGTGTCCGGTGGCATCGCCTACCGCGATTGTCATGGTGCCATCGTCTGAAACGTCAAAGTCGTAGTAGTCACCGCCAACTTCGGTTGCTGTCGTCATGTGAGCAGCAATCTCGATTTCGGGGTGCGCTGGCAGCTCTTGCGGCAGCATCGAGAGCTGCAGCAACCTTGCTTCTTCGAGTTCCTGAGCTTTGCGTTCGATGTCAGCCTCGAGCACCTTGGTCCGCACTTCTTGCTCTCGCTCGCGCCGCTCCTGAGCAATCCGCTCCTCGGAAAGAACTCGGACACGCTCCAGCTGCGATTCCAAGCGCCGATGCGTCAGCGCGAACCGTCTCGCAAGGAACACCGACATGCTCACGATCAAGGCCAGTACGGACGTAAACGGCACCAGAAATCCGAACTCGTTGCGACCGGGAAGGAAACCAAGGTTGTACAGCAGCCCACCACCAAAACCGAGATTGATCGCGAGGATTCCCACGCCAACAATTCTGGCTCCGTCTTCGCGGTTACGCACCGCCAACACGACACACCTGGCCATCTCCAGGAGACCAACGAACATCACCAAGAACACCGCGAGTACCGTAGTCGAGGGCCAAAGCGCTGCGAAGGGAATGAAGAGCACGGCTCCAACCAGTAGCCACCGCGCAAATCGCGGCACCCGCTCGTGAAAAGAGCGATACACGAACATCACCCCAGAGAGCACAAAGCCCAACGCCGCGGCGTTCATCAGTGACTCGGTCCAGAACAGCAGACGTGGATCCGCGGCAAGCCCCTTGTGCACCAAGAGAAATGCAACGGTCGCTAGGAACAAGCAAAAGAGCGCGAAATAGAGATTGTCGACCGACTCGCGACGAAACACGAAAAGCAAGAAATGAAGCAGCGAGAACGACAGAAAGACACCTGTGAACAAACCTCTTCGTCCAGCCGGAGAGCGCTGACGCTCTCTCGCAATCTGTGACGCGCGACCGGCAGTGTGCAGGGTGGCCTCGAAGCCGGCATTTGCGCCGGCCCAGTGGTAGCGGGCGAACTCTGGATTCGCGAACAACAACTGCAGCTGGTGTCGGCCAGGCGTATCAAAGCGGAAGAAGATCGGATCCGGCGCACGATCAGGCTCGACGGTCAACGATCCACTCTCTTGCTCCGACATCAAGCCGATCTCAGCCAAAGGCCTACCATCTAAGAACAGCCGAGAAGCGCCGCGGTGAGACCACAGCAAGAGAGCGACCGGCTCGCCCACCACTTCCGGGGCAATCTCCAATGAGAGGTCAAACCAACCAAGACCTGTCCAACCCTGTGGGATGCCGGCCTTGCGTAGCAACGTCTTGACTTGCTGAGAACTCGCGCCCGGGGGTTGCTCGCCAACAGATGCGGCGGACACATAGCTCCAAGTCTTAGGCGCCACTCCGGAACCCAAGAGTTCCTCCAGAGTCAGGATCACGGGAGCGGGCTCAACGATAGATCCTGAACTGGCAGCCGCGCTGCCATGGCCTACGGCGCTCAGAGCGAGCGCAACAAGCGGCCAGCTCGCGAAGACAGTCCATGCACGCCAGCGTAGTTGATAGCGTGCTACCCCAACAGCGCGATTCAAGCGACCCTCAACCACTCACGATCCGATCTGCGCAAACTTCACCTCAAACTGGATCGGCACCCCGCCGTCAGTCTCAACTCTGAGCGTGTAAAGACCCGGCTGATCAAGCTGCAGCGGTCCGACATCAGATCCTTCCTCGCGGAAGATTTGCTGGCCGTCTGGCCCCAGCAAGGTATAGATCGCTCGCCGGTTGGCGGTGACGATGTCGAAATAGAAGGTGGTCGGACGTTTAACCTCGATGTCGAACTCCACCGGTTCTTCAGGTTCGACCTCGCCATGTGCAGCCCTTCCGAAGCGCATGCGACCTAGGTATTGAGCGCTTGGCTCCGCAGTCGACTGGACCGGGGTTACCGCGGTCGTCGCCGGACTGCCCGCACGACGATTCCGCCAGTCAGCTCCTGCTGATTCGGGGTCGGGAGCCTCGGATTGTTCACGCTCTTGCGGCGGCGTCGATGCTCCGGACCTAGGCGCGGTCTTAGTCTCGGCGGGGGCAGAGGCAACAGGCCCTCCCTCCGCCGGTCGTCCTGTCTCCGGGGATCGTCCTGTCTCCGCGGGTCGTCCTGTCTCCGCAGAGTTTTCAGAAACTACTGCGTCGCTCTCGGGCTCTTCCAACGTTTCCTCAGCTCCGGCCGCGCTAGCACTCCCCTCTTCCTCATCTGCAGAACCAGAGAATTCCGCCGCTTCGGCGGCTCCCTCGTCAAAGAACGCAGCCAGGTCACTCGGTTTCTCCTCCGCGGTGCTGATTCGATTCGAGAACCACCACAGTCCGCCAAACACCGCACCGACGCCGAGGATCAAAAACAGCGCCAAGACCGCGATTGCCGCGATCAGCGGGCCTCTACTCTTGGCCGTGGTGGCTGCCGCCGGGCCCTCAGCTGCGACCGTCGATCCTTCGGGCTCTGCCACCGGCCGGGTTTCGGCTGCGCCCCCCGAACCGGCCGTGCCGGTCGAATCGCTAAGAATGACCGTGCCACCTTCGGTCACAGCGGCCGTGGGCGCTAGAGGCGGCGAAACGGGCACCGGCGGCACCATCGATCCAGCACCACCCTCGCCACCCGCAAGACTCTGCTTGGCCGCTTCAATCAGCGCCGAAGCGTCGGGATAGCGCCGCGCGGGATCCTTCGCCATCGCCTTGAGCACAACGCCTTGCAACGCATCCGGGATGTCGGCTGTGAACTCTCTGGGTGGGGTGACCGGGTCATAGATCACACGCTGCAACACTGCTAGCGGCGTATCCGCATGGAACGGGAGGTGCGCTGTCAGCATCTCGTACAGCACCACGCCGACCGCATAGAGATCGGCCATCTCGTCAACATCAACCGCACCCTTGGCCTGTTCAGGCGCCATGTAGGCGGGAGTGCCCAGACCGGTGCCGGTAGCAGTTAACTTGGCATCTTCAGACGAGATGATCTTGGCGATTCCAAAGTCAGCAAGAATCGCTTGGCCGTTTTTGTTCAGCAACACATTGTCTGGCTTGACATCCCGATGAACAACGCCTTGGCTGTGCGCATAGCCCAACGCCTCAGCGATCTGCTCGATCAACCTTACGGCTTCGGAGAATGGCCGGATGGCTCCCTCACGAAGCATGCGCGCCTTGAGGTCTTCGCCTTCGACGAACTCCATGATCATGTAGAACAGATCGTCGTGCTGACCGAAGTCGTGAATCTGCACAATGTTCGGGTGCCGGAGCGCGGCCACCGCCCGCGCTTCTCGCTGGAACCGATCCTGAAACCCCTCGCTGTCAGCGAGCTCTGGACGGATCACCTTGATCGCACGGTGGACGCTTAAGCCGGGGTGAAACGCCTTGTAAACGTTTGCCATGCCGCCGCGCCCTAGCTGGGCGACGATCTCGTGCTGCCCGATGCTCGTTCCGATTAGGTTCTTCACTCTCAAGTCCCCACAGTGCAGAGTTGGACCGTGAGCCGGACCCGGCTCGCAGTGCACCCATTATGCGCTTTTAGACCCCTCTCAGTCGCGGTCGAAAACCGAATCAAAGAAGTCGAGCTCCGCCTGGCGGACGCCGGTTCTTACTTCGGCACCCTCTCCGAAGACCATGCTCGCGTCGGTCTTTGCTTCGTAGATCGGCCATGGTGGCAGGCCCTCTCCATTCGGATCACCGTTCGCGGCGAAGTTGATCCAGTAGCGCATCATCACTTCCGAAAGACTATGGTCAGCGTGCGGAATCTCGACCCCGGCAAGCGAGGTTCCTGGTGCCCCTAAGGTACCGAACACATAGCTGATTTCTGCAGCGTGGAATGAGCCGTAGCGCTCACCTCCAGGACCGGGCGGCACGCGCTCAAAGTAATAGTAGTAACCCGGGCTTGAGACCGTCGACATTAGGTCCATCCACTTGCGCGCTCCCCAGCCAAAGATGGCGACGCCTTGGGCGCGCAGCGACTCGGCTCGAGCCAGGGCATCGTCATTGGCGGGATAAAGATCAAGATACTCCTGCTCGCGACCGGGATACTGGGCGCTGACCGCTGACCGAATCGCCTCTGCCTTCATTGGGCCGCGATCGCCAATTAGAGACGGTCCTTCATCCGCATTCCAACCGGCGATGACAGCCACGTCGTTCTGGCGACCCGACTTGAACAACGACAAGGGCGTGTCCGGCAAGAACCAGCCATCCACGCTCACTCCCGCTGGCACTGCTGATGCTGGAGAGGCCGCGATCGCGAGCACATTCTCGACCGGCGCTGCGCGCAGAGCTTCGAGTGTCACCTCGCCATGACCAAGCAGTGCCTTTGCAAAGCGGGCCCCGGCGGTCTCAGCGGATTCGCCGCCATGATCTGAGTTCAAACGAGTGACGCGACGCAGGGCCGATCCGCTCTCACCAATTGCGCGGTGAAAGAGGCCAGCGGCAAGCGGTGATGCCTGAAGGTAGCTAACACTTAAGCTGCCTGCCGACTCGCCGAAAATGGTGACCCGCGATGGATCCCCTCCGAAAGCAGCAATATTCTCCTTCACCCAGCGTAAGGACTCGATCTGATCAAGAAGTCCGTAGGTGCCGGACGATCGGTGTTCAGACTCGGCCGTCAATAATGGGTGAGCCAGAAACCCGAAGGGGCCAAGGCGGTAGTTGATCGTCACCAAGACTACGCCTTGCTTAGCGAAGTGAACACCGTTGTAGGTCTCAAGTCCGCCATGACCATTGCGTAATGAGCCACCGTGGATCCACACCATCACCGGCTTGGGCTGGTCGCTCACGCCGGTAGTCCAAATATTGAGGTAGAGGCAGTCCTCGCTGGTTTGGTCTGCGCCGGGACCATAGAAGCTCGTCGCAGGGCGTTTGATCTGCGGGCATGCCGGTGAGAAGTCCGTTGCTTCGAAGGTGCCCTTCCATGGCTCCGAAGCCACGGGTGGAGCCCAGCGTAGCGATCCCACCGGAGCCTGCGCGTACGGCACTCCACGGTAAACGCCGACGCCTTGATCGGTGCTGCCGACAAGTACGCCACCCGCCAACTCGACCAGGCCGCGTTGAAGGAGTTGCTCATCGGGCGCAGCGCAAGCGACCGCGCCGATCACGAGGACCAGAACTAAGAGCAGACGAGGACTATTGAACTTCATGTGAGCCTCCTAGAAACAACCAACTTGTCGTCAAGAATCGCGCACTATACGGCACCGCCATACAGCAAGCTCATTGGCACACGTGTTGTTCACTGGGGCCCAGTTGGTACACACTGCCAGTATCGAAGCCCTTCAACTGATCACGCGCAACCGAGACCCTCATGCTCCAACCAAGACTCGCCCTCGTCGCAACCCTCTTGCTCACAGCAGGCACAGCCGCCGCTTTTTCGCAGATTCATCGCACCAGCGACTCTGTCAGGCGCGCGGACCTCGGCCGCGAAGCGCAGCTCGAAGACATGTTGATGGTTCCCATGCGAGACGGCATCCAGTTAGCGACCAAGGTCTATCTGCCCAAGGAAGCAGAGGGTCCGCTACCGACGGTGTTCTGGCGCACGCCATACAACACCAGCGCCTTAGGCGGCTCGAACCCGAACCGGCCCAGCGCGCTGCTCAAATACGCGTTGGACGCGGTGCGGCGCGGCTATGCCTTTGTAGTACAGAACGAGCGCGGCAAGTTCTTCTCTCAAGGAGAATGGGAGATCCTCGGTCGCCCCCGCACCGATGGCTACGACGCCCTGACCTGGATCGCTGAGCAATCCTGGTCCAACGGCAAGGTCGCAACGCTCGGCTGCTCCTCGACGGCCGAGTGGCAGATGGGTCTCGCAGCCATGAACCATCCTGCCCACGCGGCTGCGGTCCCAATGGGACAAGGCGCGGGCATCGGCCGAATGGGGCCGTTCTATGAACACGGGAACTTCTACCGTGGAGGCGCTCTGCAGTTGCCCATGATGACCTGGCTCTATGGCGAACAGAACCTCCATCTCCCTGACCTGCCGCAGGGTCTAAGCCGCGACGAACTCCTGCGTCAAGCAACCTACTTTGACCTGGCTGCTCGGATGCCTAGTGTCGATTGGAGCAAGGCGCTTAGGCACCTCCCAGCCAATGAGATCATGAGCAACGCAGGTGGGCCTGACGGCATCTACTCGCAGCTCATCCAGCGCATGCCAGATGATCACCAGTGGTACGAAGGTGGCCTCTACCACGACAACGAAGGCTTCGGTGTACCTGCGTTGTGGGTGAACTCCTGGTACGACCTCTCGGTTGGGCCCAACCTCGCGTTGTTCGAGCACGTCCGCGCCAAGGGCGACGCAGACGTCCGTGATCACCAATACATGATCGTGGCTCCAACTGAGCACTGCGCCATGTATCGATTGCGTGACCCGGTGGTAGTCGGCGAACGTCACATGGGTTCGATGGCCGAGGTCGAGTTCGGCTTTGACGACATCGTCTTCGGCTTCTTGGACGAGTTCACCAAAGATGACGGCGACGAAGCCTTCAGCAAAGAACAGCCTCAGGTCCGGTACTTTGCAATGGGCCGCAACGAATGGCGCACCGCGAGCGATTGGCCGCCCGCTTCCACCCAGACGACTTTTCATCTAGCAAGTGAAGGCTCCGCCAACAGCATCTTCGGCAACGGACACCTGACCAGCGGCCCTGGCGCCGACTCTGCTGAGAAGGACACCTTCACCTACGATCCACAAGTGCCCGCACCGACCAAAGGTGGCAACTTCTGCTGCTTAGGCAACTACCCCGCCGGGGCGTTCGATCAACGTGAAGTTGAGGCTCGCCAAGATGTGTTGGTCTACACCACCGAACCCTTCACCGACCCCCTCGACGTAGCGGGATCGATTGAGGTCGTCCTCTTCGTATCCTCCGACGCCAAGGACACCGACTTCACGGTGAAGCTGCTCGACGTGGACCAGGAGGGGCGCGCCTTCAACCTCGACGACACCATCTTCCGTATGCGCTACCGCGAGGGTTTCGGCAAGAAGGTCCTGATGCAAGCCGGCGATGTCTACGAGGTTCGCCTAGGCCCCTTGTCGACTGCCAACGTCTTCGAGAAAGGACACCGCCTCCGGGTCGAAGTATCCAGCAGCAACTTCCCGCGCTACGACCGTAACCTCAACACCGGCGGTGACAACATCAGCGAGACCAATAGCGTTGTGGCTCACAACACCGTTCACCACAGCTCTCAGTATCCCTCTCGGATCATCCTGCCGGTGATCAAGTAGCGGGTTTTAAGGAGCAGCCGAGCACCGCGCGTCGCTGTTCCCTGTCTCGAAGCCATCTGTCGCCCTTAGACTCGCTCTCCGACGAAGAGCGACGACGAAGAGCGACGACGATACTGGCCGAGCCTACTGGCCGCGATCAGCTACCGTCTGAGGGGCCGCCTGGAATGGAATTCCCAGGTTCTTCGCCACCACCTCCTGCACGCACCGATACTGGCGCCGATGCCAACGGAGAGTCGATCGCCGGATCGCCGAAGAGCGAGTACAACGTCTGGATATAGCTGACCGGCGAACCTGCAGCGTAGCTCTCAAGGGCGGCACGGATTGCCTCTCCTAGCTTGAGGTTGGCAGTCGAGGCATGCACGCCGATGAGGGCATCCGCGATCTCTTTAGCTTCGGTGTGTTGCGACAAACCTGCTGCACCCCACACGGCAACCGCTCCGGCCCCTTCTTCCAGCACCAACGCTTCCGCCAACGACACATGCCCCGGGAACTCAAGCCGCGCAATCTGACAACTCAAGGCAGTGATGGTGGGCAGATAGGCACCTGTGAGACCACCTAGCTCGTCGAACTTGATCAACGACTCCGCCGCCATCCGATCCACGCCGCCATGCCCAAAGTAGTTGCTCCAGTGCAACCCAAGTGCGTAATCTGCCTCCAGCTGTGCGACGAAGTCATCAGTACGGGCCGGGTCATACCCATTGACGCTGACCTCCGCAGAATCTTCAAATCGGTTCAAGAGTTCGGTTGAATCGCCCGCAAAATTGCCTGCGTGATCCGAGTTATCCGCCAACATCGATGCACGGAAACTTCCAACCGGTGGACTCTGTTCGAGCAGCTTGCGCACGTATATGGCAACTTCCTCGTTGGTAACCGCTGGGATTCGTCCCAACGCTAAGTCCGGAACTCGATCGCCATCGAGATCAGCAAAACGAACGTCCGATGCAAACAGACCATGAGGCGTGCGTTCGAGATACGTCGGCAGAACATTCTCGTCGAGGCCGTTCAGGTTCTTACGGTCGTAGCTCGCGCCACCGATCAACGCCACAAAACGGGGTTTGGTCTGCCAGTGTCGGTTGGCCCATATGAGGAATTCGCGGATCGCCTCCGGATCTTGAGCACCCCCGGTATAGAAATCAAAGAGCTCTTCAGCAGCGACCACTACGCTTGAATACTCGCTGCGGAACTGGGCGAGGCGGTGCGCACCCTCGAGCAGATGGCGTGGCGCAATAACCAGGTACTCAGCACCTTGGCGCGAGCGCCAATCGCCACCGAGTATCACAGGCGTCATGGCCAGAGGCGGTGAGATGGAGTGACTACCGATCACCACGTAGCGCCCCTCACGTTTTGTCCTAAAGGCCAGCAATGCGCTCTCGTTTCCAGGGCCGCTGATGGTCAAACGCTCCGCCTGTCGCGGGTCAGTGACGTCCAGAACCAGCGGCTCGGTGCCTGCAAATCCGTCTACGGTCGTCACTTCCGTCGCGAGCGCTTCGAAGTCCAAGACACCGTTGATCGGCACCGCGGGTTTGGTGTACCGAAGGGTTATCGAATCGACGAAGGCAACGTTGCCACTTGCACCATCGGCCGGGGCCAAGGCGAGATCGATGGTACTGACGGAGGATGCTTCGACTACATTCGCCGGCACCTGCAGGTTGACCACACTCGGCAGTTGACCGCTCCAGTGGAGTTGGCCTAGTTCGGCGCCTCCGGCAAAGGCCGCCATCCGATGAGTACCAGCAGCATCGGTCGGAAGCACCAACCCCGTGGCCTCGACACTCAACTCCATCGGCGTGTTCGGCAAGCGCTGTTCCACATCGATCGAGAACATCTTGCGGGCGCCACTTGGGGTTGCTGCGTTCAACACCTGCCAAAAATAGAGGTCGTCCTCAGAGCCGTGAGCAAGCCCGGTCGCTGCGGCCAAGTCGACTTCAGACTTGGCCGCGACCTTGACCGCGCTCGCAGTCGCACCCGCAACAGCCCCCGCCAACGTCTCTGCCATCTGCTCACCTCGTCCGAACGATAGCCAGTAGTTGGTGGTGTAGGCGAACTTCGGTTCTTCCTCGATCGCGTAGAACACCAATCGATCATCAGCAATCGTCCAAGGAACTATCTCGCCATTGTGCTGCAACTGCAGACGGCCTCGATCAGCGATCCGCTCAATCCGGCGGACTCCGGTCCCCCAAGCTGCGGCCAGTTCTTCAAAAGAAACCCCGACAACGCTGCCAGGATTGACCTCAAGCTTGAGAACTGTGGGCTGAGTCCGACCCTTCGCACTAGAGGCGGTTGCAGCGGAGGCGGTTGCACTCGCAGCAGTCACTGCCGCAAAGCCGCTAGCCGTTGAAGAGCGAGCCAACAACGCTGCATTCAGCCGACTGACTTCAGCAACATTCATGTCTAGGTCACGGCTCCAAGTCACCGCAGTGTCTTGAGCCAGCGTTGCGCCGACATAGTCGGTTTCGCGCTCATCCAGTGTAGGAACGGTCGGCGCACCGGCACCGGTCGCCGACTCGGCAAGATACGGACCGTAGTAGCCCGACTCCCCGTTGCCTCGAACTTCTTCGATCAGGTACCACGCGTCCTGACCCTTCGGCGCCGAGTGATCGATCGCCGCAAAGACACCTCCGCTCGGTCGATCAGCAGCGGAGACCAGCTCACTGTGCAACGGGACGTACGCCGCTGAAGAAGGTTCCCAGCGGTATACGAAGTAGCCGGCCGTCGACGACTGCCAAGCCGTGTCCCATTCCACCCACGTCTCTTGACCGTTGTCCATTTGACGCACGTCGGTGATCAACACAGCTGTTGGGTTGTCGCAGTTGAAAGCAAGGTCGGTAATGCCGACGAGCTGCCCCCCAGGGTTGGAACTGGCATCGTCGGTCGATCGGTAGGTGAACTCGAGATCGGTCACCGCAACGCCACCGGCAGCCCCGAAATCGAAGTCCACATTGCCAGCGGCACTGGTGGAAGCCACCGAAGTGCCACCGCCTTCGTAGCCCTCCATGTAGGTTTCGTTGTCCGCATAGACCGGAGGGGTACTAAACGAAACGAACGCGGACCCTTTGGTGTTGATACCTGAGTTGTAAAACACCTCGACGCCGTCGTCCCAAGACCCACTGTCAATGTCGGTCAACGAGAACGCAAGATCTACGACCGGCTGGTTGAACAGAAAGCGAATGGTAATGACATCGTTTTCATCGTCGTCCCCATTGTCAAAACCCGCGTTCAGGTAGCCCGAATGGTTGCCCAGAACTCCAGACTCGTAGCTAATGAAGTCCGTTCCCGCGTACGGCACGAAGCTACCTGGACCCGAGGTTACACTCGACCAAAGAAGATTCAAGGTGAGCGCACCACAGCCCATGCTGGCGACAGTGCCAGACGGAATGGCCGCCTCGTCAGCGATACTGAGGCTCTCCCATTCAAAAGTCTGCGCGTGGGTTACTGCTGTGGTCCAGAGTAGGGCAAGGGCGATGAGTAAAGAACGCATGGTCTGAACTCCAATCTGTAAAAAAACAGGAAACAAATGGGGCGTTCGGTTGGGGGTTCGATCGAGTACTTGAACCTCCGCCACAACAAGCGGGGGATCCGTCTCAGATCGAACAGTCGATGGGAGACGTCCATCGCTTCAGATGTCGAAACCGAACTATCGGCGACAATTAGCGGCACCTGTCAACTCGAGGCTTCGAACGGCGCCACCCATCCACCGACCGGGCGCTTCCTTACGAAGCAAGGTCTATGCCAATCGTTCATCCCAGCGGGACCGCGACGGCGGCCGGGTACGGTTCGACCTACTGCCTGAGTGAACGTTTTCGTCGAATCGAAGCAGCTCTACGATGCCATTCGGGTCCAAATCAGGCGAAAGCCCTTTAACCCAGCGCATCGACCCTAAGGCCGAGAACGCCTCGTCAGATGTGTCAGAACGCCCCAATTCGGCCAGAAACCCTGTAGCCTCAACGGCACAATCGACTGCCAAGAAGTGTCATCTAGCGACCTGTCCGACCCATCAAGTCCGGGGAGCTAGAGAGCCTAAGGAGCCAGCATGGGAAACGACGCGCGACGGAAGTATTGGGGCTGGGGCTACGAAGGCGAGGGCCTCAACACCGATCAAAGCCAAGCTTTGAGTGCCAGTCTCGCCGCGCGCTATGGCGTCGACGAGTTGCCTCGAGCTGAGCCCCCCACGCTCGATCAGCTCAGGCTGCGTGTGCCCCGAATCACCGCACCGGCCTCGCTCGATGCACTGACAACGACCGATCACTACGAGCGCGTTCTCCACAGCTTTGGTCGTTCGCTCCCAGATTCGATCCGGTTGTACCAACGCAACATCGCCGAGCCGCCAGACCTCGTCGGCTACCCACGCACTGAGGACGACGTTGTTGCCCTGCTCGATTGGGCCGACGGCGCCAATGTTGCGGTGATTCCGTTCGGCGGCGGCAGTAGTGTCTGCGGAGGTGTAGAGCCCGATGTCGGCGACAGCTACAAAGGCACTTTGAGCCTCGATCTCCTGCATCTCAATCAGGTGCTCGAGATCGATCACGAGAGCCGCGCAGCTCGCATTCAAGGCGGCGCGAAAGGCCCTGAGTTCGAAGCGCAACTCAAGCCGCATGGCTACACCCTGCGTCACTTCCCACAGAGCTTCAGCATGGCCAGCATAGGCGGGATGATCGCAACCCGCTCGGGCGGCCACTTCGCAACGCTCTACACGCACATCGACGACTTCGTTGAATCAACCCGCTGCGTCACGCCACAAGGTGTCATGGAATCACGTCGCTTGCCTGGTTCCGGAGCGGGGCCGAGCCCTGATCGGCTTCTCCTCGGTTCCGAAGGAACACTCGGCATCATCACCGAAGCCTGGTTGCGCATCCAGGATCGCCCGACCTTCAGAGCCTCCAAGACGGTCTTCTTTGACGACTTCTACGCCGGTGCACGCGCAGTGCGCGCACTCTCCCAGGCTGCTCTCTTCCCCTCGAACTGCCGCTTGATCGACGCCAACGAAGCGGCCGGCTCCGGTGCCTCGAGTGCTGGCGAAGCCATGCTTGTACTGGGCTTTGAGTCGGCGGATCATCCGGTAGAGCCCAAGCTAGCGCGAGCCCTTGAGCTGGTGGCAGACCACGGTGGGCGATTCCAAGCCGAAGATCAAGGCCATCGCGACGGCGCCGCAGGAGCTTGGCGCGAAGCATTCATCTTTGCTCCTTACTACCGCGAAGTGATGACTCCCATGGGAGTCATCGGCGACACCTTCGAGACCGCGATTCCATGGAGCGCGTTTGAGGACTTCCACCGCGGAATCAACGAGCGTGTTACCGCCGCCATCCGCGAGGTGACCGGTCGTGATGGATCGCTCACCTGCCGATTCACACACGCTTATCCGGATGGTCCAGCTCCCTACTTTTCGTTCCAGGGTCTTGGCGCAGGCCTCGATTCCTCCCTCGAGCAATGGTGCGAACTGAAGCTTGCCGCCAATGAAGCCGTGACCAACCTCGGCGGAACCATCACCCATCACCACGCGGTCGGGCGCGATCACCGCCCGCGCGGCTACGATCGCCAACGACCCAACCTGTTCACCAAGGCTCTCGCTGGTGCCAAGGCCGCCTTGGACCCGAACTGCGTCATGAACCCTGGCGTGTTGATCGATCCAACCTCCGGCCCTCATGTCGGCGGAGCGCTTAAAGACCGCAGCTAGGATTCAGAATGTGCTTGACAGCCTGTAGGAACGATGTCGCGGTTCGCCTCGCTCGCACCCTTCTCACTACCCGCGACACGCCCGAGCTGGCCCCAGTCACCGGTGCGCGCCCAAGACGGACTCTGTGGCTTGGCACCAACAAGTGACGTTTGTCACTTGAACTCCTGACGTTTCTCCTGCAACTTATTGAGTGGAGATACGTCTGTACATATCGACTATAGACAGCACTTTGTCTACCCCCGAAGCAACTGAGGAACAAACCGTCATGAAGAACCGAGTCACTCGATCGATGTTGTCGCTTGCCCTGATCACCGCAGCAACTCTGCTGCTCGCGGCCACCCCAGCGGTTGCCGAAGAATCTCTTGATGAGATCCTGGACAGCTACTACGAAGCCGTCGGCGGCAAGGAAGCTTGGGCCAAGGTCAAGAACATGAAGCAAGTCGGCACCATGGCCATGATGGGCATGGAAGCTCCCTTCACCGTGCACGCCGCCGAACCGAACAAGGTGCACATCCAGTTCGAGATGCAGGGAATGACGGGCATCCAAGCTTTCGACGGCGAAACTGGTTGGATGGTGATGCCGTTCATGGGGTCGGACAAGCCGGAACAGATGCCCAAGGCAGACACCGATGGATTCGCTGCAACGGGCGGCGTCGCAGGCCCGCTATTCGACTACAAGGCAAAGGGCAGCACCATCGAGCTGGTTGGCAAGGCTGACGTAGAAGGCACTGACACCTACCACCTCAAGATCACGCTTGAGTCGGGCAAGACCATGGACGTGTTCTTGGACGCTGAGTACCACATCCCAATTCAGCAGAAAATGATGCTCAGCGCCATGGGCCAAGAGATGGACACCACCACCACGTTCTCCGACTACAAAGAGGTCGACGGCGTGATGCTCGCTTTCACTACGACTCAATCCATGGCGATGGGCACCCAGGTGATGACCATAGACACCGTCGAACTCAACATCGACCTGCCAGCGGACCTTTTTACGATGCCAACTCCCGAAGAACCAACTCCCGACGAAGAGTAGGCAACTCGACAGCTGTCCACTCGATCACAAGACCCACCAAATATCGACACCCGCTGAGGCTCTCCAGATGACCAAGTCCACCCTACTCGCTACCGTGATCGGTACGCTGATCGCTCTGTTCTCTATCTCCGCAGAAGCAGCGGTTAAGTTCGATGCCGGATTGTTCGGAGGACTCGAGCCACGCCCGATCGGCCCCGCGGTCATGGGTGGCCGCATCGCAGCGCTCGACGCGGTCAAGGTCGACACCTTGACCGTCTACGTCGGGGCCGCGGGCGGCGGCGTCTGGAAGAGCGTTAATGGGGGGCTGTCGTTCGAACCGGTGTTCGACGAACACGTGCAATCGATCGGGGCGGTGCGTATCGACCCCTCGAACCCTGAAACCGTATGGGTCGGAACCGGCGAATCGTGGACGCGCAACTCGGTCTCCATAGGCGATGGCGTCTACGTCTCCCACAACGGCGGCGAAAGCTGGACCAGCGTTGGCCTACGCGACAGCGAGCGCATCGCGCGTATCCACGTCGATCCGGAGAACTCAGAGCGCGTTTTCGTCTGCGCCACCGGGCAGCTATGGAGCGCCAATGAGCAGCGTGGTGTGTTCCGCACCACCGACGCTGGCAAGACCTGGGATCACGTCCTTGGCATTGACGAGAACACCGGCTGCGGCGATCTCGCGATGGATCCACAGAACGCCGACGTCTTGTACGCCGGCATGTGGCAGTTTCGCCGCTACCCGTGGTCGTTCACTTCAGGTGGCCCCGGCTCAGGCCTCTATCGATCCACCGACGGCGGCGACACCTGGAGCGAGCTCACTGACGGGCTTCCCGCGGGAGAGAAGGGACGCATTGCGGTTGCAGTTGCACCCTCACGGCCAAACCGGCTCTACGCAACGGTGGAAGCGGACGAGACCGCCATGTACAGGTCTGATGACCTCGGCAACACCTGGGTACAGACCAGCACAGCGATGCCGGTCGCAGTGCGACCGTTCTATTTCTCTCACATTGTGGTTGACCCGCAAGACTTCGATCTTGTCTACAAGCCCGGGCTGTTCTTCGCTTTCTCCAAAGACGCCGGCAAGACCTTTGCTACTGGCGGCAGTATGCACTCGGATCTCCACGCGGTGTGGGTGAACCCCAGTGACACCAAGGAGATTCTGGTTGGCACCGACGGCGGGCTCTATCATTCCTACGACGGCGGCAAGGCCTTTCGGCACGCCCAAGCGTTGCCGATCTCTCAATTCTATGAGGTGGGCTACGACACCAAGTTCCCGTACAACGTCTACGGCGGCCTTCAAGACAACGGTTCCTGGGTCGGGCCATCACGCGGGCCCGGCGGTATCACCAATGCAGACTGGCGCAACATCGGCTTCGGCGATGGCTTCCACTCCTACCCTGACCCCAAGGACGCCGACTGGATCTTCGTGGAGTACCAGGGCGGCCAGATCTTGAAGCACCAACTGTCCACCGGTGCTATTCAACAAATCAAGCCCTACCCAGCGAACAACGAGCCGGACTATCGCTGTAGCTGGAACACCGCAATGCACATCGGCCAGACCAGCGGCGCTGCTTATGTCGGCTGCCAATTTCTCTTCCGCTCAGACGACAGCGGGCTGTCCTGGAAACGCATCTCGCCCGACTTGACCACCAACGATCCAGAGAAGCAGCTACAAGCGGAATCCGGTGGCCTATCGATCGACAACTCGACTGCGGAGAACCACACCACCATCTACTCCATCGCCGAGTCGCCGCGCAACGACAAGATCGTTTGGGTCGGCACCGACGACGGCAACATTCAAGTCACCCGAGATGGCGGCTCGACCTGGGACAACGTGCGTACCAACATCGAGGGCGTGCCCAATCAAACCTGGGTCTCGTTCGTCGAGGCGAGCCATCACGACGACGGCAGCGCCTTCGTGACCTTCGACGGTCACCGTCTGGGCGACATGCAGCCCTACGTTTTCGCGACCACCGACTTCGGCCAGACTTGGACTGCCCTCGGGGTCAGTGGTGAAGAGGCAACCGACACCGCGGAGACTGCAGCCAACATCGACGCCCGCCACGATGTACTGCGCGGCTACGCGCACGTCATTCGACAGGATCTCGTCGATCCCAACCTGCTGTTCTTGGGCACCGAGCTCGGGCTCTTTGTTTCGCTCGATCAGGGCCAGCGCTGGGCACCTCTGGGCGAAGACTTCCCTCAGGTCGGCGTCCGCGACCTCGACATTCATCCCTCCCAACACGATCTCATCATCGGCACTCACGGTCGCGGCGTCTACATTCTGGATGACCTCACACCCCTACGCGCACTCGCCAAAGCTGCTGCAAGCGGTGCTGGCCTTGAGGAGAAGTTAGTCATCCTCGAAGGGCGATCTGCGGTGCAGATCACCAGCGCGCAGGGCCAGAGCTTCCCCGGAGCTGATGAGTGGATCGGTCAAAGTCTGCCCGAGACCGCCAGCCTTTTCTACTACCAGAGCAAGCGTCACATTTTCGGCGACATGAACATCGAGATCTTCGATGCCGCTGGCGAGAAGATCGTGGAAATCCCGGCAGGCAAGCGTCGCGGCATCAATCGCGTCGATTGGCCAATGCGCAAACCACCACCAGCTCTTCCGCCGGCCACTGGTCTGTCAGGCGCAATGTTCGGGCCGCGGGTCGCTGAGGGCACCTACACCTTCAAGGTCAACAAAGGTAAGGACAGCTTCGAGGGCCGGGTCGAGTTGGTCTCCGATCCCCGCTCACCACACTCACCCGAGGATCGGAGACTCCAGCAAGAACTAGCCAATCGGCTCTACACGATCCTCGAGGATCTCACCTACACCGCCGAGACTGTTACCGCGTTGCGCGACCAAGCGGCCGAGGCTCAAGAGAATGTTGCCAAACGCAAAGCGGCCGAGCTAGAGCGGTTCGGCGAAGCGCTCGACACGTTGCGTAAGCAACTGGTCGCCACCAGCGAAGCTGGTTGGCTGTCTGGTGAAGAACAGCTGCGCGAGCAACTCGGCAATCTGTTTGGAGCGGTCGCCGGCTACGACGGCCGACCGACGGACTCGCAGATCGCGCGTGCTGAGGTTCTCGCATCGCAACTGGAGGCAGTAGCCCAGAAGCTCGAACGTCTCAGCGACGCCACCGCGCTCGACGCACTCAACCGTGGGCTCGCAGAACCGATCGAGCGTTTGTCCAAAGAGCAATGGAAGCGTGATCAAGCAACCCGAGACGCAGGACCAGCGGCCGCTGCCCATATGTCGTCAGCGCTTCGAAACTTGGCCGTTCGCTAGCGTCAGCCCCCGGCAACCCCCAGCCCCGGCAACACCAGCCCCGACCACCAATCGGCACGACACGCCACACCACACCACACCACACCATCGACGATCGGAATCTGAGCTGCATCCGGAACCGATCGTTCCTCCATCTCCGGCACCAGTGTCATCATGTGAGTCGTAGCTACCGTCGTCGAAACAGCAGCGATTGATGCACTCCCCAAGAACCATCCCAGCGCCAAGTCCAGAGGAGTCAAACAGCCTCCTGTCAGCGTTGTGGATGGTGCAAGGACTTTTTGTGGCGGCGTTTGTGCTCTCGGCCTGGCTATCCGACGACGCCTACATCTCGTTCCGTACGGTCGACAACGCGCTCAGCGGCTACGGACTGACCTGGAACCCCATCGAGCGTGTCCAGGCCTATACCCACCCCCTCTGGCTCTTCCTCCACATCGCCGCTGTGAAGGTCACTAGCGAGTACTACTTCACAAGCCTAATCCTGTGCTTCACGTTCTCCTGGGGTGGTCTTTGGCTACTGACTCGGCGGCTAGCTACCTCTGTGCAGATCGCTTCCGCTGCCGCGCTCGCCCTGCTCTCTTCCAAGGCATTCGTCGACTACGCTAGTTCCGGTCTTGAGGACCCACTCACCCGCTTGTTACTGGTTCTCTATGCACTTGTCCTGCTCAGGCCGATGCACTCGCCGGTTCGCAACGGCGCCAGCATCGCGCTGCTGGCAGCGCTCGGCGCGCTCTGCCGTCCCGACGCATTCCTCTTCTTCTTACCCGGACTCGTGTGGCAGGCCAAGCGAGCGCTCGACCTGCGCCGTCTGAGGCCTTTCGCTGTTGCTGTGATCGCGGGCATTCTTCCCCTTCTTTGCTGGGCAGCCTTCGCCTTCGTCTACTACGGCTCGCCGTTCCCCAACACGGCTACCGCAAAGCTTGCGATGGGAGTCCCTCGCCATGGCCTGTTACTCCAAAGCCTCGCGTACATCACTGACTCACTCACCCGCGACCCCTTTACACTGGTGTTGATCGCCTTCGCGGCCTCGTTCGCCTGGCGACGTCGTAACATCTTCCTAGCCCCCGAGGAGGATCCCAGAACCACCGCGAGCGTGATCCTGGTCGCCAGCGCGTTGCTGTACCTAGGCTTCGTGTTCTGGATTGGAGGTGACTACATGTCGGGCCGCATGCTCGGCTCTCCTCTTCTGCTGGCCGTAATGAGCCTCATGCTGCATCCATGGGCCTCTTTAAGGAGAAGGAGCCAAGCTTTCTTGGCGCTCGGTTTCCTACTACTACTTCTGATCCGCATGCTCAGCCCCTTGATCATCGACAACGTCGGTCCCTACGGCGTAGGTGACGAGCGCAGAACGCATCATCCCTACACCGGCCTGCTCTACGCGGGCGGTCAGCCTTGGCCCCAACACAGTCTCAGGACCCGGGGCGAGGGCGCCAGGAACCGGTCGGGAGTGGAGGTTTCCGGCGCGGTCGGCCTGTTCGGTTTTTATGCCGGTCCCGGCACAACCATCGTCGACATCTTCGGGCTCACCGACCCCCTGCTCGCTCGGCTTCCCGGCATCGTGACTGAGGAGATTCCCACCGCGAACATCGCCAACTGGCGGCCGGGACACGCGCAGCGACCCGTTCCTGAAGGTTACCTTTCTGCCGTTACCGGCCCGACGACGCTAGTAGCCGACCCCGATCTGGCGCACTTCTATGCCGTCGTTCAGCACGTTACACGTGGACCGCTCTTCTCCGTTGAGCGCCTCGGCGAGGCGCTAGCGCTGCTGCTCGGCGCATACGACGGCGATATCGACCGCTACGTGGAACGCCATCCACAACTCTTCGACCGCTACGGCGAATCCCAGGAGACCCTTTGGGGCGACTCTGCCTTTCAGCAACCAGCCGATCTGCGCTTGCATCTTCCTTCGACACCATCCAACCACGGCGATCCGCACGTCCGAGACGACTAGCGGTTGGGTCGACCATTCGTTGTCACCGTCGGTCGGGATCGCACGTCCTGCCAAGGCGCACTCGACCTCGACCGGTAGCTGAGCCGCACCGTCGCTAGGCACCCTCAGTCCAGCGAGGATTGGGGCACAACCGTTTGCCAGCGTCAGCCGCGGCCACCAAACCGGCGCGAGACAAACGCCCACACGAACGTCTCCTCGCGCCCTCGGTCGGGGTCAGCACCAAGACCTCGGCCAATTCCAAACGACCAGTTCGTCTGCAATGGCCCATGTACGGTGGTGGTGATTTCCGCACCGACCAACGTCTGCTCGAAAACGGACTCTGCACCCTGTATGAGTTGATCGACCTCGAACTGGACCGAGTTGAATCTCAACCGCAAGGGCAGTCGGCCGACCCTGAAGGTGTAGCTCAGCGCAACGTGCGCAGCGCGATCGAAACCAAAGCTCGAGCTATACCCGGGGACCCGCGCTCCCACCTGGAATAGGCGGCGTCGCGAAAAGCGATCGACATCCCAGGCGGAGAACACCGCCGCAGAGAGCCCGATCGTTTGGGACTGCCCCAGCGGCTTAAGCGCCGCGACCCAAAGACTCGCCAGATCGAACGACGTCGCACCTGGTTCGTTGGCGCCAATGCCCCAGGGATCGAAGCGTTCTCGCTCACCATGGCTGACCCGCAATCGCGCCGAAAGCCCGCGATGGGCCCAATTCAGGTCACCGCCCACCTGGTGCTCCACCGTGTCAGTAGGCAGCACGAAATCAGGATCCGTGCCCTCCCTCCGTTTGAAGCCCAGATCTTGGTAGTCGTACCGAAGCCTCAGCGAAAACTCGCCGGGCAAGGGGCGAGCGAATGCAAAACGCGCGGACGTCCTACGGGTATCCAGGCTTAGGTCGCGAAACGAACCTTCGTCGCCGGGAGAATCACTCGAAATCCGCTCGAACACCGCATCCTCTTCAGGATTCAACTCGAGATCGAAAGACGCGGTGGCAGACCAATGGGATCCGAACAACGCAGGGTTGGTGATTGAAAGCAACCCGTCGTCGTCGTCACCGCCAAAGAAGAACAAGAGTTCACCTTTGCCGCGCCGACCTCGGCCCAAGAAATCCGTGTTGGAATAGCTGAACGACTGGATCCCGTAGGTCGCCGAATCACCGGTCCCACCGACCACGCCAAACCCGATCTGAAAAGCGTTGGGGAAGGCGAACAAACCGGCCAACACCGTGTCCGGATCAACATCCGTATTGAACAACGACCTCGAAAGGTCCATGACCGCGGGCGCGTGGCTGGGCTGCTGCTCTTGCGGTACAGGCTCTGCCGGTGTCGGCAAGCACTCGCCTTTGCCATCAAGCCCTTCACTGCAGTCATCTCGCTCACGCAAGGCGCCGATTGTGCCGTACTGGATGTCACCCCGACTCGCTTTCGCCTCGGTACCGCGCAGCAACCATCGATGGCCATCGGGAGGCGTCGACACGTGGATCAACGCATCGCTCGCGTGTGCTTCGGCCACCTGCTGCTCGATGTCGGGCTGGTTGTACTGGAAATTGGTTCGTGTGTACTCGAGGTCATAGGACCCGGTGAAATCGAGCAAGTCGATGGTTTGAGAGCCCGCTCGTTTGCGCCAATCCCAAAAGCAGCTATCACCACCAGCTATCCACTCGAAGTCGGTGGTGAAGTGACCGTCCACGGTGCCAATGCCTAGGTTCTTGTGGTGCGTCCGGATGCGCACGTGCGCGCCGGTTCCGCGATCGATCCACACTGAGCCAGTGACTAATCGCCCGTCACGTACCGGTTCAAACCCGATCTTCCAAGTGTCGTGACCGCGGATATTCTCCTGACCTTGGTAGCGATAGCGGTAGGTCTTGCGATTCTCGACCGTGAGCGGCGCCATTTCGATCCGATCGATGGGCCGACTCAACCGCGCCTTGCGCAGTTTGTCTCGCGGCGCCTTGACCCCGTCGCGCCAAAAGTTCAGATGGAGGTATTCGTCATACCAGCCACGCCGCGCCAAGATCCGATGCTCCCACTGCGAACGGCCACCACCGGGCCACAACGGAACACTGTCGATGTACTCCATAACATCGAGAGACAGCACCCGTTCACGCTGCCGTTTCTGAAAAATCTGATTGAGCACCACCACTTCATAAGGATCAACGATCACGTCGTCCTCGACCAGCATGCGGGTCGCCTGCGCTGAATCGGATTCAGGTTCCATCTCAATCAGCCAGTAGCGACTACTGCCATCAAGTTGAACACGGACCGATCGACCCTCCAATTCACTTGCCACATGTCCGGTTGCAGGAAACACCGTGGTCACCCGCTCCATCGGCTCGAGCTGAAACCAAAGCGACTCAGCAATCCCGACCGGTGCGTACAACGCGATCAAGTAGTGGTTGGTGTCGGGCTGCAAGAAGAACTGAGCCTTCACCCGTGGGTCTGCAAGAACGTGGGGCTGAAGCTCTAGCTGACCGGAGCCTGAAGCGCGCAACGCCTCTAGAAAGGCGTACTCCTCTATACCGACCTCTCCATCTTCGACCAAGACCAACGCTGCCCCGCTCGCGGCACCCTCGAGAAGGAGACTCAGGAGTTGCCCTTGTCCCACCCGCGTCTTCAGCCATGGACGTCCGGAGGTATCACGACTCGGAACAGACCCAGCTACTCCTGGCTCGGAAGAGCCGGCAAGATAGCCCTCGATGTAAGGAGCCAAGTCCGCACCAACAAGATTCTCAAGAAGTTCCGGCGAGCCTTCAAGTGCAACGCGCGCGCCGGCGGCGGCCGCACCGATGTCGACGATGAGACTCTTGAGCCGAAATGCGATCTGCGCTGCAGAGCCCAGCTCCGCGAGTTCGCGCTCTCGCAACTGCACCACCACAAATCGAGTATCGCTACTCATGGTCGGCAAGGTTCCCTCGAGAGGAAAGGGCACCTCAACCAGTTCGCGGGCAATGGCGGCGCGACCGAGCCATTCGGGCAGTGCGTCCAAACTCTCTTGTGCTTGCAACAAGGGCGCACTGGCCCGGCGCAACCGACGTAGGTCGCCAGCGTCCAACGCTGGACCAGGAACGATGCTGAGGGTCCCACGATCCAGCACCTCGACACCGAGCCCAAGAGGGGCAACCAAGGTCGACAGCGCGTCATGAGGCGACGCGGTACTGCTGGCCTGGTGAGCCACGCTCGGACGAACCAAGACATCAGGGCCGAGCAGACCCTCACTGTAGGCGACCATCAATCCGTCTGCACGCAGCAGTTCGACCGCATCAACGATCGGCCGACACTCAAAGCGGCTGCTAACCGAGTCGGAGAGTGGCGCGGCCAGAGCCTGTACGCTCCAACCCAAAGCCAGCGCGCCGCCAACCAGCAGCTGTCTGACTCGATCCAGGCGCCAGTGCTTCTCAAGGACCACTGCCAACCGGCGGTTCTCTCTCCATCTCCGTGTCTGAGTCAGCATCGTTGCATCACTCCACTCCCCAAGCAGTTTCCGGACTGTAGAACGCTTCATGGGAGGTTAGACCGATAGGGGATCGCGGATCCTTCGGTGAGCGGGCAAATCGTCGCCGCCGCGGCACCGTTCCTTGCCCACTACGGCATCGTCCCGGTGTCGACTACGGCATCGTCCGCTACCCGACTACGGTACTTTGTAACTCAGAGCGAAGGATCTGGGTACGCCCAAGGGTCTAACCTGTGCAACCGATGGAACCGACCGCCTTGAGTTTAGGCCGCAATGCTAACGACGAAGCAACCCAACCACGACAGTTCCTTGCAGCGCAGACTCCTGCGTGGCGACGAAAGTGCCTTCGAGCGATTCTTCGAAGAGCATCATCCGGCGGTCTATCGGTTCGCCCTGGGGCGTTGTAACGGCGATCGAGACCTCGCCGAGGAGATCGCGCAACTGACCTTGATCAAAGCGATCCGCAAAGTTCACACCTGGCGAGGCGAGGCCTCGCTTCTCACCTGGGTCCTCACCCTTTGCCGGCACGAGCTGTTCGACCAGCTCTCCGCGCGTCAGCGCCACTTAGAGATCGCGGCCGACGATCTCGGCCCGGAACTTGTCGCAGCATTAGAGTCCCTGAGCGACTCAACAGCAGATCCAACCCGTCGCCTCGATCGCCAGGAGCTGTCACTCCAGGTTAGAGCAGCTCTTGACCGCCTCCATCCGCGGCAGCGCCTAGCAGTAGAGGGCAAGTACCTCGAAGAGTTGAGCGTGCGCGAGATCGCGCGCCAGCTTGAAGTCTCCGAAAAGGCCGCAGAGTCCCTACTCAGTCGCGGCCGGTCCGCCTTCCGCGAGGCGTTTCTCATCTTGATGGCCGAGGAGCGTCGCTTCGCGACGCAGCGCACATGACACAGGTGAGGGAAGACGAACTGCTGGGCGCGCTCTTACGCGACGGTAACGCTGAGAGCGGTCCAGACGCGGCCACTACCCAGCGCGCACATGCTCAGGTCCATTCAGCCTGGATAGCGACCGTGGCCGTTCGGCGGCGTCAACGGAGCCTGGTCGCGGCAATGATCGGTGCGGGTTTGGTTCTCAGCGTAACTGTGCTTTGGAACGTCCGTGAGGCATTCACCGGCAACGTAGCAACGGTGCAGCTGACATCAGCAGACATCGCTACGGGAGACGACCGGGAAGCACGGCCGACCGGAGCGGAGCTTGAGCTAGGTCGCAAGAGTTCGATCGAAACAGACAGTTCTGGCGGCGCTGCCCTTCGCCTCCGGGATGGAGCGCACCTTCGGCTCGATCAAGAAAGCAGCCTTCGCCTGCACAGCCCTCGCAAGATCGAGCTTGTAGCCGGCGGCCTCTATTTCGATTCGTCGGCACAGGCACCCACCATTGCCAAAGCGGCATCAGGCGACACCACAGCCAATAGCGAGGTCGATCCGCTCAAGAGCCCCAAAGTGTCCGTGCAGACGCGTTTCGCAACGCTCTACAACCTCGGCACCCGCTACGAAGCGCGGGTCAGCGATTCCAGCCTCGAGGTCGCGGTACGTCAAGGCAAGGTAGTCGTTGAGCTGAGGAACGGCGAGACCATTGTTGTCCGTGCCGGGGAATTGATCGTGCTCCAGGACGACGGTTCATTGTCAAAACGGTCGGTGGCGGCCTTTGCTCAACGTTGGCAGTGGACTCAGCCACTCGCCCCACCGTTCGCAACCGAGGCACGATCGCTGGGCGAATTCCTAGACTGGATCGAGCACGAACTCGGACTCACCGTCCGCCTTCAAACGCAGAACGAAGTGCGCAACATCCTGCTGCGCGGCGATCTGGTTTGGAGCGATGCGGCCAATGCGATTGCACCAACTTTGCGACTGTGCGGGCTCGAAGCCAAACAAGTCGGCGGAGTGCTTCTCGTCAGTGACCGAGGGGAGCTCCGATGAACCCCCGGACGACCTCTGAGACTGACAACTGTTAAGACTGCCGACGTTTGTGAAGACTAAGGCCTCAGCAAGCTCGCGGCCGCTGGCAGTGTACTGATCGAAGCCAGCAAACAAAGGGGCAATCCAATCAGCATGACCAAGGCCATGGTTTCCAGACCAGGGTGGTTGGTGAACAGCAGGATTGTAAAACTCGCGCAGGTCGTTGCTGTGGTCATCAGAATCGCTCGACCAACAGCGCCGGTGGCAACTGCGAGTGGCTCGCGTGCTTCGCGCATGCGATGGACCACATGAATCCCATCGTCCACGCCTAGGCCAACGAGCAACGGCACAACCATCACCGTCATCACGTTAAAGTTCAGCGGCAGCCAGCAAAGAACGCCAAAGGTCACGGTGCTTGCGACCATCACCGGGAGTAACGCCAGCACCATCCAACGGCCACTCCGTAGGTCAACCAGCAGGACCAAGATCACAAAAGCCATGACTCCAAGGCCCACCTTCCACACCCATGGTCTGGGCCCTAAGAGCACCGCTTCAAGCAAGACGCTGACACTCGTCGCCTCAGGAGCAACCGCCTGCACAGCGAGCCGCGCTTCCCGGACACGGTGAGCATCGAACGTTGATTCCTTAGCGTAGGCGTATACGAGCCAGGGCGCGTCGGTTGCAGCAGCACTGCTCGAGAGTGCATCGTCGGCTTTGGTGCCACGGAACTGAAGCCTGAGTCCCAGCGGCAAAGTCGCTTCGGTGGGCGGTCCTTGCTCGATCCCACGATCGAGAGCCTGGGCCACACTGAGAAGCTGCGTCAGACGGTCGTCCGCTCCTAGGAAACCAATCCCTGCACTCAGCGGAGCAAGAGCCTGGTGAAGCGCTGGGTGCAACTCCGCGAGCACCCGTTGTCGCCGCTCGGCCTCGAGCGGGTCGATCGAGAGCAAGTCGGAGGGAGACGCTACCGTCGCTATCGCTTCTTCCGAGCGCAGCAGCACTGCAACCTCTGCGGCCTCTTCAAGCGACTCGACGGCTATCACCCACGGCGCTCCGCTCACGCCAAAACGCTCCCTCACCTCGTTCACCGTACGCACTGCCGGCACATCTCGATTAAATACCTTCTCCATGCGGGACTCGAGCGCGAAACGCGGTACACCGAGCAGGGCGCCGAAGAGCAATGCTAGAGCTAAGCCTAGGTGGACCCAAGGCCTCTTAACCGCGTGCTCTGCGATCCGCTGTGGGATCACCACGAGCCCCAACTGGGGTCGAGTGCTGCTCGACGGGGGAGCGCCGTCGGATCTGCTCTCCCCCTCGACACGTCCACCCTCTACACGTCGCCACGCAACTGGTACCAGGACCAGCATCAAGACCAAGCAAAACGTGAGCCCAATACCTCCCGACAGCCCAAGGTGAACCGCGACTGGATCCGGTGCTGTGGCGACGATCAAGAATGCGCCCGCAGTGGTCACTGCACCTGCGATGACGCCGCGACCTGTTCCGCCGAGCGCTCGTTCGAGTGCCTCACTCAAGGACAATCCGCTCGCTCGCTCCTCTTTGAGTCTCAGCAGTAGATGAATGGCGAAGTCGATGCCGAGCCCAAAGACAGTCACCCCAAAGAAGGTTTCCATCAAGGTCAAGCCCCCGGCCAACAACCCGATCACTCCCAGAGTCGCAGCCACCGCCAGCAGGAGCGCTACCAAGATGGCCAACAAGACCCTCCATCGCCGCTCAACAGCGAACACCAATAACAAGACTGCGAGCAGACTCAGCGGTGACAGGCGGCGCACGGTATCCAACGTCTTGCCCTGGTCCTGAGCGGCCACGGCTGGAAAGCCGGAGAGGTCATACTCGACATCGCTACCGGCCAATGCAGTTGCGATCAACGGCTCAAGTTCAAAGTAGCTGTTGCCGCCAAACGACTGCACCAGCGGGTCGCTGCGCAGTCGCACTTGAATCACGCGATCCCCGTGGTCCTGGATCGGGCCCGCCGCCTCCTCGAGCAAGGCCTCGAGGACTGCCATCCGTGACTCGATCTGGCTCGGCCCTTCCCCATTCGCGGCTGCGGGCCCTAGCGACAGTAGTTCACGCAGGCTCCCAACCAAAGAGTCGAACTCGTCCTCAGGAGCGAGCCAAAACAACTGCTCAACGAACCAATCACGCGCAAGAGGCACGATGACGCCCGCAACGGCAGGGTGATCACCCAAAGCGGCGTCTAGTTTCTGGGCGGCAGCGCTGAGCGCAACGTCCCGCGCGGCGGGCTCTAGGCTCGGGTCTGCGCGCACCACAACAATCAATGTGCCGCCGAACCCGAGTGACTCGCTCTTCTCCAAATAGCGCGCCACTTCCGGTTGGGAACGATCCAAGACTCCAGCGAAAGTCAGGTCGATCGGTGCACGCAGGGCCATCACTCCTAACAGCAAGCCTGGAATCAAGACCGCTGACATTAGTAGTTTTGGGCGCGAATCGACCAAACGGGCGAGGTGTAGAAGCTGACGAGTGAGCATTTTCTAAAGCGATGTCCTTAGGTCATCTATAAGGCACAGCGGATGCTACAAGCAGTCGCGCACCAAACCCACCTAAACAAAGGCAGTTACATGGCCGCCCCCCGCGAACCTCGCGCTCTGTTTCACTCGACGCCCGCTATCGAAGTGTTATGCTAAAAGTTGCACCCAAATCGAAACAGATTCGGGCCGAGACCCCCTGAGCAACCTCTCCAACACAACCACACGGCGCCGATGTCTCACGGTTCCGTATCGAGGACACCCAATGCAATCCACACGAGGCGTCTCAAGAGCGACGCTGACTATCCTTCTAGCGCTCACCGTAGCTTTGCTGCTCCCCGTAGCAGCCTTAGCCCAGGAAGCCGACGCACCTGCCGAAGACGAGCAATTCGAGGAAGTGATCGTTGTCACCGGTACTCGCACCGAAGGCCGCACAATCACCGAATCGATGGTCCCAATCGATGTCATCTCGGCCGCCGAGTTCGCCAATCAGGGCGAGACCGACGTCAGCAGCCTGCTCCGCAACCTGGCACCGTCGTACAACGTCAACAGCCAGCCAATCAGTGACGCTGCGACCATCGTCCGGCCGGCCAACCTGCGCAACCTCGCGCCTGACCACACTCTAGTGCTGGTCAACGGCAAGCGACGCCATCGCGCGGCCGTCATCTACTGGCTAGGCAACGGCGTTGCAGACGGCGCTCAAGGGCCTGATCTATCTACCATTCCAGCGATCGCGCTACGCCAGGTGGAAGTTCTTCGTGACGGTGCATCCGCTCAGTACGGCTCAGACGCCATCGCCGGCGTTATGAACTTCATCTTGAAGGACGCGCGCTCGGGTGGCTCGGTTGAAGTCCGCGCCGGTTCCTTCGCCGAAGGCGATGGCGATGCCTCGTCCGTAGCGGCCAACCTCGGTCTCCCTTTGGGTGCCGCCGGCTTCTTCAATATCAGTGTCGAAGCATCCAACTCCGACCCAACCAGCCGCAGTGTCCAGCGTGACGATGCCGCCGGTTTGATCGCAGCCGGCAACACCAACGTACGCGACCCTGCTCAGATCTGGGGTTCGCCCGAGATCGAAGACGACATCAAGCTCTGGATCAACTTTGGCTCCCCTCTGGGTGAGAACAGCCTGAACCAGTTCTACGGTCACGCCAACTACGCCAACAAAACCGTCACCGGTGGCTTCTACTTCCGTAACCCCAACACTCGTGGTTCAGTGTTCAGCGGCGACGGAGGCGACACCCTCTTGATCGGCGACTTGCTTGACGCGGCAGACGGCATCAACGACGGTTCCGCGGGCTGCCCAACGGTCTCGGTCACCAACAATGTGCCTGATCCGACAGCCTTGGGTGCGGTTCTCTCCAACCCGAACTGCTTCACCTTTCAGGAACTGTTCCCCGGCGGCTTCACCCCGAACTTCGGCGGCGAATCCACCGACTCAGGACTCGTCTTGGGCTTCCGTGGAGTTACCGACGCAGGCATGACTTGGGATGCGAGCATCAGCAACGGTGAGAACGAGGTCGACTTCTTCATCAACAACACGGTCAACGCATCGCTGGGACGGGCCACCCCGACCTCGTTCGACCCTGGCGCGTACACTCAACGCGAGCTGAGCCTTAACTTCGATGTGGGCTACGCGCTCAATGAGATGACACACATTGCAGGTGGCATTGAGTGGCGTGACGAGGAGTTCGAGATTGGCATCGGCCAACTTGAGTCCTACCAGATCGGTCCTTTAGCAGCGCAAGGCTTCAGTGCCGCTTCGAATGGCTTTCCGGGCTTTGGCCCGATCGCCGCAGGCAAGTGGAACCGTAGCAACTTTGCACTCTATGGCGACCTTGAACTCGGCGACCCCGACGGCGCTTGGACCCTCGGCGCAGCAGTTCGCTACGAGGACTTCGAGGACTTCGGCAGCACCATCAACAGCAAGCTCGCTGGTCGTCTGCGCTTGACCGATGACTTCCAGCTCCGTGCGAGCTTGAGCAGTGGTTTCAGGGCACCGACACCGGGTCAGTCAAACGCATTCAATGTGTCGACTGAGTTCGACCTCGAGCTGATGGACCTGGTTAACAACGGCACCATCCCTTCAAGCTCAGCAGTCGCGAAGTTGCGCGGTGGCGAAGCGTTGAAGCCTGAGCAGTCGATCAACTTCGCGTTGGGTGCGGTCTATGAGAACGGTCCCTTCACCCTGACGGCTGATTACTTCAACATCGAACTCACTGATCGTCTGGCAGTCACGCAAAACTTCTCGCTGCTGCCCAGCGAGGTTGATGCGCTGATCGCTGAAGGTGTCACTAGCGCCGGCAACCTACAGAACTTCCGGTTCTTCACCAACGACTTCGATACCGAGACCAGCGGCATCGACTTGGTCATGACCTTCGTTCCTGAAGGCCTCGGTGGCAACACCATCTTCAGCTTGTTGGCCAACCACACCGAGACCGATGTCATCCAGTTCAACCCGGCAACGCTCGACGCGACTCGCATCCGTGAGCTGCAAGAAGCACTGCCAGAGAACCGGGCAAACTTCTCGATCACCCATCACTTCGGAGCCCTCCGAGTGCTGGGCCGGGCGAGCTACTACGACAGCTGGTTCGATTCCGAGGACGGCGCTGTTTACAGTGGCAAGACACTGTTTGATCTTGAGGTGGCATACGACTTCAACGGTGGTTTGTCATTCATCGTCGGTGGCCAGAACGTGCTCGACGAAACCCCAGACGAGAACCAAGGTGCTCGCGCTGGTGTCGGCAACCTCTACAGCCAGTTCTCGCCGTTCGGCTTCAACGGTGCGTACTACTACGCACGACTGAAGTACAACTTCGACCTGGCCTGGGGCAAGTAGGCTTTAGCGCCATCGCCGCCTCCACTATGGAGGCCTAGGGAAACGGCTCCTCAGCGTCTTCGGACGCAATGAGGGGCCGTTTTTCGTTTGGAGGGAGGGAATGGATCGGCCGCCGATCCGTTCCGAACATCTGATCTGCGATAGGCCTCGTGCCCGGACCGGTCGTTCGTTCCATAGACCGAGGGAGGCAGTTGCGACTCCGTAGCGCGACGACTTTTGGACATAGCGGCTCCAATCGATGCTCTGTTCGGGTCAGGCCACAACTCCGCTACCGTTCACTCGCCGTGGAGTGCGAGCAATGACAGACTGGTGATCGGGTCTCCGGAACCAACGTCGGAATTCGACTGTCGGTGCTCGGCTGTCGGTGCTCGGCTGCCCGGGCCCGCCCATCCCGATCGACGCGCGCGATTCAAGAGAGAAGAAACTCCGCTTCCTGCGTCGAAAACCGGGGTGATCATTCGACGTCTCGGTGCAGAACACATCAACTGATCGATTCACAGGAGGCCTGTCATATGCTCACGCGCACCCCAGCAATCCAAGCTCAACATAGGAACGAGCGACGCACCGACCGGTACATTCGGACCGCTCTGTTCGTCGGCATCGTGCTTTTCCTCGCCCTACCTGCTGGCGCAGAAGAACCCGGGGCTTCGAACGCAGCCGACGCCACGGCCACTCTCGAGACGGCACACAAGCACCTGGAATGGCTGGTGGGTTCGTGGGTCGGCACGGGGCTCGGAGGAGACGTCGAAGAAAGTTGGCTTCCGGCCAAAGGCGGTCAGATGATGGGGCTCTTCCGGATGGTCGTCGACGGCGAGATTCGTTTCTCGGAACACATGGCTATCGGCAGCTTCGACCACGAAGGCACGCAGAGAATCGAACTACGACTCAAGCACTTTGACAACCAGTTGCATGGCTGGGAGACCAAAGAGCAGGTGGTCTCTTTCCCATTCAAGCACTCCGAACCCGGCCACGTTACCTTCGGCGGTCTCGAGTTCATCCAAGAGAGCGCTACTGCAATGCGCATCGAACTCAAGATGCGTGGCAAAGACGGTGTCCGCACTGAAGTTTTCAAGTTCGAGCGAACGAGTCACTAAGCGACGGCCACGTAGGGGCTCGGAGTCCTTGGCAGAAATCTTGTGGCCACCATCACCGCAGTTTCAACGATGGCATTGCGACGAGACCTAAAGGAACGCGGGTCTTAGAGCCTTCGGTAGATCAGCCTCAGTCGCTACCTCCGAGCGCTTTTGGGGGCTCCGCTCAATGGTCGTCGCTTTCTTCGAGTTGAACCCCTAGCCCATCAGCGATGCGATTGACGTATGCGTAGTAGGCGGTGACTTCAGCGATCTCGAGAATGTCCCGATCACTCCAGCCAACGGCTCGCAGCTCCACAACGTCGGATTCCCTCATCGCCTGAGGAGTCAACGTGAGCTTGCTCGCGTACTGCAGCATCGCGAGTCGTTGATCGGACAACAAACCCTCCCGATGAGCCCCAACAAAGTCGGCCTCAATCTTCTCGAGCAGGGTGTCATCACGCAACAATCGACGCAGCCCGCGTCGGTGGTGAGTAATTCAGTAGTGACATGCATTGAGCTGGCTGACGGTCAGAGCGATCATTTCGCGGTTGACCTTGCGCAGCGTTTTGGTGCCGGCCATCGCCGTTCGGTAGAGCTCGAGATGAGCTGCCATTCCTTCGGGGTGGAGCGAGTGAATCTTGAGAATGTTGTCGACTTCACCACTGACGGGATCGCGACCGAGGGCGTTGAGCCGTTCAAGCTCCGCGCGCGCAGCGGCATCATCGAGTTCTTCAGGCTCCACCTCATCTATCCAAGGCATTGCTTCTCCTTAGCGCTCATCATTCGCTTGCCTTTCTGGCTCCTCAACCTTGAGATCGAAACAGTGGCTACACCGCGGATGCTCCCAGAAACCTGAGATCCGGCTCTGCCGTACCGACGGTGTCTGCTGCGTTGCCAGTTCAAATTGAGCGCACAAGCTGTAGGCCAATGCTCGGCTCACAGCCGCCTTGAGGCCCGACAAACAAACGTGTCCAGTGTGTCGCTCACAGCCGATACTCCTTAAGCGCCGCAGAACGCGACCGACCATCCCATTGTAGCCAGCCGACGGATCTCGCCTTCGTCATCACGACGTCTACGCTCGCTAGAGAGTTAAGCTCACGGACCCCAAACAACGTTACCGCTCTTTGAACTTTGAGCAGGAGACCCCATGACTGTAGGCCAACGAGACCATGACCAACCCTAGCGCTGGAGCGGTCTTCAAGGATCGGCTGCAAGCCGGCGAGACGCTGTTCGGGATGTGGTGCGCAATCGACTCCAGCGCAACCGTCGAAGCCATGACGACCCTTGACATCGACTGGATCCTGATCGACTGCGAGCACGGGCTTGCCGCACCAGAGAACTGCCTACCGCTCATTCAAGCTGCTGACCGCAACGGGCGCTGCGTCTTCGTTCGGGTGCCTAGGTTAGATCCCGGTCTAATCGCGAGACTGCTCGACAGCGGCGTGCACGGCATCATGCTGCCCAAGGTTTCTACAGCCGAACGAGCCCAGGCGCTGGTCAAGGCCTGCCGCTACCCACCCGATGGCGACCGCGGGATCGGACCACACCGAGCAACCCGCTACTACTCAGACGTAGCTGGCTACCTCGAGCGAGCCAACGACGACACTCTGATCGTTGCTCAGATTGAGGAACGCGAGGCCGTTTCCAATCTCCACGCCATCCTCGAGGTCTCAGGCATTGACGTCGCCTTCGTCGGGCCGGCCGACCTCTCGGCGTCACTCGGGCACTTCGGCAATCCGCAGCATCCTGAAGTCGAAGCGGTCGTCGCTCAGATCGCCGAGACTTGCAAGGCCCACAACGTTGGCAGCGGGTACTACTGCGGATCAGGCAAAGCTGCGGCGGCTCGCGCGGCATCTGGCTTCCAGATGGTCAACGTCGCTCAGGACTTGGGCGGCCTGGTTCATTTCGTCGGCCGTCAGCTCGATGCGGCACGGGGCTAAGGTCGTCCCCGCTCTTTCGAGTAACCTTGAACAGATGAACCAGACTCTTTCCAACCACGGTGCCCCTTCCTCCTTGGCCTCACCCGAACGCGCCGCAGCGATCACCCGAGTATTCGGCACCCTGTGTCTTGCAGTTGTGTCGCTGGTCGTGATCGAAGTCATCCTCTTTCGTACCGGCACCGCCCAGAGCCTCGCGGCACGCCTAGCGGGGGTGAACTGGCTGTTCGTCTTGGGCGCCTTCATGCTCGCCGGATGGATGGCCCGCGGGCTCGCGCACCGCGTTGGCTCCCCCGCCGCCCAATGGGCAGGCCTCGCGCTCTACATCGGAGCGCAGGCATTGATCTTGGCGCCGATGCTGGTATGGAGTGAGAACTCCGTCCCGGGCGTCATCAACGACGCTGCGCGCCTCACCGTCGCTGCAACCATCGGACTGATGGCGGTCGCTTGGTACAGCCGGCACGACTTTACGTTCTCGCGACCATTCCTAATGTGGAGCGGTTGGATCGCGTTGGCCGCGATCGTGTTCTCACTCTTGACCGGGTTCAGGTTGGGCATCTGGTTCAGCGCGGGAATGATCCTGCTCGCCGGCGCTGGCATCTTGAACGACACCTCAAAGCTGCGCAGGCGACGTATCAGCGGGCGCGAAACAGCAACCGCTCTCGAACTGTTCGCATCGATGGCGATGCTGTTCTGGTACGTGCTGCGCTTGAGCAGACAACTGCAGCGCTAGAAAGAGAATCGCTCCAACTACTTTTGTGTAAACACCGGAAGCTGCTCGCCTGCAGAGACTGCAAAGGGCAGCCGGTTCGCTGCCGGAGGGAGCGGACAGGTTGCGTAGGGAGTGAATACGCAAGGCGGGTTGTACAGGCGATTGAAGTCCGCGCGCACCAGCCCTGACTCTTGGGCTTCGACATACAAGTAGCGACCACCACCATAGGTCGTCTCCCCGCTGGTCTCATCAGCCACCATCAAGAGTTGAGGTGCTTCAGGATCAGTCCCCACAAGCTCCATCGCGAACTGCTGGCCCGCCCGTTCGAACAGAAACCGCCCAATTGAACGCTGCGGGTAGTCGAAGTCGGTGGAGTTGTCGATCGCCAGTTCACGCACTCCATCTGCCGCTTCAAAGCGACCCTCAATCACCCACTCTGGATCCACTTCAAAGGTTGGAATCTCGACCAGGCGTTCCCGCGCGGCGGACGCTCGGTTACGCACGCGAAGCGCCAATTGATCACCCCGCTTGATCGAGAACATCTCGAAAGCGCCATAGCGTAGAACCAACGGCGACTCTCCGCCCTCCACACTGAACGCTTGCCACGATTGGCCCTCAGAAGTCGCAGCCGTTGGCGCTGCGATCACCGTGACGTGCTCCTGGCCATCGGCCATCGCGCTCGACTGCTCAATGCGGGCTGCTGGCTCAAGAACCGCAATCTCAGCAATTGCAAAGGACACTTGTTGGGGGTCCGGCTCGGCAGCGACGCGCACCAGAGCAAGCGTTTCCGGCGCATCCGCGGGTGCCTCAATAAGCTGGACCTCGGCCGATTCGCTCCAACCAATTCTCTGTTCACCTTCACTGAGCCAATGCAAACCAACGATGGCCAACCACCCCTCTTCGGCCCGCAGCTTTGCGAGCCGCTCGGTATGCCACTTTTCCTGGGCGACCATCATGTCGATCCGAACCTGATCATCAACACGCGCTTCTTCGGATCCACATCCGATGAGAAGGCTCACAGCTGCCGCAACCGCTACAGCTGCTACAACGACCAACCCGGCCCCGACTTCTCGTGTCTGCTTCATGTCATCCAGTCTGACACGATCGCGCTCCCGCCGCCGAAGCGCAAGACGGCGGCCCACTCGACCCCCGATGGATGCTGGCGCCTGAGGTCCGGGGCTAGGAACTTTGCTGAGTGTGTCCGTGCTGCTCGTTTCAAGGTACCCGAGCGGCCAGAGCGCAGAGATTCGAGTAACCCCTAAGGGCTCGACGACGACCAATTTGCAAGCCCGCCCGAGTCAAAGTCATCAGCGAACAAGGAACCCGGGAGCCCGAAAGACCGCACCACCCGCGTGATGTTGCCCTGCAGATCTGCCACCTCGAAGAACAGTTCACCAGCCGCCACATCGAGAGGCTGGGTCAACGAAAGTTCGTACACCCCGCCGCCACTGTGCACAAACAAGTCGCCGAGCTCACTTCCCGCCGACCGACCGACAAGGTCCAGATCCGCCGTCACCGAGAAGGTAGGCAGGTCCAATCCACTGTTGGCGTCCGCCATGCCGACTCGAATCACGTTGACTTCGCCTTGGTTGATGAACCGTTCCGGTGAACTCACCGTCAACGTTGGTCTGAGATCATCGAGAAACCAGCCGTGCCAAGGCTCGGTGCCGAAATCGACCGGACTACCTAGGTCGATCCAGCGCGCAATGGTCATCTTCTCGTCACCAGTCAGGAGGGTGTGGTGTGCAGGATCGAGCGTGTCCGAGTAGTCGAGATCCGCTTCGTTTGCATTCGCCCCAGGCGGCAACGTGCTGGCAACGCCAGGGGTCGACTCGGTTGGGTGATCGCCGTTGAGCCAGCCATCCATACGGCCGCCGAACAGCTTCCACACCAACAGACTTCGCCGCGACTGGTATCGCCTGACATACCGGCTGGCATTCGTTTGTCTCCACGTTCCATTGGCTATCACCGGTGCGTATCCCCAGTCGGCGTCTGGGTCGGCGGCGAGCCGCTTGTAGTCGCCCGGAAGGCCATCGACAACGGTCGTGTCATCGAGCACCAGGTTGCCCGGAGTCGGTTGAATGGCTGCGCTGTGGCATGACACACACCTCGCTTCGAGAATCGGCCGAACGTCTCGCTTGAACTCCACGTCGACCTGGGTTGCGGCGACCACTTCGAGATCCGGGTCTTGACCAAGTAGACCGCTGGTGGCTCCTTGCGCCCAGCGCAACATGGGCGTGACCGCACCCAGGTCATAGATCGGATAGTCGGGGTCCGCCGCAGCAGTGTCTTCAAAGGCGAGTGGCGTCAACGAGTGTGCGTGGCATCCGCCGCAATCAGTTCGCACTTCGCCTGGCCGCACCTGATGCCAGGTTTGAGCCATGTTGAGCACGGCACCTTGACGGTCGATCGTCTGAAACGTGAACGGAGTGTCCGCGGGAATCTTGGCGAGGAAACTGGTGTCGGGGTTGCCGTCTGGGTTCATGACGGTGGCACCAGTCTCGTCGACCTTGCGCAAAGGGATCTCACCTAAGATGCGATGACGCTCGTTGCCATGCTGAAAGAACCGTTGGCCATAGTTCGGCCCATAGGACCGATGCGTTGACGGCTCGAGGCCGACAATACGCACTGCCCAAATCTCAGAGTCTAGGTACTTGCCAGCATCCGACCCTTGCGTTGACCAATTGCTCGACTGTCCGTTCTGTCCAGTGTTAAAAGCGTCCAATCCGTCGAAGGTGTTGCTCCCCGAGGTCACCGATCCCGGAAAGCTCTCCCGACGATAGAAGCTAGATGTTCCGATCAATCCATAGGCCGTACCGGCGGGCAAGCGTGGATCGGCTGTGCCGTCGTTCGGCAAGAACGGCATGGAAGCCGGTTCAAGGACGCCTTGGATCGCAGCATAAGTCACCAAAGCGCGCGGCCAAGCTTCGTTGTAGGCAGGGTCGTTCTTGATCAGGATCAACTGATCGGGATCAGTCACCATGCCCGCCCCTTGCAGGGGGTTCTCGGGATCAAGCGCTGCCAGGTTGATCAGGTATAGCCCAGCGTCATAACGCGGGTCCGGTGTCGGCCGATTCAGGTCGTTTGCGGGCCCGGGGGTCCACACCGTTAGTAGGTTGTTGTCCGGAGCCGCTGATGGGTGAGTGAACTTTCCTACCCGCGTCGAGCCATCAGTCCCAACCGGGGCTGCATTGTCCAGCCCATGAGTGAAGGGCGTGATCGAGTGCATGCCAGTCGGGGAGAAGGCGAACGAGAAGGGGTAAGAGAAGCCCCCCTCCACGGTCTGATCGATGGTCGGGTTCTGCGCAGGATACGGACTGTTGAAGGGACCCTGGCCCGTCGGCGGCTTGATCGGCATCCGATAAAGAGCACCGAAGCCGTTGTTGTTGAGATTGTAGTAGTCCACCACCACCAGGCTCTCATCCGAGAGTTGGGTCATGAAGTGAAACGCCTGGGGTCCCCTGAACGCCGAGACCACCGGCTCCCAATGACGGCCATCCGGATAGATCGACCACAGTCCCCACAACCTGCGGTCGCGAAGTCCCTGGCTCTCATAACTCGAAAAGAGCATGCGACCGTCTCGCAAAGGCGTCGGGTGCAGGTTGCTATTGATGGTCATCGGAGTGACCAGCTCCACGTTGGATCCGTCGTGGTCCATGACGAAGATCTGCAGTACCGGACTGGTGAACGCCTGCACTGGCCAGAAGCCGTTGCGGTTGCTGGTGAACGCAATGCGACCATCGGCCAACGGACAAGCGCCTAGATTGAGGATGCCATAGCCCAACCGATGGAAGTTGCTGGGCGGATCCAGTGGATTGCTCTCGTCCCAGATCCCTGCACCAGTGTTGGGAGTGAACTCGCCGAAGGTCAACTGCTCGATCTCGCGACTCTCCACGTGCATGCGAAAGATATTGGCGCCCTCGTAGGGCAGGTCTTGCCGCTGCGTGTTGAGCGAACCCGGCTGCAAGTTGGGAAACTGGCTGTAGTAGACCGACTCGCCGTCGAAGGAAACGCACGGATCGGTAATCGATCCGTTGGTCTCGTCAACCAGCACTTCCTCACTGCCATCCGGATGCAACAACATGAGGTCCGCACCCGGATCTAAGCGCGCCGGATGAAACACCTCCGGCCAGGTGGTGTTGGTCAGGTCACCAAACCGCGGCTGCCTGACGTAAACGATGTCGAAGTCGACCGGGTCCTGCGCCTGCACCGGCACCTGGGGGAACAGCGCTATCAGTAGCATCACGGCAAGTGCTATTGCACTGAACGGTACGCGAAGAAGTGGGGGGTGCAGAAACGAACTCATCACGGCTCCGTGTATGTCGACTCAGTGGGTGTCGACTCAGTAGCTGTCGATTTAGTAGGTGTCGAATTACTAGGTGTCGAACTAGGGGTTGGTTCAATCGAGAGAGCAACAATCCTACATGCAAATACCTGTATATTCACTCGCGTGCTCTTCCGCACTACTCCACCCCTCTTTCACAGGAGTTAGAGGACCGTCGCTATCAGCTCTTCGGCAACCATCTTGGCCTGCGGATCCGGTCGCAAGCTCGCCGACACGCCCTCGCCGAGGAGTCCTCTAACCACGAAGTTCACCGCCAGAAGCCCTGGCAGTTCATAGCGATCAATCACCAAGTCGCGAGCCTCGGGGTAGGCCTCACGAAACCAATCCGGGGTGAGGTGCTCCAGCACCCAGTGGTACGCGGGCACCGACCGGGCCCACACGCCGACATTGCAGTTGCCACCCTTGTCGCCGGATCTCCCGCCAAGAAAGGCCGACAAACCTACACCCTGAACGCCATCGCAGCCCCCTATGGCAGCTGCAAACGCAGCGTCGGCAGTGAGTGCGTCGGTGCGATAGAACTCATCCTCTGTTCCCGCTGCACCAACCGACACCGGCTCGATCTCAACGACGGGCCGAGGAAGGCGCGGCTCCTCGATATCGAGCACGGCGCCTGCTCCTTCACCACCAGCATCCTCGAGTATCACGCGCTCACTGATGAACTGGCGACCAACCAGAGCCGGCCAGTAGATAGTCACCTCTGCCGCACGCTTTGACGAGGACACCATCTGGAAGCCCGGGTAGCTCGCCAACGCCATCTCAATCGCGGCGTTCCAGAAGCCACGCGACAGTTTCTTCTCTTCTGGGTCTCGTGCCGCCAATGTCAGCAGTGAGAACGGTTCACCTTTCCGAAAGTGCACAGCCGTCTCGGCAAACTGAGCTCGACCGATCTCAGCAGGACTCCGCCCGCTCTCATCGCTTTCTTCCCAAGCCTTAGCACCGGCGAGGAAGCCCCAAAATTGCTCTTGGGCGAGCGCAGCCTTCTCATCATGATCGGCTCCGGTGAGGTTCATGGTGAGACTGTTCTTGAACCCACCTTGGTAGTTCATGCACACCTTGAGCTTCTCAGGAGCTGGCTCGCCGCGCACACCCCACACTCGCACTTGGTCCTCGCCGACCTGTTCGATGCGCAAGGTGTCGAGCCGTACAACAACATCTGGATTCGCGTACCGTTCGCTCTGGATCTCATACAGGAGTTGCGCAGTGACCGTTCCCACCGAGACCTCACCGCCGGTGCCCGGATGTTTGGTGATCACAAACGAGCCGTCCGCGTGCATGTCAGCGATGGGAAACCCTGCTCTCCTGAGATCCTTGATCTCCTTGAAGAAACGGTAATTGCCGCCCGTGCATTGAGTTCCGCACTCGATGATGTGACCTGCGACCACCGCACCAGCAAGTTGGTCGTAGTCCTCGCGCCCCCAACCGAAATTCCACGCCGCTGGGCCCACCACCACCGAGGCATCCGTCACGCGAGGCGTCACCACCACCCCTGCCCCGTTGCGCATCGCTTCAACGATGCCGAACGCGCCAAGATAGACGTTGGCACTCAGGATGTCTTCGCCCAAATCTCTCAAAGGCACATCACGGTCTAGGTGTCGCAACTCCTCACCTGCGGCTTGAATCTCGCCCAACCGGTCCAAGATGTCGTCGCCTTCGACGTGTGCGACCCGCATCTGATCACGTTCGGCCGCACTGAGATCAGCGCTGGCGAGTGCACGCCGACAGGCATCCGCGCAGCCGGCTGGATTGAGCCCACCGGCGTTGGTGACGATCTTGATGTTCTTCCGTGCGCAGTCTTTCGCGACCTCTTGCAACTGACGTAAGAAGGTGCGGGCATAGCCACCGTTCTCGTCACGCGCCCTATCCTTCAACAGGATCATCATGGTCAGCTCGGCTAGATAGTCCCCGGTCAACACGTGCACCGGTGTAGCGAGCGGCGACGACGGCGAGACCATCTCGTGAGCAGCTGAGATGCGGTCCCCATAGAAGCCCGAGATGTTAGCGATGCGATACGGCTCGGTCGCGGTCATGATGTTTCCTATGAGTTGAGGGTAACTCCCGTTACCGGATCAGTCGTCAACAACCGCCCAAGAAGGTTTGCGTTTCTCTCTGAATGCAGCCATGCCTTCTTGGGCTTCTTGCATACGGAACATGCGAGCACTCCACTCACCGGTGAGGGCAAAGCCCTCCTCGACACTGAGCTTCGGGATCTCGCGCACCAGCTTCTTGCACTCGGCCATGGCATTCGGCGCAGCCAGGCGCAGGGCAGCAACCTGGCGATCAACAGCATCGCAAAGCTCGCTCTTGGGCACTGCACTGTGGGCGAGTCCCAGGTCAACCGCCTCAGGCCCATCAAATCGATCGCCGGTGAGAAACAGGCGCATGCCGTGATGAGGCCCCAGCTTGCGCAGGCACAGAACGGAGATGATCGCCGGAATCACTCCGATGCGCACTTCGGAGAAGCTGAACTTGGCCTCTTCGGCGGTGATCACGATGTCGCCTGCGGCGACCAAACCCAGACCGCCGCCATAGGCTGCACCATTCACCGCAACGATCACCGGCTTCGGAGCATCCCACATCGCGGTCAGGACATCTGCGAACGGTACATTGGGGGCGCTGTCGTCATCGTCGACACGCTTCTTGCCCGGCGGATTCTTGAGATCAGCCCCAGCACAGAAACCCTCGCCCGCACCCGTGAGCACGAGGCATCGCACTGCATCATCGTGGTTGGCTCGATCAAGCGCTTGGCTTAGACCATTCACAATGTCAGCCGACAACGCGTTGCGACGATCGGGTCGGTTCAACGTAATACGCGCGGCGCCGTCTCTGAGCTCGTAGAGAACTGCGGCGTCTAGGTCAGAAGAACCGGAACTGAGTTGGTCGGGCATAGCACGCCCCTTTTCTTAGGCATCTGATGGGCTCACTGATCAGTCGACCAATGAAATAGAAGCGGTTTGGGTGGCGCTACCCTAGCGGATCGCCTACGCTCACCGCCATGTCTGACCGTACTGACGACCTGCAAGACCTTGTTGAACACGCCGTTGCCGTTGGTGATGCCCTGCCGGGCGATCTGCCGGCTCAGCTCGAAGAGGGCCCAGAAGCCGCTGAGCTGCAAAGCGCGACCAGCTTCGAGCCCAAGCTCGGTCTCGGATTTCTAGCAGCCCTGGCCGCTGTCGTGGTCTGGTCGTGTCCAGCGCTGATTGGCAAATCGCTGCCGCTCTCGTCACTCACAGTGGTGCTCTTTCGCGGCTGGATCGGGGTGGCCTTCGCCCTCACCGTGCTGAAACTCCGCGGTGGTCGACTGAGTATCAAAGGCCTACGTTTGTGCTTGATCGGCGGCGCTGCACTGGGCTTCGACCTCGCTTTGTTCTTCGCCGCGATCAAGTCGACCACGGTCGCAAACGCCACCTTGATCAGTTCGATGACACCACTGCTCCTGCTGTTCCTTGCGCCCTTGCTCTTTGGCGAAAAGCTGAGATGGCCTGACGTTGTGGCCGCGCTCGCCGCGATGGTCGGCGCCGGCCTAGTCACCACCGCATCAGCCAGCCTTGACGGCTGGAGCCTTCGAGGCGATCTTTATGCCGTGCTCTGCCTGGTGGCCTGGACCGCCTACTTGTCCGCCTCAAAGGCGGTGCGCGGCAAGATCAGCGCGATCGAGTTCAGCGCAGGAGTAGCACTCATCGCCTCGACTCTCATCACTCCAGTAGCGCTACTGCATGCAGACCTATCCTGGCCAGAACCTCGTCAGTTCCTACTGCTGACCATTATGGGAATCACCGGCTGGCTGGGACATGTGCTCATGAACTGGGCTCTCAAGAACATCCCGATCTGGGCAGGCGGTACCTCAGCGATGGCAGTGCCGGTGGTCGCAACGATCTTGGCGGCGATCTTTCTTGGCGAACAGCTGGTTCTGCTTCAAGGCGTTGGAATGGCGATCGTAATGATCGCCTTGACTGTCGTTGGCGTGCGTAGCCCAAAACTCGCTGGTTGACGAGTACCGTTTGCAAGCTTCGCTTTAGATACTGCACGCCTCGGTCTAGATACACTGTGAGCGCACATCCCCTCCAGTCCACCACCAGCAGAACCATCCGCCTACAACTTTGGCGCCTCTGCTTCGGGAGCTTCTTCATGAAATGCAAACTGTCGATACGGTCGAACCTCTCTCGCCTGCTCTGGTCAACGGTTCTGTTGGCCACGGTGTTCGCGCAGGCCAGCACTGCACAACAGACCTCCACTCGACGCACCGAGGCAGCCTACGGCATCGACCAAAACGCGCTGGTCGCAGCCGAAGCACGCAAGGGTGACTGGCTCAGCTACGGCCGTACCTACAAGGAGCAGCGCTACTCTCCGCTCGACGAAATCAACGATGAGACGGTCAAGAATTTGGGCATCGCCTGGGTCTACAAGACCGACACCAAGCGAGGCCTCGAAGCAACGCCGTTGGTGATCGACGGCATCATCTACACCACCGGTTCTTGGAGCAAGGTGTACGCGCTCGACGCGGTGTCTGGAGAACCAGTGTGGACTTACGACCCGGAAGTCCCGAAGGAAACCGCCATGGTGGCGTGCTGCGACGTGGTCAACCGTGGAGCTGCCCTTTATGACGGCAAGATCTTCGTCGGCACTCTCGATGGCCGCTTGATCGCCTTGGATGCCGATACCGGCAAACTGGTCTGGTCAACCATGACGGTCGAACCGGACCAACCGTTCACCGTGACCGGCGCTCCACGCGTGGTCAAGGGCAACGTCATCATTGGTAACGGCGGCGCTGAGTACGGCGTGCGCGGCTACATCAGCGCCTATAACGCGGACACCGGCAAGCAAGCTTGGCGCTTTTACACCGTGCCCGGCGATCCATCCAAGGGCTTCGAGAACGAAGCCATGAAGATGGCGGCAGAAACCTGGAAGGGCGAGTGGTGGGAGGCTGGTGGTGGCGGCACCGTTTGGGACTCCTTCGTCTACGACCCCGAACTCGATCTTCTCTATATCGGTGTGGGCAACGGCTCACCGTGGAATCAAGAGATCCGGAGCCCCGGTGGCGGCGACAACCTGTTTCTCTCGTCGATCGTGGCTCTGAGGCCAGATACGGGCGAGTACGTCTGGCACTACCAAACCACTCCCGGCGACACCTGGGACTACACCGCAACCCAACACATCATGCTCGCCGAGCTACCCATCGACGGCAAGGTACGCAAGGTCTTGATGCAAGCACCCAAGAACGGGTTCTTCTATGTTCTTGATCGTGCCACCGGCGAGTTTCTCTCTGCCGAGAAGTTCGTCACCGTGACCTGGGCCAGCCACGTCGACCATGACACCGGGCGGCCAGTCGAACTACCTGGCGCACGCTTCGTTGACGAGAGCACTGCGGTCTTCCCTGGTCCTCTGGGTGGCCACAACTGGCACCCGATGTCGTTCTCGCCCAAGACCCAGTTGGTCTACATCCCAGCAATGGAGATGTCGAACATCTACGTGCCAGACAAGGACTACAAGTACACACCTGGCCAATGGAACCTCGGGCACAAGGCAGCGCGTGGCGAAGACATTCCAGAAGCGGTTGTGCAACTCACCGGCGTGCCTGCAGACGTCTTGGCCGAAGACGCGCCACCGGAGATGCTGTCCGGTCACCTACTAGCCTGGGACCCGGTGCAACAGAAGGAGGTGTGGCGCGCGCAGTACCAGGCACCCTGGAGTGGGGGCACCTTAGCGACCGCTGGCAACTTAGTCTTTCAAGGAACGCCCGGTGGCATGTTCAAAGCCTACCGCGCCACCGACGGAGAACTCTTGTGGGAGACCTACACTGGATCTGGAGTCATCGCTGCCCCTATCACCTTCGAGGTCGCTGGCAAGCAGTACGTCGCAGTGATGTCGGGCTGGGGTGGCGCTTTCGGTTTGGTCGGCGGCAAGGCTGCGCGAAAATCTGTCGACAATGAAGGCCGCCTCTTGGTGTTCGCCCTCGGCGCGACCGGCAAGAACGTCGAACGCAAAGAGGTCACCCAACGCATTCCATCTGCAATCACCAGCAATGCGACGACCGAAGAGATCAACGAAGGTCACGCCCTGTTCAACACCTATTGTCTGGTCTGTCATGGTTATGGCGCGGTGAGTGGCGGAGTCATCGCCGACATCCGCGAGTCATTCCCCAATGTGTTCGACAACTACAACGCCATCCTGCTCGAAGGCCGAAGAGTCGAGCAGGGCATGCCCTCGTTCGCAGCGGTTCTGGACGAGAAGAAGGTCGACCTGCTGCGCAAGTACGTGCTCAATCGCAGAGCCAAGCTGATCAAGGAGTTGGCCGCACCCGACGGCCCGTAGCTTGGGGCTGAGCCTCATCGCTCAGCTTTTGATTGGCTCGGCAACCTCAAGGCCGGGGCTGGTGTCTCCCGGCCCCAGCGCGCGCTGCATGGTCACGACGTCGTGCCATGCGCCGTGCTTGAAACCGATCGACCGACAACGACCCACTTCCTCAAAGCCGCACGAACCGTGCAACCGGATGCTGGGCTCGGTATTGGAACCGCCAATCACCGCAAGCATCTGACGGAACCCCATCGCCTCACAGTTGTTGATTAGGGTCAAGATCAAGACCTTGCCAACGCCGCTACCGCGCGCTGAGCGCGAGACGTAGACGGTGTTCTCCACAGTGAAGCGATACCCCGGACGATGGCGGTAGGGGCTCGCATACGCAAAGCCTACGACGGTGCCCTCGCGTTGTGCCACCAGATAGGGCAAGCCTGCCTCGATCACAGTCGCCATTCGCTGCGTCATCTCGGGCAACGATGGCGCCTCGAACTCAAAGCTGGCGCTTTCGTTCTCGACCGACCACCGATAGATCTCCAAAACGGCAACCGCATCGGTCTCGGTTGCTTGCCGAATCGTAGTGTGTGCGTCCATGTTCGTAAGATCGTATCTCTCTGCGACACTTGACCTACGAGGGCAAAGCAGACCATCCCGAACCCACCTGACGGAATAGGCTCTTTGACTAGCCTCATTAGCTTCAACCAACTACCTGAACCGAGGATCACAATGTCCGTGACACACAGGGCCATCTGCCTGCTGGCGCTGACCGCAACTATCGCAACCGCGTGCGCTCAACCCAAGGGGCTGGAACGTCCACCAGTCTCTTTAGTTCCTGCTCCAACTGGATTCGAGCAGACCGACGGGACCGTGACGCTCACATCAGAGACACGCGTTGACATAGAGCCGCAGTTTCTAGAGGGAACCCAGTCCCAACTGGAGTGGCTGCGCGAGACAACTGGCCTCCCATGGGAACTGGTTGACGACAGCAAAGCTGCAGCAGATCGATCGCGTCAACCCGCTCTCACCATCACCGCTAGTCCAGAAGTGCCAATCGAAGGCTATCGGCTCGAGACCTCAGCGGCGGGCGTCCGAATCGAAGCGTCAAGTGACGCCGGTGTGTTCTACGCTTTTCAAACGCTTCGCCAACTGCTGCCTGCAGGTATCGACCCAGCCACGCCCGCCCGCACCGACGCCGACTGGCAGCTACCCCTGGTGACGATCGAGGACGCACCCCGCTTCGCCTATCGAGGCCTGCACTTAGACGTAGGGCGTCATTTCTTCGACGTCGCGTTTGTCAAAACGATGCTCGACACCATGTCTAGCTTGAAGTTCAATCGCTTCCACTGGCACCTCACAGAAGACCAGGGATGGCGAGTCCAGATCGATGCCTTCCCGCTGCTCACCGAGATCGGTGCCTGGCGCAACGAAACTGTCCTGCCCGGTCAGTTAGATCCCTACCGCGGTGACGGCAAGCGATACGGCGGCTTCTACACTAAGGATGAGATTCGCGAGGTCGTTGCCTACGCGCGCGAGCGCCACATCGAAGTGATTCCGGAGATCGAAATGCCCGGCCACGCAACCGCCGCCCTGGCCGCATACCCAGAGTTCGGGTGCACCGATCAAGCACCCAGTGTGAGTACCACCTGGGGCGTGCACGACACCATCTTCTGTCCCAAAGAGGCGACCTTCTCATTCCTCACCACGGTGCTCGATGAAGTCATTGAGTTGTTTCCCTCAACCCTGATTCACATCGGTGCAGACGAGGTCCCGAAGCGACAATGGAAAGAGAGCGCCGAAGCCCAAGCCGTCATGCGTCGCGAGGGCCTCGCCGACGAAGACGAGCTACAGAGCTACTTCATTCGCCGCATCGAACAGCATCTCAACAAGCGCGGGCGGCGACTCATTGGCTGGGACGAAATCCTCGAAGGAGGCCTTGCGCCGGATGCGACGGTTATGAGCTGGCGCACACCACAGAGCGCGATCGCAGCGACCAAGTTAGGCCACGACGTCATCCGAACACCGAACGAGTACGCCTATTTCGACTTCTATCAAGGCGACCACGAGCAAGAACCGCTGGCGATGGACTGGGCTCAGCGTGACATCACCCTAGAGACGGTCTACAGTTTCGAACCGATTCCATCAGATTTGAACTCCGCCGAAGCAGCTCACATCCTTGGTGCGCAGGCCAACCTGTGGACCGAGTACATTGCAACGCCCGAACACGCGGAGTACATGCTCTACCCAAGAGCGCTAGCTCTTGCCGAAGTGGTCTGGTCGGCTGCTGAACGGCGCGACTGGGACAACTTCGTTTCTCGACTACCGGAGGCTCTCTCTCGTCTCGAGGCCAGCGATGTCGACTTCCGCTGGCCCAGCGAAGTGCTCGGAATGAAGTAGTACGAGCGTCTCTAGCGAATTTCTTCGTTTGCCAACAGTTGTTGAACAACTGGGAAAGGCGATTCTCCTTCGGTTAGCAATTCAGTCGCCACACCCGTACTAGCGACCGCGAATAGCTGAAAACTAACCGGCTCGACGTCAACGGAGACGTCGAGTGGCACTGCGACGTCAACGGAGACGTCGAGTGGCACTGCGATCTGAAAGCCGTAGCCCACTGGGCCGGCCTCAGGCACACCGTGCTTTTGAGCAATCTCCGGCAGCATAAGTCTCTTGAGGGAGCCTCGGTACCCCGCGCCATTGAGCATAGCCACCAAGCTGACAGCCGGCCACTTGCGATCGCTCTCGGCCGCCCACCCCTCTAACTGGAGCTGTCCAGCAACAACCTCGATGCGTCGAATGTTGCCCACCATCGCCTCTGGAACGACCTCCAGCACACCGCCGCCCTCAAGGTTGAGTTTGAGCCTTCGACCGTCCTCCCGAATGACACTGACGGGAGCGAGCAGTCTCGGCCGACGAGGTTTCGTTGTGATCTCGCTACCAAGGCTCCCAATGCGCGCGAACAGTCGAAGCTGTCTAGGGTCCCTCAACGCCTCCTGCGAGAGTTCCAAACGAAAGCCTGCTATCTCAACCGGGAAAATCTTGTTGGGCTCGCGGTCGCCCTGGCCGCGATAGAGCAACTGATCTCCGAGAAACAAGAAGAGCTCGTCGTAAGCGCGCGGTGTGCCGAGATCGTGGCCGATCCAACCATTGATTCGGTCATGCCACCAGTTGACCCTGCCCGGCACCGCACGAGGGATGATGGGCAGAATCTCGTTGTCTGGAAGCTCGAGTCCGGCAACGAAGTCGCCGTCACCGAGCATCGTGACTTGGTGCGGCACCTCGGAGGAGAGTTTTCTCAACCTGGTCTGTCTGGCGGTCGTGGCTGAACCTGCAGCTTCGCGCTCGACGTGGTACACCTCAACACGGTTGGTGCCGTCCAGCAGGTCGCTCTCGTGGAGCATCGCCGCGAACCGAGCGCGGCCCGCTGGATCCACGAACGCGCGAGTCACAGCTCGAACGGTGCCGTTGTTAGCGATGGCCAACCAAGGCAACACCGCTGATGTGTCGCCTGACATCGAACGCTCAGGATCTGCGAGCGACGCGAGGCCGGACAAAGAACCCGAGACCCGAACCGGTAAGAAGCTGGCCGACCGGTCGACCGTCTCAAGAGCCCATCTATCGACAAGCGTATAGGTGACCGGGGATTCTCCGCCCACGAGTGGCGCAGACTGCAATCCAACCAAGTCGCGGAAGTCTCCAATGGCCACCAACGAGTCGGCGCCTGAGCCAAAGACCCGGTGCTTGCGTTCGAGCGTTCGCGCCCGGCGCTCGTCTGAGACCTCGATCACTCGACTACTGCGGTTGGCGCGACCTCCCCTCGCATAGTGGCGCTCTCGGTCCGCTGAGATCTCCTGGAGCAGACTCTTGCCGTCGGTTGACCAGGGCAACCTTGCACCCAAGAGTTCGGCAATCGTGGGCATCAGGTCCAACGTTTGGGTGGGTCGATCATCGACTGAGCCCGTTCGCTGCCCAGGCTTCTTAATGAACATCGGAACTTCGAGGATGTCCTCGAGCTGATGGTCAGAAGCGAATCGCCGTGACTCGCCGGGCCAAAACGAGGAGCCATGGTCAGACGCAACGACCACTGTTGCTTGATCCCAGATCCCAACCTCTCGCAACCGGTCAATCAACTGTCCGAGAACGCGGTCGGCATACTGGCTTTGCAGGATGTGCTGTTGGTAGGCCTGAGTGATCTGCCATTCATCTCGCCCCCAGACTCCGTTGACCAATCCGTTCGGGGTGATCGACGCTCCGATCGGCCCGTACTCTTTGCCTGAAGCAACAAACTTCCACGGCAGATGGGGAAGATTCGGATGGAGGTAGTAAAGCCGGTTCTTCGGAACGCGCGAGATGACCTCCAAGAAGCGGTCGACTGTCATCGAAACGGACAGGCCGACCTGCTGCTTTCGTTCCTTGCTCGAGCGCCAGAACCCCTTCCAGTTTTGGTCGACCGCCGGCAGTCGACTCGCCCACTGTTTGGGTACTACCAAGTGCAGAAACACAACCCCGAGATCGAGGCCGAGTTCTTCGAGGCGTTCGCGCATCGGCTGCGGCGGCACGATCTCGCTGCACATTTCTGGTGGACACAGCCGGGTGTGATTCTGAACCGCAAACAACTCATAACCACCTGCGCCCAACCACGAGAAGAGCGAGCTCGGGTAGCTTGCAAAGACTGGCTCAAGTGGTTCCACTGGAAGATTGCCGGTAACCACCGAGGGCGCTGATGCAGCGGTGGTCTCGGCAGCCGAGACCGCTCGTCGATACCAAGTCGAGGTCTGCGCCAGGGCATGGAAGTTTGGGAAACGCACGTGGTCCAACTGTTGATCGGGCGTCATCAGCGTAGACACCGGCAGTTCGTCAAACAAGACCATCACGATCGGTTGCTTCTTCAGTTCATCCTCAAGTTGAGGATCCAGTGCTCGGTCCGCTGACAGCAACGCTCCAACCTGGGGATTCGCCAGCAAGAACAGCGCTGGAAAAACAATGACACCCAACGAAAACAGAGCGACCAACTGTCGTGACATCGACTTTGTTAGAACCAGCCACGCTGCCAGGGCGCCGGCAAGAACGGAAACCGAGACGGTGAACCATGCTGCGGCTTCGCTCTGGCCGCCAAAGATGCGGATCAACGCCTGAACGGCCAGCGCAGCTGCACCCACTAACAGCACGCCCGCAGCGTAGCTGCGGCTAACCAGAGAGCTGCGACCTGTTCGGCGCGCGAACAGCGCATCCAAAAGCACAAACACGGTCGACAGCAGGACCGGCACCACCAAACCAAGCACCAGAACAAAGGCCAGCAACGAGCGGCCTTCCAACCCGTGTGCAGTTAGGAAGCCGGCATTCTTGCTTAGAAGATCGAGCACCGGTTGCACTAAGCCCATCACCGTCATCCCGGTGATTGCTAGTGCGGTCTCAATACGCCACGACGCCGGGGCAGCGGGCTTGATACCGCGGTCCTCTGTGGCATCGGCAGGTGTCGTGCTCGCGTTGTAAGTCGTCATGTCGGGGCCCAGAGATCTACCCGAGATCTCAATCGTCTTTTCAAGTCGTTCGCAAGGCCGTTGCGGACCCTCGCGGATTCCTCACAGGCCTTCATGAAGAGGAGGCCCATGAGATGCAAGTCTGACCGTACCGAGCCACCGCGAAGATCCCTTGGGTACCGACGGCAACCACGATCGTCTAAGCGCAGCAGCTCCGCACCGCTGCACGGTGAACGTTGACTGACAACAAGCGGCAGCCCAGCAGGTGCACCAAGCTCGCGACCTAATCCCTTAGCGCGATGCGGGATCCACAATCGCTTGGTAGGTCAATCGTCGACTGAGACTGCGCACATCCGGGCGGCCGTTGCCGAACTGCTGGATCATGCCAACGAAAATCAGGTCTTCCTTGGGATCAATCCAGAACCATGTGCCCGCAGCGCCGCCCCAGTAGTACTCTCCTTCGGAGATGCTGTCGGCCTCGACCGGATCAAAGATCACCGCAAAGTCCAAGCCGAACCCAGTACCCGGCGACATCTGGCCGAGTGAGGCCGGGAGTTGGTTGCGATGCATCAGTTCAACCGTCAGCGGCGAAAGCAGTCGAACTCCGTCCAACTCGCCACCGTTGAGCAGCATCTGCGAGAAACGCGCATAGTCCATGGTGGTAGACACTAGGCCACCACCACCGGAGAAGAATGCGGGCTTGCTCAGATACGGCGACGGAGCGTCTGCTGCGTTGACGTTGCTGAAACCCTCGCGAGCCACCAAAGTGCCGTCGTCTTCGTAGCTATAAACCTGAGCGAAACGATCCGCCTTGTCGGCCGGAACATAAAACGCCGAATCGTTCATCCCGAGAGGTTTAAAGACCCGATCGGCTAAGAACACATCAAACGTCTGACCCGACAAAACCTCCACCAAATAGCCCTGAACATCGACTGCAACACTGTAGTGCCACATGGAACCCGGTTGCTGGCGCAGAGGGATCTTCGACAGCTTGTCGATCATCTGCTGAAGCGTGGAGTCCCGGTCAAGCACGTTGACCTCTTGGTACATCGTGTCGACCTGCGAGCGCGAGAAGATGCCGTAGCTGAGACCAGCGGTGTGACTCATCAGTTCCCGAATGGTCATCGGGTGATCAGCTTCCTCGAGCTTGGGGCCATCAGGGCCCACTCCGGCCGCTACTTTGAGATCCTTGAACTCGGGGATGTACTTCGCCACCGGATCAGACAGCCGAAACTTGCCCTCTTCGTAGAGCATCATTAACGCAACGCCGGTAATCGGCTTGGTCATCGAGTAGATGCGAAAGATCGCTTCTTCACTCATTGGCTTCGCAGCCTCAATGTCTTGATCGCCGAAGGTGCCGAAGTGAACGACCTTGCCGTGCCGAGCAATCAGAGTCGTGATCCCGGCGAGTTTGCCATCGTCGACCAGTCCTTGCATCGCAGCAGACAGCCGCTCCAAACGTTCGCTCGACATGCCAGCATCTTCGGGCGCTGTGCGCTCTAGATTGCGTGCACTCTGTCCAGGCACATCGGCCCGAGTTTGCACATCACAACCGGCGCTGAGAAGCGCGATCGACAAGGCGAGAACGACGCAACACGCCGGCCGTATCTTGAGATACTTCATGAGCTTTGACCTCTTCTTCTTTAGTGCGCTGGGTAGGGAGACAACGAGGGTATCAGGGGATACAAACCCCGAAACGCCTCAGATTGGAGAACAAACGAACACTACTTGCTCGAATCTAGGTAAGCCCAACGATTCGAGTTGGCGCCGCATATCCTCGTCGCCCGGACCTAGGCAGCTCCGGTCTGACGACGCTGTCGAAGAGTCCCTCAAAAGAGTCGACTTCGAAGAGAATGCGCCAACAGAAAGTCGGAGGTGATGAGCCCTTCGACGAGTTCTCCTTCGAGGTCTCGAGGCAAGGGTGCTTCGAGCAGACGGAGCACTGTAGGCGCAATATCAAGGATAGACGCGTCGAGGGTTGTCCCAGTTTGGACTCCAGCTCCGCTCGCGATCAGCACACCTTCCACGTCACGCTTTCAGAATCCCACAAAGACGCTGGGTGATCAGCGCCTCGGCTTCGCTCATGATGCGATCAATGAGTTCCTTGACCGTCGGCACGTCGTGGATCAAGCCTGCGACCATGCCACACGACCAAGCGCCTGCATCGACATCGCCGTCTTTCATGACCTTGGGGTAGATGCCCGCAACTTCCGGGATGATGTCCTCGAACTTGAGATCGGCACCCAGGTTCTTCTCTTTCTCGATCAAGCGTTCGACACCTTCGTTGTTCAACACCCGCTCGGTGTTTCGCAAGCCGCGCATAATCAACCGAGTGTCGAGTTCGGAAGCGTCGATGATCGCCTGCTTGACGTTGTCGTGGACCGGGGCTTCCTTGGTGGCGATGAAACGTGTGCCCATGTTCATGCCCTCAGCACCCATAGCGAGAGATGCAACTAGGCTTCGGGCATCCGCCATGCCGCCAGACGAAATGAATGGGATCTCGAGCTCTTCGGCAGCACGCGGCAACAGGATGAAGTTAGGAATGTCGTCCTCACCCGGGTGGCCACCACACTCGAAACCGTCCACCGATACTGCGTCGCAGCCGATCTGCTGAGCCTTCAGAGCATGCCGCACTGACGTGCACTTGTGGACCACCTTGATACCCGCATCCTTGAGCATCGGCAGCCACTTGGCGGGGTTGTTGCCCGCTGTTTCCACCACGCCCACGCCCTTATCAATAATCACTTCGAACAATCCGGGATAGTCAGGCGGCGTGAGCGACGGCAGAAACGTCATGTTGATGCCGAACGGCTTGTCGGTCATGGTGCGACAGCGATCAATCTCAGCAGCGAGCTTCTCAGGGGTACCTTGGGTAAGCGCCGTGACAATGCCCAACCCACCAGCGTTTGATACCGCAGCCGCAAGTTCAGCGAGTCCAACGTAGTGCATTCCACCTTGGACGATCGGGTGTTCGATACCGAGTAGTTCTGTAATGCGGGTCTTCATTTCTATAAGGCCTCCAGTTGAAATGCGTCGAAGACGGCTGTTGTGGCGCAACCATACCGACCTTTGAGTGCCCCCAGCGCCCGACAAACCCATCTACAATGAATACTGCGCCAAACCCACCGTCATTTCGCATCCTGTTCCATTCATCAGTAGGGCCACGGCCAGCCCCGGGGTTCAAGAACTCCTCTCAAGGAGGGGCTTAGCTCACGAGGCCTGAACGCGGTCCATTTCAACCAGACCTTCCCCCCATGCCCGACCTGCACCGCCTCCGCCTACTCGAGAGAATCAACAACCGGGTCGATAGCTTCATCGCTTACCTCGACACCGACCTACGGTACGTGTACAACAATGCGCAGTACCTGCGCTGGTTTGGCCAGCCAACCGAGAATCTGCGCGGCAAGCACGTGCGTGAGGTGGTCGGCGAGGCACGCTGGAACGTGGTTAAGGAGCGCTATCAGCGAGCGCTCGCCGGCGAAGCCAGTAGTTCGATCACTGGTTTCACCAGCCCTGAGACCGGCAAGGACGGCTGGGGCAAGATTGATTTTCTCCCAGACCTTGACGAGCACGGCACAGTGCTTGGTCTGTTCGTTTTGGTTAGCAACGTCACTGAACTGAAGCAGAGCGAAAGAGAACTGGAGCAGGCGCGTCAACAGCTCGAGAACAAGGTGCTCGAACGAACCCGAGCACTTCAAGACCGAGAGGCCCATTTGCGTGCCATCACCGACGCCGTTCCTGCTGGGATTGCCTTCTTCGGCCGCGATCGAAAGTGCGGGTTTGCTAATCGCACTTTCATCGAGTGGCTCGACGTACCTCCTGAAACAGTGGTCGGTCGAGCTGCAAGCGAGCTCTTGCCACCGGAAGTTTCCGCCTCGCTAGAGATTTCACACGGCGGCGCGCCTTGGAACGTCGAGGCCGCCTTTCGCCGAAACGGCAGAGCCCGCCAACTCGAACTGCATTCAGTGCCACAAGAGCTCGGCGACCCGTCCTCGGGCTTTTACTTGCTCGCCTATGACCTCACCCATCGGCAGGCGGAAGAACACCATCACCGACGCATGCATCTGCGAATGGTGGAGTCACAGCGGATGGAGAGCTTCGGCCTACTGGCTCGAGGGCTAGCGCACGATTTTAATAACTCGCTGCAGGCAATCGGCGGCAACCTGGAGCTGGTCGCTCGAACCTTAGTGCCCGGTTCGCCCGAGAGCCAGTTCCTGGCGAACGCCGAAAAGTCGGCCCGCCAAGCACAAGAGTTCTGTACTGAACTCATGGCGTATTCAGGCCGCTCTTCCAACCAACAAGCGATGTTGGATCTGGAGGACATTTGCAAAGAGATGGCGGACTTCGTGCAGTCGCAACCCGACAAGAACTGCGAGATCACCCTCACATCGAATGCCCCCTTGCCAAGGGTGCGTGGAAATCGAACGCAACTCAAGCAAGTCGTACTGAACCTGCTGATCAACGCGGTGCAGGCGAGCTCAGAGGAACCCGCTCCGATCCAAATCGCACTCCGTACACGCAAGGTCGCCGAACCGCTGGATCTCCGGCCAAACTCACTGCCTGCAGGCACCTACGTGGTCTGCGAAGTGGTCGATCATGGCCTCGGTATGGACGTCGTTGCCAAGGAGCGACTGTTTGAGCCTTTCTTCACCACCAAGTCCTCGGGGCGCGGACTCGGGCTCGCTGCCGTCCTTGGCATCCTTCGAGGTCACGAAGGCGGCATTGAAGTGGACAGCACGCCGGGCGATGGCACTCGGGTTCGCATCTATCTTCGAGCGCTCGACATGAGAGCAGAAATCGAAGCCAAGCCCGCCGAAGCTTCGTGGTCAGGCAGTGGCTTAGCCCTGGTGATCGACGACGATCACGCTGTGCTCGAGGCATCCGCCGAGATTCTGCGCCAGTGCGGGTTCGACGTATTCTGCTCATCCAGCGGTGAGCAAGCATTGCCCGTTATCGAGAAGAACCACGAGCTGCAGCTCGTGCTGCTCGATCTGCTGATGCCAGGCCTCAGCGGCCACGAAACCTTCTCTCAGATCCGCAAGCTCCGTCCTCAGCTGCCGATCATCATTAATAGCGGCTTTCCTACTCAGGCAGAGGAACTGCTGCGACATGAACGAACGGCACTCCTGCCCAAACCCTGGTTCCCAGACGACCTAAGACGCACTGCAGCTGATCTCATCGGCCAACGAGATTCGACCGCAACCAAGTTCGCCGACGATACGAGTACCTTGAAGTAGGCTCCGCCGGCTAGTGACGCACTCGGAACCGGGTCAACCGGTGTTAGCCGTCGCTACGACAGACGTGAAGCCTCTTAATTTCAGAACAGGAGCGTGACCATGATGTTTGGTCTGCAAGCCAACCCGATCAAGAAACTGGAAAAGGCCTATGCGAAGAAGACTGCAGAGGCCCTGGCGGCTCAGCGTGCAGGCAGAATGCCTGAATTCGCCAAGCTCTCTTCAGAAGCAGAAGAACTCGGCCAAAAGCTCGACCAAGCGCGCAACCGCGAGGTCTAGAGCATCAGTTTTCGCTCAGCGAGCCTGCGTTTCGAATAGGCCCGGAACTTGAACAAGCGGAGGGATCTTTCTGCATGGACCCATCAACGTTGCTCGTCTATGCAACCGTTTGGAGCGCGTTGATCTGCTACTTGGCAGGTCCCATCGGGGCAACCAGCGGCTTTGCTTCACACCGCCGGTTGGCGCGAGGAGTTTGGACTATCGGCGCCTTGCTCTTTTCGGTTCATGCGATCGGCGCGTTTGCTCTGATCTACAACTGGAGCGCAAGCTTCGCCTGGTCCGAGACAGCGCGACGATCCGAGCAAGTCGCAGGTTTCGACTCAGGGGTTGGCCTTGTCTTCAACCTACTGTTTACCCTGGTGTGGGTAGGAGATGCGGTGCTGTGGTGGACGAATCCGAAAGCCTACGGAGCAAGAAGGCGTCGTGCGGTGCTCCTACTCCACGGCTTCTTCTTGTTCATGATCGTCAACGGTGCAGTGATCTTTGTACCGGGGCCGCAACGCATTCTCGGTCTCACCATCGTTGTCTTGAGTTTCGCGGTCCTGTGGCATGGCCGTACCAAGTTCAGATGAGCACACCTCTGAGCACACCTCGGTTGGACGAAGAATCGGAATCAACGCCAAGGATCGTCTCGATCACCGCCGGTGGAGCTGGCATGTTCTGCGGCAGCTGTATGCACGACAACACGCTAGCCGCCGCGCTGTTGCGCCTTGGCGTCGACGTAACCCTGGTACCTACCTTCACTCCAACTCGGACCGATGAACCGAACGTCAGTGAAAACTCGGTCTTCTTCGGCGGTATCAACCTCTACCTTGACCAGCGGTGGTCGCGCTATCGCAGCGCGCCCCGATGGCTGCGACGAAGGCTCGATCATCCTAAACTCTTGAGAGTGTTGTCAAAGCTTGCACTGCAAACGCGAGGCGCAGACGATGGTGCTTTGGCGGTGTCTCTCCTTCGCGGCGAAGGGGATGCTCATCATGCAAGGATGCTCGATCTGGTCAACTTCATCACTGGCACGCTCAGAGCTCATGTTGTCAGTGTGACCAACCTCCTGATCTCGGGGTTCGTGCCCATTCTCAAGCAGCGCGGTAATGTCGCAGTCACCGTCACTCTGCAAGGCGACGACATCTTCCTCGACTCACTCTCCGAATGCGATCGGCAACAAGCGCTCGCCGAGATGCGCCGCATCGCGAGATCGGTCGACGCCTTCATCACCTTCTCCAACGACTATCGATCTCGAATGGCAACGTTGTTCGAGATCCCGCGCGAGCGCATCACGGTCGTGCCGCTCGGCTTAGCGGCACCTGAAACATTCCGACGGCCAGACGCCGGCCCAGCTGCATCCCCATCGACCCTCGGCTACCTCGCGCGCATCTGTCCAGAGAAGGGTTTTGACCGAGTGGTTGACGCGTTCTTGCGCTTGAGGCGAATGCCGGGCACCGAAGAGGTACGACTGCGTTTTGGCGGTTGGCTAGGTGCTTCTGACCGCCCGTTCTACGACGCACAACTACAAAGGCTCTGCAAAGAGGCAGGCGCCAGCTCATTCGACCACGTCGAGCTTCCGAGCCGGGCCAGCAAGATTCAGTTCCTCCATACGGTCGACGTTCTCTCAGTCCCCAGCCAGTATCAAGAACCGAAGGGCCTCTACGTACTGGAAGCGCTTGCGGCCGGAGTACCCGTGGTTCAACCCAACCACGGCAGCTTTCCCGAACTGCTCACCCGCACCGGCGGAGGCGTCCTGGTGCCAGCCAACGATGACGCGGCGCTTACATCAGCGATTCATGACCTGTTGCTCGACGCGAAGCGACGCCATCAACTCGGCCAAGAGGGCCAACGCGGAGTCAACGATCTCCATACGGATGAGCACATGGCGGAATCCACGCTCAGCATCTGGCGCGACCTGTTGAACTCAAACTAGAAGGCTTCGGCCGGGATCACCCAAGCCGTGACACCCAACCCCCCCCTGAGAGGCGGTTCAGGCGCGCGGCCTTTTAGGCAACAATGCGGGAGTCCGCGATCGGTAAGCGCGGTACTCGGGATCATCACCCCATTTCCTTTTGCCGTAAGCCTCAAGCATTCGAACTCCACTGATTCTGGTCAATAGAACCCAGACAAACAGCGGCGAGACCAGCGTCACCAGCTGCCAACTGGCGAGCACCGGTAGAGCAATGATCGCGACGCCGACCCACAACAGAATCTCCCCAAAGTAGTTCGGATGACGACTCCACGCCCACAGTCCGCTGGTAATGAAGCGCCCTGCGTTTTCGGGTTGAGATTTGAACTGACTCTTCTGTCGATCCGCGATCACTTCGAGAGCGAAACCGAGAAACCACAACAGTGCTCCGACAGCAGCAATGGGTCCAAGCGGCACCACCTGCTTAGACGTCATCGCCGCTAACGCGCAAGACAGCGTCAGTGACACCCAGAGGCCCTGCAAGGTCCAAGTCATCAGGAACGTCGCAAGGTGCGGCTTGATCGAGTTGAACCGCCGATCTGAGCCAGCTCGTCTAATTCGAAGAAACAGGAACGAACCCAGACGCACCGCCCAGATCGTAACCAGCACTAGCAGCAGGAAGGACCTCGGATCCTGGTTGCCGAGTGTGACAGCGGTCGCAACCACGCCTAGGTAGGTCAAGCTACCTGTGAGGTCGTAGAAGTGCTCCGTCTGCAACACAAACGCTGGCACAAAAGCGACCCATTGGATGATGAACGCAAGCGCTGTGCAGATGGCGAACAAGGGCAGGCCTTGGTACTCCAGACCGCCCTGGCTGGCAGCCAACGCGACTACGCCTGCAGTCGTGAGTGCTACCACGATAGAAAGGAGAGCTGAGCGCGTCTTCATGAGATGTCTTCCGCCGTTGAACTTGCTTGTCTGTCAGACGAGCAGTCTCGAGATGATGAGTGGTTGGCGCTTGCGAGACCTGTGCGAAACGCATGATCCACGCCGGCATGTTCGCTGTGCTGGAGGAAACGGATGCGGAGTCGATGGTACCGCTGGTACGGACTTACTGTCCGTCGACAACACCTCTGATGGCGAGCGTATGACGCGATGGTCCGAAACTTCCCATCACGTGTTGCGACTCAACAGTTGGCAACTTGGCCGGTTCAGTGTCTCTCACAAGGCCTCACGTCAGCAACCTTTCGATAGCGATGAGCCTGCTCGTCGCCTTCGCTCAGAAGGAGATCCGAGCCAACAAACTCGTAAGGCCACGCAGTTTCATAGTCGCTGTTGGGTTCTCGCCCACGAACCCGACCAAAGACAATGGCTTGCTCCGCCGTTCTGATCGGACCAGACTCCTTGGCTCGAAACAGTCCCCAAAACAGAGTGATGCGCGTTTCGTACGAACAGTCACAGCCGAACCGGAACCTCATCTTCGCCGACCCAAGTTGCGAAGACCGGACGTTCCTCCACACCCCAAGCAATCGCTCATCCAACTCGCAAGAGCCAGCGGCCTCCTCAGCAGCAGCCGCGCCTTTGATCGGTCTCTGGCCGATGTTGTGAACACACCCGGCCGACGCCAAAGAAACGACCACAGCTGCCGTCACCAATTGAAGCACCCAGTTTCGACTCATGATCCAAACCTCATTCTACGAGTGAGCGAGCGCGTACCAATGAAATGCATTGCAATCGAGCCACAGCACACGTTATAGCCCTGCGTCTTGGCAATCAAGGCAACGGGGGTTGGACGAGAGCACGAACCTCTTCACCCGCGCGCGGACACCACTTCAATACCGACCACCGACACCGATCAAGGACACTGGTTGCGCGCCTGGGCAATCAGGCGGCACACTCAGGCGTCAGGGGCGTCAGGGGCGTCAGGGGCGTCAGGGCACGCGTTCAAAGAGCGTGTACTCTGACCGGGAGCTCGCTGTAGCCGCGCACGAAGTTCGACAGAGTGCGCACCGGCTCCCCTACCACCTCGATCCAATGGAACCGCTTCGTGATCTCCTCCCACAGGACGCGCAACTGCATCTCCGCGAGCCGATTCCCCATGCAGCGGTGAATTCCGAAGCCAAACGAAACGTGCGCCCGAGCATTGCCTCGATCGATAATCAGCCGGTCCGCGTCTTCAAACACAGCTTCATCACGATTCCCCGATAGGTACCACATGACCACCTTGTGGCCCTTGCGAATAGTCTTGCCGTGGAAATCCACGTCTTCGAGGGCAGTACGGCGCATGTGGGCCAGCGGAGTCTGCCAACGGATGATCTCCGACACCATGTTGGGAATCAATGAGCGGTCCTGCCTGAGCTTCGCGTACTCGTCAGGATACTGATTGAGTGCAAGCACACCCCCGGTGATCGAGTTTCGGGTGGTGTCATTGCCACCCACGATCAGCAACATGACGTTGCCCAAGAGTTCCATCGGCGGCATTGTGCGAGTCTTCTGGTTCTGGGCCAGCATGGTCACCATGTCAAAGCCCTTGTGGTTGGGATCCGCGCGTTCCGCGAACAAGCGTTGAAAGCACGCGAGGCAATCGAGTAGTTCCTCCCGCGCCTCTTCCCAGGTGGCAACCAATCCTGACTTTGGTCCGAGAGTGTTGATGTCCGACCAATAAGTGAGCTTGTGTCGTTGTTCGTAGGGAAAATCGAACAGTGTCGCGAGCATTCGAGTGGTGAGCTCGATCGACACTCGTTCCACCCAGTTGAACTCTTGTTCGAGCGGCAGATTGTCGAGGATGTCGATGACTCTCTCGCGAATCAACGACTCCATCTCCGCCAGATTGCGAGGCCCAACAACAGGCGATACGGCCTTGCGCTGAGCATCATGCTTGGGTGGATCCATGGCGATGAACGATGCGATCTCAAACTCGTCGAAGACATCGTTGATGGTGATCGTGTCTTGTGAGGAGAACCGGCGATGGTCGCGGTCGATCTCCATCAGGTGCTCGTGCCGTGTGATCGACCAAAACGGTCCATACCGACTCTCTGGGTGAAAGTGCACGGGATCGTCCCGACGGAGCCGAGCAAAGAACGGCAACTCAGCACCCGCTTGAAAGAGGTGCCAGTTGCTAACGTCCAGCTCGTCAAGCGGCGCATTCGCCGCCATTTGATGAGCGTTGGTTGGGTCGATGGCCTGATAGTCGATCACGATGAATCCCTTGTGAAAACCGTTGCAGAACCTTGGAGGGAGCTAGCGACCGCAATTGCGACTCCTCGGTGGCGTTTAGACTAACCGACCGCCCCCAGAGGCTGTTGCCCAGCGCAACCTTCGATCGACTCGAACGTTATATGGTCTGACACGACATATCGTCACAGGACGTATCAACTACCGAGGTGATTCTCATGTTCAGTCCAGAACTCAAAAAGGGTGGCAAGGAACTCCTGGTGTTGTCATTGCTCGACGAGTGCGATCGCCACGGCTATGACATCGGCAAGCTCATCGAGGAGCGATCAGCTGGTCGTTTGGTCTTTCAGATCTCCTCGCTTTACCCCACCCTTTCGCGACTTGAAAATCGCGGATGGATCAGCGGTCGGTGGGTCGAGAAGGCTGGAGAGCGACGTCGCCGTTTCTATCGATTGACCAAGAAGGGACGCGCGGGTCTGCGTGAAACCACGGCGAACTGGCACGAGTACATCTCCGCAATGCAACAGGTTCTCGAGCCCTCACATGCCTGATCCGCAAAGCACAGCAGACGGCCATGTCCAATCACTTGACTGGCGCAGGTACGTTCGGCAACACCTAAGGCTGCCAAAGGTGACCTCCGAACGGGAGATCGCGATCGTTGACGAGGTGTCGCAGTTACTGGAGGAGGCATACCTCGAGGCGCGCAAAGAGGGCTTACCTCAAGCCGCAGCAGAACGACGAGCCCAGCAGCACATTCAGGCTTGGGAGGAGCTGCAGCGCGATCTGGAACAAAGCGAGAGCAGACACCAACGAGCGGTAGGCACCAGACTACAGGATCGCCTGAACGATCTCGGGTCAAGCCGCGGCGGCGGCTGGCAAGCACTTGCCAGCGTCGTGCTCGACCTGCGCTTCGCTCAGCGAAGCCTGCGCAAAGCACCCACGTTTACACTGATGGTTGTCCTGTTGCTCGCATTGGGAGTGGGCGCCAACATCGCCATCCTGTCCGTCTCCAGAGCCGTGCTAATGGCAGACCTTCCGTATGACGACCCAGGTCGATTGGTCGCAATCTGGCAAGACCTCGAGAATAGGGATGTGCGCAACTACCCTTCGGCCCCCGGTGATCTCGTCGACTATCGTCAGCTCGGCGCGTTTGAGCAAGTGGCGGGCATGTTCAGCTTCGATCATTCCATCATCGGTGATGATCAAACTGCGAGCAAACTCCGCGTCGTCCAAGTGACCACCAACTTCGCCGAGACGCTAGGGTTCACCGCGCACCGAGGGCGAATGTTTGGGGACGAGGACGGCGCTCCGAGAGCGAACCAAGCAGTCACCACCGAGCAACCCCTTCGAGCAGTGCTTTCCTACCAACTCTGGCGCGATCGGTTCGGAGCGCGGGAAGACCTCATCGGCGACATCGTGCGCTTCGGCGCTGGACCTGCAGAGATCATCGGCATCCTTCCTCGTGATTTCAAGCTGTTGCTCAACCCGAGCACGGGCTACGGCGAGTCGGTGGATGCGTTGCTGCCGTACCGGGTGAACTGGGATGAGGCACCTCGCACGTCGTGGTTCCTGGCTACGGTTGCGAGGCTTGCGCCGGGAGTTAGCGAAGCCGAGGCAAAGACCCAACTCAAAGGTGTCGAAGCGCAATGGTGGGTCGACTTCCCAGTGAATAGGAACGCCGGTACCCGAATCCGCATGGTTTCTCTGCACGACGACTTGGTGGAAAGCATCCGTCCGGCGCTTCTCACTCTCTCCGCGGCTGCCCTCTTAGTGCTGCTGGTCGCCAGCATCAACGTCAGTGGAATCGTGCTGGTCCGAGTTGCACGCAGGTTGCAAGAACTGTCGATTCGATCAGCCCTCGGAGGTGAGCGAAGTCGCCTACTGCGACTGCTGCTCACCGAATCCATCGTGCTGGCTCTACTTGCCAGTATTGTCGCAACGCTAGCCGCAGGGTTCGGCTTGCGCTTCCTCCTGGAGCGTGTACCCGACGAACTGCCGCAACTAGCTCCCATCGCAATCGACGGCAGCCTGGCGCTAGTAACGATCATGATCTGCCTTGTTTGCTCGGCATTAGCCACCCTAGTTCCGGCGCTAAGGGTCACCGGTACCGCCCGACTCGGGCTGCTGTTCTCGCGCGGAGCGCTCTCGGCAAACGGCGGGGGCAAAGTGCTTTCGGGCTTAGTGATCACACAGGTCGCCTTGTCGCTCTTGCTGCTCGTCGGAGCGGGACTCATGTCTCGGAGCATGGCGAGTCTGCTCGCCGCGGATCTTGGATTCGACCCACAAAAGACCCTAACGCTAGAAACCGCCATACCCGGGAGCCGCTACGACACCCCCGAAAAGCGCCGCGCATTGCACGCTGAGTTGCGTCGCGAGTTTGAGTCACTACCCGGCGTCTCTGCAGTCTCAAGCATCGAAGAACTGCCCTTGTCGGGTTCGGCGCATCAAGGCCCCTACGGAACCGAGCGCGAGCTAGCCGACGGCGACGAAGGGGACCTAAGACAGGCGACCTGGCGACGGATCGCCACCGGCTACTTCGAAACCGCACGCACTCAGTTCCTCGAAGGGCGCGACTTCGCGCGCGCCGACAGCGAAAGACCTCCTAGAGAAGACCCCGTGGTGATTGTCGATTCCGTCCTCGCAAGAAAATCTTGGCCCGACAGTTCGGCCGTTGGACAGAAGTTATTCATCAAGAACCAGACTCCTCCGATCTGGGCTGAGGTTGTCGGCGTCGTCCAACAGCAGCGGCACGAGCGTCCTTTCGGCGACGAGCAGGAAGCCATCTACTTCCCCGGGCTCACCAACGGCACTCGCATGGACTGGCTCCTACGCACCGACGCCGAGCCCCAACAGCTCGCCAACGCAGTGCGTAAAAAGGCACTGGCGATCGATCCTGAAATCACTATCGATGCTGTGGAACCCTTCTCGGCAATTGTCAGTCGCTCTCGTGCTGCATCTAGCTTTCTCACTACACTCATCGGCCTATTCAGCTTGCTGGCAACGATTCTCGCACTGTGCGGCTTGTGGGGTGTCATCGCTCAGACGGTCCGAAAGCGACATCGAGAACTCGGTCTACGCCTAGCTCTGGGTGCCAGTCGCCTAAGGGTACTGGTCGACGTTCTCGTACGCGGCTTAACTCTCGTTGCCGCTGGTCTTGTCGTCGGCTTGATACTCGCCGTCCCCACCAGCCGGCTGATCGAATCACAACTGATCGGTGTAGGTCGCGGCGACCTCACAACCTATTTCGGCGCAGCCGTCCTATTCCTCGCGATTGCAACTCTGGCCTGCCTTGGCCCAGCAAGCCTCGCCGCTCGCCTGGACCCAGCGATCACCCTTCGGCAGGACGAGTGATGGCCGAGTGCTTGACGAAGATGTCCTTCTCGCTCCAATCTTGCGGGTGGGCCCAGCGCAGACCGACAAGCGACGGGCTCATCGAAACTCGCTCTTCTTGAACTGAACATCGCGCCTACGAGCATCCGTCGTAAACACTGAGCAGATCCGGGTTGAGCACACCTACCCGGCGGCTTCGCCCGCCGCCAGAGCCACGGAGTGTCAACGTCGTCGTCACCGACCTGGTCCTAACCCACGGAAGCGCAAGCGAAGGCGTCCACGCGCCGATTGGCGGGCCGAGCGATCGCAACTACAACCAAGCCGTGACCGCGCGGAAGGCTACTTGCGCCTCTCATCTTTGTGTAGACTGTTCACCTTAGAACTTACGGTGAACAATCTTAGAGGAAGGGCCACTGCGCCATTCCCAAGGAGAGCCCAGTGACCGAACAGATCCCGCTCCTCAAGGGCACACTCGACCTACTGATAATGAAAGCGCTGAGCGTTGAACCAACGCACGGCTACGGACTTGCCGTCTGGATAGAAGATCGGTCACAGCAGCAGATCACCACCGACGACAGCGCCATCTATCAAGCACTCAGACGCCTTGAGGGCAAGCGCCTAGTGTCCGCGGATTGGGGCTTGACTGAGAACAACCGCAGGGCGAGGTACTACAGCCTCACCCCGCGTGGTGTTGAACATCTGAGCAACGCAGCCGGAACTTGGATGCGATACACCCGCTGGGTCACAGCACTGCTGGAAGCCGACGGCGGTATCCCTGGGCTTGAGAGCCCGCGATGAAGCGCCGAATCCTGAGGCTCCTTTCTCGCACGCGACAGGATCAAGAACGAGAGTTGGATGAGGAGATCGAGACGCATCTCCAGCTGCGTGCCGCCGACCTCGAAGCAACAGGACTAGCACCCGAAGAGGCCTACTCCCAAGCGGTGGCGCGTTTCGGGGACCTCGACGCGGCCAAGCGCACGCTCTATGTCGCCAGCGCAAGGAGAGATCGACGTCTATCGTGGACCGAGAGATTCGACGATCTTCGTCGCGACCTGACCATCTCGCTACGGCGAATGCGCACCAAAAAGACACGCACCGCCATGATGCTGTTGATCTTCGCTCTCGGGATTGGCACCACCACGGCCATGTTCACCGTGGTGGACAACGTGCTTCTCCGCGCACTTCCCTTCAGTGCTCCACATGAGCTGGTCGAACTCCAATCCGTCGGGGGGCAAGGCACCTCCTTTCCACAAGTCTCCATGGGCAACTGGTTCGACTGGCAGGCGAGCGAATCTCTGACCAGCACCGGGCTCTATCGATCGTTTCGCGCAGCGGTCGCAACTGACAACGACGTCATCCGCGTCGACGCAACTGAGACCGGCGGCGCGTTTTTCGAGGCACTGCGTCCCCAGCTGCTCATGGGCCGGCCGAGCAGCAAGGAGGACGGAGCGAGTGACGAGCGTGTGGTTGTTGTAAGTGAAGGCTACTGGCGACGCATGTTGAGCGGCGACGGTCGCGTCCTAGGCCAAACCATCATCATCGACGGCAAGGACTACGAGGTGATCGGAGTCCTCGCGCGCGGCTCAGAGTTCCCCAAGGGAACCGAGCTGTGGACCACCCGGCGGATCATCCAACGGACTGGTGGAGCGCGCAACAATGTCAACTTCTACAGCCTCGCGAGGCTGAATGAGGGCGTCTCCATTGAGCGCGCAAAACTCGAGCTCGACGCGATCGCCGCAGGAATCATGGAACGGGACCCAGAAGGGCTCTACTCGCATGGGGTCGGAGTGGTCCCTCTCAAGCAAGCGATGGTCGCAGGCTCGTCGACCAGTTTGAAATTGCTGATGGCCTCCGTAGTGCTGGTCCTGCTCATTGCATGCGTAAACCTGATGGGATTGACCCTCGCCGAGGGTCGCGAACGCAGCGACGAGGTCGCCGTTCGACTCGCACTCGGGTCGGGGCGCAGACGCTTGATGCAGCAGTTGTTGACGGAGCAAATGTTGTTCGGACTCATCGGCGGAGCACTCGGCCTACTGCTCGCGTGGTGGGGCACCAAGATCGCGGTAGCCAGGGTTTGGACCGTCCTTCCGCGAGCAGACGAGATCGTGCTCGACGCACGGGTCGCACTCACCGCTATCGCGCTTTCAATCGGCGCGGGTTTAGTGTCTGGGCTACTACCAGCGTGGCGCATTTCGGGCGGCCAACCAGCGGCGTTTCTATCGCGAGCCCGGGTGGTCCAGGGCGGTCGCGGCATGCCCGGCGCGTCACTGGTCATCGTGGAGATCGCGCTGACCGTGGTTCTACTCACCAGTGGAGGACTCCTCATCCGCAGTCTCTCTGCTTTGATCGAGCGAGACCTCGGCTTCGACCCCACAAGCGTCGTCACCATGGACGTGAATTTGACGCAACCCAAGTATCTGACCGACCCTTCAGCGGTCGCGTCGTATTGGGACCGCCTGATCGCCGACTTGGACCGAGTACCCGGGGTGGAAGCCGTGGCGGTCGGCACCGGCATTCCCACCGGCAGCGGGGGAACCGGCTTCATTTCACTGCCTGGCGACCCCCGTTCAGAAGTAGGGGCCCGATACCGTCTCGTCAGCGATGACTACTTCAGCACCCTTAAGGTGCAGCTGATGGAAGGGCGCTTCTTCGGTCCCGAAGACACCGCCGGTTCACAGCGAGTGGTCATCATCAATCAGGCTATGGCCGACCGTTACTGGCCGAACGAAGAAGCTCTGGGCAAATCGGTCATGGCGCGCAGTATGGAGAGCTATTGGTACGGCGGCACCGCGCCCTGGCTCACCGTCGTAGGGGTGGTCGCCGACATCCGCCAGTTCGGATTCGAAGACGACCTAGAGCCAGCCATGTTCACGCTCTACCGCCAGATTCCTCAAATGGGACTCGATCCAGCCGCAGTCGTCCGCGTGCGTCCTGGGGACCAGGCCTCAATGGCTGGCTTGCTAAAGGATGTGGCCCGCTCGATCGACCCGGAACTAGCAGTCGAGACTGGACTGCTTGAAGCTCGCCTGCACGGACTGCTTTCCGAGCGAAAGTTGGTCGCCTCGATCATTCTTGGCTTCGCCGCAATGGCCTTGGCGCTTGCCTCACTCGGCATCTATGGGCTGCTGGCGTTTGCTGTGACTGCAAGAACTCCCGAACTCGCGATTCGAGCAGCCCTAGGAGCTGGTCGACGGGAACTGGTGGCGCTAGTCCTGCGAGGTGGCCTGGTCGTGGTCGCGATCGGAGCAGCGCTCGGCGCTCTCGGGGTGGTTGGCACCAAGGGTCTCCTGCAGTCGATGCTGGTCGATGTCCGGCTCACCGATCCCGCAACCTACTTCGGTGTTGGCACAGTGTTGGCACTGGTGGCGTTGGCCGCCATCTTGATCCCGGCTTCGCGGGCTGCACGCTTGAACCCGACTGATGCCCTGCGCCGCAACTGAGGCACGGCTTCAAGGCAAGGGGTTCTCGGTTGCTCAGTCCGTTGGTCACACCATCTGCAGTGTTGAACCTGGGGCGGCACTTCGCCACCAAGGGCGGGCGTGATCCCTCTGGCGCGCCTTCCTTAACAAGGGTCATGACAATCCTCAGATTGGCCCTCCTGCTGACCCAAGGCTCGGCCCGTATCCGCCAACTGGGCACCGGCTCCGCCTCTGGGAAGCGCGCCGCCCCACCACTATCGTCTGATACCACCCACCGCGATCCGTCCACCGCGAATGCGATCAACTAGATCAGCCGTCAGTGCTTCGCCTTCTGCTCGACCCACCAATCGACATGTTCGTTCAGCACTGCCATCGGCAGTGAGCCGTACTCGAGCACGGCCTCGTGGAACTCACGAATGTCAAAGTCTTCTCCCAGTTCAGCCGCTGCTCGCTCGCGCAGGCTACGCAGCTCCAACTTTCCCATCTGGTAGGCCAGTGCTTGCGCTGGCATGTCTGCGGAGTAGCGGATCGACTCCGTCCCGATTTGGGTTTCAGACTCGAAAGTGTGGTCACGCATGAACGCGCGCCCATCTTCAAGCGACCACTCAAGTCCGTTCATTCCGGTATCGACCACTAGCCGGGTGGCAAGGAAGATCTCGAGCAGGTAGAGCCCATAGGCGCTCAGCGGATCATCATCGTAGACGCCTGCTTCGAGGCCGAGCCAACTGCTGTACGAGCCCCAGCCTTCGGTGTAGGCAGTGTGCCACTGATTGCGACGATACTTGGGCAGGCTCTGGTTCTCGCTCTGCCGAGCCAGGTGAAAGTGATGACCCGGCACCAGTTCGTGCAGCGACACTGCGCGGAGATTGAGCCAGCTGCGTTCGTCGAGCTTGGAGCCGTTGTACATGTAGCGGCCCTTCGGCTGTTCGGGAGTCGCAGGCCGGTAGACGCCGTAGGTCATGGTGGCTTCAAGATGCCGCTCGAGACGCTCGACTCCATAAGGAGCAGCGGGCCTCGTTGAGAAGTACCGATCGACAACTAGCTCCATGTCGCGAGCCGCGGCCATCAGCCGATCCGCGACTTCGTCGGCGTTCTTTGGGTAGTACTCCGCCTCAGAACGCAACGACTGATGGAACTCGTTGCGGGTTCCATCGAAGCCGACCTTTGCTTGCAGCGCTGCCATCTCTTGCTCCATTTCCTCAACCAGAGCGAGACCTCGCTGGTGCACATCCTCGGGAGCAATGTCCATGGTGGTCGAGCGCCGCACCGCGAATCGGTAGTACTCCTCTCCGTCCGGTAGCTCGGCAGCTCCGACATCGGGATAGGTGCGATCCGCGTAGTCGCCACCCAAAAGCGTGACCAATGAACCCAATGCCGGGTCGATGTCGTTGCTGACGATCGCGAGCACCTGGGAGACAAATGCCTCGGTGTCTCCCTCCGCATCGACCAGGCGCTGCTCGGTCACCCCGTAGGGTCCAAAGCTGTCGCCAGCAATTTGGGATTCGATGATCCCGAGACTGGGTTCGAGATTGTCGCGCCACACATACACACCACGCTCCGCTTGACCGCGAACCCTCGTCTCAAGGCCGGCAATGTAGTCGGGAACCTGGGCCAGCAGATCGAGAAACTCAACCCGTTGCTCTTCACTCACTACTGGCCGGCTCTGCAGGAGCTGGCTGAGACCGGTGAGTGGATTGAGATACGGCGTCAACACACTGTCGTGCCAGAACCAGCGTTCCCCTTCAACCAACATCTCTAGGTCCCACTGCAACGCCTTGATGTCGATCCATCGGGCGTGCTCCAGGGCACTTGTGTCGATGGCTTGGATGCGGGTAAGCCAGCTGCGTGCTTTTGCGACCTGGTCCTGGTAGCCAGCAAAGGAAACATCGTCCAGGTGTTCGACCGGCAGCCCTTCCCTCATTCGCAGGAATGCGCTTTGCTCGATCATCGTTTGCCACACTTCGGCGAAGATCGTCTCTACGGTCTCAGCCGGCGTCGGTGTGTCCGCCGAACAACTCACCAGAAACAGAATCCCGAACCCGAGCGCAATCGCCCGCTGGAAGAGGCTCTTGGTGCGGCTGTGTCTTGCTTTGATCATCGCGTCCATCCTGTTTCTCGAGCTGAGCGTGGCCGGAACTTCGGGTGAAGCCTCAAACGCTGCGTTTCCATTCCTCCACAACTCTACTGACTGTTGTACTCAGGGTGCCGAAAGGAGCGACCCCCATAGGGGCAGTAACGGTAGAGCCTGTTCGAGTGCTGAAGAGAAGGCCTGAACCAATCGGTTTCGAGAGCGTATGAACGCTGAAGCGATCACCCCCACAACGGCTCCTCACTTGCTCTCCCAGAGACCGGTCTCAAGATTCCAAAATTTTCGTGCTGCGGTCGGGAACCAAACGGCGATTGCTTGAGTCCAGAGCTGAGGGTCGCTGCGCCTCATCGGCAGTCCCTCAAACGGCCTATATCCACTCGGAGCACTCATGCACTTCACAGAAGCAAAACTTGCCGCCCGATTGGTGGTGGGAGCGATATCACTTGTCCTACTGGCCACAGTTGGCTGTAGCGAGCCGCCGCAGGAAGCAGAACCACAAACGGCGCCAGAACCAGCAGTCGATGAATCCGCCTCTTGGCCAGGCTGGCGCGGCCCTGATCGCACGGCAAAATCTACCGACACCGATCTCCTGGAGAGTTGGCCAGACGGCGGCCCGCCACTTTTATGGGAGGCAGCGGGACTAGGAAGCGGATTCTCCAGTGTCGCGGTCAACAATGGGCGAGTGTTCACGCTAGGCGACGTCTTCGACGACGCCCCAGAAGCAGAGGGTGGCAGTGAGTATGTCGTCGCCCTGGACGCTCAAACCGGCAAGGAGCTCTGGCGAACTCGGGTCGGTGAGGCGTGGGCAGAAATGGATCTCTACCCGGGTTCCCGTTCGACACCCTCGGTGGCGGGCAATGCACTGGTGGTGCTGGCAAGCGACGGAACTCTTGCGCGACTGGATGCAGATTCTGGCCAACTGCGATGGTCCAAAAGCCTGACCGCTGATTTCTCTGGCGCCGTAGCCCTGGCGCGGGCTGGCGTTCATTGGACATATTCAGAGTCGCCTCTGATCGACGGTGACCGCGTGGTGGTAACTCCAGGAATGCCAGACGTTGCCCTGCTTGCCCTTCGCTTGGAGGACGGCGAAGAGATCTGGCGAACGCAGATCCCGGAGCTCGGCGAAAAGGGCGGCGACGGTGCTGGATACAGCTCGATCGTAGTCAGTGAGGGCGCTGGGGTGCGGCAGTACGTCCAGCTTATCGGGCGCGGACTCGTAGGTGTACGTGCCGACGACGGCGCCTTCTTGTGGGGCTACAACCGAGTTGCCAACCATGTCGCCAACATCCCGACCCCGTTGATCAGCGGCAACCTCGTTTTTGCAAGTACCGGCTACGGAACCGGTGCGGTTCTACTCGAACTGACGCCAACAGGAAACGGCAACGTCGATGCGAACGAGGTCTACTTCCTCGAATCAGATGTGTTCCAGAACCATCACGGCGGGATGGTTCTGCATGATGGTGTGGTCTACGCTGGCTCCGGACACAACCGTGGCTTCCCGATCGCTCTTGACCTAGCCTCCGGAGAAATTCTTTGGGGACCGGAACGCAACGAGGGGCGCGGCTCGGCCGCAGTGGCATTCGCTGACGGACGGCTCTATATGCGCTACCAAAGCGGCCTCATGCTGCTTGCGGAGGCCACTCCGAGTGGCTATGTAGAACACGGCTCGTTCGAAATTCCAGGGGTCAAAGAGCCGAGCTGGGCTCACCCCGTCGTCATCGGCGGACGCCTCTACCTGCGCGAGCAGGACCAGATCCACGTCTACGACGTGAACCGACAGGAATAGCTCGAGGCAAATCGCAAGCAGCGCTCAACCGTAGGCGGACGAGTGCATCTGGTCTCCGTGACTCGCAAAGTGCGTTTCGATCTCCACTGGGTAGGGGATGTCTCGATGACGATGCTCGTCGCGAATTCCCGCGAGTGGTGGTGGCTTGCCTTTGCTTCGACCTTTGAGATTCAACGAAGAAGGGCCGACGCTGGGGCCGATTGAGTCGCCTAAGAACGACCTGTCGCAGGCGCTCTCGAGAAGGAATAGAGGTCAACAAAGACCGCGTTGCGACCGGCTTAGGCCAGGAAGCAGGAGTGCCTCTGTCATTCTCCGCTCGCAGTAGGGTCGAGCTACGGTCGAGCTACGGTCGAGCTACGGTTGAGCTACGGTTCAGCGCCCCGATAAGCTCACTCACTCTTCAAAATGAAACCACTTTTCGGAGCTTCACTTTGCAGCATCCAAGCAACCAGCAAGCGCTACGTGCAACCCCCCTTTCTCTATGGGCTCTCCTCCTCGCGGTGCTGATCTCCAGCATCGCAGTGGCACAGAAACAACCGGTGCCCAACCAAGCACTGACCAAGATCGAAGTTCTTCCCGAAGTCACTTCGCGGCAAGGCAATCGCACCGTGAACGCGACCACCGGAGCGGTTCGCACGCTACTCGCCGAGAACTACCAAACGGCGCCCGGCACTCCCGAAGGCAGGGCTCGCCAGTTCCTGGAGGCCAACGTCGGTCGCGTCGGCCTCGACCAGCCGGATCTACGGGACCTGAGGCTGCACTCCGTGCGGGAAGGCAAAGCCACGACCGTTGTTCGCTTTGAACAGCACGTCGATGAAGTCCCTGTGCTTCGAGCGCGGGTGATCGTCTCGATCGACCCTGAAGGCGTTGTGCGATACGTGAGCAGCAGCTATGAGCCAGGTGTGGTGGTTGCATCCATGCGCGCCACGCTCGCACCCGCCCTATCGAAAACTGTTGCTACCAACTATCTGGGCGTTGTCGATGGTGTTTCTAGCGAGATTCAAGACACCGTGATCCTTCCCCGCGGAGCTCAAAGCCGCCTGGTGCATCGATCCTTGATCTCCCCTCTCAGGTCACCGCAGGGTGATTGGGAAGTCCTGGTCGACGCGATCACCGGCGCAGTGCTGCGCTCAGAAGACCGAGCGGCCTACGCCGGCGCACACGAAGACCGCCGCGCAGCGCGACGCGGCGTCACCGACGGCGACGGTGAAACGTTCGATCCAGATCCACTGAGTTCCGCGAACGCAACCTACGGCGACACAGGCTTCGTTGATGGTGGCGACGCGACCACAACCCAGCTTGAGGGGGAACTCATGATGGTCTCCCTGCTCGACATCACAGACGATGGAGGAACCTTTTCCCTCACCGGCCCATGGGCCGAGATCACCGATCATGATCCGCCCTTCAAGGGATTGTTCACCCAGGCAAGCAGCACGTTCAACTTCACCCGAGACAACGACGCGTTCGAAGCAGTCACGGTCTACTTCCACATCGATTCCCTGATGAGATACCTCAACGTGACCCTGGCGCTCGACATTAGGCCCTACCAGTACGCGACCGGAGTCCGAGCTGATCCCAGTGGCTTCAGTGGCGCCGATAACTCTTCGTACAGCACCGGAACGGGTCGACTTCGGTTTGGCGAAGGCGGTGTCGATGATGCTGAAGACTCGGACGTGATCCACCACGAGCTCGGTCATGGGCTCCATGACTGGGTAACCGCAGGCGGCCTTTCTCAAGTCAACGGATTGAGCGAAGGAACCGGCGACTACACGGCTCAGTCGTACAACCGCTCACTTGGCTCCTGGAGCCCCGCAGACCCCGCCTATCACTGGGTCTTCAGGTGGGACGGCCACAACGAATTCTGGAGTGGCAGGGTGACCAACTACGAAGCCAGCTACGACGGCGGCCTAACGGGGTCTATCCACACAGACGGCCAAATCTGGGCCACTTGCAACATGCTGATCTGGGACTCCATCGGCAACGAAGCGTCAGACGTTGCCTTCTGGGAGGGCCTCGCGATGACTGGCAGCTCGACTAATCAAGAAGACGCTGCCCAAGCGGTGCTGCAAGCAGCGGCAGACCTGGGCTATTCAGGCGGCACTCTGACCGACATGTTCAACATCTACGCCAACTGCGGCTACGACGTCATGGCGGTAGCACCCTCGGTTGATATTTTCTCTGACGGCTTTGAGAGTGGCGACACAACGGCTTGGTCTAGCGTAACCCCCTAGTGGCATGAGCGCTCGGCCCCAGCTGCTTTCTCGTTTCTGAGTGCCGTGTTGCTGGGGTCGAGACACAGTGCTCAGCCACCGAAGCCCCTAGCGAATGTAGCCGAGCGCTCGCAAGGATTTGACCAAGTCCTCATCCAACGCTCTCGCCTCGATGGTCCCGGCGACACCGAAAAAGTCCTCGAGGACGGCGTTCAAGCGCGCGGCCAACGAGGCTCGTTCTATGGTCACATCACGTGGCGCATCGTCCGCTTGCAGATCCCACAGCGTGGAGTCATAGCCGCCTTCAAACAGGGGGGTCTGCACCAACTTTAGCCCTGGGAGCCTGACGGTTCTTTGGCGAGCGGTTTCGGCAGGCCAACGGTCAAACGCTGTCGCGAGGTGCTCCTCAACCTTTGGCATTGTTCCGAGAACGTTCTTCTTCATCGCAAGGTCCTCAATGTGATCGAAGAGCTCTGCTGACCCACTGGGCCCGCGACAATAGCTGTAGGGCTCCTCGTGCACACACGAACGTCCCTCCATCCGACCGCTGCGAAACAACCGGGTCGAGTTGCGGCAAAAGCCGGTGCCGCTCTCCGCGAACATCGGTCGGCGGTGGCTGTTGTCGGTCGACGATGGTGGCCGCAGCAGCCTCTGCTTCAGGCTGATCCCATCGAGGGCTTGCTCTTGTTGGAGACCGAGCAGATCGAGCAGTGTTGGCAGCACATCGATCAATCCTGCGCTGCCAGCGTCGACCTTGCCCGCCAGGGCACCTGCTCCTGCGATCACCAGCGGCACGCGGATCGCCACGTCATGGACATTCTCCCCATGCTCGTAGTAGAGGCCGTCCTCTCCCAGGTTCTCGCCGTGATCAGCGGTAAAGACAATAACGGTGTTGTCGAGTCGCCCCGCCTCTCGCAGACCATCGAGCAGCCGACCGATCTCAGAATCGGTGTAGTTGACCTCGGCCTGATAGAGACGCTTGCACCCGTCGAGTGCGGCGCTGGCTTCGCCAAACATGTCGTCCACCAGCTCGCCGCAAGTCACTTCGCCGCCGAGCAGCCGTTCGGTCATCTGCCAGCAGGTTCCTGCATCCACATCATCTCGCCAGGCAGATGGTGGCCGGTAGACAAAATGCGGATCGAAATAGAGCGTCCAAAGCAACAACGGCTGATCTGCGGGAACCGCCTCGATCAGGCGCAATGCCTCATTCGTGGTTGCCTCCGCCCAGCCGACGCCGGTACCAGAGCCGTCTTCGTCATAACGATCTAAGCGTTCCGCGTACAGTTCCTTGAGACGCAACCCATCAACAAATTCATCGAATCCCTGGTCTAGGTTCTGCTTCGGCCCTGCGGACTGGTTAGCGCTCACCGCTAGTGTCGAATAGCCAGCATCTCGCAGCCGCTCACTGAGCAAGCGACCGTTGGTCACCGGATCACCGACCTCGCGACTACCGTGGCGATGCGGATAGAGGCCGGTCAGCATCGACGCCAAGGCCGGGGTGGTTCGCGGCATCGGCGCGATCGCTTGGGAAAAGGATGTGCCGCTCTCTGCTATGGCATCAATGTTCGGGGTCAAAGCCTGCACGCCGTCGGCCACGCCACCACCCAGGAAGCCCAGAGAATCGAGTCGCAATGTATCGATTGACACAATGATGACATCGTATTGCCGAGTAGTCGGCCCCGTGCACGAACCGACAACCAAGCCAAGCGACGCAAGCGACGCAAGCGACGCAAGCGACAAGAAGAGCACACCGCGAGTGATGGTGCTGCTGGACCAATCCTGAAAACTCATGAGGGGCACACTATCCGAGAGCGGTGCGTAGCTAACGAGCACTGGCTGTCGACGCCACCCTCAAACGGCCACCGGCCTACCGCGACCGTAACCTCAGCTTCAAGACGTCCCAAAGCATCTGCGCCGAGTGAGTCACCGGATCTACCCGCGAATACTCCACATGGTTCCAAACCACGGCTACTTCCTGGACCGAGATTCCTCTCTTGCGCGCCAGCACCAACAGCTCAACATCAAATGCAAACCCGTCGATCGTCATCTCAGCGAAGAGGTCGCGCGCAACCTTGCCCTCAATCAACTTGAAACCACACTGAGTGTCACGGACACCGCCAAAACCCAGCAGCCGCAGCAACAGATTGAAGGTCGATCCCATGGTCTCTCGATAGAAGGGTTGCCGCTGCCCGATCAGGTCTCTGGCCAGCGCGCGACTGCCAAACGCAATGGGCGAAGTCGCGAGCGCAGCCTCCAAGGTTGCGAGTTCTTCAATCGGCGTTGAGAGATCCGCGTCGGTGATCAGCACCCGATCCCCGGTGGTATCCAAGACTCCAGCCTTAACTGCAGCTCCCTTGCCCCGATTCTTGGGCAAAACTAGGGTCCGGAACTGGGACTCAAAACCATCGGTGGCGAACCGCGTGCCATCCGTGCTGCCGTCGTCAACCACAACTATCTCGTATGAACGTTCTGAATGAAGCAAGAAGCGCTCTATCTGAGCCAACGATCCGGGCAAGCGATCTTGCTCCTGGTACGCCGGCACTACAATTGATAGCTGCATGAGAGGGTCCTTCGATCTGGACTCAGTTGCCGGAGCCTGGTGTCTGCGCAACTGCAGGCAGGCGATATAAGTGGAACGTGCCCGCTACGTATCCAAGATCTTCACCTTGCTTAATCAGCTGCCAAGGCACGGCCAGGCCCTCAACAAGATGCAGCAGAGCCTCATAGCCGTGCACCTCCTCCGGCGTTGACCTCGGCACAGCCGGCAGGTACTGCTCGACGAGCACCGAAACAACATACAAGCCCGGTTCAAGCTCGGTGGTGCCGGGCGGGATGGACCAGGCACCCGGTGCATAAGCGGCAAGAGTGGTGGTGTCCTTACCGGGAAACAGAAACCCGACCGGCTGATCCTTCGGCAGGTCTTGAGCCAAGGTCAAGAAGTTCTGCGAGAACTCCAAGTTGCCTCCCGAGAACCAGAAACGGCTGGGGTTGTTTGAATCCAGCCACCAGCTGTTGGTGCTAGAAATCCACAGTGGAGCGATCAGTAGGCTCTCAAGCGCTAAGACGGCGAGCAGGCCCACCGCCAGTCGTAGTCGATCCGCAAGCACCATCGCGAGAGGCAACAAGAGCAATGGCGTCACCGGCAGCAGGTGACGAAAACCGATGTTGTAGTTGGACGTGAAGGCAACCAACAAATACACCAGGACCGCACTAGCCACAACAGCACGGTCCACTTTGGGTATTCGGCGCCAATAGCGCCATTGAGCCGCACCCAGTAAGAGCAGCAGGACCAGAACAGCGACAGGCACCTTGACCAACGCCAGTAGCGGGAAGTACCACCATCTCCCTTGTGAGCTCACCTTGCCCAATGCGTACGAAGGGTAGACCCCGATCTGATTCTGAGCACGGATGCCCAAGAAACCGACCGCAAACTGCGATAGCGAGGGCGAAATCTTGGCGAGGTTAGTCACCAACTCCTCGTGCTTTCGCAGCTCATCCTTCACCACAAGCGTGGCCTGATTGGACATGTATTGCTCAATCACCCTGCTATTGGCCTCGATCGACAAGTTGCGGTTGGCCACTCCATAGACACTACCCAGGACCAGCAAGGTCCCAAGGCCCGCAACCAACGCATCGTTGATTCTTCGATAGCCCCGGTTCTGCGCGAGTACAAACGTCAGTAGAAGTGTCGGGGCCAACAGTAGAGCTGAATACTTCGAGGCCATGCCAACGCCGAACGCGAAGCCCACCCCGAGAGCTCGCAAGAGCGTTGGCCGATCGAGATACCGCAAGCACAAACAGGTGGTCGCCGCGTAGCCAAGCAACGCGCCTCCGTCGGTTTGCAGGATAGCCAGCGTCGGCAGACTCGAGAAGCTCAACGTCAAGAGCAGCGTCAGCACCAGCCCGCACTCCGGGCTGTGAAACCGCTTGCCTAGCCAAAAGCAGGCGAACAGAGCGGGCAGTACGATCAGAATCTGCACCAGAGCTCGTCCAGCAAAGGTGGCTGCCAGCATGGTTTCGGCTTGCTCATGCAACTGGGTCATGCCACGGAATGTGTCTTTTGCGTCCAAAGGAGGCAAAAGCTGTTCCGCTCGCAAGGCCGCGGGTATCGCCGCAATCAACTTGACCAGCGGCGGGTGTTCCCAGTTCACCAGGTTCTCGCCATACCGAAGCGCCTGATGCCCAGCGATCAAATGGACTCCCCCATCGCCGGTCAGCGACTGTTGGCGCTGTGCTTGCACTTGGAGGATCAATGCCACCAACAGGAGTACCGCCCAAACCCAGCGCCCCGATCGGCCGAGCGCGTTCTCAGCTCCCGACGCTGGCATTCGCTCTGACGCTCTCACCGCGGCTCCCGGGGGGGCCTCGTGGGGTGAGATCGCCAGCGAAGACGGGGGCTGGTCAGCTGATGGGAGGGTCATGGTCGGCAAACTAGCATGAGTCTCAGCGCACTCAGCGACCGCCCACACCGCAACCGGGACGTCGACATTCTAGGGCTCCGATTCCTGGCCGAGATCGCAACGCTCGCTTGGTAGAGTCGAGCGCCGCTGAGAGAACTCGGCACCGTTGTTTTCTTTGCTTCGTTGCAACACTCACCCCCAAAAGAGAACCGCCATGAGAGCGCATCGCCACGTGGACAACCGCTCTTCGCCTGCTCCATCTACGAGCCCGTCGTGGTTGACCCTGACCTTCTTGGCGTTGTGCGGAACGGCATGGTTGACCAGCGGCTGCCAACAGCCTGCAGCCGAAAAGCGACCCCTGTCCGAGAAGACCAACCACGGGCTGGTGATCGTGAGCTACGACACCGTGCGCCGAGACCATCTCTCTGCTTACGGCTACTCGCGATCCACCTCTCCAGAGCTCGAGAGCCTGGCCTCAAAGGGCGTGCTCTTTACCAAAGCATTCACTGCCGAGACCAATACCAACCCCTCACACGCCACCATGTTCACCGGCTACTACCCTCACCAACACGGTAGTCAAGCCAATGGCCACTTGCTCCGCGACGAATACCAGACTTTGGCCGAGACCCTACAGTCGAACGGGTACCGCACTGGAGCGTTCGTCAGTGGCGTGCCAATGGCCGCTATTGCCAGCAAACTCGACCAAGGCTTCGAGCACTACGATGATGAGTTCGAGGGCAACCGGAGGCCGGGTCAAGAGACCACCGATCGAGCGCTCAGCTGGCTCGACTCCGACGACTCTCGCTCACCCTTTCTCTTCCTCCATCTATACGACGCACACGGCCCTTACCAACCAACTCCCGCCGAACGTGGAGCTTTCCCGCCTTCCCCGGCCGGCTCCGTTCTGCGGTCTGTCCCTAGCTATCAACAGCTCGAGGATGAACACGGCCAGAAGCAAAACAACGTCGGCCACTATCTTGATGGCTACGACGCACTGCTGCTTCGGCTAGATCAACTGCTTGGCGAAGTGCTGCAAGCAGTCGATCTTGAGACAACCTTCGTCTTGGTGGTGGCCGATCACGGCGAGACCATCGACGAACGTTTCTATCAACTCGATCATGGTGCCCAACTCTTCGACGAGCAGATCCGGATTCCGATGATCCTTGCCGGACCCGGCTTGAAGCAGCAGCGATTCGACGGATTGGTGGAGACCGTCGACATCCTGCCGACCCTGCTAGCACTCACCGGGGCAGACGACCCAACTGGTGCAACTCAAGAGCAGGATCGCAACGACCCAGACTCCATGCCAGCGTCGCCCGGCAGAAACCTCAGCGGCGCCATCCTCGGAACGAATGACCGACAGTCCGCCACCGAGTTTGTATTCAGCGCAGCACGCGCCGATCCGAATCGGTTCGTAGACCGGAAGTACGAAATGGCTTTGGTCAATCGAATCTCTAGCGTGCGAACCGCAGAGTACAAGCTGATTGCCTACCCGGGCCCCAACAGCACCAACTTCGAGTTCTACGACCTGGTCAACGACCCAGGTGAAACCACCGATGTGTCACAGACCAATCGAACCGAAGTACGCCGCTTGCTTGCCGCTCTCGAAGAATGGAATCCAGTGTTTGCTCAGCCAATCGGCATGGTCGACGTCTCCGACAAGCTGCGCGAGCAGCTCCGCTCTCTCGGCTACGTGCAGTGAGTCGAATAGCGCTCGGCTACTGAAGTTCCGACGGCGCCGCAGATCATCTCGAAGCTCGGCCCAAAGACCAAAGCACTGCTACGAGCTTTGGTCTCTTGCACTGAGCAGATCACCGAGACGGGCTCGCTCGCCTCGCCGGAGGCGCTCGAACCAGGCAATGCCGTGTGAGAGAGCACATCCCCCTCCAGGCTATGCTGAGCAGATGATCTTGGACTCGTTTGTCACCACAAGTAGACGGCACCCCTTGGGAGCGGTTTTCTTGGTCATTGTCTGTTGGGTCTGCGGGAGCCCCATTCACGGCAGACAAACCAACGAGCCGAGACCCGACCTGATCCTCCGCGGTGAATTGGTCGGCGAGCGCGATCATCAGACCTACCGCGCCATACCGTTCGAGATTCCTTCTGAGTTGGAATCGATCCGTGTTGTGTTCTCCTACTCTGGAAGGGAACAACGGGCGACCGTCGATCTCGGTCTGTTCGACCCAAACGGGTTCAGGGGGTGGAGCGGAGGCAACAAGCAGGAGTTCAGCGTCGGCGTACATGCAGCGACACCGTCGTATCTTCCAGGCCCACTCAACCCTGGCACCTGGTCGCTGATCCTCGGAGTGCCCAATCTGCGCATCGGCACCACCAGTAGCTACCAAGCCGCAATCTACTTCGAACGCGGCGGAGACCCGGATGCCGCTCGACCAGATCACGACGATGCCGGCGATGCCGAAGAAGCCGCCAGCAGTCCGAGTGATCCGACTCTAGCCGCAGCTCAGTCGTCAGTACCGAACCTGTCGTCAGCGAAGTGGTATCGAGGCGACCTTCACCTGCACACCGGCCACAGCGACGGCACCTGCGTTGAGAACGACCAGGAACGGCAACCTTGCCCGCCGCGGCTCACCCTCGAAGCCGCGCGGCAAGCCGGACTCGACTTCGTCGCGATCACCGAGCACAACACCACCTCACACCATCAGCCACTAGCGGAACTCCAATCAGAGTTCGATCGACCATTGGTCATTCGCGGGCGGGAGATCACGACGTTCCAAGGTCACTTGAACATTTTCGGCACCAGCGACTATGTCGAGTTTCGGTTGGGCTCACGCGCACTACCAACGCTCACAGATCTGTTCAACGCGATCGACGCCACCGCGGCCATCGCATCGATCAACCACCCACGGTTGCCCAGCGGTGAGGCATGCATGGGCTGTGGCTGGAGCAGCGGCACTGAACTGCTCGGGAGGGCCCAAGCCGTCGAGGTGATCAACGGTGGCACCATGCGCACAAGAGGCGGAGCGGCCGAAGGCCTCTTCTCCGGAATCCCTTTCTGGGAACGTATGCTCGACCAGGGGCTCGCCACGGTCGCGGTGGGCGGCAGCGACAATCACGATCCAACCCTAAATCAAGGCGTGCCTTCCGCCGTCGGGCAACCGACGACCGTCGTATTCGCTCAGCAACTGACCGAGCAAGCACTGCTTGCAGGCGTCAGAGCCGGACGTGTGTTCATCGACCTTAGTTCGAAGAAGCATCGAACCCTCGACTATCGAGCCCAGCAAGGCAACCGCACTAGCCTCATGGGAGAGGCGCTCGTGGTAACCGTTGGCGAACCCATACCGGTCACAATCAGCAGCCTGGGAGGGCGCGGTCTCACCCTCCACAGCGTTGGGCACGGCGTCCACTTCTCTACTGCAACAATCAAGCTCGAGCACGACTCCGAACAGGTACAACTTGTTGCAACGGTAGAAGGTCTAGAGAATGCAGAGAATCCCTGGTTGCGGTTTGAACTTCGCGACGCCGAAGGCAACCTCAAGGTGCTGGGCAACGCCATCAGGATCGAGATGCGTGTCAGGTGAGAGGCAGACCTAGATGCGCGAGCGCGAGCGCGGCCGAGGGCCAAGTTCGGTCCGCGCATCCCTCCTCTCCACAAGAGACGTGGCCTTATCAAACCGTCCATAGCGAGGGCCTACGACGCCAAATGACCGAGGCCCGAGGAAGGCTGCGATAGCAACGTCGCAGAACTCCGAGGCTTCCTGATAGCTTTCTGAGATGCCCGACACCAGAATGGCGGTGGACCACGCTGACCACATCAGTGCGTCTGATCTTGGGATTCGGCACCCAGTCGATCGAGACGCGCAACCAGGGCAGGACCCTCACCTATCCGACCAGGAGACAATCGCCCTACTCGGCCGAGAGCCGAGAGTGGCATGGCGTGCGTTCCTAGAGCGCTACGCCAACTACATCCTGGCGGTGCTGCACAGCCTAGGTTTGGATCGAGACCAGGCGATGGATCGTTTCGTCTACGTCTGCGAGAAGCTCAGCGAAAATGACTTTCGGCGACTGCGCTCAGTGCGGTACGTCGGACCCGAGGGCGGCCTGAAACCGTGGTTGAACCAAGTAACTCGACGGCTCGCTACCAATTGGGTTTGGCAACGATCGGGTCGGCGCCGACTAAGCCGCCCGATTGAGCGCAGATCTATGCGAGACCAGACGATCTTCAAGTCCTATTTTTGGGACGGGCTTTCCGCGGTCGAAATCCATGAAACGTTGAAAGCCACCACCTACCCAAGCCTCCAACTAGCCGACGTCCTGGATTCGCTGGAAGCGATCTTTCAGACACTTGGTCCGAAAAGGATTTGGAGACTGGTCGCCCAAAAAGCACGTCGCGCTCGGCCGGTCTCACTTGACGCCGCCTACCAGGCGATTGGATACGAGCCCGAGGATGGCAACCGGGACCCTGAACGGCGTCTGCTCGCCGCCGAAGAAGCGACCTCGCTCAATGCTGCCTTCGAGGGATTGAGTGTGCGCGAACGTCTAGTCGCCCGTCTACGACTAGAAGAGGCGCTCGCGGTCTCGGAGATCAGCACACTGGTGGGAATCGAGCGACGCGATGTCGAGAACACTTTGAAGCGGGCCTTGCGGAAGCTGAGAAGGGCTCTTCGAAGTGGCTAGGGCCCTAGACCTTGCAGCGGGGGTTACCTGCATATCGAGCCACGCTCTCGAACGCTTCGTTTGCGGGGATTGTGCTCCCGAGCAACGACCCTCGATCGAACTGCATCTGAGTGATTGCCGTCAATGCAGGAGCAAGCTAATCGAATTGGCAGATGCGCGCCTTGCACCGGAAACAAGGATCGCTGTTCCTGAGGCTCTCCACAACAAGGTACTGGCCTTGGTCGAGCCAACCGTGAACCCCGAACCACGCAGCAACGGTCGCTGGACTGCTGTTGCAAGCGCGGCAAGCATCTTGGCTGTAGTGGGACTATCAGCTTTGTCGTGGTTTCAGAACCGGCCGGATGCTCCATCAGGATCCACTGGAGTCGTGCGATCCGCACCCGCAGCAGAACAAGCGCCTAGGCTACTCCCTCACGCGGGTTCTACGTCGGTGACCCCGATCATCGAATTGCAGTGGCAAGGTTCACCGAACGCGGCGAGCTACCTGGTAACCGTAGTCGACGATGTCGGCGAGGCATCTCGGCAGTTCGAACTCCCACCAGGTGCGCAAAGACTTGAACTTGATCTGACCTCCTTAGGTCCGGTTGGCGTCTATTACTGGTTCGTCGAGGCACGCTTCTCCGACGGTGTTTCGACAGCGTCCGCAACGAAGCGCCTGCCTGCCCTGCGGGAGTGAGCCTAAGAATCGGCTCTCCCCAGTCGATCGGTGCCTGGCTTGTAGGCCTGTTCGGAGTCGGACTGCTTGCAACCGGACCAGTCGCCGAGCATTGTAGGACACAGGCGGATCGAGCCGCGTCAGAGTGGCGGCTCACCGAAGCGGCTAGCTCTACGCAGTGGGCCTTGCGTCTTCGGCCGTATTCTGACGAAGCACGTGTGGGGGCAGCGAGCGCTCTTCAAAGAGTGGGCAACTTTCGCCTCTCAGATCGAACGCTCGGCGACCCGGCTCTCATCGATGAGCCCGACGCCCGAGCTCTCGCCTACCACCTCGCAGCCGTCAATCGCTTTCACTTTGCACAACCCGCCGAAGCTCTGCGGCTCCACACAACGAGCCAAGACAGCTATCGCGAACTCCGCGATCTTAAAGGAGAGCTGAGCGCGACGATCGCTCATGCGAGAACGCTCTACCATGGTCTGGGTCGACATGCTCAGGCTCTTGAACTTCTCGAAAACGTACTCAAGCGTGCTCGCGACGCCGACCTTCGAGCGCTCGAAGCGACAACCCTTCGCCACCTCGGCGCTCTTCGCTGGTGGTTCCTCGACGACCACACAGCACTCGGAAACTTCTACCAGCCCGCGCTCAGCCTGTATGAGGAACTGGACCATCGTGCCGGCGTGGCCGCGATGTTGTCCAACATCAGTTTGGTGCACAGATCGAATGGCGACATGAACTCGTTCCTAGATCTCCAGACGCGCAGCCTTGCTCTTTACCAAGAGACCGGCGACCTGTTCGGCGAGAGTGAAAGCCAGCGGCACCTGGGACAGTTCTATTCCAGCGTCGGCAACTTCCGAGAAGGCAGGGAGTGGCTCAGACGAAGCCTTGCATTGACTAAGCGAACTGGAGATCGACTCGGCGAAGAAGAAATCCTGTTCTCTCTGGCGTACGTGCTAGGCCAACTGGGAGATCCGGCCGCTGCAATTCGCACGGTGTTGCCGACCTTGGAACGCGAAGGGGCAGCGAACTCAGTGGCTCACAAGTACCGCCAATCCGGCCTAGCGCCTTGGCATATGGAACTTGGGGACTACGATGCGGCGCAGCGAGCAGTCGTCAAGGCGCGCAGTACGCAGCCAGAGAACGGCGATGTCGACGTTTCGTTCGAAACTGCATCGCTCGTCACCTTGGCAGAGATCGCTCTTGCTCGTGGACGGATCCAAGAAGCAGCCTCCTTGGTGGAGCAAGCAGAAGCTTTTGCCAGCGACGTCGATAGCTACAGATCGTTGATCGGACTACGGCGAGTGCAGGCGGAACTTGCTGAGCAACATGGCGATCGCGATCGCGCGATCGTTCTATTGCAGGAAGGCTCACGAATCGAGCGGGCCACGGTCGACCGCTCTCCTTCGGCCATCGGCAATCTGTCCGACTCTCGGGTCGATGACCGACTCCTGGAACTGTTGCTGTTGGAGGATGGCGCAAACAGACTCGACGAGTCTACGTTCGACCTGTCTACTCAACGCCTAGCATCGGTGTTCGAGCACATCGAGACTGTCGGACGAAAACAGGCGCGCAATGCGATCCGCAGATTGCTGCCAAGCAGACGAACGCGGTCCGAAGACCGGTTCCCGATGGAGAACTCCGAAACGGAGCGGCGCCTGAGCGTGGTTCAGGGTGGTCTGGGACCTCACACAGCCTTGGTCTATTACTTGAGCTTGGGTGAGGACTTACTAGCTTTCGCCATCACGGCAGACAAGGCGGGCGTCGTACTGCTGCCGGTGCAAAAGCGCCAGCTCGAGACGAAGGTCCGTTTGGCCCGTGAGCTAATTGAGGACGCCAGCAACGGAACCGATTGGAGACCCGTTCTGCGAGACCTACAAACGCGACTGATCGCACCGCTCGAACGCCGGGGCTTTCTCGGCGGCATTAGAAAACTTGCAATCGTTCCCACCGGCCCGCTATACGATCTTCCGTTTGCCGCCTTAGTGACAGAACACGCGGGCAAAATGCGTCACTTGGTTGAGGACTTCGCCTTGTTCTCGCCTCCGTCCGCGTCCTTCCTTGAAGAACCGGCAGGTTCCAATGACCACGCCAACAGCGGAGCCCTTGCGTTCGGTATCGGAGCCGGGTGGCCAAAGCCACTACCTTCATTGATCAATGCTGAAGCAGAGGCAAGTGCCGTGGTCGCGGCTCTGGGTGGCAGTGCACTGTTGGACAAGAATGGGACCGAGTCCGCTTTCAAGCAAAGGGCCCCCAACTACCGCTGGATTCATCTCGCCACTCATGCAGTGATGGAACCGCGCCTGCCACTGCTCTCTACCGTCGCGCTCGTCGAGGGCGGCGGCGAAGACGGAGCGCTCACCGTTCGCGAAATCCTGGACTCACGCCTCACGGCAGACCTAATCACCCTTGGAGCCTGCCGATCGGGACGAGGGTTCTCGGCGGGCGGCAGCCCTAGCGGCTTCGATCGCTTGGGTCTCGTTGAGGCGTTCCTCTACGCTGGCGCTCGTAGCGTTCTCGCCAGCCAGATCGATGCCCGCGACTCATCGGCGATTCAATTGATGACCAGCTTCTACCGCTCTCTCGCGGCATCGAGCTCCAACCCGACCACAGGGGATCGCGCCCACGCTCTGGCGGTTGCGCAGCGACAGATGATCCTCGGGCCCTCGCAACCTCATAGCGAGGCAACACCAAACTTCCAGCACCCTGCCCATTGGGCGGGGTTCGTCTTGGTGGGTTCAGATCGCTGAGTCACCTTCGATTGGTGAGCGGAAACCACCTTTCGTCAAAGTTTCTTGTCTTGGATGAGCAGTCTTGTCTGTTGAGTACTGGAGACGCCTTTGGGGAACGCTCACCGAGCTAGCGGTGCCCCCCCCAAGGGTCCCAACAACTCGGCAACACTTGTGGAGACTGCTATGCCCTCAATCCGCTCACTACTATTGGTCTCGGTGTCCCTCACCATATGTTCAGTTCCCAATGTTCTTGCCGACGACTTGAACCCACCTGCCTACCGCGGCGGCCCGCTCTCAACGTCTGCCGAATGGGACTTCGAGACCGATCAGAATCCGGATGCTGTTCAACCAGACGGCGATGAAGTGCCGCTGGTTGTGGGCGATGCAGCACCCCTGCTCGACGCTGCATTCCCGACCGGAGCGCCCCACCCATCGTGCACCATCTTTGGGGATGTCGAGTGGGTCGACGCTGGCGGCCTGACCGGCTATCGACCAACCACCGCTAAGGGCGGCGCCATCGCATGCAATGTCCCAAACTGGATCGACACTGAGCCCGAGAAGAGGCTACGAATCCAGGTGGCTTACACCGGCGCTGCACCGGCGACCGCGGTCTTTGGGATCAACGGTGTACCCGGCACCTCCGACGGTGTCGAAGAGGTCTTCGTGGTGCGCGTAGATGACACGATCCCTGGGCCGCCCGCACTGTCCTACTTCTACGAAGACTGGCAAATCTTTCCCAATCCAGACTGGGAGCAAGTGGTCATCTTCGTCGCTAGCGACACGTTCGTCTCGCAACTAGTGATCGACACCATCTCAGGTCCGCTCTCCAATACAGGGGTGTCGATCTTCGGAGACGGCTTCGAGACCGGCGACACGTCGCGGTGGAGCGCAACCACTCCTTAGAATCGGTGTCTCCCAATTCCAAGCAGGAACTGGGTTCAAGTTCGACCGAGGCATCTCCCACTCGGCCTCGGGGTACTCAACCCCGCCAGTCTTCTGACTCGGATCGTCCCATCTGGGATTGGTGTGATCCGCAGCTGAACCTCGCGGGTCTGTCTGCGATCGAGAGATACAGTCTTCGGGGCCGCCGCCAGCGGAGGCGGCCAAGAGAACAATCTCGAGGTCGCTGTCGCCCCGACAGGAAACCGCCTCTAGGGATGTTCCTCAGAGTCACGAGTGCTCTTCTCGAAGAAGCCAACCGGCAGCGGCGCTATAGCGTGCACCGCCTGAATCGGCTGGAGTGTCGGCAGCAATGCCTGAGACCGATTGGAAGACACTGCCATCAAATCGATCCGATTGACGCCGGCCTCAAAGACTTGTGGGTCGACGATCACTGACCAATGGGTCGGTTGGAAACTCCAGTTGGTGGTCACTGCTGCGATCCGGTCGTTGACCACCACTGCGAGATCGACCGATGCAGGAATCTCCGCTGCAACCAACTCGCCGTGGAGGTGAGCCGGTATCAACTGGCCGTCAGGATCGACCTCGAGTGCGCCACTCGGCAGCCTCAGTTGATACTTGAAGGGAGCCGGTTCAGCGACTGGAAAGTCAGCGATTTTGCGCCCTATCCAATCGCGGTGGGGACCAATGCGAAACAGCTCGCGACCGGTATCGCCAGCCGTTCCAAAGCGGTCGTCGAGCGTGGCGAGCGCCGCTTGTTCACCGATCTCTAGGTCTGCAACCGAGACCTCGAACGGCCCCAACTTTTGGCTCAGACGATAGCGGACCACCGGCAATCGCTCGCGGCTGGGTACCTGATCAATCAACGAAACGCCATCGGTCGCCCATGGCAGCTCAACGCCGGCTAGTTCGGCGATCGTCGGCAGAACATCGATCAACGAAGCCGGCCGAGAGTCCAGCCGCCCCTGCTTTTGCCCCGGCGCCTTGATCAATAACGGTACCGACACAATCTCGGCCACATTGCCATCGGTCAGTTGGCGGCGGTTGCCGCCGGCTGTGAAGCTTGCTCCGTGATCAGCGGTGACCGCCACCACAGAACGGTCCCAAAGGCCGACGTCCTCAAGGCGCCCCCTGACTTCGCCCAGGAGGCGGTCGACATAACCAACTTGAAGCAGGTGGCGCTGTTGGATTTGCGTTGCCGCGCGCTCGTCGCTGGCCATGGTGTCACCGACCAATCCGGGTGACTTGCCTCTCGAGCTATAGACCTGGCCGCTGGGGAGGTAGACGAACGGCAGATGAGGCAACAACAGGTGAAGCACGTGCAGGACCGGCTCTCTCGACGGGACGATGCCGTCGAGAAAATCGTCGAAGTGCTGGACCCTGTCGCCACGACCACGGCGCTTCCAGTCAGCAAACCAATCGCCGCGATCCTCAAAAAGCATCCAGTTCTGGCTGACCGACGGCAGGTGTTCAGCCCAGGCTGCGGGTAGCAAGACGTGTAAGTACAACACGCGGGTGTCCGCAAGTAGGGAAGCCAACCGGGCTCGAAAACCGGCCTCCCGCCGACGATCGTCGCAGAGACGCGTCGGGCACACTTGGGTCATCGATTCAGCGACGTTCATCGCATAGCTATCGCCCAGGAGTGTGAAGAGGCTTCGCGGATGCTCCGGTGCAAGGGGTAGTTGATCCGGATCGGGCAGCTGTCCGGTAAAAATGGCCGGCACCGCGAGCACGGTGAAGTCGCTAACCGTTGCGGTGCGGCGATACCAGGTTGCCTCATCGGCGAGCCTTGCAAAGTTGGGATAGCGCGCCGCATCGATCGCCTGCGGTCCGGCGAGTAACGACGTCAAGGGCAATTCGTCGAAGACCAGCAATACCACTGACGTCGTGGCGCTGGTCGCTGGCATGGTGTCGACTTTCTGGGGCCAGAGAATCTTGCCCATCCCAGGGCGCAACAAGAAAATCGCGGGGAAGACCACCAGCACTGGGACCAGATAGGTGAGCAGCTGCCTCGCCGGACGCCACCGATCCAGGATCAAACCGCCAGCAAGACCGGCCAGCAACGCAAAGGTCAACTCACGCCATGGCCCGGCGCCGAGCGTGCGCTCGAGTGGCGGCAACAGCACAGCCGCAATCAAGAGCATGCACAGCACGCTGTGAACGATCCGCTGCAATCGCTCGTGAACCGCACCGGCGATGGTCTCGACCAGGATCATCGGTAGCGGTACCAACAGACACAACATCGCCGCCAAGATCCAGGGGTCGGCTGGCTGTGAAGCCCGGACCGCAAAAAACTCCGGCCGGCTACCAAGAAGTTCGAACAGGGGCTGCGCCACGGCAAAGGCACTCAGCACGGCGAGATGGAGCGCGCCCTCGAGGAACGGACGGCCTTCTGATTCTTCAGATTGCACGTTGACTACGACAGCAATGGCTCAGCACCGTTCCGGCCCTCCAACGACAACGTTCCTTCGGTTCATCGCACACTCTAGCGCTCTCCCGAACGTTTGGAGCTGGCTGAAGGTGTCCCGCGCGGTGCTCGCGCAGGGATCTTTGGGACTTTGACAAGGTGGCCGACGCAGGCAATGCACTCGAGCAATGCGGACGAACTTCGTTGTCTCGGTCTGCGTCATGCAGACGAGCAAGCCAATCAACAGTAGCCCCGCCGATCCCTGGGAAGCAAGGCGATCCGGCGGCGAGCTTTGGCAGCGGACCTGGGGAAAGCCTCGCAGCACAACTCCGGAAGGGAGGGGGAAGGGCGGCGTCTCGGGTATCAAGCAGGTATTCAGACACCGCCCAACGTGTGCGTCGGGACGCCTTTACACTTTCCGTGCAAGCGAGGAGCACCGGCTGCCAACCGCCGACCGGTAGCCGACCATGTCTGTAGGATGTACACGTATCACCTAGGAGACCATCATGTTGGTTCGTATCGCCTGTCTACTCGCCTTCGTCGTCTCTCCCATCACCGAAGCCTGGACTCTAAGCCCGAGCGCTTCATCTACGATCGCTCAGCGGTACCCCAAACTGTCGCCCTTCAGCGCAGTTCGTCTGAACGGCGAGACGTACGAGGTCAAGCTCGAGACCAAGTGGTACAAACTCGTTGAGTTGCACGGTCTCGAGGCGAAGATCATCTTTGAGCACTGCAAGAAGGTCTACCCTCGCAACGCGGAGAAGCGTTTTGCGGAGGATCTCGTGGAAGTCCTCGACAGCCTTGGCCATGAGAATGTCAGCGAAGTGGACCTGGTCCTCGTCGATCTCTCCAGCGGCAGGCAAATCAAACGCTCGAAAGTCGCCATGACAGCTGCCAATCGCGATCTTGTTTGGGACGCACGCCAGCCCGCCAAGAGACCGGCTACTCCCATTCAACGGGTCAACCGCAAGCACGCTTGGCAGCCCAAAGCACACTTCGAGTTCCTTGCGGAAGCGCTTGAATGGGACGGCTGGAAACGCATGCCGCAGATTCCTCGGAACGCGGCGATGCAGGACCTCGACCAGCTCGAGTGGGCAATAGAACACACCTACTCCTACCGCGACCTAGTGGGCGTCGACTACCGCGCTGCTTTGCACGCAATTCGCAGCGGGCTCCCTGAACATGTCGCCCTTGGCGCCTTTGCAACGCGCATCGGTCAGTTCCTCGCCCTCTTCGGCGACGGGCACACGCGGGTTAGGCAACTCGAGGCTTTGCGTCCTAGCGGCTACCTACCATTCCTGATGGAAGCCACCGAGGCGGGAGTTGTGGCCCTAGCCTCTGACCGCAGCTCCTTCGTGAACCCTGACTTTCCATTCGTTGAAGCTATTGATGGCAAGCCGCTCGAAGAATGGATCGAGGTCTCGAAGCGCAGCGTGGCAGCCGGTTCGCAACATTTCGTTCAACGTCATGCTCTGCGCGACTTGCGACTTTTCAATGCCCAGCGAGTCGAACTCGGTATGCCCCTTACAAGTGAATTTGAGCTGCTGCTCATGAACGAAGCGGGCGAAGGGCAGTCCGTTGTGGTTGGTCTCGCTTCGCGCAAGCCCGTCTATGGACCTTGGCCGCGGCCGAGTGAGGCACGGAAGCTCGATAGCGAAATCGGCTATCTCCCCATCGCCTCGATGGAGAGTGACGCAGAGTTCCTGCGTGAGCTGACCATCACAATGGACTCCTTCCGCGACACCCGTGGCCTGATCATCGACGTGAGAGGCAACGGCGGTGGCTCGCGCGATGCCCTGCGCACTCTGCTCCCCTACTTCCTCGCTCCTGACGGCGACCCCCACATGGTCAACGTTGCCGCTTACCGTGTTCGTCCCGGTGAAACGCTCAAGATTGGCGACAGCTACCTAGAGAACCGCAATCTATTTCCGCTAGACGCGAGTGTGTGGAGCAACGAGGAACGCCGGTTGATTCAAGCTGCTGCTGAAACTTTCCAGCCCGATTGGTCGCCCAAAGAGGAAGACTTCAGCCCGTGGCACTACTTCATGATTCAGCCGGGGGCTGCCTATCACTATGCAAGGCCGGTGGTGATCTTGATGGACGCTGGCTGCTTTAGCGCCACCGACATCTTCCTGGGCGGCTTCAAAGGACTGCCTGGCGTGACGCTCATGGGCTCCCCTAGCGGCGGCGGGAGCGGTCGCTCTCAGGGCATCGAACTAACCCACAGTCGCTTGAGCCTACGGCTCTCCACCATGGCGTCCTTTCGTCCAGACGGGAGCCGCTATGACGGCAAGGGGATCGCTCCAGACATCCACGTTGCTCCTACTCCCGAGAGTTTTCTAGAAGGCGCCGTGGACGTGGTCTTGGAAGCAGCGCTGGAGCGATTGCGACCCTAGGTTTGCCCCGAAGGATCAGCATGAGCGCACACCACTTTTCTACACCCCGTCCCAGTGCCGAGCTGCACCATTTGGCGCTCGTTGGATTGGAGGGCCATAGATTCCATGATGGGTCATAGCAACGAACTCGTGGAGCCGCTCGGAAAGCCCTGCCACTACTCCAGCGAAGACCGACGCTCCAAGGCTTCGAGGAGGCCGGGAATGTGCTCAACTCCGACCGGCACCTGCACGCTCGCCCCTTCAAGTTCGTCGGTAAGAGGCTGTGATCGACCACCCAAGCAATCTGCCAAGAAGAGCTCAGAGACCGCCCAGAAGGAGAAGGTGTTCGCAGGTCGGAGAAGGCCGTGTCCCTCGTCTGGGTAAAGGAGGTAGGTCACGTCTACCGCGTTGCTTTTGAAGACCTCAACGATCGTGTCGGATTGATCTTGCGGCACTCGAGAGTCGTTAGCGCCCTGACCGATCAGGATGGGGTTCTTGGCGTGTGCGGCGAAGTTGATCGGCGAGCGAGAGCGTAGGAAAGCTCGCCCCTGCTCAGTGCGTGGATCGCCGATCACTCTAGACATGGAGTCCACATCCCAGTGCGGCATGAAGATCTCTAGATTCGACGGTCCAACCAGATCGATGCCGCAAGCGAACACATTTGGAGTCATGGTCATGCCGACCAGGACTGCGTATCCACCGTAGCTACCGCCGACGATTGCAACTTGATCCCGCTCAGTGATCCCCTCGGAAATCGCCCACTCAACCTGATCCACCAGGTCTTCGTGCATCTTGCCGCCCCACTCCATGCGCTGGGCATTGACGAACGCCTTGCCAAAGCCGGGAGAGCCGCGGAAGTTCACATAGAAAACGCCGTAACCTCGGTTCGCCAGCCAATGCAAGAACGGGCCGTATCCGTATTGTGCCCGCTCATCGCTCGGCCCGCCGTGAACCAACATTACGAGCGGCACCGTCTCGGTCGGTCGACCGTCCCCGCGGTCAAGCCAAGGGGGATAAGCGAGGTACGAGACGAGGTCGAGACCGTCGCGAGATTGGATGGTCACCGGATGCAGCTTCGCTAGCGGCAAGCCCTCGAGTTCAGGTGTGGTTACGAAGAGCTTTCGCAGGTTGCGCTCGCCGCCACCATCTAAGGCGTCGCCACGCTCATACAACAGATACGACTCGGGTTCATGCGCCATTGTGAAGCGGACGATCCAGCGACGATCATCGTGCGCCCTGCTAACCACCCGGATATCTCCTTCGGTCTGGGCGACTAACCAGTCGAAGTCCGCTTGGACCGCCTCGTCGAGCACCTGCCAGCTGGTGCGTGTCCAGTTGACGGCAACCGCCTGTGGCTGGTTCGAGGTCGGGTGATAGAGCACGCCACCGATGTCTACTTTTGCGTCTTCTGCTACCACCTTGAAATCGCCGCTCTCGAGCTCATAGCTGACCAACGCGATGGTGTCGCGACCGCGGCTGTCGTAGAAGTACGCACGCCGGTTCTCGCTATCGAAGCGAGCAATCTTCTGGTAGCCGGTTGCGGAGAGAGCCGGGAGGTCGTCAATTCCGAGAGCAAAGGCGGGCCGCCACTCGCCGTTGCCACTCGATCGAAGAAGGTCGATGCCACCCTCGGCATTGAAAGCCAGTGCAATCCGCGGCCTGAGGGCATTGTCGGTCAGAAAGCCGATGAAACCTCCCGCCTCCTGAACAAGAGTGCGCTCGCCGCTTTCAAGATCGAGGTGGTACAGATCTGGGGGCGCAACAAGGCTCGCACTGATCGAGATCAGCACCTGGTCGGGATGCTCCTCACTTAAGCCGAGCAGTTCCACACGTCCGCTTTCGAGTTGCGTCAGGTTGCGCCGCTCGCCATTGGCGACGTCCACAACGTAGAGGTTCCAGTTCTCATCGCCCTCGGTGTCCTGCGGATAGAGAACCCTGCGACTATCGAGACTCCAGCGGTACATGACGTTGCCACTGACATCTCGGCTCTGCAACCCGCGGCCCACCTCGCGGGTTAGTGGTCGAGCTGCCTCCGGGTCGTCCACCGGCGCCACCCACAGATTGCTAGCACCGTCGAGCGGGCCAAAGTACGCAAAGAGCTTGCCGTCTGGACTGATCTGCGGAGCGTCGTAGCTGCCCGGCGAGAAGAGGGTGCGGAGTGGAATCAAGGGATCGGGATCTCGATTCACGCCACCATCCTCAGCCACTTCGGAGGTGCAAGCGACTGTGAGGAGTACTGTGAACAGTCCTGCGAGACTTGCAAGAAGGCGCTTCCAGATTGTTGTGCTCATGTGGTCTCGGTCCTTACTCATCCATGGTCGTTGTCCGTGAACCTTCCGCCGACGGTCCCCTGGATGTCACGAGGGTTTCGATGGGTACCGTTTCGATGGGTGCGTTTCGATGTGCACACTGCTCTAGGGGCTCATCAGGAAAGCTCGTGTAGCAATTTCCTTGGTGTCATCAGGTAACAGCTGACGATGATCTCGTCAGAGGCCCCCTCGTCGTCCTGGTCGCAACTCGAAGCCGTCGCTTCCGTATGTGCACTGTACCGACGTTCTTCACAAAGCCGCAGAGCCTCCCGCCCGACGAGCTCCTGCTTGCTCTGAGCTCGACAGCTGCTCACGGGACGTTTTCAGCAGACAAAGGGAGCCTTCTCATGCTTCGACGACTTAGACTCACCACGCGTTCACTCGCTCGCAATCCTGGATTCTCGCTGGGAGTAGCCATCACCTTGGCTCTTGGCCTCGGCGCGAGCACCGCGATCTTTGTCACTGTCGACGCGGTCATGTTGCGCACTCTTCCGTTCACCGAACCCGACCGGTTAGCGTTGGTGTGGGAGACGGTGACCAGGGACACGGTGGAGCGCCGGCCTTTGTCGTTCCCCGACTTCCTCGACTACCGCGAGCAGGTCGAGAGCATTGACGACCTCGCAGCTTTCGACCCCAACTTCTACACATGGCGCAAGAGCAATTCGGCTGAGCGCATCGCCGGGACTGCAGTGACCCCGAACTTCTTCGCTGTGTTAGGCACGACTCCACTGCTTGGCTCGGGCTTCTCCGAAGCGAGGGTCGACGGGCAAGCGCAGGAAGTTGTCCTATCTCATGGTCTATGGCGCGACGCGTTCGGTGCGGACCCTGCGGTGCTCGGCGACACCATGACCCTCAACGATCGTTCGCGGGTCATCGTGGGTGTCATGCCCGCTGACTTCATGCCGCTGTTTGACGGCGCTCAACTCTGGTCTTCGTTGCTGGATCTCCGCGAAGACGCGCGACAGAGCCGGGGCAGCCGCTTCTTGAGTGCGGTTGCGCGCTTGCAGCCCGAGGTCTCCATAGAACAGGTCCGGTCCGAGCTGGCATCGGTGGCCAAGGGTCTCGAAGCCACCTATCCCGATGACAATCTGCACTACGGTGCCGACCTTGGCTCCCTGCGTGAAGAGGTGCTCGGGTCGTTCAATGCACCGTTGGCAACGCTCGGGGTTGCGGTGGTTCTGGTCCTCCTGGTGTCGTGTCTCAACGTAGGTAATCTGTGGGTCGTTTGGCGACGGAAGCGCGCTCCAGAATATTCGGTCAAGCGCGCCTTGGGCGCCAGCTCCTCGGAGCTGTTTCGCGGGCATTTGCACGAGACCATGATGCTTGGACTCGCAGGAGGGGTTGGTGGATTGGCGGTTGCGGCGGCCCTGGTGCCACTCTTGCGTGAGCGTAGTCCAGTAGCTCTTCCCGAGTTCATCAGTTTCGACCTGGGCCTGCGGGTTGTCGCATTCACGACTGCGGTCGCGCTCCTGGTAGGTGTGCTGCTCGCCGCTAGTGCCGTGCGCACCTTTCGCAACGCGCACTTGATTTCGATGGGTACCGGAAACCGGCTTCTGTCGGGGGGGCGTGCCCAGGCGCTGCTGGTGGTCGGCCAGCCGGCGCTCGCGATGTTGTTAGCCGTCGGCGCCGGCCTGTACCTTCAGAGCCTTGATCGCCTTGCGGCGGTGGACGTCGGTCTAGCCAATCAGGATTTGGTATTTGCAAACCTATTGCTGCCAGAACCGGAGGTTGCTGCTGATCAGGATACCGCTGACGACCGAGACGTGGTTGGGGAGCTGATTGAACGGGTATCTGCGGTGCCTGGGGTGATAGCGGCTTCGGTTTCCTCAGATACCCCTCTCGGCGGCGGATCGTCGGCGACGGTCGTCAGTCAAGAGGGTCGCGTTCCACGGCCCACTGAACCCTGGGCGGGAGGTGTGCGGGTCTACCGTCATCGAGTCTCGGAGGGATTCTTCGAGACCCTTGGCATCAATCTGATCTCCGGGCGGCCAATCGACGCTACCGATCACGAAGATGCGCTGCCAGTGGCAGTTGTGTCCGAACGCTTAGCAGAGAAACTATGGGGCGACGATGATCCGGTGGGGCGGCGCTTCAAGTTCGGCGAGCCGCGCCGGGCAACGCAAGCGGATGACGAGATTCGATGGGTGACGGTGGTGGGTGTCTCACAGGAGGTGCGCTATCGAAGCTTGATCCCCGATCCGAATCGCCCACCCGAAGATCCGGACGTTTACTTCTCGCTCGCCCAGTTCGGCACGCGCAACCTGACAGTCACGGTGCGCAGCGCCGTGGCTCCGTCGGTACTGGCAGCCCCCTTGAGCGATGCCCTTACCGAGGTCGAACGGTTCGCGGTGTTGATCGGCACCGAAAGCCTCGCGGAGCGGATCACAGCGGAGGTGTCACGCCTCAGGTTCACTTCCTGGCTCTTATCGTTGTTCGCTTTGCTGGTGTTCGTGCTTGCTGGGGTTGGAATCTACGGCGTCTTGTCGCAACAGATTCTCGCTCGTACTCGAGAGATCGGCTTGCGCGTTGCCCTCGGCTCAACCACCCGTCGGGTAGTGAGCACTGTGCTGGGCGGCTCGATGCGACTGGTGCTGATCGGCGTAGCGACCGGAGCCGTTCTGGCTTTGGCCCTGGAGCGACTAGTAGCAGCGCAGCTTTATGGGATGGAAACCTTCTCGGTACCGGTATATCTCATAGCCGCGGCGAGTTGCTTGGTGATCGGCCTTCTCGCCGGCGCCCTGCCGGTGCTCAGGGCGGGCAGGGTCAGCCCGATGGAAGCGTTGCGCGAGGAGTGAGAGGCCGCGCCCCAGGTTTTCTTTGAGGCACTTGTACCTACTGGAGGTCGCTGAACCTTTGGAGAATCCAGCTGGCAATGATCTCGATGGCGACCGGCGAGAAGCTCTCCGGCAAGAGCGTACTCTCGTATTCCGGCCTGGTTTGCGGTCTGGAAGACGTGGTTGAGGCCGGGCACCTCCTGCACTTCGAAGTCAGCGTTGCCAGCTGCCGGCCACCAACTGTGTCTCCCTTGGACGGGTGACAGTACAGGCCAGTGCAACGCTGGCGTTCACTGTCACTTCCTTAACCAAGTAGGGGAACGGTGGGACCGGCGCCTGCGCGAACCCTGCTATCAGAGCGCGATTCTGATTCAATCTCGGTCGACGAGATCGTGGCGGTCGCTGGCTCGTCGAAGGGCTCGTTTTATGCGCGCTTTCCAGACAAACCAACGCTGCTCTTGTTGAACGCTTTGAGCGCCGACCGCTGCTGGAGGGCTCGGGCTCCATGGTCCCCTCGCCCCTATTCAGCCGGGTGAGGAAAAGGCACGATCATCACCGGACAGCTCGCGCCGTGAACCACTGCTTCAGCGGTGCTGCCAAGCAACACGCGACCGAGCGCTGAGCGCCCATGGCTAGCGATGACGATCACATCTACCGCCTCATCCCCAGCCACAAGCAAGATCTCGGACACGGGTGATCCCACTGCAACTCGAATCTCAGGTGACAACCCGCTAGCACGCAGCGCTACCAAATTTTCTAGGCTCTGCTTCGCCTTCTTGCGACGACCGTGCATCACACTTTCCTCGGCACTCCGGTCAAGCCCCGGAGGTGGTTCAGTCTCAACCACGTACAGCAATATCAATTCGGCACCAGAATCGGCGGCCATGCGCTCCGCAACATCGATACCGGCCGCGGCCGGCGTGGAGAAGTCGGTGGTGACCAAGATCTTGTTGAAAACGCCCATTCGAATCTCCTGCTGGTATCAGTCTTTTGAGACGTCGGTGTGTTTCACTGCTTCACTGCTTCACTGCTTGACTGCGACGCGGTCATCAGCTCGCCAGCCGCTTCACTTGCCTGTTCGTCGTCCGGCTTGAAGATCAGGACAGGAACCGCGGCGAGCCGCAGTACCTTCTGAGCCACGCTGCCAATTACGTACCTCGAGAAGCCCGTCAGTCCATGGCTGCCAATCTGAACGAGGTCCGCGCCAACTTCGCTAGCGACCTGCGCAATGCACCGCGCGGGTTGACCCACGCGAACGATGCACTTCACCGGGACAGTCTCGCGAACAGAACGGGCCAGTTCTTCAAGGTGCTTTCCAAGTCGTGATGCACCCTCCTGGGTGTCCCAAAGCATCGGTGCCACCTCGCCGTAGAGCACAGGCACCGGTTGTGGAGAGATCACATGAAGCAAGGTGAGTTGCCCCTTGAGCTGCTCAGCAAGACTCGCAGCCCTGGCGAGGCTCTCGATCGAGGCCTTCGAGAAGTCGACAGGAACCAGCACGTTGGGACTCTTGGGTGCGATGGCAACCGGCGCGTCTTGGGCCATGGTCAGGACCGGGCAGCGAGCCGACAGGACTAACCGCTCAGCAACGCTTCCCAGGAAGACCCGAGCGAGACCTCTCCTTGCTGCTGTGCCAACCACGATCAGGTCCACCGAGTTCTCTTGCGCATAGTCGAGAATCGTCTTGCTAACGTTGTTGTCTTGACGGGTCGCGGTATGCACCACCAAGTTCGGTAGAGCATCCATGGCCCAAGCCCTGAGGGTGTCGGGTGAAGAGGCCCAGGTCGATCGTCTGACCTCGTTGGCCGGCGGAAACTCCCATGCCTGCGGCACTGGTGTAGTGAGTCCATGAACGTGCAATAGATGCAGCTCGGCGTTCGCTGACGCCGCAAGTTCTGCAGCAAGACCCAGCGGGCGTAGGGACTTGTCTGTGAAGTCGGTTGGCAGAAGGACGTTGCGAATAGCGTGATCACCGAAGTGAAGACGAGCCGCTTCGAGGTGTTTGATGCTTTCGTTCATGGCCCTCTGCTCCGTGCTGATGAAGGATTCTGGAGGACGTCGACGACCTTCGGCCATCGACCCTTAGTAACCATAGGCGTCAGCATCCTTCCGCGCCAGCCGGGACTTCCTCGTAGGACAGACTCGGTAACCCGTAGCAAACGAAGATCGTTCGGCCGATGAGCCGCAGGAGCGCACACCCGGAGACCGCCATTCTCGGACTGCGCTGGGGAACATTTGGCATGGCAAAGGCGTCTATCAATACTGACAAGGAGACAGCCGGAAGGCCGGCTCCGAACACTCTGCCGCCAGTTCGATCTTCTCGGTCATCCGGCGCTCCCAAAAGGCCGCTTTCCGTTGTGATCCATTTGCTCAAGAGACTCGGTTTACTAGTCCTCCCACTGACCTGCACCCTCGCTGCGACCCTACTGTCGGCCCAAGCTCCAATGACGATACCCGTGGTGCCCGATTCGAGTATTCGGGTCGACGGGGTTCTCGACGAGGCCTTCTGGCAGACCGCACTCGCCATCGAACTGAGCTACGAGGTTCGACCCGGAGAGAACATCGCGCCGCCCGTAGCAACCACGGTACTGCTGAGCTACGACCAGGATCATCTGTTGGTGGGTTTTCGTTGCCTCGATCCTGACCCTGAACAGATTCGGGCCAGGTTTCGCGAGCGCGACAACGCATGGGGTGACGACTTCGTTGGAGTGGTGTTGGACACGTTCAACGACGAACGCAGAGCGTTCGAACTCATGGCTAATCCCCTCGGCGTCCAGATCGACGCTGTCAACGACGAAGTGGGCGGCGACTACGACACGTCCTGGGATGCAATCTGGCAAAGCGCCGGAAGAATCACAGCCACTGGCTACGAGGTCGAGTTCGCTATCCCTTTCCGGCAACTGCGCTTCCAGCCGAGTGCTGAAGCGCAAACCTGGGGTTTCGACGCCGTGCGCTCCTATCCGCGCGTTGATCGTCACCACATTGGCTCTTTCCCCAGAGAGCGTGGGCAGAACGACTACCTTTCCAAAGCCCACAAGATCAGAGGCTTCTCTTCAGTTCAGGCCGGGCTAAACCTCGAGTTGGTTCCCACCATTACTGGGGCGAGAGTAGATCAACGCAACCCCTCAGGCGGGTTCGATTCGGTCGACGAGGAAGCCGACCTAGGGTTCAGCGGAAGATGGGGTGTGACACCCAATTGGACCCTCTCGGGCACAGTGAATCCGGACTTCTCACAGGTCGAAGCAGATGTTCTAAAGCTGGATGTGAATCAGCAGTTCACCATCTTTTTCCCTGAGACCAGGCCGTTCTTCCTAGAGGGCGCTGACACCTTCGCAACCGATCTCAATCTGGTGCACACCCGCACCGTCTCCGACCCCTCGGCTGCGATCAAGATCACGGGAAAGCAAGGCAAGCACACCGTCGGCACCTTTACCGCACGAGACCAGGTCGCCAACGTTCTTGTACCAGGCAGTCAAGGTTCGAGAAGTGCTTCCTTCGACCAAACGCTTTCGGCCTCGGCGGCGCGCTATCGATATGACCTCGGCACCAACTCGACCATTGGCGCCCTCCTCACCGAGCGTAGCGGCAACGGCTACTCGAACAGGGTCGGTGCAACCGACATGAGATGGCGCCCGACCAAGCGGGATTCACTACGGCTGCAAACCGCCTTCTCCGACACCCGCTACAACGCAGCAATGGTGGATGCATTCGGGCTCGAAGCCACCGACGTCGGTGGCTACGCGATCGAAGGCGGATACAGCCATTCCCGCCGCAATTGGAACTTTAACTTCAACTTTCAAGATCGAGATAAAGATTTCAGAGCCGATCTCGGTTTCTTGCCGCAAGTCGACGTGCGTGGCTTCGATTCCGACGCAGGTTACGTCTGGCACGGAGACGAGACCACGGCGTACAACCAACTCTCAACGGCCGCCTGGGTCTACAACAAGCAGCGACAATCCGGCGAGCTGCTGGTGGAGGGATTTGGCATCAATGCTCGGGGTGAGTTTGCTCGCGAGACCTCTGCGCAGATCCATGCAATCAGTGAAACGCGACGCTTCGGCGGGCGCGATTTCGAGCTCGTTCACGGCGGCTTCAACGCCAGCATGAGGCCAACGCCTTGGTTGCGGCTCAGTGCCAACGGCAACCTGGGCGACTGGATCGACTTTGCGGGAATACAACCAGCTGATCAAACCGCCTTCAGGCTGCAGGCCCACCTCTCGCTCGGCCGCCGGTTCGCGTCGAGACTGGTCTACAACTACTCAGCCCTCGACGCCAAAGGTTCACGGCTCTTCATTGCTCGAGCACCAGAAGTTCGGTTGCTCTACTACTTCAACCGCCGCCTCTATGTTCGCTTGATCGGGCAGTTCACCAGTGTCGACACAGATCCGGAAGCAATTGGGTCCGCAACCACCGCAGTCCGAGAAGACCTACTGACCCAGCTCCTCGGGGTCTATGAGGTCAACCCGCGAACCGCTCTCTTTGTTGGCTACGGCGACACCTGGGACAACGAAGATACCCAGCTCCAGCCGGGTGGGATCCTTGAAGCGCCGAACCTGCGCCGGCAAAGCCGGGCCTTCTTCGTCAAGCTCGGCTATTCCTGGCAGCCGTAGACAAAGGGCTGGGCCTAGCCTCAATGTCCGGCCCTGCTTGGAGGTAGGGCGGCGCCACGGTGAGCGTGGTATTCCCTTCCCGGATTGCAGCACGAGACCGAGCGCCATCGGGGCCGCGAAAGTCCTGCGCGGCCTTCGGTGTCCACGCCCGTCGTGGTCTATGCTGCCCGCACATGGCCGAGCAAGAACTCTTCAAGAATCAGTTGGACGCCGCGCGTGTTCGCAAGATCGCGCGCGCCATCGAGAAGAGCGAACCATCCTTCCCAGCCGAACGGTTTGCTCGGAGCGCCAGCCGCGGGCTTGAACAGTTGGAGCTCAAGGCTCGAGTGGGCCACATCATCGCCGCCCTGGCGGCCCACCTGCCCGAGGACTTTCCAGGAGCCCTCGAGGTCTTGCTCGCGGCGGGCCGCGACAGCATCGCCGAGGGCACGGGCTCGACCCTGCGCGGCTTCGCTGCCTGGCCTCTGATCGACTACATCGGCGAGCGCGGGCAACAGCATCCGGAACTCGCGCTCGAAGCCCTGAGGGAGCTCACCGGGCTGTTCTCGGCCGAGTTCGCAATTCGCCCCTTCGTGCAAGCGGACCCAAAGGCGTGCCTGCGCCGCATCACCAGCTGGACACAACACGCCGATGCGGACGTGCGCCGACTCTGCTCCGAGGGAATCAGACCACGCCTGCCCTGGGGGCTGCGGCTGCAGGAGTTCGTGCACGACCCCGAGCCGGTGATTCGCATTCTTCAGCGCCTCAAAGACGACCCCAGCGAGTACGTGCGCCGGTCCGTAGCCAACAACCTCAACGACATCGGTAAGGACCACCCGGAGCGAGTGGTCGAGCTCTGTGAGCAGTGGTCGCCGGGTGCCTCAGCCGAACTGCAATGGATCATCCGTCATGGCACTCGCTCCTTAATCAAGGCGGGGCACCCCGGCGCCCTGCGTGTCCTGGGGTTCGACCCGAAGGCCAAGGTGCAGGTCGAGCGGCTGGAGCTTAGCGCTCCACGCATCCGGATCGGTCAGGACCTCACCCTGCGCTTCGACCTACGGTCTTTGGGCGAGGGGCCACAGCGGCTGGTTGTGGACTACGTGGTCCACCACATCAAGAAGAACGGTTCGCGCACCCCGAAAGTCTTTAAACTCAAGACGTTCACTTTGGCACCAGGGGAGGTGCAGACCCTGCGCAAGGTGCACAAGGTTCGCCCCATTTCCACCCGTGTCTACTATCCAGGGCGCCACACCATCGAAGTCCAAGTCAATGGCAGCACGCACGCGCAGGCCGACTTCGACCTACGTACCTAACGGCCGTGCCCAGGACGACAAGAGCACCTGGCCGGTGCTTTTGAAGTTTGAGCACGGAGCAGCCCGGAGCAGCTCAGAGCGCACGGGGCAACTCAAACACTCCTCGCACGTGAGCGCCCCAGACGAGCCCGTTCGGACTCCCATCGGCGCAGCAGGTCTTCGCCGCTGGGCTCTCGCTGGAGTCCGTACCCAACCATCCCGCTGAGTGAGATGTTCTTGATCCGGCCACTCATAGGACAAACTAAACTCGCTCAGGATCTAAGCTCGGCGCCAGCATTCCGCCACGTCAAGGGTCAAGTTGGTTGGCTAGCTCTTGCTAGGGGCGCAGGGAGCCTCTGACGTGACAGGCGTTGAGAGCAATCGGCTCCAACTATGGGACGAAGGAGCTCAGGTTCAATGCTCGCCGGTGAGTTGCTTTCCAGCGGACGGTTCGGCCTCGAGCAGGTAACGAATATCATCGCGGAACGTCTCCTCGGTTTGAGCCCCAAGGTAGGACGAATAGATCAACCCTTCACGATCGAAGACGAACGTACTCGGATACCCCTCAAGCCCACCGAAGATGGACGTGCTGATTGCTTCAGGATCGAGCAACACGGTGTATCCGATGGGGGTCTCTTCGAGGTACGGAAGAACCTTCTCCGCGCCCTCTACATCGACTGCGATTCCGTAAAATTCGACACCCTCGTTCTTGAACTCTTGAAACAGATCGTTGAGTGCCGGGATTTCAGACCGGCACGACGTGCACCAGGTGGCCCAAAAATTAACCAAGAGGACCTTCCCACGCGCATCTCTCAGTCCGTGGAGTTCTCCGTCTAGACCGAGTAGCTCGAAGTCTGGACCGGCCACCAACTTGGCAGCAGACTTGGCGTCGCCAACTTCTTCTCCCGCCGCCTCGCCATGCACTATGGTGAGGAGGGCTACAACGAAGAAGCTAGTGATTCTTTGGCGGGTCATCCAACTCATCGATTGTCCCTGTCGCTTCACCGCTACCGTCGCAATGGGCGCAGCGCAACACGAGTGTCTCGGGGTGTTCCTTGCGCCATTGCGCCCACGGTACTAGGCCCCAGCTTTCATGCTCCAACTCGTTGAGCCGTTCGTCGCTGGTCTCGTTGAGATCCTTTCCGGTCGCCTGCAAGAACAATGCGTCCGTCTCGCGGTCGTACATGACGAGATTGCCATCGATAAGCTTTCCCGACACACCTAGCGTCAACTCCCTCTCCCCTACTCGACGGTCGTGCACGACGACCGATTGTTCAGATGGTCACCACGATGCCGCTATCGGCGTACCTCCGAGACGATCGTTGACCACTTGGTGATTCTTCAGAACGTACAGTGGATAGGCGCGGCTCTCACCGTCAGTCGAAACGCCCACTACACTCACGCCGCTCGGAAGACCTGCCTCCTCGGCGGTGACAAAGGCTGGCCGCACCAACGCTAGTTTGGCGTCCTTGGCGCGGTACTGGAGCACGCCGTGGAAGGCCTCACCTCCGGTTACAGTCTTCTCTTGGCTGTGGGCGCTCGCCGCAGCAAGTGTGGCAAGCGCGATTACTGTCAATCTAGTTAGCTGCTTCATTCGTTCCAGAACTTCCACGTGGCGAGGGGGTCTGAGGCCTCAGCGACGCAGTATTCCACTCCTTCTCGCCTTCGCGCAACCGCACTGTCTGGCCGATTAGAACCTTCTCGAACACCTGAGCTAACCCCGATGGCCAAACCACCTGAACTGTGGCCTCTTTGATATTGCCTAGCCCGAAGTGCAGTCGATAGCTGCTGTCTGACAGGAAGCTTTCTCCCACCACGATCTGCTGTGCCCATTGAGTGTCTCCTGCGATCACTGACACTTTTGCCCCTACGGCAAAGCGGTTCGGCGAGCGGCCTTCCAACTCGATTTCAAGCCAGCCGCCGTTCGGTGGGGACCGATTCCACAAGACCATGGGCTCTCCGTTATGCACGGACACCACAGCATCGAGAAGCCCATCTCTGTTGAAGTCTCCGAAAGCTGCACCCCTACCAACGAGGAGCCGAGAAAAGATCTCGCCCGCAGAATCGCTGGCGTCCGTGAAACGGCCACCCTCTTGCCCATAAATCCTCAACGGCTGGGGAATCATCTTCGGATCAGAGAGCACCTCTTTCGTCCATTCATCCTCAATCGTGGAGCCATTGACGACGAAAAGATCGAGATCCCCGTCGAGATCAAAGTCTGCCAGAGCACTCCCCCATCCGACCCAAGAATTGTCCACCGGAGCCAACCCAATCGAGAAAGCGACATCATCGAACAGGAGAGTGTCAGCCGTGGAGAGATTGCGGTAGAGAGCGTTCTGCTCACCAACCCAGTGGGTAAGAAAGAGATCGGGCTTACCATCACTATCGTAGTCGCCAAGCGCGATGCCCATCCCTGCTCTGGGATCACGAGTCCCGGACACCAGTGAGGTATCCGAGAACGTGCCATCACCCATATTCAGGAATAGCTTGTCGAAAGACTGGTCGTTCGCAACGTAGAGATCGGGGATCTGATCGTCGTTCAGGTCCGCGAAAAGCGCCTGAAGTCCACGCCCCATAGGGTCTTCCACACCAGCCTTCTCAGCGACGTCGACGAAACGCTCTCCATCGTTCCGAAACAGGAGGTTTCGCTGCGCCGGATAGGACGCGGGCGTCGTCATCGGAGCGGGACGGCCGCCAACCAAGGAGCGATCGCGCGCTTGATCCAACGGGAAGTCGAGGTAGCAGGGTACATATATGTCGAGATCACCGTCGCCGTCGTAGTCGGCGATCGCAGCACCTGACGCAAAGCAAGGCACGACGCCAAGTCCGTACTCTGCACTTGCGTTGCGGAAGGTCCTTCCACTCTCGCTAAGGAACAAAGTGACCTCATCCAATCCGGTAATCAGAAGATCCAGCCATCCGTCGTCGTTGACGTCAGCCCACACGGCACCCATCCCCCAACCCACATGCCTCAATCCGCTCGCATCGGTGATGTCGGAAAACTTGCCGTCGCCGAGATTCTTGAACAAGCGCCCTGGAGAACGATTTGCCACCAACTGCTCTCGCGGCATGAGCGCTGGGCCGGCGAGATTCGGAAGGTAAATATCGTCGTAGCCATCGTTGTCGAAATCACCGACAGCGACTCCGGACCCGTTGTCCTCAGGAAGAAGCGCCGCTCGAATGTGGTCGAAGTGCCGAAATGGAAGTGATTCGGATCGGAACTCGAAGTCATCCTTGCCCTGCAAGGAGACAGAGACGACGGCCAATAGGACGGAAATAACAGCAGCGCACATTCGAAAAGTATGTCCCAGATCCAAACGTGTGTCACGAGTTTCGTCGCCATCTGACTTGAGACCCAGAACGCCTCGCGGTGTTGCCTCTTAACTAGGAAATCGAGGCTAGAGCCACACTCGAGTGATTCGCAGCACGCTACTTCCCTGCGTCAGCTAGGAGTTGCCAGGGTTGGTCCAAAGCGAACGCAAGAAACAGCGTGTCGGCCGATTTCAGGCAGCTCCCAAGAGCTGCTGCACAGGCATCCTGGTGCAGCCAACGCCTGCTACGAGCTGGACCCCGCGCGACGCCTCGGACCTACCACCAACCCTCGCAGCGGCAACCGGCGGCAAAGCCCTCTCGGTATGGCAGCTCAACGATGGGGCCGACCCAGGATCCTTGCTGGTCGAGTTGATGAACGAGGCTCGAGACCTGGGTGCGGTGGTGCGACGACGGGAATCTACTAGTCTGCTCACGGTTGATGGCAGCCTGGTTCATCGCGAAAAGTTGCAGGTGGTCGGTCGCGCGTCGGCTCTCGAGGTGGTCCTTCCCGAGGGCAGCGAGCTGTGGTCGATGTCGCTCGACGGTACACCCTCGCGACCACTGGAACGAGCGGGCAAGATCTACGCACCACTGTCCCTAGCCAACGACGGAACCCGCACCATTGAGATTGTGTCGGTCCAGGCGCAGGTGATACCTGATGGGCGCACGCAGATCGCACTGCAGCTCGCGGTGCTGAATGCACCGGTCCTAGAACACCATTGGCAGCTCCTGTTGCCAGAAGGAAAGCGCTACCGGTTTGCCTCCGGCAGCCTTCGCCCTCGGGCCGCAGTAGCTCCGGAAGACAGTGGTCTAGATCTCGAGATCGGGACCGGAGCGATACAGGGTCAAGTGCGAACCTCTGCCGGTGAGTCACTGCCTGGAGTAACGGTAACGTTGTCGGACCGTGAGGGAACAGCGTATACCCAACTGACCAATGCACGCGGTTGGTACTTCTTTCGAGGACTCGGAAGCGGTCGCTATGGGGTGAGAGCGGACCTTGACGGGTTCGGGGCTGGTGAACTCGACACTCGCGTTCGTGCGCCTCGCACTACGCTAGTGAACCTGCAGCTCGGTCTTGCAGTAGAAGAAACCATTACCGTCACCTCGGAAGCGCCCTTGCTCGACGAGCGCAAGGTGCAAGCGCTCTTTGAGCAAGACGCTGCTGACTTCCGCCAGGAGGCGTATGCCAAAGAAGCGAATGCCTTCAGGCCGCGAGCGCTGCAACCTGGCGGTCGAGCCGATCAAGAGCCCGGTGCTCTCGGAAGCGGCAAAGTAGCCGGGGTACGACCACTGCCAGTCCAGATCCCGGAACGTGGAAAGGTCGTACACCTTGTCGGAGTCTTGCCCGAAGGAGAGCCCTCGGTTCGTCTCGACGTGAAGGGAGTCCATTGAATGCGACCACGGGTTCGGATCAAAATGCCTAGCCAGGTGTGGCGCCACCAGAGAGGTATTGGCCCCCAACTGTTACGCCCTCAAATGGGTAGGCACGGTAGGCACCTTTGTCTACGGCCAGCCAGAGTGAGTACAGTCCCAAGGATACTTACACGATGAACGGCCCAGACAGCCACACCAAGCGCCAGCAGCTTTTTGATGCCATTGAGGCCTCTGACGTGACAACCGTGCGCCTCGTTCTTGCGCGCGGTTTGGCACAAAGCACGTTGAACGAAGCCCTACGGTTGTCATGTATGCGCCGCAGTACTGAGATCAACCGTGAACTCCTTGCGGCCGGGGCGGGTATCTTCAGTGAACCGGTCTCCGAGCAACCGCCGACCCACGAACTTCAGGCCCTGCTGTTGGCAGTCGCGGATGGAGATGGCGACCTAGTCAGGGAACTGCTTCGCTCAGGAGCAAGCCCCGACGCGAGAATGGACTCCTCGTTTGGGGAACTGCCCGACCTTGAAGAGCGCTACGAGCCGGGAAAGACAGCACTCATGTTGGCCGGTGAGTTCGGCTCATGGCGATCGCTCGCGTTCTCGTGAATGCTGGTGCTGAACTAGATCTTCAAGGCGCCCATGGTTTCACGGCCTTACATTGGTCAGTGCAGAGCAACAATGCCACCATGGTGAGTTTTCTAGTCGAGCGCGGAGCGGCGGTGAACGTAGCAGACATGGAGGCCTCAACCGCGCTTCATTGGGCGGTCGGAATGGAATCTGTGGAACTGGTCCGTATGCTAGTTCAGGCTGGAGCGGACCTTTCGGCGGCCAATAGCGACGATGAAACTCCCCAATGCGTAGCGCAGCAAGTGGCGAATACTGAGATCGCTGGGCTCCTACTCGCCCGCAGCACCGGAACATAGTCGACGCTCGTCTCAACACCCCTCAACACTTGGGCGGCACCTTTGTGTGGTTGCGACACCAGCCTCAACACTTGGACGGCACCTTTCGTGTGCACCTTTCGTGTGGTTGACAGAGAACGTCTGGGTTGTTGTCGGGGCGTCTCTAGCTGTCGTCTAACACTCCGAGACACTTCATGTCTTCCGCCCGAGTGCCACACCGTCCAACCCTAAGGAGATTGTGCCCAAAGCTTGCTAGGAGGGGATGCCGATTTTTCGGTTGGCATCGTTTGCGGAGGCAAGACCCCGAACCCTTCGATGTCGCAGGCGCCAGAAGTCGTCGTGTGGCCATCGCTGTTCCAGATCGTAAACGTAGGCCCGGTTCCGCTGGTAGTCCTGAAAGCGCTCACGAACGAGATTGGAAAACGTGGATTGCTCGTCCCCTCGGCCAGCCTGCCAAGCGGCTACTTTGTCGCCTGCCGCGATTCCGTCGCTGAGCGCCTTGTGGATGCCTTGCGCGGCGATCGGGTCGAAGCTGCTAGCGGCGTCGCCGATGGCGAGCCAGTCTTTGCCTTCAAGGGTGAGCAAGAGGCCAGAGTAGATCGGGCAGGTGTGGTAACGGCGGTCTTGCAGCCGGAGTCTGTTGAGACTTTGGCTGAGGAACGTGGTCTTGGCCAGAGCTTGTTCAAACCCCTGGTACTGGTTCTCCCGCAGGAAGGAGAGGTGGCGCTTCTCGCACACCATCATGTTGACCACTCTGTTGTTGGGCAGCAGGGCGTGGTACCACCATCCGTCCGCGGTGGCCTCTAGCTGAACCTGCCTGGAGCCGCTGGTGTCATGAAGACTGGCGAAACGCACTAAGGCGAATAGCTGGTCTTCCACGACCTTTCGAATGCCGATGCCCCTGGCAAAACGCGCTGTCGCGCCGGTGGCGTCGATCACAAACCCAACCGTGGTGTTGTGGGTGGACTGATCGGGCCTGTGGTGCAAGCGCAACGAATAGCCGCCGTGCTGACCCTTGCGTCTCTCAGCAGTGCCGAAGCGAGTACGCCAGGCGATGCGCGCCCCCAGGCTTTCCGCTCGCGAAGCCAGTCGCGTGTCGAAAGCCCTTCGATCCAGGCACCACCCTGGCCCAAGCGGATTAACGACAAAGTCGTTGTAGCCGACATCGGCCCGCCCCCAAACGGAGGCGTATCCTGGGCACGCACTATGGCGATCGTCCAAGAAGGCCTTCAATACCCCCAGTTTCCTCAAGAGTAAAAGCGTGTCGGGCGGGCAGCTTTCCCCAATGCGCTGGCACCCTGTTGCTTGTCCCTCGATCACGAGCACTGACAGCTTCAGTGACGAGAGGATGGTGACAGCTGCAGCAAGGCCGGCCGGGCCGCCACCCAGTATTGCCACGTCGTACTGCGGCTCTAGTCTCAGCCTGTTTGATTCGACCTGTTGCTCCCTTTTTGCCACATCCCTTTGTGGCACATCCTCGTTACGAGACATGCGGTCGACACATTGTCTACCTTAGTAGCCGCCGAGGCCCAATCGCAGCCGGCGTCGAAGAACGGGCTTCTGAGTGCGTTGCTGAACGGCTCTTACGACGCCTGTCGTGGTCCGACGATCGGTCCTCGAGAAATCCCGCTTGGCAGGCCGTGCGATTTCAATGAGGGGGACACTTGGGAGGCTTCTTCGATGGGTTGGCATTGAAGGGCCATGACGCCACCGGATCGGTGGCCTCGCCCGTAGCGGTTAGCAGCCCTTGTACTTCCAGATAGAGGTCAGGAGAAAACTCTCGATCTCCGATCTCGACATTGGAACCCTGCACGATGATGCCGATCTTGTCCCAGTCATTCACAGACTGCAGGGGATCCTGGAAGGTCGCGGCTTGGGCCGGGTTCACTGCAAAGGTACCCGGACCGCGGATAGACCACTTCTGCTTCGGCAAGACGTTGTTGACTACCTCTTCGGCCACATAAACCGCATCTGGACGCTGCGATGGCCACGACCAGTAGAGAGTGGTCTCCGCTCCATTACTTTCATTCACTCCATCGGTATTGATTGCAGTGGCGTGGATTGAGCAGGAGTTGTAGTCCGTCTGCCATGGAGTGGCCATGAACTTGGAGATGTCTCCTGGCTGGAGGCCATCTGCCATGTCGTGCAACGGAATCCAACCGCTGGTGAGGTAAGGCGTCTCGCTGTTTAGTTTTCGGTAGGTGAGCGGGTAGTGCTTGACGCGGAACGGGCCGGCGCCTGACTTCTGCCAATCCTGAATGTAGATCTCTTGATCCTTGATGGTGTAGCTAACTTCAATGCCAGGCACATAACGACCACCCAAACAGTTGGCTAAAGCAGCAACATCCATCGCTTCGCCGGGGCCCAGCTTAGAGCCTCTCCCCTTCTTGAACTTGCCCTTGCTCCACTGTTCTAACAGGAAGTACTGCGTCTTAGTAACCGTCAGGAAGGAGGTGCCGGCTGCGCCCAAGGATAGCGGCATCAACGGGGTGCCAATATTCGTTTCGTCTTTGTTGGGGTTACGCAAGAAGTTGAGCGCCGCCATGATGGTGCGATCAGGATCATCGTCCTCGTCAATGGCCCTGACAGCGGTGTGAGCGCGCAAGGCAAGCGGCGGCAAGTTGGCGGTCCACCGCTGCAGGTCACAAGCGATGAAGACAGGCTGAATATCGGCGGCAAACGTGGGTCTATATGACGCCTTATAGGCGGTCTTCTTCTGCCCCTTCTTGCTGCCATACAATTCGGGTTGCAAACCGAGCTCGCGCACGAACATGTCGTAGACATCGTCCCATACGGAAACTACATTCCGAATCTGCGGAGCGTAAGCAGGGTCTCCGCATACGACCCAAGCACCAAACGCGTCCTCGGTGCTGCCGTCGTCGAACTTAAGGGTGACCGAAATGGGGCCGTCTGCAGCGGAGTCGAACCAACCCACGTTGTTGAGATCACCGGTCATCTGAATTGGAACACCGTACTCGTCGTACTGGCCCACTGCGTTGCCACTGCTTGCCAAAACAAGCAGGCGTCCCTTCTCGTCGGTGAGCATTTCACCAAGGCTATCGAGCGGACCGTTAGGCTCAAACAACCTACTGTTCGTGTCAGACGGAAAACGGATCGGGTACTCCGGCAGCTTCTTGATCTTGCCGCCCTTCCGTACGCAGGAAGCCCGGGTACACCGATCGAACTTCGCGCCTTCGTTGCTGGAGGCGCTGATGGCACGAGGCCCTGCGTCGATCATCAAACGGTTCAAGCGGTAGGCCGAATCGATGTCGCCATGAGTTTCCGGGTTGCGCAACTGCGGCACGGCATCTTTGTAGGCGAGGATTCCCTTGTTGTTCACCACGTTGTAGGCGGCGGCCTTCTTGTTGGCGAGGTGGCTCGACCAAATCAGATCAACAACCTTGCGTCCATCCGGCAGTTTTGTGCCAACGACCACTTCTGTGCCAGCACCTTCTGGATAGCTATGAGTGTTCGCTTGGTCGTAGGCGTAGATCCGGTAGCGGGCGGCCTGCTTCTTTAGGTTGCCCTCCTCGTCGCGGAGATCTTTGCTTGTGACGGGCTTGGTCTCGCTCCCTTTCCTAATAGGCAATCCTCCCGTTGTATCGGTGCCGTCCTGAGGCAAACCAGCACTGGTTTCCGGGGCGAGAATGTAGTCTTCGCTGGTTCCAAACCGTGCAAAATTGATGGTTGGATGAACTCTGAATATGCTGTTGTTCTTCATGGTTTAGGCTTCTGAATGTCCTTCATGAAACGTCCCTAACTGAACTTCGGGGTGACCCCGTGTTTCCAACAATTGCGAATAGAACCGCCCACGCTCGCCATCACGGGGAAGAAATTCTCTGGGTTCTTGCCGCCGAATAGGCCTTTCAATGCACCGCGCAGTTCGGTGAATTGCTCGATCAATATTGCCTCGACCTTCTTATCTTCAGCCGTGTACTTTCCGCGCGGCTTGCCGATGTAGGTGGCTGGGAGCTTGCCCTTACCTTTGGCGCTGTCCTTGATCATGTTGAACTTTTCGAAGTGGTCGTCGTCTGGGCTCATGTCGTCGGCCGTGTTCTGAAAGACCGAAGGAATACTGGTATCCGTCTTGGATTGCCCCTCACCCTGTTCAGTGATCAGTTCGATCAGCAAGATGACCTGATTGAGGCCATCAGAACGCGATTCACTCACCACCATCTGCGGCATGTTGTTGTAGAACGGCGCGAACGCGTCTACCTGTTGGACTCCTCCTCGAATGTTCTCCTTTAGCAGCGAAGCGCCTAAGCGCAGGGCCTCGTAGAACGCTCCGATGCTGCCGTACTCCTCAGTACCTGCATAGAGTTCCACTTGCTTCTCCCCTGTGTCGTAGTCTGGTATCTCGATCAAACACATAGCGTTGATGTGTTCCAGATCAAGTGGCCCAATCTCGGCGGTATAGGGCAAGTAGGGAGCAATGACCTTAGGGTCATCTAGCCCGAAGTCCAGGTGGGGGATGGTAGTGCCCTCATACGTCGGCGCCTCCACGGTCGGTGATAGCCCGAAGGCATTCGCCATGTTGGCCGCACATTGCATGTGCAGCATCTCCTGATTGACGACCGTACGAATCAGTTGGAAGGCCGGATCGCTACGGTCCTTAATGGAATACATCGCAGACATGTAGAACGGAATGGTCCAGAACTCAAGATCTACGGCGTATTGCAGGTGGACTTTCAGGTGGTCCAGCGTCCACTCATCATGCGTCAGTTTCATAGGAACTCTGTTCTCGGCAGTTGGTGCCTACCTGGGTTGTTAGGGCTATGGCTGAAGGCAAGGTGGTGAAGCGCGTTCAGAACGCTTTCGTTTTGTAGCATACGGGTGACTGACTGCTCCAAACGTTCTTCGCAGGCGACAGCAAATTACAGAGTAGTCAAGACACATTGGAATGTCCAGTCCACGAAGTCATAGAGAACGCTAGTTGTGACACCAGGGGGGATTGTTCTGCGCATCAAAGCGAGTGCATGAGAGAGGGAACCGGCCAGATGGGGCAAGACGGTCACTCTTGCCCTGACGTCACCATCGATCTCGCCACGGAGTGGTCACCTTGCCCCATCGCCAATGCGCTCTGCAAACCAGATCTTGCTGAAGCACAGTACCCTTCCAGCTGGAAGCCACCAAGGAAGTCGCCGAAGGATGGATGCTCGAGCGTTAGAAGTTCTTTGGGCGCACTAATCGCCAAAGCTGTACTCCGGTCTGCCGAAAGGGAGCCCGAGCGCACGGCGCACCAGGCGGTCCTCACTCGGTTCTCGTGGGCCGAGAACCTGCTCTTGGCCGTCGAGCCGTTCCGGCGTTGTGGCGATTGATTGTTGATCGTGATCTGCGTCGGCGCGCGCTCCGGAGGCAAGAAAACGTTGTCGAGGTTCAAGCACAAAGAGGTTCGTCCGGCATAGCAGAGTTCACCGCTTCTTGCTGATTCTCCAAACCAAGTATCCGACGGCCCGCCTCAACATTTGCGCCTCAACACTTGGGCGGCACCTTCCGTGTTCACCTTCCGTGCTCACCTTCCGTGCTTCTGCGCCTTTTGTGCCGAAGGCCTGAGGTGACTGGTCGGTCGTACCAGAAGTTCGGCGCCTCGGCGGCCGCCCCAGCGCTTTGGCGAACAAGTCCGCGCTAGCGAGGACCGCCCCCCTGGGCCCAGCGAAGAATCCACTTCACTTCAGCTCGGGTTCGTCCGAACCCACGAGCCGCTCAACAACGCTCACCGGAAACGACCGAACAGAACCCCCGGCGTGCAGCGTTCTTTGCGGAAACGGAATTTCTATCCCGGCATCATCAAAGGCCTTCTTCATACCAATCTGCATTGTGTTCTTCAACTCGAGGAAGTTCTCACGAGTTGCCCAAACAGAGAACTGAATATTGATGGAGGATTCTCCAAAGTCAGAGAAGATGAATAGCGGCTTCGGTTCGTCCAGGCAGAGCAGGTTCCGGTCTGCCAGCTCCATCAGGACATCCCGGACCTTCTCGATATCCTCGCGGTATGCCACGCCGATCTGCAAGTCTGCCCGTCGGATAGGGTATTTCGTTAGCGTTGCAACCTCGCTCTTGATCACGCTCTCGTTCGGAATCCGGACAAACTTGTTGTCGAACGTGCGTAGTTTTACTGACAACAAATCGATCGCTAGTACCTCGCCGGTAGTACCGCCTATCTGGATCACATCTCCGATTGCAAAAGGCTTCTCTCCAATCAAGAAGAGACCGGCGACTAAGTTGGAGGCCGATGTTTGCGAGGCAAAACCGATCGCGACCGAGAGAACACCCGCCGCCCCTAGCAAAACCCCAAGGTTGAAACCGAGCTGGTGAAGCGCCGCGACCAAGAAGAGGGCGACAAGCGCGTAGTAGAGAAACCTCCTCAGCAATAAGATCTGCTGGGCCGCAAGGCGGGTCTCTGTCACTCGAGCAACAACACGGCTAGCAATTCGGGCCAGCAAGAGGCCCACAACAACGAGAATCAAGGCTCTCGAAGCAGCCAAGATCTTGTCCGGGTTGAGGAAGGGATCGATCCAGTCGTTCATCGTGAATCTCCTCAATCGAGTCCCAGCAGTGAGCCGAAGGCGCGAATGAGGTGGCCCTCCCGCGCGGCCTCCCGAGCATCGCTAACCTTAGCCGTCTCGACCGCCTCTATCGGCGGACCCTCGCGCACGTCCAACTCCGCCAAGTCGCCATCCTCGGTCTGCACCATCCGAACCTCCTCGGACCAGGCCTCGCCCAACGGTCCACCGTAGACCGACAGAAAAGGAACGGGAAGATTGAGACGTTCGACGAGCAGAGAATCTTTCCCTCGATTCTCGATTACCACTGGCGTCAAGAGCCGGTTCTGGGCGCGGGGCATCTCGACCAAACTCACCCGCGCGCTCGTCTTGAGCGAATACGACAGCTCTCCGTCGCGCGTGGTGGCGCCAAACCAAGTATCAGAGAGTCGCTTCGTCGCTAGTTCGCGAAGAACCGTGGGCACGCTTCCCACAGCCATCTCGACCCACAAGGGCGAACTGACAAAGACTCGAGCGCGGTGGCCCGAGAGGACGCGCAATGGGGTCTTCGGCCGCGCAACAACCGCTCGGTCTGGAAGCATCGGACGCAAGCGGACCAACCCGGCCGTCTCACTGACAGCGCACCGCTCGGCTTCGATCTCACCTTCGGGCCACTCAACAGATTCGAGAAAACCCCATCCAGCCGGCTCTCCCTCGACCCATTGGTAGGCCAGTCGCCACTCCGAATGACCGTGATGAAGCCAAAAGCGCAAAGGACCAATTTCCCAACGCGCCACTTTGTCTAGTGCAACTTCGTGGTCACCCCACCAGGGGCGCTGGAGACTCACTTCACTCATCTACATTCTCCACTGTCTTCCAAGAAGCTTCACGGGAACTCAACACGGGCTAAGAACTCGGTTTCGGAAACGCAGAGCTTCGGCGAGCCGAAGCGATGACAGAACTGGCTGGCTGGTATCTTGCAATCTGGTCTTCCGAGGTGACAGCGACTACTTGTCCTCTAGATCTGGCATGAGCAGGAGCTGATTCTGTACCTATGTGGATACCTAGTCGAACCACCCCTTGCGCCAGAACAGTGCCACAAGGCCAATGCCCAGAACCACCATCAGGGCGATAAGGCTCACATAGCCGAACGGTGCGCTCAGCTCCGGCATGTTCCACCTCGACACGCCAGGATCAAAGTTCATGCCGTAGATCCCCGCAAGAAACGAGAGCGGCATGAAGATGGTCGCAATGATGGTGAGAACCTTCATCGTTTGATTTGCCTGATGGCTGACTGTCGACAGATGAATTTCCATCAATCCCGACGCGAGTTCGCGACACGCCTCTAGTTGCTCATGCGCTTCGAGAGTATGGTCACGACAATCGCGGAGATACATCAGAGTCGGCTCTGTGATCTGTGGCCATTCGCCGCTCAAGAGGGACCGCATCACTTCCCTGAGCGGAGCGATCGCTTGCTTTGCTTCACCGAGTTCAGTGCGAGCACGTTGGATGCGCTCGATGGCGTCCGCACGTGGAAACCTGAGCTCCGATTCGAGAGACTCTAGGCTATCTTGCAAGCTCTCGATGGCGGGAAAATACTGATCGATGATTGCGTCTAAGAGAGCATAGGCAAGGTAGTCGGCGCCCCTCGTTCTTAGACGCCCGCGCCTGTTGCGCAGACGCTTACGAATGGGGTCAAAGGGATCTCCTGACCTTTCTTGAAAAGTGACAACGAAGTGCTCACCGAGATAGAGACTGATCTGCTCTCGTTCGACTCGGCTGGCCCGAGTGATGACCTGTGCCACCACAAAGAGTGCTTCATCGAAGGCATCTACCTTCGGTCGTTGAGGAACATTCACAATATCCTCGAGCGCCAACGGATGAACTTTGAAGACCCGAGCGATCTCCTGAAGCACCTCTTGGCTCCCCAACCCTTCGACGTTCACCCATGCAACTAGGTTCGATTGGACGAGTGGAGCGAGTTCGTCCAAGTCTCCAAGAACGCACTCATTCAGTCCTTTCTGGTCATAGGAAATGAGCGTCACCTTAGGTTGCTGCGCGCCTGGGTCTATTCGGAACTCCCCGGGGCGCCCTCCAGGCTCACCCGATCTCCTCTGACGCCGTCCAATCCAAGCATTCTCGCTAGCAGTCATCAGGCAACACTCCGTGGCCTGAGACTTTCGACCACCGCGTCGTCCAAATGCACATCCACTTGCGGAAACGCGATCGTGATCGAAGCTTCCTGGAAGGCCCCCCAGATTGCCTCCCTCAGCTTGGATCGTGATGTCCGGCTGTGCCAAGGGTCTTCGATCCAGAGTGAGACCTCGTAGTCGACGGAAGATGCTCCGAAATCGCTCAGCAGTACAACAGGTTCTTTCATTGACGATCGCCAGTCAAGGCCCTTAAGACAGCTCTCGAGGGTCATGCGCACCTTCTGAAGATCCGACTCATAGGCAACTCCCACCGCGACGCGAATGCGATACAGACGATCATGCATAGTGAAGTTCTTGACGGTCGACTGAACGAGCATCGAGTTGGGCAGCACCAGATCTTCCTCATCCAGCGTGCGAACGATGGTGGCACGAATACTCATGTCCCGGACGCGCACCATCTGCCCCTCCACTTCTATGATGTCACCAGGCTTGATCACCCGCTCTGCTAGGAGAATCACGCCAGACACGAAGTTTGCTACCACGTTCTGCATAGCAAAACCGACCGCCACCGCAAACAGAGCTCCCGCCGCAAACAGTGCGCTCAGGTTAATCCCCATCGTGTGGAGCCCCACGCTGAAGCCGACAACTAGAGTCGCATAGCGCAAGAGCCGGCTCAGCACACCAGCGGTGCCTTCGTCCTGACCCGCCCGCTTCAACAGCACGCGCTCGACGTTGCGTCGCAGGAACCCTGCTAGCGCGAATGTAAAGAGGATGATCGTGAGGAACACGATCAGTGTCGCCACGGTAACTGACGTACCAGAGATTACGACAATCTCTTCTGACAGCACCTGCTTTGCCTGCTGCAACAAGTCTTTCCACGTCATGAGTTGCTCCTGAGGAATGAATAGGCCTAAGGACCATTGAAGGACCTATTGGTAGTTGTCTCAACGAAGTCTTACAGACAGGGACGTCGAGTGCGCGGCACAGAACTTTGGGACGAACACTCGAAGCTCAAGTCGCGGTGATTGGCCTCCAAGTCGGCTAGAAGCCACTTCCGCCAGCGCGCTTGTCCGCCGCTTCTTGAGAGCTGCTAGTAGGCACTCCTCGCATGTCGAAGCACCTTGAACGCTTTCGTGATCGACGTGCAACGCCCCACACCGCGACGCTTGTTCAGTCAACTTCCGTGGCTAGTCGGCGCTTGTTCACTATCGAGATTCTCGCGATTCTGTCGAATGAAGCGCTCCGCACGCGCAAGGTTCTCAGTCACTGCGATGTGAAAGACCGCGTCTCCTTCGTCGACTAGAGCATGATTGGCCTTTGCCGATCACGATGCCTCCGGCGACGGATTCGATGTTTGTAGGCTGGCTACCGAATGGATCGCTAACCGTGCCAAGGATTGCTCCTTCGGCGACAACCGCACCAAATTGACGCCGGCTTTCACGCGGATCTGTGGCAGATTGGCTCGGCTCGCGGCGCCAGTGTGGAGGTCGATGACTTGGGAGAACTGACTCAAGACCTTCGAAGCAAAAGTCTGTGCCAGACGATGATTTCAACGCCGTTGATCTCGTCGCCATGCACAGCAGCGCACACACACAGTGTGGGCCTCGACTTCTTACCGCGAAAGACAATGACGCGGAGGTTGACTTTCTCATCGTTGATGAGTGAACCGACCGGGATATCGACCGAACCGTTCTCGCCAGGCAAGAAACGACTGCCTGCGATCGTCAGCGTTTTGGAACCAACGCCCTTCGTCACGGTGGGTTCTTAACCACTGCCACGAGTTCTGGTACTACCCCCGTCGAGCGTTCGCTTCAAACTGACGAACCACGGCGATACCGAAGAATGCGTATGTAGCACCGATCCTTGGAATCACCGCGTCGAACCCGGCTAGGTCTTCCTCGCCCAGATAGATGCGGGTTGGAAGACGTGATGTTCATGTGGCACTTCAAGTAGTCGATAACTCGCACGTCGTGGCCGCGGGCCTTTGCCGCGTTGGCTTAGCTAGGGGAACTTCAGTTCGGTTTCGATGACGTGGTCAATCAAGACCGTTCTCTTCTTCATTGCCCATCCTCATTCTGGTCACCCTTGGTTCTTAGTGCAGCTACGGCCTTTTTGAGCCCTAACCCCAGGTCGTCTGCGGCCTCTTCTAGCTCATCCCAGGCGCTTTGCACCCCTACCTTTAGCTCGCGCCAACTGTCGTCGCTGGCGTCCTTAAGGGTCCTGAGTTTGTCGGCGGCGCCAGCCCTTCTTGCGCGAAGGTCGTCGAGTGCTTCACTGAAGTCTGCTGCGACCCCACTTCCCGCGCCCTGAGCGGAGGTCATCAAGTCGTCGATCTTCTGATCGATGTAGCTAAGGCCTGCGTTGATCTTCTGGCGAAATTCTTTGCGTTCTTCTTGCATCGGCGGGTTCCTTGAATGTCGTTTAGCGGAGGGTGTTGCTCAGTTCTCCCGAGCGGATGAATCTCGGACAGATGGAAAAGACGGCGGCGCGGTCACTCGCCCGGGCCGCCGCGATTCAACCAACCTGATCGTCAGCGTCTAGAACAAGTCCAAAGAGAATCGCAGGAGAATGTTCTGACGAAACTGCGTTTCGGGAGAAACCTGAGGTTGGTCGAGAATGTCGGCGGTGTAGTCAATAGAGATGGACCGCGAGAGACGCAGACTCAAGGTATTGCGCCAGTCGATAGTTGGATCGCCAAACTCGCCAAAGTCAGCAAAGACCTCAAGGTCGGTGACCCAAAAGAGGTTGCGATACAGGCGCACACTGCCGGTAAGACTTGTCTCGACACCTTCTTCGTTGAAGTTATCTACCTCGAAGTAGTCCACTTCAGCTGTGGTGTTGTCGTCTCGCAGAACAAACGCATCATTGAAAAGGTTCTGACGAAAGCCAACGCCGCCCCGCCAGTTGAGAGTCGCCCAACGGTTTCTGAACAATCGCACATTAGCTCCGAAACCCTCGCGAACACGAAGAGCGCCAAACCCATCCGAGGTTCGAAACTCGCTGTTTGCTGCAATCGCTTGCACCTCACGGGTGCCATCTAGTCGGTTGAAGGCAACTGACGTGTCGTTGGTGGCAAGAACTTCAGAGGGAAAGACGTTGGTCAGAAGTCCGAAGCGGGCGTAGGGCCCCCAACGATCGTTCAGGAAGCGTGTGTAGACGGAGTCAAGCCGAAGTCGATCTTGAGTCTTCTGCGTTGGAGACGATTTGCCGATCTCGGGGTCGATCGCGAGAACGCCTTCCTCGAGTTCAACGATTGTCGTAGCAACGTTCTTGTCGTCGTCGTAGGTGAAGTAGGCGTCGAGGAAGGCAAGACCATTGAGAGTCTGTTGGTTTGTAGCGCCGACTACGTTGTCAGTGCTGCTCAGGGAAACGGCGCCTCCAAGAGTCACTCGTCGAGTCCAGTTGGAACCTGCCGAAGCTACTCCAAGCTCATCTGCAGACACCACTCCTGCACCACGGAAATCGCCGGTAGTCTCGTCCAGGACGAGCTTGAAGTGCACTAGGCCTGCCCGCGGAAGATCGACCGTAGCGAAGTCACGCCGCGCCCGGTACGTCTCACCAGCTCTGACAATGCGATAGAGGCCAGGCTCAAGTAGCCAAGTTGTCAGGGACTCACCTTGCAGGCTGTCAGCGCCGTAGCCGATTCCGACTGAAAGGCGATCTGACATCCTGATCACTTCATAGAGCCCAGCGAACGGAATGTTGCTGGTGTCGACCACCTCGATCTTGAGACCGGCCCAGTCAGGATCCACGACCGTGTCACGACCTGCCACCACCTGAACGGTGCGCACCGTCATGCGATTCAGCGCACCACTGCCTACAAGGATTGTGTAGCTGCCCGGTCTGACGGCAATCCTCTGGCCAGTACTACCTGACGCCACAGTCTTACCGTCTTTCTGGACGATGACTTGGGGTTCGTCTGGGCCATCACTCATGGCTGGCACAAAGATGGCGCCTGAGCCTGTAGGAATGACAGCAGTGTCATTTTCGAGTTGTTTGGCGGCTGAAGGTGCGGTCCATTCATAAGGCAAAGTCTGTGCCGCGATGGGCACCACCGAGAGTGCGAAGCAGGAGATTGCCAGCGCGAGAATGAGAAAGGCCCGCTTGGACCGAGCTTTAAGAAACATATATTGAGACTCCCTCTGAATTGGTATAGCCGAAGCAGCGCGAGCTGCGAACTGCGCCAGCGCTGTTGATGAGTTAGACACCAAAACTCACCGATCGGTCACATGGAGGACCTGGCTTGGAGAGCCAGTCGCCGATTCATGCATTTTCTTGTGACCACACACTCGAGCTAGGTGTCTCACTACTAGAGAGCCAGAACGCGAATCGCCTGCCGCCCTGCCAAGGCCCTATTCAAATCAACATAGGTACCAATACCAATGAAACAGATAGTCACCTACACTTTCCTCCTTCTGTCCTGTGCAGGACTCCTAGCTGCAGCCCAAGAGACAGCTCAACCGAGCACAGCGCCCGAGCTGGCCACATCTGCTCAATCGAGCCCCGAGGTAACACCCGGCACGACCGGCCAAAGCGTTGGGGCGGTGCTCAGCGAAGCCGCGAAGACGGCGCGAGAAACCGGTGTTGGAGTGCTAGAGGGGGCGGGAGACGCTGTTGGCTCAGTTCAGTCTGCCTCCACCAACGCGTTGGACCAGACGCGGTCTCTTTGGGATCAGGTGATGCTTCCAATGTGGCAGCGGGTTGCGGGGGCGATTCCGGATCTAGCGAAAGCGCTAACTGTCCTCTTCGTCTTCTGGCTCGTCGCTATGTTCGCTGGCGCTACCGTGAGGAGACTTCTGACTTTGACCCGAATTGATGACCGGGCTGCCGCCGACTGGGGCCTAGGAGAGGCGCTCGTTCGCGAAGATGGAACCAAGCGCTCGATTTCCGGGATTGGTGGCACCGTGGTTAGATGGACCGTCCTGCTATTTGGTTTGGTCGCATTCTTCCAGTCGATTGAGCTGCCGATGGTGGCGGACCCTCTCCAGAATGTCGCGGATCGGATCATTGGAGTCATTCCCAATCTCCTTCAGGCGGTCGCGATCTTGCTGGTGTATTGGGCGCTGGCGTCCGTGGTCAAGGTGGGACTGCGGCGCCTCCTCGCCATGGTTCGCTTTGACGAGCGTTTCGCGGCTCGTCCAGGCAACGAGAACGCTGCCGACGGCGAAGTTGCTAATGGCAGGGTCAGTGAACAAATTGAGCGCTTTGGCTTTTATGTCGTTCTCTTGTTTGGGCTTGGACCATTTCTGCAGAGCCTTGGCCAGCAGTCTTTGGTTTCGCCACTTAACGGACTCCTGGGCGAGGCGCTCGCGTTTGTACCGAACCTAGTTGGTGCCGCCATCTTGTTCTTCATCGGTCGGGTGATCGCGCTGATTGTGCGTGAGGTCGTGACCAACTTTCTCGGCGCGGCAGGACTTGATCGAGCGGCGCGGAGTCTTGGTATCGACAAACTCGTAGAAGGGCGAAAAGCCTCGCAAATCCTTGGATCGCTTGCCTACTTCCTCGTGCTCGTGCCCGTTCTGGCGGCGTCAGTTGACGCACTTGGGGTTACGGCGATCTCCGAGCCCATACAGGCGACCCTGGCTAGTATCGTCGCCATGGTTCCGCTCACCATTGTCGCCGTCTTCCTCAGTGTCATCGGTTTCGCGATCGCCAGGGCACTTGGTGGCCTCGTAGAGACACTCGTAGGCAGCTTTGGTGCAGATAGCATTCCTGAGCGTTTGCAGCTCAGCTTTCTACAGCCTGGAGAGGGACAAAGGACCATCTCCGAGTACTTCGGCCTCGCTGCGTCGTTCGTTCTTTTGGTCTTTGTTGCACAGCAAGTTCTGGTAACCCTCGGGCTTACGGCCTTCGCGGAGCTAGTCTCATCGTTCGTCGCGTACTTGCCTTACCTCGCGAGTGGGATGCTGATCCTGTTGGTCGCGTTCAGCTTGTCCAGGTATCTTGGTCAGCTCATAGAGTCGGCGCTCGCAGGACGGCCTGACGCCCGTCTGCTAAGCCTCATTGGCAGAGGAGTCATACTTCTGATCGGTGTTGGAATAGGGTTGAGCCAACTCGGAGTAGGGGAGAATATTGTTGCTATCGCAACGGCCGCAGTACTTGGAGGCATGGGCCTGGGACTCGGTATAGCGCTTGGCTTTGGAGCAAAGGACAAGGCAAAGGAGCTAGTCGAGAGAATCGTAGGGTAGGCCGTGGGGTATAGGGTCAACCCCTTGTGCAAACTCTGAACGATCTTGAAAAGGTCACCGACTTTGAGCTGGTCGTTCTGTGCCGTGAAACTGCGGGGCGCGATGATCGCCCGTTCAGAGAGTTCATGGCCAGGCACCAGTCTTTGGTTGTAAGGATCTGCCGCAGCAGGTTCCCGCTAGAGGCTGATGCTGCAGATCTCGTGCAGATGGTCTTCCTTAGAGCACACCGCTATCTGGGGACATTCGACGGGCGGGCGCAAGTGTCCTCATGGCTCTACAAGATTGCCATCAACGTTTGTAACAATGAGCACCGACGCCGCAAGAGACGGCCGCACGAATATCAGGACCGCGTAGATCTAAGTGAGACTGACCCTGATGAACTTCGAACGACTGATATCCCGTCCGATGCGAGTGAACTGAACGCCCTAATGGAAGCACTATCGACCTTGACGCCAGACCAGCGGAGAGTCATCGAACTGCTTGACCTCCAAGAGAAGTCTGTTCGTGAGGTCGCAAAGCTGCTTGGTCTGGGGCAAAGTGCCACCAAGATGCGGGCCTTGCGAGCGCGAAAGTCTCTGCGATCTGCCTACCTTGCACTGACTCAGTGGAGTGGTCGCAAATGAAACGCTACAGCGAAGACGAACTTCGCTCTTGGTTGGATGATCAACTGCCAACGGCCGCGGCGGCAGAACTAGAGGCTCACCTCTCAACCTGCACTACATGCGCGAACGCTGTGGAGAGCATCTTCAGTGTGGACCTGCCAAAGGCACTGATGGTCCGAGAAGAGGTGGCCCGGGCATCGACCGAGCAAGAAGTCCTCCGTGAAGTCCACGCTACGATTCTCTTTGAGGACCTGCTGCGGTTCTCTATTGGGGGCTTGACACTGTTTCTCCGCACGTCGTTGGTGCCCGTTGCTGTAATGGTGATCAAAGTATGGTCCGACTCAAATAACCCCCAGAAAGACAAAGACTCATGATTGATCGCGAAATGGTGCGCGCCGCCGTGGCCACATTGGTTGAACGCTTGGCCTTGTTCGCGCCTAGCATTGTGGCATCTCTTCTCCTCATCATCGGAGGTTGGTTGGCGGCAAGAGCGGCTCGTGGGCTTGCTGCTCGACTCTTGAAGTGGGTTCGCATCAATCAGGTTGCAGAGGAGGCAGGCCTTCGGAGGCAGCTCGAGCAGGCAGAAATCAAGGCAAGTCCTAGCGACCTTCTTTCGAGGCTTGCTTTCTGGCTGGTGTTCGCATTCTTTGGAGTTCTTGCCCTTCAACGGTTGGGGATAGATCTCTCAGTGCTTCCGGTAGGTGAGCTCCTGAGCTACTTGCCTCGAGTGGCTGGTGCGATCCTGCTACTAATTTTCGGAGCGCTAGTTGCGCAGGTTGTTGGTCGCACGGTGGAAGTGAGCGCTGCCGGAATGCACTTGGCTGGCCATCGAGCGCTAGGACGCTTCGTGCGTGGACTCCTGCTAGTCATTGTTGTCCTCGTCGCTATCGAACAGCTGGGTCTCGATGTGTCCGTTGTCGTAGGCACCGTCACCCAACTAATTCTCATCGGTGCCGCAGGCGCCGCCCTCGCCTTTGCCCTTGGCGGCGGGGAGATTGCGCGGAACATTCTTGCCGGCTTCTACATCAAGGATTTCTTAAAGACGGGACAGAACGTTGAACTGGGTAAGGTGAATGGGACACTTGAGCGGATCGGCGTTGTGAACGCCACCGTTTCGAGCGAGGGCGAAGAGGTGTTTGTTCCTAACTCGAAGTTCCTGGCGGAGAATGTAAGAAGAACGCGAAGCCGCGAAGGTTCTTCTTCCGGAGACAGTTAAGACTCCGCTTGGAATGGACTCAACGGCCCACCACGCATGGAGCCTGGAGGTGCCCAAGCTTTCACAGCCAAGCAGAGAGGCCGAAACTCTGGTCACGTACCTCGTTCTGACCTAGGTAACGCCGTTGCCGGTTGGCGCAAGTGGTTCTCTCTGCCGGACTAGGGCATCGGAAGGATCCGAGCCAAGCTCGACGCTGGCGCCCGCACTCGTGCACTGCATGTCGGCAATCTCGAGGTCTTTTGGTCGACGGGTGTTTGCAGTTCGATGTCGTGCTGAACCGCAAGGGGACTTCTCGCAGAGTTCGTGTGGTGGCGGAGCAGGCGCGGACTTCAATCCTTCGCCCGCCGACTGGGATGCACGAGCAGCTGCCCGTTGGCAAGAAGAGCAGGTGCTCCGCTAATCGAAAACGCGGCCTCGAAGAGGAACAGGCTCGGCAGCCCACCAAAGTCCTCTATGGCTCAGTGCGACCCGCTTCCTGCCTCTCTTCTCCTTTCTCCAGAACTTTCAACACGTAGGGCAGGACCTCTTCCAAGATCGGTGTCAGTGAGTGTTTGGCCGACAACAGTTGCCGCTCCACACCAAAAGGCTCGAGCGCTCTGCAGTCTCTAATCGGATCGCCTTCTCCAGCTACGCACACACTAGGCACCTTGGGCATGGCAGCCACCTCCTCCGTGGCCGAAAGTTCGTCATCGTCGAGAAGTAGAAGCCAGGCCTTCGGGTGAAAATGAAAATCAGCGACGCCAGGGTAGGCCAAGAATGCGACGGCGGTCAGCTTCTCTTTTAGCGAGTCGTCAAGCCCGTTAACCAAGAACGGCAGGACTCCTGCGCCCCAGGAGTATCCGGCAATGGCGAAGTGGTCCATGTCCCACAGCTCCAAGTAGTTCTCCAGCAAGTTCTGGAGTGCTGCCGCTGCCTCCTCGGGACTTCGTTCACGAAGGTAGTAACTGAGGCTGTTCCAGGAAAGGACGTGGTAGCCGCGCTGTGCAAGGGCTTGCGGCAGATCGGAATTGAAGCCAAGCCAGCCTACATCTGAGGTGAGAAACACGACCAACGTATCGCGCTTTTCAACATCTTCAGCCGGCAGGTACTCCCGTAAAGGAAGCTGCACGCCGCTGCTCAAGAATGCCGGACTCGGGGCTCCTGACGAGCCCAGCATGCGTACCCAAAGGAGCATGCCGGTCAAGGTGAGAACTAGGAACAGTCCGAGCAGTGAAAGGAAGACCATACGTTTTCTCGAGAGGGTTGAACCGTCCATCGATCCTTTCGCCATCCTCGGCTATCGACGAAAGAGGCCGGCTACGCCTCCTGCAATCAGTGTTGCTACGTCTAGCAGAGCACGGCCAGTTGCCAATCCTTCTGGCGCAACCAGGTAACGAGGTTCCCAAGTCGGTGTGAACTTTTCCTTGTAGTTCCTGAGACCCTGAAAGTTGTAGAAGTGCTCGCCATGCCGGAAAACCAGTGCACCAATACGATTCCAGGTGGGCGCCAGAACGTGCTGGTCTAACCCCGAAAGAGGTGCCATTCCGAGATTAAAGTGGTGAAAGCGGTTGGCTGTACCCCAGAGCATGAGTTGTGCAAAGAGATAGTCCATGACGCCCGGCGGCGCTTCGCCACGGTAACGCATCAAATCGACGGAAAGTTCCCTATTCTCCGCTCCCACCAGAACGTTCGCGAACGCCAAGAGTCGATCGCCTCGCTTCACCACAGCGCAAGGAAAGTTGGACAGGTACTGGACATTGAAGTTGCCCAAGGAGAACGCCTTCTCAGACGCCCCCTTGTCCTGTAGCCACTCATCTGAAACCTCACGCATCTCAGGCAGCAGCGTCTGGACCATTCCCTGCGGAACGACATCAAATGTAAGGTTTTCTCGTTCCGCTTTACGCATGCTCTGTCGAAGGTCCTTCCGATGGCTGCCCTCCAGGCTAAAGCCTTCGAGCGATGTCCTCGCGGACTCACCAAGTTTCACCACGGACAACCCCGCCTCCAGGTAGAGCGACAAGTACTGAGGCCGCACCTGGTAGAAGACAGGCCGTTCGTCATAGCGATCACACTGTTCGCGAAACCGCCAAATCAGGTCACCGAAAGCAACCGGATCGCCTACCGGATCACCCATTGAGATCCAACTATCACCACTGGTACCGAACATTACAAAGGCGGATCGCGATGGATCAAACAAGAAGTGCTTATCGCCGAGCAACGCGAGGCTTGCGTTAGTAGCTGGCGCTCGCGCGACGATCGACCGCACCTTTTTTAAGTCGTCTTCTACGGGCCCTGCGATGGTCGGTGGTGCGCCACGAAAAAGGCGCGCAAGACTTAAAACAAGGATGCCCACTGCAATCGCGACCTGAGCTCGCAAGAAGCGCGGCAACTCGCTATCCAACGAGACGTTCCACAGTTGATCCTGGGAGAACTCTGCATTGCCATGCACAATCAGGCCGAGCCACACCCCGCTTGCCACCACGAGGCCAAGGCCCAGCAGCCAGCGCGGGCTGAATGGCCGACTCAGCAGTGAAGCTTGACGATAGAAATGCCGCTTCGACAACAGAAGTAGGATCGCCATGCAGCTGAGCACCAGCGCTTCTTCCCAGTCGAACGCCCGCAGCAGTGCGGTGATCGCACCTATTCCCAGCATCCACACCGTTGCATGCCAGGCCCCATCCAGCCGTCGAGCCAGGCCGCGCGCCAGGACCAACAGAGAAAGTCCAGCAACACTGGCGATCAGATGAGACGACTCGATCAGTCCGAGTGGAACCCAATCGCCCAGCCCTCTAAGCCGACCACCAACTGGAAGTGAACCCGAAACAAGCAGGAATGCTCCAGTGCAAAAGGTGGCCACTGCCAACGCTCGGGGTACGACCGGGCCAAGCCACGGTGCCGCGCGCTCTTCGAGTTTTCCCGCTGCTTCAGCCACGCCCTTACGTTCCAAGAAGACAACCAAGAAGAGCGATAGTGCGAATGGCAAGAAGTAGTAGACAACTCGAAAGAGGAGCAACGATGCCAGCGCCGCATCGGCCTGCGCCCATGGAGAGAGGAAAAGTACCAGGCCGGCCTCAAAGACACCCAAGCCGCCGGGGACATGGGAGATCATTGCTAGGAGCTGAGCGAGTAGGAATGCCGCCAGGAAAGTAGGCACCCCTAGCTCGGGTCCTTTGGGAAAGAGCACCCATGCAGCCGCAGCCATAAGCAGCCAGTCAAGACTGGCAACGATTAGCTGTGCAAAAGCAATCTTCTTGTTGGGTCGCTCGATCTGCCATCTGCCCAAACGCAGCGCCTTTCCAGGTCTCGCGCTGACCACCAGGTAAGCAACAACCACCGCGAGCAGGCTGAACCCAAGAACACGCAGCCCGGTCGCCGGGTAGCCAGACATGAACGCCAGGCGCTGTGTTTGGGACAGCAGCAGGCAACTGGCAATGGTGAACAACCCCAGCCATGAGGTGAGCATCGTGAACGAGATCACTCGAATGATCTCGTTTCCGGTCAGGCCGGCCGCGGTGTAGAAGCGGAATCGCAGCGGAGTTGTAGTGAAGAGCGGGAAACCAACCATGTTGCCGATTCCATAGGAAACGACGCTGATCGGCGCTGAAGTCCTGTATCGGATTGAGCTCGCGACGTAGCGCAGGGCCAACCAGTCATAGGCACTAAAGGTTAGGTACGCGAGGCCTGTGAAAGCGACGGCCCAACCGAGAATCGGGGTAGGCACGGCCCCGATACTGGTTAAGAGTTCAGCGGGTGAGTGTTGCTTCAGTTTTTCGCGCAGCAGGTGCAAAGCGAGGACCATTGCACCAAAAGGGATCAGCATCACCATACGGCGAACGCGCTTGCTCATACTCAAGCCCGCGAGCGGCGCCGGGCCGTTCGATTCGCTACTGCTGTGATTCATTCAGTTCGATCATGTTGAGTGTGGAGGATACCCGTCCGCACGCCAACCGATTGTTCACGCGAGACCTCGTTGTTAGGACGATCTGAGCAGGGGGGTACCGTAGCAGTAGAAACGAGAAGCTAGGACGGCGAACTACCCCGCTGACCTAGGGCCGCCCGATGGCTGCACTGTCTGCGCAGCACACACGTTGTTAGTGCCTCGCAGTTCGACTCCATCAGCAGCTAGTGACAGCAATGACCAATCCTTGCGCATCCGGTATGCCTGGCCCGCAGGAACGATACGGTCGATGCACAGCTCAAGCACTCACTTGCTAGAAGACATGCACTGTTGGCGCGCTCAGCTGGTGCCTTCATCAGGATTAGCCAGGCCCGAAGCGGAGCCGTCTTCTCTAAATCTGGTCATGGGTCCGACACTGGGTTTCAGCTGGATGAGCGCTCACGGTTTCTTTTGCTTTGATTCGATCGCTGAGAGCCGGCAAGAGGCCGGAAACGGCAAAGGTCCACTAGATACCTATCTGCCACCCAAGTTCCCGGCGACTTGAGAACGCACATGCATTCGTTCTACTGACGAGATTGTTCAACCTCATGATGGAGTTTGGGATAAGACGGTGAGTGTCGTCTCGTTCGCTGGGCGATTCGGTCTTAGCTATCGACGCACATAGGTAGGGCGATCGCAGTTCCGCACTAACCACCCGGCTCAAGTCCTAAGGGAGAACCCGGCGGATCTCTCCGTTCTAGGGATCGTGTCCGCCCGCCAGCGTTCTCCGATTCCACAGCGGAGGGTCTCTAGATTCAGGGGCAGACCGGATCTGAAGACGTGCTCAAGGATGCACCGGCAAGCACCCTAAACCCAGAGCCCAGGAGGACGCCGTGTTCTGCTTGCAGAACGGCATCGTCGCCCGCCATCAGCAGAGCGCGACTGGTCACGGTCTTCGTCGCGCTCTTGACCGTCTGCCCGGGAAGGGGCCGCGAGCCGAGATCGAGGTGGCTCTGGCACACACCGTCGAGCTTCCATGGTTCGCGACCCGTCGCAAGCACGTCGGCACTGAAGTACCCACGGTTGTCGACCGGGACCAAATCGCTCGGATCAGAAGATCTCGGGCCTGCCGACAGATCGGCAACCAGCGCTGTACCAGGTGCGGTGCCATCGCTAACCCACAGCTCGCGACCGTCTGTGCCGTCGTCCGCGGAAAAGAACAGTTGTCGCCCGAAGGGGCTCAGCCCTCTGGGGAACGAACTCCCGGTGGCGTTGAGGTCAATGAGTTGTTCCGTTCCAGCGGCCGTGCCATCGCTGACCCACAGTTCTGACAGCGCATCACGTCGGTATGAAAAGAAGATAGCGGTGTCGTTGGCAACGAGTTCCGGCTCCTCGGCGCACTCGATCCCTCCACCGCACACATCGTTGACCACTTCGCTGGGACTACCTAACGCATCGATCTTGGCAAGACGAAGGATCTCGCTGCCCCGATCGTTTGGGTCGGAGTATTCGTGCAGGATGAAGAGTTCCTGCTCGAAAACGAGTTTCGGAGTCGCATCGGAGCTGCACGAACCGCTGCAGAAGTCGACTGCCAGTCCGGTCCCTTCCGCGGTCCCATCGGTCATAAACAGTTCGCCTCCACTGGCTTGGTCGGAGGCGCGAAAGTAGAGCGCGCCGGCGAACTCGACAAAGCTATGAGGATTCGATGAGTTGGGCTCAGTACCCCGCATACCACTCCGGGCGTCGAACGTTGGATCGATGTCCGCTAGTAGGTGGGTCCCCTCCAGGGTCCCGTCGCTGATCCAAGGTTCCCGACCAGTCTCGGCAGTTTCGGCTGCAAACACTAATGAGCCGTTGAACATCACTAGGTCATCGATGTACGAGGTGGCGGTGCCCGTGCGCACGTCTTTGACCATGAAGGTGCCCTCCTCTGTGCCGTCGCTGCGCCATAGTTCCTCACCGTAGTCTGGGTGGTCCGCGAGGAAGAAAAGAAACCCGTTGCCGTCGATCAGATCGCCTGGGTCCGACGAATCGCCGGTATTGATGTTTTTAACAACGAAGGTGCCTTCGGCGGTGCCATCGCTGCGCCACAGTTCCCTGTCGCCGCTACCGTCGCTGGCCGAGAAGAACGCAAGTCCGTTGGACGCAGCGAAGTAGATGGGGTGAGAGCCGGTCGAGTCGGGGGCGTCAGTAAGGCGCGTGGTGCCTTCTGATGTGCCGTCTGTGACCCACACCTCGGGGCCATCCTCAGGTGTGTAGGCATCAAACAAGAGTAGGTCTCCGAGCTGCACTCGGTTGTCGAACCGGCCACAGAGTGGGTCGTCGCCGGTGGAGTCGTCGCACGAAGTCAGGATCGAACCAACGGTCCCAGTCCGAACATCTGCGACCAGATCGGTCCCGGGGCCAGTACCGTCACTAATCCAAAGCTCGATTCCTTCTGGGCCGGATGCCGTGAATAGGAGCTTGGTGCCAAGAACTGCTGCGTGAGAGGGAGTGGACGAGTCCGGGCCGGGCTTAATGTCCTCCACCTGGATAGTGCCGAGCGTAGTGCCGTCAGTGGTCCAGAGTTCCAAGCCATCGGTTCCTGCGTTTGCAGACAAGAAGGTCACTCCACCAGCTTTGCCTAGGAGGTTCGCGGTCTCAAAATCCTTCACCAGTGTGGTCTCGGGGACCAAGGGGTTGTGTTTATAGAGCGCTGCGTTGGACGTGCCGGAACTAGCAACGAAGAGCAAGTCTGGACCAAAGGGTGCAAATCCTCCTGGATTCGCGTGTCCCATATCTGGGTTCAGATCGGTGAGCCGTTCTGTCCCAAACGCTGTTCCGTCGCTCACCCACAGTTCGCGACCATAGACCCCATCGTCTGCACTGAAGTAGACCTTGCCGCTGTGCGCAAAGAAGTCGCGCGGGTCAGAGCTACCTGTCGGATGAATATCAGCGACCTGTTCGGCAGTCGCGGTCAGGGTGTCGTATTTGAACAGCTCCTTCCCGTCGGTCACGGTTGCGCTGAAGATGACGTTCGAGCCGGCGGCAATCAGCTGCGAGGGACTTGAGTGATTGGTCCCAGGGAGAAGGTCCTCGACCATCGTTGTGCCGAGTTCAGTTCCATCCGAACTCCACAGCTCCCCACCAGACACATCATCTTGGGCGCGGAAGTACACCTTTCCACCAACTTCGACCAAGTCTCTTGGAAAGGAACCCGTACTGCCAGGCCATATGTCCTTGACCTGCACCGTCCCCAGTTCCGTTAGATCGGTCTTCCAAAGCTCATCACCGTCCGAATCCTCAGCGACGAAGAACAGCGTTCCTAGCGCTACGAGGAACCTCTCCGGATCGCTGTCGCAAGAACCCGGGCAGATATCGGCGATCATGCTCGTTCCCAACTCAGTCCCGTCTGTCATCCAGAGTTCGCGCCCGTGAAGCCCGTCGTCCGCTCTAAAGATCAACTTGGTGCCCACCACCGCGTGCGCGACTCCACCGAAGAGGGTGGGGGTGAACGCTCCGGTTGCAGCCCCGGGGTTGATATCACTGAGCAATCCAGTTCCGGCTCCCGTCCCATCGGTGAACCAGAGTTCGTTTCCGTGAGTACCGTCGCTGGCTACGAAGAACCCCGTACTTCCCTCGACCCCCAGCATCACCGCTCCCGAGCTCTCGCCCACCGAAGCGGCGATGTCAACGACCAACTCAGGCGCCGAACCCTGACCTTGCGCGGCCTGGGTGAAGCCAAGAACCAAAAACACGATCAGATACAGAACGACCTGGTTCTTCGAGGCGAGGATGAGGGTCGGTTGGTCTTGCATAACGTTGCTTCTCTGGACTAAAAAGGATGGATGAAGGGCTGCCACCGGTCGAGCGCGAGGGACCTCTACGCCGGTCATCAGTCTTCGCGCAGAAATGCACAAGGAACGGACAAACCATCTCGGCTTTCTGAGACCACGCACACGCGAGAGAGCCGAAAGAGAGCCATCCGCACTTGGCAGCAGTGCAGCTCCGCAGTAGTGCGATGCCAGGCTCGCGCTTGTCGGGCAGCTAGGGCGCACCCAGACGATCCACTGCAATCGATTTCTGAGCGCTGCGGCGAATCTGGTGCTGCGCGTATCGCCATGGCAAGATCGAGATACTCGATCCCACTTCTTGTTCGACGCTCTACTTCAATCCACTCGCAAATGCCCGACGAACCTCCAACCGGTGACGTAACACGCTGGCTCTCCGCGCTGAACAATGGAGACGGCGGCGCTGTAGACCGTCTCGTGCCCTTGCTGTACACAGAACTGCGTGTCATGGCAAAGGGGCGTATGCGCAAGGAGCGCGCTGCGCATACGCTGGGCACCACCGGCCTAGTGAACGAGGTCTACCTTCGTTTCAAGAAACAGGACCGTATTCAGGCCTCCGATCGGGCACAGTTCTTAGCCGCTGCCAGCAACACCATGCGCCGCGTTCTGGTCGATTATGGTCGCGCGAAGAAGAGTCAGAAACGCGGCTCGGGAGAACCACTGATCCCTCTGGATGCTGTGGAACCCTTCCTTCCCGACGACGAGATCGAAGACTTGCTATTGCTCGATGAGGCGCTCTCGCGGCTCGAGGCGATCAATCCCGAGGGCGCTCTGGTGGTGCAGCATCGCTTCTTCTCAGGCCTTACCCAGCACGAAACCGCAGAAGTCCTCGGTCTTTCTAGCAAGACGGTTCGGCGCCGTTGGTTTGCCGCGCGTGCCTGGCTCCGCAAAGAGATGAGCTCAACACCAGGTGCCGACCAATCACCGCGCTCGTGAGGCGTGACCATGAGGCAACGAGCGATCCGTCCAACTTTTTCGCTCAACCTGTCCGTTCGAGCTGCTGTTGCACGCTATGACTGAGGACATGCAACCTACTACTGAACGATGGCTACTGATCGAAGAGATCTTTTCGGCCGCAATCGAAGCCGATCGTTCGCAACGCTCAGCGCTGATTGCAGAGCTCGTTGGCGCAGACATCGAGCTTCAAGCAGAGATCGAATGCATGGTGGAAGCTCACGAATGCGAGGCTTCCAAGTTCGAGCAGCGCCAGCTCGGACTCGGTGAGGTACCAGAGCTCGAAGGTCACGAAGTTGACCTGCCCGATCCGCTGCTCGGTCATACCCTCGGTTCGTATCGCGTCGAACGCATCATCGGTGAAGGCGGCATGGGTCGTGTGTACTGCGGACGCCGGATCGATGGCGTCCACGATCAGATGGTTGCCATCAAGGTCGTGCGCCCACTGCGAAGCACGTCCGAGACTCGAGAACGGTTTCGCCTCGAACGGGCGGTACTCGCTCACCTTGCGCACCCCAACATCGCCACCATGCTCGACGGCGGGGTCTCGGCAGACGGTGTTCCCTATCTGGTCATGGAGTATGTCGAGGGCCAGCCGCTCCTCGAGTATTGCGATCAGAGGCGTCTTGAAGTTCGCGAACGCATTGAACTGCTAGGTGTCGTGTGCGACGCGGTGGAGTTTGCGCACTCTCACTTGGTGATTCACCGCGACCTCAAGTCGTCAAACATCCTGGTCACCGCCGACGGCGACATCAAACTCCTAGACTTCGGCATCGCGAAGCTCCTCGATCCCCAGCTTCTTGACATCACGATTAACGAGACGCGCGCCGACGCGCGCATCGCAACCCCGTTGCACGCTGCTCCGGAGCAACTCCTCGGTGGGCCACTGACCACGGCTACCGATGTCTACTCTTTGGGAGTTCTGTTGTTCGAGTTGTTGTGCGGGCGCCTTCCCTACCAACTCGAAACCGGAACTCACGCGGAGCTCGAACGCGCTGTCGTAGCTTTGCCGCCACTGAGGCCGTCTCGCGCCCTTTCGCGGGCCCAAGTTCAAGATGGTTCCGACATGCCCGAGACCACAGAACTGGTCGCAGCCGCAGATGTTGCCGACCTGCGGGGCTCCACGCTTGCCCGCCTTTCCCGTGACCTTCGTGGCGATCTGGAGCACATCACGTTGAGGGCACTGCGCAAGGAAGAGGACCGGCGCTACAGCTCTGCAGGCCGACTAGGAGAGGACCTGCGTCGCTACCTCGACGGCATGCCTGTGACCGCTCACTTGGACAGTCTTGGCTATCGGGTGACACGGTTTGTCGGGCGCCATCGGATCGGTGTCGCAGTGGCTGTCCTCGTGTTGCTCGGGTTGATCGCAACCTCGTTGTTCACCACCTTCCAGTCGCGTCGATTCGAGCGTGAGCGCGATCGCTCTGCAGTGCTGGCGCAAACCATGATCGACCTTGTCGAAGGCAGCCTTCCCGGCGAAGCTCAAGGTGACAGCATCTCAGTGACCGACTTCATTGAACGCATGGAGCGAAAGATCGATGAACTTGAGTCACAGCCTACGGAACAGGTCAGCCTGCTGCGAGTGCTCGGCCGCATCTACCGAAGTCGCGGCCGCCCGCAGGAAGGCTTGGCTGTATTCGAACGCGAACTCGAAGTCTGGATCGCTCTAGGCCGCGAAGACGATGAGGGCGCCGTCGAGTTGTTGTTCGAGATCGCACGGGCAACCCATCAGGCCGGCAATGCCGAGTTGGCAGAACAGCGCTACCGGCACACGCTGCAACGCTTCAAAGAGCGATTCGGAGCGACCGATAGACGCGTGCTTCTGCCAATGAATGACCTGACACAGTTCTTGCCGCCAGCCGAGGCACTCGTGCACGTTGAAGGCCTGCTCGAACTCCTGCGAAAGCGACAGCGCCCCGACGAGAAGAGTTCAGAGATCGACGTAGCGAGTGCGCTGAACCGGCTTGGAATCGCTTATCGAACCCTCGGCCAGAGGGCAGCAGCCCAGCGACATTTCGCCGATGCGGTGGAGATCGTAAGCAGACATCTGGAGCCAAAGCGACCGATAATGTTGACCCTGCGCAACAACCTCGCTTCGACACTGGATCTCAACCCCGAGACCCAACTCGATACTCTGCAACAGGTGCTTGAGGACAGAATCTCTGTTCAAGGGGAAGACTCGCGGGCGGTTGCATTGACGCGCATGACGCTTGCCTCGAAACTGGTTCTGCACGGCCGGTCCGAGCAAGCCGTCGCCCACTTCGACCGGGCTGAGGTGGTCCTACGCGGGGCCGTTCAATCCGACGATTCGAGCCTCGGCCAACTAGCCGCCCAACGCGCCCATGCCCATAGGGCACTCAACGACGTCGATCGCGAACGCGCCGACCTCGACACCGCGCTCGGCATCCTCGAAGGGGCCGAGTGGGCTCAAGTGGCTGGAGACATCGCGCTTCTAATGGCGGCGGACGGCGACCTCGATCAAGCGATGGCGCTATCGAACGAGAGTCTCGCTTGGCTACCGAGCGGCTCCTTGGTGGAGTCGAAGGAGGACTGGCGTGCGGCGCGGTGCCTGCTGTTGAGTCACATGGTTCACATCGTGGCCGGAAACATCGAGCAGTCATCGGCTTTGGTCGAACGGTTCGAAAGCTTGAGCGCGTGGACCGACCCACCACGTTGGTTCGGTCCCTCAGCGCAACTTGCGCGTGCTATCCAATCAGCCGTAGCGGCCCCGGTCTCGAATCGCCACAACGGAGACCTCGCGGCGGCACTCAACGTCTACACCGAGATGCCGGATCACGACCGCCGCCTTGTGGCGTCGGCTCGCTGGGCGGTCACGAATCGCTAGCCGGTCGCTCGGGCAGTGCTTGCAATAGCTCGCCAGTTCTTGGCCCCAACACCACTCAGTCGTCGGGCCACGTCCGTTCGTTCCTGAGCTGGGGTGGATCAACAACTTGAGAGGATAGGCTGCGGTCAACTGCAGATCTGCAACCTAGGCGAGTCATACTTCGTGCCAGAATCCGTCTTTCTCGGTTCGACGGTTCAAACAACAGGCGGCCATTCTCAATAGCAGTTTCACTCCCAGCGTCCCACCATCCTTCTTGCTCGCGACAACACCCAACAGTGAGACCTCGTGTCTGAACTTGAGTTCCTGAAATTCCTAGCCGGGCTCGCGCTGTTACTGGGCGGCGCCGAACTTCTGGTCCGAGGGGCTTCACGCGTTGCGAGCGCACTGCGCATCTCGCCGCTAGTGATTGGTCTGACCGTTGTGGCTTTCGGTACGAGTTCGCCTGAACTCGCGGCAAGTCTGACCTCCGCCCGTTCAGGGAGCGGCGACCTCGCTTTTGGCAACGTCGTCGGCAGCAACCTCTTCAATGTTCTGTTCATTCTCGGCCTAGCGGCGCTCATCGTTCCGTTGAGTGTCAACCGTAGGCTAGTCCGACTCGATGTTCCAGTGATGGTGACTGTTGCAGCAATCCTCCTTCTTCTCGCCAGGGATGGCGCTATTTCCAGAATGGAGGGCACCGGCTTAGTCCTGGGTCTGTGCGCCTACCTAGGGTTCCTGATCTGGCAGGGTCGGAGATCGAGCGTCACAGACTCTAGCCCACGCCCAACCGAGACGAGAAGCCTTTGGTGGGCGGCGCTTCTGGCGCTGCTCGGTCTTAGCCTCTTAACCCTCGGCGCAACTTGGCTCGTCTCTGCCGCATCAACAGTAGCCCGTAGCCTTGGTGTAAGCGAATTGGCGATTGGTCTCACTCTCGTTGCAGCAGGCACCTCGTTGCCCGAACTCGCCACCTCACTAATTGCGGCGTATCGCGGAGAGCGGGATCTTGCTGTAGGCAACGTGGTTGGAAGCAACGTATTCAATGTCCTAGGTGTCCTGGGAGTTACCGCAGCACTGTCACCCGCCGGAGTTTCGGTGGCCCAATCCGCACGCACTTTCGACCTCCCCATTCTTATGGCTGTGAGTCTGGCGTGCCTCCCCGTTTTCTTCAGTCAACTAAGCATCGATCGGTGGGAAGGAGGACTCTTTCTCCTGGTTTGGTTGCTGTACTCAGGCCAGCTCTATACTGCCTCGACAACCTCGGAAGCAGCTTCACCCGTCTCGTTGGTAGTGCTCCTGCTCGGAGGTGTGGGCCTTCTTACGGTTTTTCAGCTGAGGAGAAAGTCCTAACTCAACGCTCCGCGAGCCGCGTTCAGCAGCAGGGACCTCCTCACACGACTGAGGGCGCCGGTCCCGGAGTTCGGGTTCTCCACTCAACACTTGGGCGGCACCTTTTGTCTGGTCACCTTTTGTCTGGTGTGTGCCTCTGAAGCGTCCGGCTTCGTATCCGCCCAGATCCGAATGCGTGGCTGGTGCGCCTACTTAAGTGACGCGAACTCCTACATCAAGGGCTCGCTTGCCCGATTCCGTACGACTTCGATTCAAGTCATCAACAGATCGAGCGTAAGCTTCGGCGCGGATCAACATTGCCCGTTGACGAACATCCTCAACCACTTCGCACCCATATCTGTCGGCGTCGCCGCTTCATCTCCGGTCGGCATGACCGTTTGTTCGCATTTCTACGCCGTTCAGTTTCACTGCCATGCGGTTGTGTCGCCGCTCTCGAAGCCGTCGTGAAAGATTGCACCGTCGCATCGCGAGGCAGGATGAGTAGCGCTCCCCTCGATCAGACCAATCGCTCTTGCGCCGCCCCCTTGAGGGTCGTCGTTCACCAACCAGTCAAGTAGGGCTGATTGGTACGTACTCTGCTCGTTCGTGCTCCCGTCTTGCAAGCAAACCTCAGAGAATTCGGCGCTGTCGGTCAAGGCAACGTGGTGTGTGGAGTTTGGCGCGAAGACGGCCATCGACCAGTCCGCATTGGAGAGACCCTCATCGCCTGCGATGCTGTGGAGGTCGAGCAATGTCTCTAGCTGATGAACCATCCTCGACTGGTAGGTGGCCAGATCCCAACTGTCCTGTAGCGGGTCTGCTGCCCAATCGATCGAGTGGACCTGGAGCGCTGAGTCGCTGAGCGCTTGGTGAACAAAGAAGGGTGTAGCCACATGATTGGCGAGCACGTGTACGAAATCGTTGCAGCGCCAGGCGTCGCCCGTCGCGGTATGTGTTGTAAGGCAGGACGCGTCGAGAACCGCGCCGTTTGTGTCTCCCCAGGAGTTCAGGAACTCATACTCGTGTCCGTCGTTGGCTCCTGCCGTGGTGTGGGGCCGGTATTGGAGCTCTGAGTACGAGTTAATGATCGGGTTCGCTGAGGTACCTGATTCAATACCGTCGTAGAGCGTGCAGGCCGTACCCATGCACAGGATAGGCGGATTGTTGAAGGCTGCTTCATTCTCGAGGCTGGGTTCCAACCGGTTGTCTAGGACGGCGCGGATCCTTGCTTCTACGTCGACGGACAGGTTTGTACTCAAGAAGTCTTCGAGCTTGTCCATGCTGTGGATCAAGCCAAACGCGCCATTGGAATTGGCGGTCAGCAAGACCGTGTCAGCCGCGGAGATCGACGGCAGTTGAAACGCACCCGCGCCTCCGTTGTCGGCAAACTCCGCGCCCTGAGCCAGATCGGTGAGTACGGCTTTGAACAACCTGTGGCCATGCCGAAAAAGCGTGTAGGAGGTTGCACCGGCAACCGGAAGGCCAGCGTTGTCGCTGTTGTCCCAGGTCGCCAGAGGATCCCGATCTCCGAGCCAAAGATCCTGAGTACAGCGATCGATGGTGACCCGGTTGAAGCCGCGCAATGCGTTAGTCGCATGAGGTTGCATGATTCCATCGAGGTCGCGCGAGCGCTGTTCACCGTCACTGGTCAGTTGACCCCCGTTGACTTGCCCTTGCACGAAACACATTTCACCCTGATCGATATCGAGGTTCCGGGCAGGATCGAACTCGTCGCCGCGATGCACCTCGGTCCCGCAACTCGCACCACCTTGAACATAGAAGAGCCAATCATCGGATTCAATATCGATTGGCGGCCCTCCGGCTGTGCTCACCGCCTTATCGGCGTAGTACAGGGGCCGCGTGCCATCGCCACAGCGAATCCACTCAGCCGAGGGGCACGTCGGAGCCAGCCCTTGGCCGCTCCCTGCTCCGGCTACGGTGTAGAGGTGATCACCACTTCCGTCTGAACAAAGCGGCACGAATCGGTAAGAAAGCGCGTGGGATGCGACCGGTGCGCCCAGCGCGTAGCCGTTGGTTGCAACAGTAGGGTCTATGAACTCAAAGGGTGGGTTAGCTCCGCTCGCGCCACCCGAGGCGTCACAGGCCAGGAGCTTGAAGAGCGTGTCGAAAGGGTCCCCGTCGGCCAGCGTGCCGTTAGCTACTGCTAACTGATCGTCTTCGTCGGTGCACTGCGCTGCCGCTTGATCGGCGGCGGCTAGCCACAGCAGTGTTGTTACGACGGCGAAGACTCCTTGCATTCTGAAACTCCACACCTGTTCACTTAGGGCACGAACCATGGCGTCTTTCCTTCCGGCGCTGAACCAGTAACTTTGATTGAGTCCGACCGACGCTGCATTTCGGTGGCGGCTCTAGTTACGATACGCAGTCGCGCGCAAGTGAACCTTCATGCATGTTCTACCCAACGGTGTTGCCGAGATCAGTTGGGGGCAATTACGCAGCTAGGCGGGTCCTGCTCTCAACTCTCAACGGTTGCTCGGGCAAATGTTCTCTCAAAGTCAAAGGACAAAGTCAAAGGGCAAAGTCAAAGGGTACCGGGCAAATGTTTTGCCAGGTCGCTCAACATTTGGGCGACACCTTTGTGTAGGTCCCGGCCGGCTGCATGTGCCGGAGCACAGGTCCACGGCCCGCGACCAGGCCGTTCCAAGCGCACGACGGGCTCGTGACTCGGTCTCAGCGGGCTTCGATTGGGTTCGCGTGGCTTTGGCCTCATACATCTCACGGTCCGCCGCATCGAGTGCTTCCTCTGGATGAATGCCAGGGGCGAGTTCGGCTACTCAACATTTGGGCGGCACCTTTGTCGTTTTGTGTGGGGGACGCACCTTTTGTGGGGGACCTTTTGGGGGCCAGTGGTCTGGGATCCGCCCACGGAAGCTGCCGAACAGCTCTCCACCTGGCACCCGCTGAGAATGTGCCTCTCCACACGTAGGCCTGAAGAGCCGTGACTCTCTACTCGATATTCCAAATAATTGCCGGTTCCATTTGAGCTGTTTCTTTTTGAGAAAGAGGGGGAGGCCGTGTCGCCCAAAGTCAATGTTCCTGGGCGCCTATCGGTATTTGGGGCCCGCGACTAGCATCGGTCCGGACGGACAGTTACCGAGAATCTGTAGATTTCCTAGAAATAGTTGTTGACTCATACGGCAATCGGAGTAATCCTAGTTTTACTGGTATCGGCCGCGTCGAGCATATTTGGACTGCTAGTTCAAGTCGCGACGGCCTTAACGGCTCTGGCAGCTTTGTCAGAGCCACTAGGAAAGTAGGAGAACATGTCCGTTCTGATGATTCTTGCCCTTCTGATGTCCGTCGCAGATGTTCCAAACGGCTCGCCGGAGTGCCCACACAGCGGGGTCGTTGATCCCGGCGTGACTAGCAGCTTGCTGGAGTACATAGGTCCCAGTCGCTGGTCATCTCGATCAGGCCTCCGCAAGCCGCTCCCGACTGAACTGAGAGTCGGCAAGCTCCTTGCCGATCCAGCGATCCGCTGCTACTACCAATCGCTTGAGCCGGTCTGGTTTCAAGGTTTGGTGGGTCCGTCGGCACGCACAGATGCGATGATCGCCGTTGCGCGGACGCTGTACTTCGAGAACGGGAAGGTTGGACCGGACAACGCAGCGGAGGCGTTCTCTCGCGTTCGGGTTACGCGGCAAAGGTTAGCGAGCTTTGATCTCTTCAAGGGCAGGAACGTTGTATTAGCGGCCTCGAAAGGGCAAGCTCCGGATGGACGTCCAGCCTTCGGTCGGGGCAACCTCGTGCGCAGGATTTCAAGGGTAGCCGCGACGGTGAGACTGGTGCGCGAACAGGATGGGGTGTCAGCACTTAAGAAACAGATCGTCGGTGGGCAATCACTAACCCTGGTGTTCGAGGGCCACGGTAACGCAGGGGGCCTGAGCTTCGGAAGAGGCCTAACCGCCCGCAAGTTGGCGAGCATGCTCGAACAGCGCAAGGACCCGACGGAGGAAGTCGTGATCGTACTGTCGTCCTGTGACGCTCATACGGTGGCCCGAGAGCTTCTGGAAGACTTCGACATCGGCCCCGCTGTAGTGTTGGTCAGCGAAGAGTTCGGCCAAACGCTCGTTCGCTCGATCTACTCTGATCCCTTTCTTCATCATGAGTTGGGTTTGGCTACAGGGGATACGTCCCTCGACTCGATTCGGCAACGCGCAAAGGAGCGAACAACCGCCTACCGCGTGAACGGTGACGGCCGCATGATGCAGCTATTCTAGGCTTAACACGTGGTTGCCGTGGGAAACGGGGTGTCGGGAGGTGGATTGTTCATCTAGTGCCCGGCACCTCTCTCGTCGCACTTCATCTCAACGGCTTGCATATCGATCATGCTGGCCTGTTGAATGAGCGGGTCGACCAAAGCAACGGCACTGGAGTGGACCCTGCTAGTCCTCTTCAAGCGAGAAGATCTGTTCCACGGGCACCTTGAACTGCCGAGCGATCAGCAGCGCAATCGTGGTGGAAGGAACGAACTTGCCCACCTCAATAGTACTGATTGTCTTCCGCGATACACCGATTAGCTGAGCGAGGTCGGTCTGCGTCAAGCGGTGTTCAGCTCTAAACACACGAATACGATTGCCCAGCTTCAACTTACGCACGAGATGACGCTCTTTCGTCCTCTTCGCTCTCGTTCGAGCCTCCAAAGTTGAGGATGAAGAAGGTCACAACGAAAACTGCGAGCATCACAGCGGTGCTGAGATAGACGAAGAATTCACTCGGAACGGCCTCGAACCGACGGGCAAGCGGTGCGAGTACCGATAGAAAGACAAAAGTCGCCACCCATGAAGCGTTCTTAGCGCGGTGCAATGTCTGAGCAACGTAGCCAGTTTCGTCAAGGTAAAGATACTGCAGGCTCTGATCGCGGTTTTTGAATTTCCAGGCCATCATCGGTAGCAAAGTCATCGCGACGACGATCACCATGGCCAGTTCGAGATGCTCCATTAGCCTCGCGGTCTCTGGCCCAACGATACGTTCTACCGCGTTGGCTCCCGACATGACCGCAACTGCAAGCATGGCGAGCACCAAGTAGCGTCTGTGACGGTCGGCGACTTCAGGTGTTGTGTGTTCATCTGACATGGTGATTGATCACTCCTTCTAAGGTGTCTGACTGGTGCAGGTTGTGTTGTCTGTGGGAGGCGAGGGTCAGTGCGGCTGCAAAGATGACTTGAGTCTGTTCATCGCGTCATACAAGGGTGCGAGAACTGTGCTCGGCGCCGCCTCATACAGCGACATCGCCGCTCCGATGGAGCCCAGGGCCTCCTCCCTAGCGCCGCTTCCCGCCTGAGCGTTGGCGAGCAGAAAGTGCGCAATCGGCGAACGCGGGTAGTAGTCGACGTAAAGGCCGCCGACCGTTCTGGCACCTTGCGGGTTCTGAGTCGAGAAGAGGGTCTGTACTGCGCCCTGGAATACTGATTCGTTGAGGAGTACCTTGTATCCGAAAGTTGAGTTCAAGCGGCTCACGTAGGCTGTGAACCCGGCGGCCCCGTCCTGGCCCAAGCTCTCCGGAGAAAACTTCCAGGTGTCTGCGAAGAAGCGTTCTAGGCCTTTGTAGTAGCCCACCAAACGCGTTTCCATGTGGCCTTTGCCGGCCTCGATCTCGACTGCGCCACTGGCCTCGCTTGCGCCACTCCTGCGTGATTCCGCCAGCACGCCTTGCAATCGGTCAAAGTTCGGAGCGAGCTGTGGTTCCTCGCCTAGGTTGAAGTAGTAGAAAACCCTCGAGCTATCCACGACTGAAGTCGGTGAGCCCGCAGTCTTTGCTCCTATCCGTTCCAGTAGCGGCTTCCCAATGGACTCGTTGAGGTACGGGCTTTGGGCGAGATAGCCTTCGAAAAGGCCAGGTTGTTGGACCAAAGCCTCGATCACCAACAGACCGCCCATGGAGTGGCCCGAGATCAAGCGCAGCGGTGCCGCGCGATAGTTGTCTTCGATGAACGGGATGAGCTCTTGCGCCAGGTGCTCTAGGTATCGGTCGGCCTCGCCGCCGGTGCCAGCTGCGCCATCCGGGTTTGGCGGTAGGTAATCCCGAGAGCGCGTTGTACCTGCATGCAAAGCCACGGTAATGACCTCCGGAGTCACAGCGGTCTCGGCAAGAAATCTGGAAACCGACACTGCGTAGCCCGCGTTGGTCTCTCCGTCGAGTAGGTAAAGAACTGGGTAGAGGAACTCCGTCTGCTGCTGATAGGACGACGGTAGATGAACGGTGAGAGTGCGTTGCTGATCGAGGATCTTGGACTTGAGTGTGTGCTCGACATCGCCAGTCGCGTGAACTCGGCCGGTTGGATGGAGGAGAAGGCCTATTACAACCGCCGCTGTGCTGAAGAGTCTTGCTTTGTTCATGGAACTGCTCCTTGTTTGAGTGCTTAGAGTGTCTCGGAGACACCTTGAATACTCCAGGTGATACCTTAGGGTTTCATTTCGTCAAGCATTAGTCCACCAAAGACCGTCTCAAAGGTGGTACCAGTCGGCCTCCGAGAGGTTAGGGCTGCGGACACTTATACCCTCTGCGGATGGGTGGTGCCGCAAGCGGGCGCTGGGGCGACGAAAGGCCGTATGTCTCCATTCAACGATAGAGACTGCACCACGACGGCGAGAGAGAGGGAAATGCCTTTCGACGTCCTACGGCGGCAGCGAACGCGGCCTCAGGCCGATTCCCGCATGGTTGGTTTGCTGCGCCGACTACCCTGCCTGAATCCTACTCATAGCAGGCCCGTGAGCCTACAGAGGGTGCCAAGGCGAGGAACGCCACCAGGACTGACCTAGGATTAGGATCCAGCAGACAGGGACCTCAGGTACGCAATAACATCTTGGCGACCTTGCACATCATCAAAAGCTGCCCGCATCTTGCTCCTTGCATCGCTTTTGCCAAGATGCTTCTTCAGAAGTTCTGAAGGGCCGGCCAACCACTCAAACAAGTGCTCCTCATCCCAAACGAGCCCCTTGTTCTTTGCACCCTCGAGGCTCGCGCTGTATGCATAACCGGAAGACGCTCCTGCAAGATGATCAACGACGTTATTCAGAGTCGGACCGAAGCCGTTCTGTGCGTCGGCTCCGATCTGATGACAAGAGGCACACTTGGTAAAGAACTCCTTCCCTCTTGCCGGGTCTCCAGCCCCAAGCTGCACTGACGGCTCGGGAGTGCCTTCGGAGGCATAGCCGATTCGCATGCTTTTGACCGGGTAACCAAGCGAGTCCTGATCAGCGAAGGCCCCATGGCAGCCATGGCAGTACTTCTGGCTGACGTTCATCGTCCTGCCGTTGCCTTTGACACCCTGGTACACCCAACCATTCGATTCGGGCGCCACGCTGAGGCCGACCTTCTCCATGATCAGTAGCGGTCCTACGAATAGCTTGCGAGCTTGTGCTTTGAGTTTGAAGCTTTCTTTCGCAATGACGGTGCCGAGAGGCATCTCAAAATCGTCGGATGCGTATTCGATGTACTGGTCGTACCCGACTCGGTTGACGAAAGTAGCCAGGTACCGGCTGCTGTGCACACCTGGTGCCGCCACGGTGGTCGCAGCTGCTGGCCAATTTGAATACTCAAGCGCAACCGGGTGCCCACCACTCCGATACCTAGCGACAATCTCAGGACGTACTGTTTGGTAGTGGCTCTCCACCTCCTCAACAGTGAGTACTGAATCCTTGATGAGAATTCCCGTCGAGTAGAGGTAACCCAAACTGCCTAGTAAGGCTAAGGCAACACTCACCGCCAACAATCGGCGGAATCGTCGTGGCCTAGTCATTCGCGCTCAAGTTCAGACAGGTCTTCATCAGAGCACCGCAGTCAGCACTTCACGGGGAGCACCCCCACCAGACACGCGAGGCCTCGAGGGGCCATATCAGCCTCGCTCAGCTTTGAATCGAGTGAGAATCTTCATCATGGATTCCGACTCTGGACCAGGGTCGAAGGACGATGCCGTACTCTTCAAAGGAAGAGCAACGATCTCTGTGAAGAGCCTAAGATAGCCTCCGCAGGTCCTGCAGGAATCGAGGTGCTCCGACACCGGCTCCAAAGTGGCTCTTGGAAGCTCGCCATCCACGTAGTCGTAGAGGAGGCTGAGGTCACCCCCACAGGTCAGCTCGCGGGCAGCGACTAGTTCGGGCCGGAGCCGTTCGGCGAGGAACTGGCGCCCACGGTGTAGCCGCTGTCGCACCAAGGCATCCGTGATGCCTAACGCTGCTGCGACTTCTTTCGAGGGCATCGCCTCTACGTCGCGCAGTACCAAAACCTCTCTGAGGTCTGGGCTCAGCTTGTCAACAGCACCCCATACAAGTTGAGCGGTACCCACCCGGCGTAGCGGGTCCGGTCGCTCGTCGCGTAGGCCCTCAACGAGATCCAGATCTTCCGAAGGCATAGAAACTTCCTTCTTCCTTACGCGAAGTCTGGCAAGACTTTCGTTCACGGTGATGCGATGAAGCCAGGTTCCCAGTGCGGCATGCCCGTCGAACCGAGCGATGTTCTTCCAGGCCGCTACCAAAGCCTCCTGAACGGCATCTTCGGCGTCTGGACCAGCTCCCAGCAATTTGGTTGCCACGCCTAGCATTTTGCCTGCGTAGGTCGTGACCAGCCTCTCAAACGCTTCTTCGTCACCGGACACAAGATTCCGCACTAGGTCAGTGTCGTCAGTTGGGTTGGAGTGCAAATTCGACTACTTTCGTGTTCGTGTTCGTCTCTCGCAGACGGTGCCTCGACTCTGAGGAACGGGTAACTCACCTGCGCTGTGTGCCCGGATTCGAATTGGGAAACTCGTTGGTGGCGACTGGACGCTCAGTCGAAACGGAGGATTGCCGTGACGCGGCAGTCCTCCGTGTTGAGTCATGTTTCGTGCTAGTTCGTCGTAACGTCAACGGCCCCTTTCATCGCAGGATGGAATAGGCAGACGTAGCTAGAGGCCATTTCTGCGGTGAAGAGGACGCTCTTTGACTCGTCCTGGTTTATGGCTCCCGTATCCCAACTGTCGTCATTCGCTGTCGCAGTATGTGGTGCGATATCGCGATTGGTCCAAGTGATTGTGTCGCCCGGTTTGATGCTGACCGTTTCCGGCACGAACACAAAGCCGCTGATTTCTACTTCGTGCGTGCGTGGTGCCGTTTGCGGTTGTGAGCCGCAACCGCAAGAAACGGTGACGGCGAGCACGGTGCCTACAACGTGTGCAATAGATTTACTTAGGATCATGAATGCAGATTGCCGGAGTTCAGTTGAGAGACCTAACCATCATCTCTGCGTGTTTTTCGTGCGTCAGAAAGATCTTGTAGCTAGCCTTAAACAGCTTCTCAACTTCCTTGCTCTCGATGTTCGGAATGAACGCGGTCGACATCAGATTGTTTACGGCTTGGTGGTAGGCCAACTCGTTCTCGGCGTACCGCCTATCAAAGGCAGGGCCGCGGAGCTGACTCAATTCGTTGACGATCCTTACGGCCCCTTCTTGCAACGCTTTGCTAAGAAAATTGTCCTGCGGATCTGCTTTCAGTTTCTTGAGCAAGGCTAGAGCCTGCTCATTGACAGCATTGTGATCGCGAATCATCGTATTCGCAAAATCCTTTACCGCCTGGTTCTTGCTGAGAGCAAGCGCGAGGTGCGCATACTGAATATCGATGTTGTCTGCGGTGTACGCAACATGAGCGATCTGAAGATCATTCAGATCTGCCGGCGAGTCTTGTGCATGGGCAGCTGAAAGCCCGAAAACCATGGAAAGCGCAATCAGTGATAGGTGAATTCTGGTCATGTCCAATGTATCCTTTTCGTTACTGTGTGTTGTGCGATTCGAGACGGAACTGGCTACCCATTGCTCCATTCTTCGTCGGGTCTGATTGAAGCGGGCGTCCGATGTGAGATCAGGCGCACAAAGACAGATGGCTCAGAGTCGGTGTCTTCATGCTCTAGACACTGCTTAGAGGCGTTGAAAGGGCCTTTTGTGACAACGAACCAAAGAAATGTGGTGCCTGTTGCGCGCTCACCTGTGCGGGCTTCTCATGGATCGGAGAAGGCTCAAGGGGCTCGGACTCTCGAACGTCGTGGTGTCGCTTCTCCTCGCAGGAGGCACTAACAGCCCCTGCGAGAGCCGCATCGCCAGAAGGTGGCTGCAACATCAACGGAGTTGGCTAACGGCTATTCCTTCTGGCTCCCTGAGAAGGACTAGGGAGTTGAATCGAGGTTCTCGTGGTGAGCAGGTATGACGCTAGGGGCATGCCCTCGGGCGCTTTTTCTCAAGGGTGCCGGCCAAGTGTTTGCCAGGTCGGCTGTGGGCTATGTCCGCTCAACATTTGGGCGGCACCTAGTGTGGGCTTGTGTGGGCTATGTCCTAGCCGACGCAGGTGGCAACGCGGGTCGCTTAGGGCGATTGATCCTTTTGCGCAAAAGTCGGAACTTCATGGCACATCTGCCACCGCTCGCCGCGGTGTTCGAACTCGATCAGACTGATTTGACTCCTGTTCCGTCATCTCGACGAACACCGTCAAACCGGCGTCCCGTACCGTCCCCAAGTTCAGCCGTTGCATCGACAATCGCTTGCCGGTGGTCCAGTAACTTGATGTCGTTGGTGAAACGGCCAGGAGCAGCGCCCAGATCGCGTATCAGGATCTTGGCCATGGCATTGGGGGAGCCGCCACAGGCGGCCAGGTATTGAGACGTCAACTTCTTGGACGCCGAGGTCCACTTTCCTTCGCGGATCCTGGCTTCAAAAAGCGATGACCTTGACTCTCGCCCGTTCCTCAAGTGTCGGACCTTGTTGTGCCGGTGTCTGACCGGGTGTCGCCGCGGCAACCAAGGCAATCAGAAAGCCAAATGCCCCGCGATTCGTTCAATGTTGGAGTCGGCGCGTAACGGTCAGTTTCCAGCCATCGCCAGTCGTGCCGCACCGGTGTCGGACAGCGGCGCATCAAAACTGCCAGTGATGACCCGCCACGGATCTTCCAGGCTGAATGTGCCGCAGATCCGGTCATCGGTCAGATGGGTCAAGCTGGCCGTTCCGACCGCATCCGGCTTGCCCCAGTTGGATTTGGTGGTGGTCTGGCTAGTGCCACCCACCTGGACAGCAAACGTTACCCGGTGCGGCGCCCTGTTGTTGTCGTCCATGGCATAGTCGCCTCCTTCCGGATGAGCTCCTGTGCCGTTCGAGAATCCGATCTGGACGAAGCCGTCTTGCCCCAGCAGTTCCTTGTAGTTTCGGGACGGGATTTGTTCCGGGTCCAGCGTCTTGGTGGACATGAACACCAGGATGGCAGTGCCATCGGCTCCGAGGCCGGCAACGATGCGTCTGCCAAAAACCGATTTCAGATCGTTCCAGGGCAACGCGGCATATTCTTCGTGGGCTGAGTGTTTGGCGCTGACGCTGACCTGATTAGCATGACATTCGCCCTCGCGGGCTCGACTTGCTACCGCCTGAGGCGCGGCTGCTGCGGCCACGGCAGCGGGCGCTGCGCTTTCAGTAGCCGCGGGCGCGACATCCGCGCCTAATGCCTGGGCCTGGTTGCCATCCTGGGATTCGCCGCCACACGCGCCCACACAGATCGCCAGTACACCGCTTGCCGCAACTGCTCTCAACATTTCTTCTGTCTCCCGTTGATGGTGGTTCCTAGAAGATCAAAAGCACTATTCGTGCCAGCTGGATCAACCTGCATGAATCAAAGAGTTTGGCATCGAGCCAATGACGGTCTGTTGCAGGTTCAAGAATGGTTGCAACGCCGTGACGGTCACATCGGGCGACCCGAGCGGCGGAAACAACGAATTACCTGACCTGTGCCACTCCTGGAACACTCAGTCTCGGAAGCGGGAATCTGATCGTTGCTGGACGCGACTGCTCGTGTCTCAGGAACGTTCTATTCCTGGAACCTCCACTCATGACTTCCGCAAGGTGCCCAAGCTGTGGAACTCGTAGCGGGCTTGCCCTGTTAGTCCGCTTCGCTGCGAGCACCGGAGAGTGGTGTCCCAGCGGCAAGCTTGCTCAACACTTGGGCGGGCCTTGTGTGGCGACCTTTGACCAACCCGGCACCACCTGCTGCTGCGCGCTCTTATACCGAGCGCCTCCGCGCTGTAGCCAAACACAGTAGCCAAACAACAAACCAGCCGAACCACGATTGATAAGGAGCGGTTTCGACCAAATGGACCACGCGCACCTCATCCGGCATCACCGGGTTGGGGATGAGGAGACCGGCGACCGGCGCGGCGAACAACAGCGATACCGCAGGCGGCCTCCCACCAGTGGCTAGCGCGGTGCTCGCAGAAGGTCTCAGAAGACGAAGGCTCCCATGATCGACCTTGCAGGGCTCGTCACGAAGGGACTCTTCTTCCACGGAGAACACGAGCGACGGATCTCCCTTGGGAAGATTCTAGACAAGTTCAATCCAGGTTTGATCGTAACGAACATGGGCAGCGACTCTGCTCGCAACATCGCTGGCTACACCGAAGTCTTCAGCGCATACCCGCAACGCAAATTGTTGATGCGAGACGATCTAAAGAAGGTGTTTGACCGTCGCGACCCCAACCAAGTTTCGCCGCCAGGACATCCCATCATGCTGCTCCCTGAGTCAGTCAGGAGCAGAGGGAGAGAGCCAAGGGGCTTTGTCGCACTAGAGACTAAGACTGCTTTGACCGACGGAGGGACCATCGAAACTGGCAGGAACGGACCACCTTGGGAGGGAGCAGAGACTGCCGCATTCCTGATCGATTTTGACGAGCTCACATTCAAGTTCGCAGCAAGCCATCCCACCTACACCAGAGCAGAGCTTCTGATCGATGGAGTCCCACTCTTTCATGCGGGCGGCAATGGTACAAACAAGCTGCGGCCAATCAGCTGGCCGCTCTACCCTTGGCGCGGGAAGACAGCTACCCTCCGGTTCTCCGACATCGGTCCACAACAGAGCTGGCTCCAGGCATCAGAGCTGCAATCGATCCAATACGCTCGATCCACGGCACTCGATCGCCATCTCGCATCAAGCGAAGGCAACCAAACGAAGCTCCTTAGTGAAACGTTCCTGCTCCCAGAAAGCTCTCCACTGCTAGGTCCACTTGGCAATGACGAAGTGGCGGTGGAGAGCAGCCCGTTTCTCATCAACGCCCCCACCCTCACTTTCATAGCTGTGAACCGGAGTCCAGACTCCGCGATACTTCTCACAGTCGCCGGGAGACGGGTGAGACGCTATTCCGCTACCGGCGCACAAACGCTAGTACCAAAAACTTGGATTGTCGACGACCTCCTAGGCAAGGTAGCAAAGCTACAGCTAAGGCCCTTTCGACAGGACCCCGAGGGAGGAATCGGCATACTGGGCCCGAAGCTCGTGTCGCGAGAGTCGGACTCAAAGGATCCTTGAAGGGCGTCAATGATCATCGGCAACTGACCCACTTCGATCACCGGCGAGGACGCCCGACTCGATCAGGTTCCGGCCCAGTGTAGAAGCGGCCAACCGAGCCAGTTCTTCTCGACATTTGTGTGGCACCTTTGTGTGTGAGGGCGACTCGGTCTCAGCGGGGCTTCGATTGGTTGCCCGTGGCTTTGGCCTCATACATCTCACGGTCGGCCGCGTCGAGTGCTTCCTCTGGATGACCGCCAGGGGCGAGTTCGGCGATGCCTACTGAGAACTTGATCCTTGGCTGGCCGTGCTGGCGCGAGTCCAGCCCTTTGCGAAGGCGTTCGAGCCGGTCGTCAATCGCCTTGGGTTCGAGACCGCGCGCGACAACCAGAAACTCGTCGCCCGAATAGCGTGCGACAGTGTCCTGAAGGCGGAAGCAATCGCGTAGGGCGTTCGCGAAGACCCTGAGGCACTCGTCACCGGCTTTGTGCCCGAATCGGTCGTTGATCGACTTGAAGCCATCGAGATCGAAAAACAAGAGGGTCGCCCCCTCCGACTGAACGGCTCGCAGCGAAGTGCGCAAGGCGCGGCGGTTATCGAGCCCGGTCAGTGGATCTCGATCGGCAACCCTTCTCAGCTCTGATTGAGCCTCGAGAAGCGACTGATTGTAGTCGTTGAGCTGGCTCTGCGTGCGGTGGTTGAGAGCAAGGACCAAGCCGAACGCGATCGACCACTCGGTTCCGCTGTCGATGGCCGAGTGCGAGGCGGAAAAGAGCGCGACCCCGGAGTAGAACGACTCTTCGAACAGGCCTTTGGGGAGCAAGCTGACGGCATAGGACGCGGATTCGATGAAGCTCAAAACGGACCGAGCGAGAAACCCGGCAAGTAGCCAACCCATCCCGGCGCCTATCGAGCCCCGGGCTACGATCCAAGCACCGAAGGCAAAACCCAGCCCGACAACGGCCTGCTGCACAACCCCCAGAGGGTCGATGCCATCAACAAAGTAGGAACCGAGAACCGTATAGACGACGAGGCCAACGAGCACGAGTTTCAACTTGGGTGGCCGGCTGTGACCCTTGAGTTCCCACGCACCGAGGACAAGAAACGCAACAAAGGCGGTCTTGCCTCCCATGTAGAGGGCAAAAAGAACGGTCTGGATGAGGTCTGAGTCCGGCTGCACGACCCAGTACGAGACCGTAACGCTGAGCGCAACCGCGTTGCAGAACCAACCGACGATCCAGTAGCGCAACTTTACATCCGGCCTCGAACGCGCGAGAGCGACGAAGAACGCCGCGATGATCAGCAACGACACCAGCTGAATCAGCGTGCTCCAACGAAAGATGATGACTTCCATCAGGTGGTCTCTGGTGGGCCTCTGGGATCGGAGTCTCAGTCCGCGGTTCAAAGATAGCTAGCGACGCTCGACCGCCTCCGGTCACACGGGAGGGTTCTGGACAGACACAGGACCAACGGCGCCCACGACGCCATCCTATCTTTGTGTCTGGGATTGTCTGGGATAGATCGTCTTGACGGCGTGTGAGGTGCCACCATTCGAGTGCCGCTTGCTGCGGAATCGCACTGCGGGACTGCCCTCCAGTACTTGGAAAAGGCAAGGTAGCGAGTCCTGCTTGCCGCCGGGTAGTTTCCCGGCGAACGCTCCGTCCGTTCCTGAGACGGGGTAGGATCCAACAACTTGACATTGTACGCATCGGCCTCCGTGAGGCCGGGCTGCGGGCACGCATGCCCTCTGCGGATGGGTGGTGCCGCAAGCGGGCGCTGGGGCGATGTCAATGCCGCGCAATCTGACCCAGGATCGACGGATCTCTGGTTCATGAAAGGCTGCGGCAGAGCCCTAACGATCTAGCAGCTCTGAACCTCACTCTATACTTGGGCTCGCTCAACATTTGGGCGGCACCTTTTGCTGCTGCTACGGCTCCTTTTGCTGCTGCGGCTGCTGCTGCGGCGTCGTTGGATGAACAGTGTGCACTCAGTGTGCGTCTTCTCTAATCGTGGGCACCGCAACATCATGAGCCAAGTATTCAAAGACTGGCCGCTTCGTCCAATCTCACTCCTATCGCTTCTACTCCCGATCGCCGCGATCCACACGGTCGTTGCAGTTGTGGGGGCACCGCATTGGGACGACGGCTTGATTCGCCTACTCGAACTTGAGGGCGGACCGAACGCGGTGCATGATGCGCACAGTGAAGTGCTGCTTTATGCAGTACTAATGAAAGTCCTGCTCTCGGCAGGGCTGTTCTGGCAAGTGTCTGTTGCAATGCACTTCGTTGCCTGGACCCTGGTCGGAGTACTCACCGTCCTCCTGGTACGTGAAGTTGCAGTTGAGCCGCGCACGGACGAAGCCTTCACCGCAGCTGCGATTGCCAGCACCGGCATGATCGGCCAGTACTATTGCCACCTCTCGACGATTTGGGGAACGCTGGCAGTACCGCAACTGGTGTGGGTGGGATTCCTACTCGCTCTAGCCAGTTCGAGGGGAACGGCCCCTCGCCTCGCACAGGTGGCAGGGGCCGGGTGCGTTGCCTTTGCCATGGCCTTCAGCCTCTACTCTCTGCCCGTCTTCTTGGCAGCTTGCATCTTCTTTGCCATGACACCGCACCGGCGCCTGCCGCGGGCGCGCCTGGGCGTTCTCATTGCCGTAGCCGCCGCTGGCATCGCCATCAACTTCGTGCTGATCGGTGACGGCGCGAACCGCGAGGCGATCTCGATGACCGCCCTGATCGCTTCTGGGTGGGACAAGCTGTTGCTGCTGCCAGAGCGGGGCCTTCATGGTCTGTGGCAAGTGAGCGGTGGCTTGGTCCTCGATCGCGTTGGAGAGCTCAGGTTCACCGGGGCCCGCAAGGCGGTCTTGGCTGGTCTCGCACTGACTGCCTGGGCTGTCTGGATCGTGCGCACCGATACTCTGAACGCTCACAGATCCCAACGACCACAAGAACTAAGGCAGGAACCTGACACGTCTGATCGCACCATCCGGCTGCTGTCAGCAATCGCCGCGCTCGCGGCGGGCGTGCTCCCGATCGCCTTCTCCGGTCGTCTTCTTGAGTCCGGTGTCTTCTCTCGCTACTGGCTCCCGCTGGTGCCGCTGGCAGCTGCAACGTTTGTCGTCACACTCTCCTATCTTGTAAGGCCTAGGTTCCGCACGCCGGTATTGTTGGTCTTCGTCTTCACGGCTGGATTTAGTTTCGAGCTGGCGATGGAGCGCTTCATTGACCGCGACCGTTCCCTCGACGCGGCTACTCAGCTCATCGAAGAAGAACTGAACAGAGCTGGCCCGGAGGTGGGTTCCTTCGTTGCGATCCTCAAACAAGACGCACAACCGTGGCCATACGAAACAGCTTCCTTTTTCGAGCTAACGGCTCGCCTTCCAGCTGCCAACCACGATCGCACCAGACAGGTCTTGGTACTACCCGGCAACGAAGCCACATTCGACAGTCTGGCCGTAGGAGAGGTTCTCCGGGTTTCTCATCGAGGCCACGTCTTTTTCGAAGGCGCGGCCGAAGCCTTCGTCCTGATCGATCAAGAGGGCCCGCAGTCCTGGCGAGTGCTGAACCGGTCCGAACGGTTCAGTCAGGACACGGCGTCGAAGGACTGAACAGCTTCAATGACGCGACCCACCTCGTCGTCCGACAGGCTGTAGAACAAAGGCAGCCGCACCAAGCAGTCTCCAGCGCGTTCGGCCACCGGACAATCTCCACTTCGCCCACCGAAGCGTCGGCCCACATCGGACAGGTGGAGTGCCTGGTAGTGGAACACCGTCAGAATGTCACGTTCCCCAAGATGAGAGATGAAGCGCTGGCGCTCATCGAGCGAGGGCAATACGAGGAAGAAGAGGTGGGCGGTGGCTTCACATCCTTCTGGAGTGTGTGGCAGTTGCACACCTTTCAGACTCGCCCACCCGCTAAGTTCTGCGAAATAGCGATCCCAGATCTGCGCGCGACGCTGCTGCACTCGATGGCGCTGCTCCAGCTGACCCAACAGGAAAGCCGCCTGCAACTCCGAAGGCAGATAGCTGGATCCCAAATCGACCCAAGTGTATTTGTCGACTTGTCCACGGAAGAACCGAGATCGATCGGTACCTTTCTCGCGCAGAATCTCGGTGCGCTGAATCCAGTCTTCACGATTGACGATGATCGCACCACCCTCGCCACAACCAAAATTCTTGGTCTCGTGGAAGCTCTGAGTAGCAACCGACCCGAAAGTGCCAAGCAGCTGGCCGCGATAGCTACCGAACAACCCGTGGGCGTTGTCTTCAATGATCTCGAAATCATGGCGCTTGGCTAACTCAGCCAGCCGATCCATATCACAAGCCACTCCGCCATAGTGCAGCGCAACTACAGCGCGAGTCTTACCGGTCACAGAGCGCCCTACAGCATCCATATCGAGATTCAATGTCTTGGCACAAACGTCGACAAACACCGGGCGTGCGCCAAACAGGGCAAAGGCACTCGCAGTTGTCACAAAAGCGAACGAGGGCACGATCACTTCGTCGCCGGGCTCCAAGCGCAGCAAGAGTGCTGCCAGTTCCAGTGCAGCGCTGCACGAGGGAGTGAGGAATACACGCGGGGCACCTAGGGCATGTGCCATCAGATCGCTGCAACGACTAGAGAAGTCTCCGTCTCCGGAGAGCCGGCAAGTCGTGATCGCTGCTTCGAGGTACGCCATCTCATTGCCGACGGCGGATAGACGGTTGAATGGAATCGCAGCCATCAAGGGGGCCCAGGTTCGAGGTTCTTGCGCAGATCGATGTGCACGGTTTGGTTGGCCCGATGCATCACCATTCCGCACCGCGACCATACCTTTTGGACCAGCAGGTTGTGGACCTGAGTCGATATCTCTTGATACCTCTGACCGCTCTTGAAGAACTGATTGTGGGTGCCGTCCATGACCCACCGGTAGAGCCCGCGCCGACCGTGACGAGACGAGACGCCAGCCAATGGCATCACCCCAACGTCGCCCTGCACCTCAGTGGTGGCCGCTGCAACAATCTCGCCCTCAGATGATTCCAGAAGAAAAGTGAAAGACTGACCCCCTTCCACTGACCGCCGGGCCCACTCACCATAGCCCTCAGCGACCCTGCCCGCGTTATCCGTTCGGGGGTTCCAACGGTAGTGGCTCGCGTAGTCAGCGAACAGTTCGAGCATCAACTCCTCGACGGCCGGAGCGTCGCTCGGGACAGCTAGTCGCTGGCGATACCCTTCCACTACCGGCAGTTCCAAGGTGCCTTCGATCAGGCGCTTGTAGTAGACCAAAGTGTCTGCAAACACCCACCGGCACGGAAGCTCGCCTAGCCACCACCCAAACGCTCGATGCTGCGCAGGGAACCTGAGGATCAAGAGTTGCGCACCGGACGCTTCCGCAAGAGCAACCGCGCTATCGGCTTCGGCCAGTGAGGAGCATTCGGCCCGGTGAATAGGAAAGTCGAAACGCTTCGAGTCGTACGGCGACGAATGGTCCACGGTCATCGCTGACTCTCGCCATCTAGCGATTCCTCAGTCGCCGTGGATGCTGCCTTGTCGATCCCCGCCTCTGTTCTCACCAGATAGGCAGGGCGGCCCATGCTGCGAAAATGAATGCGAGCGAGGTACTCACCAATGATGCCAAGACAAGCCAACTGCGCGCCTGAAAAAATCGACACGATCGCCGCGATGAATGGGAATCCTGCTACCGAGGTCCCCTGCAACAAGTAGCGGCCAACCACCCAAGCCAAGCTGAAACCACCGAACACGGTAAATGTGAGCCCGATCAAACTCGCGATCCGCAACGGAAGACCGCTAAAGCCGGTGAGCATGTTGATGGCGTGGGTCATCAGCTTGCGGTTGGTATAGCCAGAGACACCTTGCTCTCGATCTAGATGTCGAACCCGGACACTAGAAAACCGCGAGGTCGCCCAGGACAATAAGACGTCGATCGAAACGAACGATCCGCTGTGCAGCGCGAAAGCCGAACGGAGTTCGGTGCGAAAGGCTCGCAAGGCACTGACATCGCCCGCAACCTCAATTCCCATCGCCGCTTTCAACGCGAACTTGACGCAACGCGATGCAAAGTTTCTCGACAAACCGTGCCGCTCTTGTTCGGGAGTTCCGTAGACAACGTCAAAGCCCGTTGCCAACTCGTCTAGCAGTTTTGGAATCTCTTCTGGAGGATGCTGGAGGTCATCATCGATCGTCACCGTCACCGGCCAACGAGCGCTACGGATCCCACACAGCAGAGCGTTGTGCTGACCGTAGTTCCGCATTAGCCGAATACCGATAAGCCACGGCCGATTCGTTTGAAGATCAACGATCGCGTTCCAAGTCTCGTCCAGTCCATCGTCGCACACCAGAATCACCTCGAACTCGGGAGCGACCTGGGCCAGGGTACTTTCCAAACGATCCACCAGGCCAAGCAGCGTTGACGCACTGCGATAGACCGGGATTACTGTTGACACGCCGCTTATAGGCGCGATTGTTGGCGACAAGTAGAACTCCTTGCGAGACTTGAACCGAGCGAGGTCGAGGGTCAAGTAGACTAGCAATTGTTGCGGCCGTTGGAGTCAGCGATCCTCAACGACCAACAGTCCGCCCGTCGCAACAGCACCTAGACGAGGTTGCGACAACACAGCAGATGGACGCCTATCCCGCACGCGACGCAGCGCAGATCACCTGAAACGAACGAACGTCCCACGGATAGAGGTCTTGCTGAGAGAAGACGCATCAGGTAGTGCAGCTGTGCTGGTCGCTGGAGCGGCAATTTTCTTTGCCCTCCTGTGGCTCGGCGTACCCACTGATATCCAACTTCACCTCGCGATGATCGACGACTTCGTGGACGGAACCCGGCCGATCCCCCCGAACCTTCTTTTCTATGCGACGGTCTACGCGCTGACCTTCTTCTCGCAATCTGAGACTTGGTTGTTCCTCGCGACTGCGATGGTTCTGGGTACGGCAATTCTAGCAAAGTTTAGGATCTCTCGGTCCTATCTAGACACACAGCTTGCCCCTCCTGCTGCCACAGAAGTCTCAAGGGGTTGGATCTTCGCCATGAGCGTCTCGATGTTGGTGGTTCTGAGCCTACCCACCACTACCGCATACATCGGCCAGATCACGCCCAACGTTTGGCACAATTCCACCGTCATTTTTGTCTTCCCGTTTGCACTCGCGCTGTTCCTTCTTTCGGCAAGATACCTAGAGGACCCAAGCGTGCGAGGTTTGCTACTCAAACTGGCACTACTCAGCGGCATCAACATCCTGGCTAAACCCAGCTTCTTTTTCGTTTTTGCCGTTGCTTTTCCGCTGATGGCGCTCGTCCGTTTTCGCTTGACGGCTCCTTTCTGGAAGAGCTTGGTGCCGGTGACCGTCGGCGGAGTTGGTGTGCTGGTGTCGTACCTTGTGCTCTATGAGTCCGAAGCGGCAACCGAGGCTGGGGCCAGCGTCGTGCTCCGACCGTTCACCGTCTGGTCAATCTTCAGTGACAGCATTCCGTTGTCCCTCTTAGCCTCAACGCTATTCCCGCTGGTTGCAACGATCGTCTTGAGACGGATTCTCTTCAGAAACCTGCACTACCAGTACGCCGTTGTTTGCTACGGAATCGGGGCAACGATGATGGCTGTACTCTCTGAGACAGGGGAGAGACAGTTCCACGGCAACTTCTTCTGGCAGGCGTACATCGCGGCCTACATCTTGTTTCTGGTGTGCCTTGCGGCGACCGCCAAGCAAGCCGTGCTTCGACGATTCAAGGACCACTGGGTCAATGCGGCACTCATCGTCTTTGCCCTTCACACCGTCTATGGCGCGGCGTACCTCGCACGGCTCTTGATCGTAGGAAAGTGGTGATCGCCGGCTAGTGACGACCGCCCCTACTCGCTTCGACCATCAGAGTCTCGACCCGATTGTCGTGGATCAGAGCACGGGCCTCCTAGGCTCTCTCAAGGGTGCCGGGCAAATGTTTTGGGCGAGCCGCGCCCCCGCTGGCGTCTTGTATTGGTGAGGCCTTCTAGGCCGAAAACCAACAAGGAGACTCCATGCGCCGCCTCAGACATCTCGTCAATCCAGCTCTCGGCAACCAAGCCACCGTCGAGATCACCGCGCGTACCGCCGGCGGCCAATTCCTTCTCAAACCCGACGAAGAGGTGAACGCGATCCTGGCAGGAATACTTGCCCGAGCCAAAGCTAACACCGGCACGGAAATCTATGCTCACGCATTTTTGGCGTAAGAG